>NZ_JBVKAI010000001.1:0-30158 GCF_055639495.1 Streptomyces sp. NPDC039424
TAGAAGAGGACCTGCTGGACCAGCGGGACGTCGCCGCGCTCCTTGGCCATGAGAGTCAGGGCGGCCGTCATGTTGCCGCCCACGGAGTCACCGGCCACGGCGAGGCGGGAGCCGTCCAGGCCCTTGGTGCCGCCCTGCTCCACGACCCACCGGGCGACCGCGTAGTTCTGCTCGATCGCGACCGGGTAGCGGGCCTCGGGCGAGAGGCCGTACTCGGGGAAGACCACGGCGGCACCCGCGCCGACGGCGAGCTCGCGCACCAGGCGGTCGTGGGTGTGGGCGTTGCCGAACACCCAGCCGGCGCCGTGGATGTAGAGGATCACCGGCAGGGTGCCCTCGGCGCCGGCGGGCTTGACGACGCGGGCGCGGACCTCACCGGTCGGGCCGCCGGAGACGGTGATCCACTCCTCGTCGACCGCGGGCTTGTCGATCTCGCCGGACTGCACCTCGTCGACCGCCTTGCGCCCTTCCGCCGGGGGCAGGTCGAAGAGGAAGGGCGGGTTGGCGGTCGCCTCCGCGAAGGCGGCCGCCGCGGGCTCCAGCACCGGCGTGACCGGCTCGACGGCTTCGGACATGTGCATCTCCTGGTGTTTCCGTGGTGCGGTGTTGGTCGAGACGTGCGCAACGCTAAAACCGGCGGGTGGCCGGTCATTGTCTGCGAGTGCACTCGTGCTGTTCCCACAGCGCACCGAATGCCGGTGCGTCGGCAGTGCACTTTGAGAACGCATTGGGTGCACGGACGGAACACGCCGGTCCGGCGCATCGGCTTAGCGTGACACCGCAGCAATTCGAATTCGGGAGGGGTTTCCCACGGTGTCATCCATGCCGGTCGGCGGGCTGGTCCCGCAAGCCACCGACAACGCCGCGGAACTCGTCGTCCGCAATGCGCGTATCCATACCCAGGACCCGCGCCGCCCACAGGCGACGGCCCTCGCCGTCAGCGACGGCGTCGTCGTGGCCGTCGGCGACGACGGGGACGTGGCCGGCCGTATCGGCCCGGGCACACGGGTGGTGGACGCGCTCGGACGGCGGGTGGTGCCGGGCCTCAACGACGCCCACCTGCACGTGATCCGCGGCGGCCTCAACTACGTACTGGAGCTGCGCTGGGACGGCGTGCCGACCCTGCGTCAGGGCCTGGCGATGCTGCGCGAGCAGGCCGCCCGCACCCCGAAGGGGCAGTGGGTGCGGGTGGTGGGCGGCTGGTCGGCGGAGCAGTTCGCCGAGCGGCGGCTGCCGACGGTCGCGGAGCTGAACGCCGCCGCGCCGGACATCCCCGTGTTCGTGCTGCACCTGTACCAGGCGGCCGTGCTCAACCGGGCCGCGCTGAAGGCGGCCGGATTCGGCCGGGACACGCCCGACCCCAAGGGCGGGCAGATCGTACGCGGCCGGGACGGGGAGCCCACGGGCATGCTGCTGGCGGCCCCGAGCGCCCTGGTCCTGTACTCGACGCTGGCCAAGACGCCGGTGCTGGAGGGCGAGGACAAGAAGACCTCGACCCGGCATTTCCTGCGCGAGCTGAACCGGTTCGGGCTGACGTCGGCGATCGACGCGGCCGGCGGCTTCCAGAATTTCCCCGAGAATTACCGGACGGTGGTGGAACTGGCCGAGGAAGGCCGGTTGTCGCTGCGCATCGCCTATCACCTCTTTCCGCAGACAGCGGGCCAGGAGATAGCCGACCTCACCCGCTGGATCGAAATGACCCGCCCCGAGGACGGGGACGCCTGGCTGCGGCTGAACGGCGCCGGCGAGAATCTCACCTGGGCGGCCGCGGATTTCGAGAATTTCAGCCAGCCGCGCCCGGAACTCGCCCCGGATTACGAGGCGGAGTTCGAGAAGGCGGTCCGGCTCCTCATGGAGAACGGCTGGGGCTTCCGGCTGCACGCCACATACGACGAGACCATCCGCCGCGACCTCGCGGTGTTCGAGAAGCTCGCCGCGGACGGGCTCTTCCCGGCCGGGAACCGCTGGCTGTTCGACCACGCGGAGACCGTCTCCCCGGACAGCCTCGACCGCATCGCCGCCCTCGGCGGCGCCCTGTCCGTGCAGAACCGGCTGTCCTTCCAGGGCGAGGCCTTCCTGCGCCGGTACGGTCCCGGGGCCGCCGCGGACGCCCCGCCGATCGGGGCCATGCTGGAGCGCGGGCTGACGGTGGGCGCCGGTACGGACGCCACCCGGGTCTCCAGCTACAACCCCTGGGTCGCCCTGCACTGGCTGGTCAGCGGCCGGACCGTCGGCGACCTCGCGCTGCGCGCGCCCCGGCACCGCCTGGACCGGGAGACCGCCCTTGCGCTGTTCACCCGGTCCGGGGCCGCGCTGACCGGCGAGGAGGACGTCAAGGGCGTGCTGCGTCCCGGCTGCTTCGCCGACCTCGCGATCCTGTCCGAGGACTTCCTCACGGTGGCCGAGCCGGTGATCCCGCACATCGAGTCGCTGCTGACGGTCACCGGCGGCCGGATCGTGTACGCCGCCGCCGAGTACGAGGGCCTCGACGAGGAACTGCCCCCGGTCAGCCCCGCCTGGAGCCCGGTGGCGCACTTCGGCGGCTACCAGGCGGCGCCCGGCGCGGGCCTGCCGGGGGTCCGGCAGGCCGAGTCGCTGGCCGAGGCCGTCGCCGAGGCGGAACTGCACCGGCAGTGGCGGGTCCGGCGGGGCACCCTCGCGCCCGGTGCCGGCGCCGCCTTCGACCCCTGCTTCTCTCTCTGACCGCGCGCTCCGAACGCTCTGACCACACCAACACCCACACCCACGCACACAAGGAAAGGCACACCCATGGCCGACATCGCAGAGGTCACCGCGGCCCCCAGCCCCGACCTGCTGACCCCCGACAACTCCGCGGTCCTGTTCGTGGACCACCAGCCGCAGATGTTCTTCGGCACCGGCAGCGGCGACCGCACCGCCATCATCAACGCGACGGTGGGCCTGGCGAAGGCCGCCAAGGTGTTCGACGTGCCGGTGGTGCTGAGCACCGTGGCCGCCGAGTCCTTCTCCGGCCCGATCCTGCCGCAGCTGGCCGACGTCTTCCCCGACCAGAAGATCATCGACCGCACCACGATGAACGCCTGGGAGGACCTCGCCTTCGTCGAGGCGGTCAAGGCCACCGGCCGTAAGAAGCTGGTCATCGCCGGTCTGTGGACCGAGGTCTGCGTCGTCCTGCCGACGCTGTCCGCGCTGGCCCAGGGTTACGAGGTGTACGTCGTCACCGACGCGTCCGGCGGCGTCAGCCCGCAGGCCCACGAGCACGCCGTCCAGCGCATGATCCAGGCCGGTGCCGTCCCGGTGACCTGGGTGCAGGTGCTGCTGGAGCTGCAGCGGGACTGGGCGCGCACCGAGACGTACGGCCCGGTCACCGAGGTCGTCAAGGAGCACGGCGGTGCCTACGGCCTCGGCATCGTCTACGCCCAGGCCGTCATCGGCGCCCACGCGGCCGGCTGACCCGACGGCGGAAGCGACGCGATGAACATCGGACTGTTGGTCCTCCGGCTGGTGACGGGTCTCCTCATCGCCGGGCACGGGGTGCAGAAGGTCAGTTTCCGGCTGGGGGGCAACGGTCTGGCGGGCGGAACCGAGGAGTTCCGCCGCGACGGCTTCCGCGGCGGCCGGCTCACCGCGCTCGCCGCGGGCGGCAGCCAGATCGGCGCCGGCCTGTTCCTGGCGGCCGGGCTGCTCACGCCCGCGGCGGCGATGGCCGCCATGGGGGTGATGACGGTCGCGGCCACGGTGAAGTGGCGCAACGGGCTGTGGGTGCAGAACGACGGCTACGAGTATCCGATGGTCCTCGTCGTCGTCTCCGGGGCGCTGTCGCTGACCGGCCCCGGCGACTGGTCGGCCGACCACGCCCTCGGGGTGACGCCGTGGCCGTGGTGGGTCCGGGTCGCGGCGATCGTGATCGGCCCGGCCAGCGGGCTGCTCACCCGGGCGGTGCTGCACCACCCGGCGTCGGAGAGGGCGGGACATGCGCCGGTTGCTGACTGACGCGGCCCGCACCCTGGTGCCGCCCGGCGGGGACCGGAACGGCCCGCTGCCGCCGCTGATGCTGACCCTGACCGTGGTCACGGGGCTGGTCGACGCGGTGAGCTATCTGGCGCTCGGGCATGTCTTCGTCGCCAACATGACCGGGAACGTGGTCTTCCTCGGCTTCGCCCTGGCCGGCGCGGCGAACCTGTCGGCGCGCGCGTCGATCGTGTCGCTGGCGGCGTTCCTGCTCGGGGCGCTCGCCGGTGGCGGGCTCGGCACCCGGTTCGCCGCCCACCGCGGGCATCTGCTGCGGACGGCCACCGCGCTGCAGACGCTGCTCGTCGCCGTGGCGACCGCGGTCGCCGCGGTCGCCGACGGCCGCGTCACCACCGGCGCGCAGTACGCCCTGATCGTGTCGCTGGGCCTCGCCATGGGCCTGCAGAACGCCGCCGCGCGCCGCCTCGGCGTGCCGGACCTCACCACCACGGTCCTGACGCTGACCCTGACCGGCCTGGCCGCCGACTCCGGGGCCGCGGGCGGGGCGGCGCCGCGGCCCGGCCGCCGGGTGCTGTCGGTGCTGGCCATGTTCGCCGGGGCACTGGCCGGAGCCCAACTCCTGCGCCACGGGCACCTGGTGGCGACGCTGGCGCTCGCCCTGGTCCTGCTCGCGGTCACCTCGGTGACCATCCACCGCCTCTCCGCGACCGACGCCGTCTGGGCCAAGGCGCAGGCCTGAGATGGCCGTCACCCCGGACTCGCCGTGGGCGCCGCTCGCGGCTCGGGTCTTCCGGGCGCTGTGGATCGCCCAGCTGGTCTCCAACGTCGGTACGTGGATGCAGACGGTCGGCGCCCAGTGACTGCTGGTCGGGCACGACGCGGCGCTGGTGACGCTCGTGCAGACCGCGTCCGGCCTGCCCGTGGTGCTGCTGGCCCTGCCGTCGGGGGTGCTCGCCGACCTGGCGGACCACCTCGCCCAGCACCACACCCGCCTCACGGCCACCGACCGCCACCACGAGGAACGGGCCCGCGGACTCCTCGCGCCGGGCACGGCGGCGGAGGTGACCCACGCCTTCGACGCCGTGTCGGGGCCCGTCGTGGCGAGGTGAGACGGGAAGCGCCCGTTCAGGACATCCCATCATGTGACGAGGATCCGGCCATCAGGTCATTCCTACGCTGACGCCGTGACAGAACAGCTGGTGGTGGCCGGTCCCGGAGCGGCGTGGGCCCCCGTGGTCACCGGGCATCTGCGGTGGATCCAGGGGCTGCTCGGCAGTCTCGGTCTGCCGGCCGAACGCCGCGACGAGCTGCGTGCCCGGCTTTTCGCGGTCCAGGCGCGCGCCGACGACCCACGGTTGCGGGTGGCGGTGTTCGGCGAGACGTCCAGCGGCAAGAGCACGCTGCTCAACGCCTTCCTGCGGCGCCGGTTGCTGCCCTCCTCCGCCCGTGTGACGACGCGTACGACCACGGTGCTGGAACACCGCGACGGCGCCGAGGGCCTGACGGTGCGTACCGCCGACGACTCCGTCCTGCGGTGGCCGTCCGCGCCGTTCGCCGGGTGGGCGGGGCGGGGCCGGGAGGCCGGGCCGGACACCCTGGAGCAGGCGCTGGAGCGGGTGCTGACCACGGAACTGGCGGACGAGGTGCGCGCTCTGCGGGTGCTCTCGCCGGTGCGGCTGCTGGGCGGCGGCGTCACGGTGATCGACACCCCGGGGTTCAGCGTGACCGAGCGGGGACACCGGGAGCTCGCCGAGGCCGCGGCGCGGCAGGCGGACGTGGCGCTGGTGGTGGTGCCCGCCGTCGCGGCGATCTCGCTGACCCTGGTGGACTTTCTCACCGGGCCGCTGCGCGACCATCACGACCGGTGCGCGTTCGTCCTCACCAAGCTCGACCTGCTCGACGAGGAGGAACGCCCCGAGGCGGTCGAGGTGGTCGGGCGCCGGCTGCGGGATCTGGGATACGCGGATCCGCTGCTGCTGCCCTGCGCCCCGGGGAAGGCGCTCGGCGAGGTCACCGGCGCCGGCCGCGAGCCGGGCGGGTCCGGCCATCTCGCGCCGTTCCTGGAGGTGGAGGCGCGGATCGCGCGGCTGGCCGCGGACAGCCGCCGGTCCGCCGTCGCCGCCACGGTGCTCGGGCTGCTCTCGGAGCTGCTGTCGGCGGTGGAGGAGACCGCCGAGGCCCGGCGCGCCGCGCTCGGCCGGGGCGAGCGCGAGCTGGCGGCCCTCACGCTGCCGGACTTCCCCGCCTTCCTCGACGCCTGGGCCGCGCGCACCAGGGAGCGGGCCGGGACCGAGCTGAACGCCGCCGCCCTGACCCGGACTTCGGCGCTGTCCCGTACGACGCTCGACGTGAAGGTCGGCAACGCGGTGGCGGGCGAGAAGATCAACGACCTGGCCGGCGCCGCGGAAGAGGTGTCCCGTCTGGTCCGGCGCCACTTACGGCAGGACGCCCGGCAAGCCGTCCGCACGGCGGCGAAGCGGGCCGGCGAGGTGCTGACCGCCGCCGCCGGGGAACTCGCCCGGGACTTCGCGGCCCAGTACAGCGCGCTCGCCGAACTGGCGGGCGAGGCACGCACGGCTCCCCCGGTGCCCCAGATGGTGTGGCCGGAGCCCCCCGGCCCGGACATGTCCGGCATCGACCGGGCGCTCACCGCGATCGGCACCCGGCTGACCACCAGCGCCAACTGGCGCACCGGCGGCGGGGCGATGGCCGGCGCCCTGGCCGGCAGCCTGGTCGCCCCGGGCGTCGGCACCGTCGTCGGCGGCGCGCTCGGCGCGCTCTTCGGACGGCGCGGCCCCGACGCGACCCGGGAGCAGTTCCTGCGGCAGGCCCGACCGGTCATCGCCGCGGCGCACGGGGAGATCGACGCCCTCACCGCCGCCTGCCTGCCCCGTGTCGCGCAGGGCGTCACCGAGAGCGTCGCCGCGCTCCGGCGGCAGTACGACGACGAGTGGCGCGAGGAGATCGCCCGCCTCACCGCGGCCCACGACCGGCGGCGGGCCGAACTGGCCGCCGGGATCGCCCACGCCGAGAAGACCGCGGCGGCCGCCCGGCGGCGGCGCGACGAAGTCGCCGCCCTGCGCCGGGAGACCGGCCGTACCGTCCCCGACCCAGAGGAGCCGTGACCCGTGAGCAGCACATCCCGACCCGATGCGGGCCCGCCGCCGGAGGCCGGGTCCACCACCCGCGTCCCCGATGTCGGCAGCGCCACCCCCGGCTGGCTGCGGGAGGCCCGTCGGCTCGCCGAGGACCACGGACAGGACCACATCCGGGAGGCGCTGGACCTGCTGGCCGCCGGGCGCGGCCGGCCCGCGTTCCGGATCGCCGTGGTGGGCGAGTTCAACCGCGGCAAGTCCACGCTGATCAACCGGCTCCTGGACCGCGACCTGCTGCCGACCGGTTCGCTGCCGGTCACGCGGGCGCCCGTGGTGATCCGGGCCGGCGACGAGGAGGGGCTGACCCTCGACCGGCCGGACGGCCGCCGGGAACTGCGCAAGCTCGACGACGAGAACCTCTGGGGCGGGCTCACCGGCACCCCGCGGGCTCCGGAGCCGGACGCTCCGAACGGGCAGCCGGAACCTTCCGTGACGGTGGCGGTCGCCGACGACTGGCTCGCCGGTCTGGACGCCGAGCTGGTGGACACGCCGGGGGTCAACTCCGGTACGGAGGAGCAGTTCGAGCAGGTGCGACGTGCCGCTGCCGGAAGCGACGCGGTGCTGTTCGTGGTCTCCGCCCTCTCCCCGATGAGCATCACCGAGCGGCGCCTCCTCGAGGAGGAGGTCCTGTGCCGGCACGTGCCCTTCGTCGCCGTCGTCGTGACCATGCTGGACCTGGTCGACGGCGACGACCGCGAGGAGGCCGTACGGGATCTGAGGAAGCGGCTGACCGGGCCGGCCGGTCTTCCCGTGCTCACCGCTCCGGTGCCCGGCGGCGGTGAGCCCGAACTCGCCGCCCTGCGCTCCCTGCTGGAGGATTTCGCCCGCGCCAGCGGACGGGCCCTGTGGCGTGACCGGGGTATCGCCGCCCAGGTGGCGGACCACTGCGAGGCGATGGCCCGGATCGCCGCCGAGGCGGAGGCGGTCGGCCGGCTCCCGGAAGAGGAGGCCGCTGAGCAGGCCGGGCTGGCGCAGGCGCTGCGGGAGAGCGAGGAACGGCAGTGGGAGCAGCTCCGGGTGGATCTGACGGCCCGCCAGCTCCAGTTGTGCGACCGGCTGCGCGAGCAGCTCCGGAAGGGACGCGACGGGATCATCGAACGGCTGCGCTGGGAACTGGAGCGCGCTCCCGACCCGAGCCTCTGGTGGGAACGCGACCTGCCGGTCCGGCTGCGTCATGAACTGTCGCTGCTGGCCAGGCATTCCGAGCGCACCGTCCTGCTGCCGGCGATGGCCGCGGACATCGACTGGCTTGACGGGGAAGTGGCGCGCAGGCTGCCGGACGCGGCCCGCAGCCGGGTGCCCGCCACGCTGGAGCTCTCGGCCGAACCCGACATCTCCGGCGAGGTCTCCAGCCTCTCCCGGGTCCGCCTGGCCACCCGTCTGGGTGCCCAGGGCGGTTCGGTCCTCGGCTTCCTGATCGCCGCGGCGCGCCAGGCCTCACGATCGGACACCGCCCGGTCCGGTCCGCCGCCGATGGTCTACGGCGGCGTCCTCAGCCTGGTCGGCGGGCTGCTGGCCGAGTCCTACGTCCGAAACGTCACCGAGGAGCGGCGGCGCGAGGTCGACGCCGTCCTGGTGCGCGTGGTCGACGAGAGCACGGGGGCCTTCCAGCGGCAGGCCGGCGATGTACTCGCCGAGGTCTATGCGGATGTGTTCGGCGGGCTGCGCGACGCGCACCGGGCGTGGAGCGACGCCAGGCGGGCGGCGGTCGAGTCGGCATCGGTCTCCGGTGCCGACTGGCCGGACCTGGCGAGCGCCGCGGAGGAACTGGCCGCCCGCATCCGGGCCGCGCTGCTCGCCGGCGACCGGGGCTGAGGAAGAACGCACATGAACCAGGGAAAGGACGACCTACCCATGACCACGGAAGAGGGCGGGTACGCGGCGGCCGCCGAACGGCGGCTGCGGCTGGCCGAGATGTGCCGCCGGACGGAGAAGGCCGCCACGCAGATCGGCGACGACGGCGCCGTCGGCGAGGTGACGGCACTGCTCGAACGGATCGAGAACGAAGCCTTCCATGTGATGGTGGTCGGCGATTTCAACCGCGGGAAGTCCACCTTCGTCAACGCCCTGCTGGGAGACCGGGTGCTGCCGGTCAAGGCGACGCCCGCCACCGCGGTCATCACCGAGGTCAGGTTCGGCGAGTCGCCGGCCGCACTGCTGTGGACCGAAGATGCCACCGAACCGCAGGCCGTCGACCCGGACCGTCTCCTCGAACTCATCACCGTCGACCACGCCTCGGGTGACGAGCGCAGCCCGTACGTCAAGGCCGAGGTGGTCTGGCCGCTGGAGCTGTGCCGCCACAACGTCGTACTGATCGACTCGCCCGGCCTCAACGCCTACGACACCCACGACGAGATCACCCTCAGGCACCTGAGCGCCGCCGACGCGGTGATCTTCCTCCAGCACGCCATCGCCCCCATGAGCATCAGCGAGTCCGACTTCCTGGACCGGGAGTTGCAGGCGCACGACCCGTTCTTCGTCTTCACCTACTACGACGCCATCGACGATCACGAGCGCGACGACGTGATGACCTCCGCCCGGCGGCGCATCACCGACCTGCGCGGCGAGGACCGCGACCGGAGCCGGTTCTTCTTCGTGGACGCCAAGTCGGCGCTGCGGGCCCGGATGGCGGGCGACGAGGACGCGTTCCGGCGTTCCGGGGTGGGCACGGTGGAGAGGGAACTGGAACGATACCTGGTGACGGAGCGGCACAAGGCCAAGCTGCTCGGCCCGGCCCGCTCCCTGCTGGCCCGCACACGGGAGCTGCGCCGCGGCATCCCCGGCAGGCTGAACCTGCTCGACTCGGACATCGGTGAACTGGAACGCCGCTGGGCGGCGGCCCAGCAGCCGCTGCGGGAGCTGGAGGCTCAGGCCCAGCAGATCGGTCTGGACATCCGCAACCAGACCCGGGTGCTGCAGGACCGGGTCGAGACGCTGCTCGGCGGTTTCCTCGCGGCCGTCGCCGACGAGGCGCCCGTGGTCGCGAAGGAAGTCGACATCACCACCAGGCTCGGCCTGAATCCCCTGAAGGCCACGGAGCGCGCCCAGCAGGTGGCGGAGGAGATCGTCGCCGGCACGGCGAAGGCCATGGAGGAGAAGGTGGTCCACTGGGTCACCGAGTCGCTGAAGCCCGTGATCGAGCAGGACCTGGAGAGCCTCGCCGAGCGGATGAACGCCGAACTGACCTCCTTCGAGGCGGCTCTGGAGAAACTGCGGATCGATCTGCACGGGGCGAGTGGGACGGTCGTCGCGCGGGAAGGGCGGGAAGAGGAACCACTGATCCGGTTCCTGACGGGGGTGGGCGGACTCTGGCTCAGCGGGCCGGCGGGTGCCCTGGTCGGCGCGCGGTTCGGGGCGAAGGAGGCGTTGCGCACCTTCCTGCCGGCCTTCGCCATCATCGCGGCCTGGATGGCCACCCCGTTCGGAGTGCCGACGCTCGTCGCCGCCTGGATCGCCCAGGGCATCTTCCAGGCCAACAGCGCCGGTGACCGGGTGGAGAAGAAGATGCGGGAGGAGCTCGGCCGCAAGATGGCCACCGAGTTGCGGCTCGCGGCCCCCAAGGAGGCCCAGAAGGCCGCGCGGGCCTTCGCCGCACAGACCATGGAGCCCGTCCAGAAGAAGATCGCCCAGGGCATGTCCTCCCGGATCGAGGAGCTCTCCCGCAGCGTGGCCTCCGCCCGGGAGGCGCTGCAGCAGGGCGAGGAGGAGGTCGAGCGCCGCCGCCTGGAACTGACCCGGCTGGACGAACAGCTGAGCCGCGCCGACGACGAGATCGGCGACCTGGTCGCCGAGTTGACGAGGATGTGATGGCCCGCTACCGCAGGCGGCTGTGCCTGGCCGTGGACCTGCGCCAGTACAGCCGGCACGGCTACCGCGCGCAGGAGGACGCGCAGTACCGGCTCCGGCTCGTGGTCGAACACGCGCTGCGCCGGGCCCGGGTGCTGCGCGTCCGTGCCCAGCAGCAGGTGCAGGGCGACGGCCAGCTGGTCGTCTTCCCGGCCCGGATCGACGCCGTACGGGTGGTCCCGGCGCTGATCCTCGGCCTGCGGGACGGTCTCTACCAGGCGAACCGCACGCCCGGTGCGTTCGGCCGGATGCGGATGCGGGCCGCTCTCGCGCTGGGGTCGGTCTCCCGGGCCGACCGGGGGTACCTGGGCGACTGCGTCGTGTTGGTCAACCGGCTGGTCGACGCCGACGGGCTGCGTGACGCCCTCGAGGACGAAGCGGGCAGCGACCTGGCGCTGGCCGTGCCGGACGAGATGTACCGGGACGTGATCCTCCCCGACGGGCGCGGTCTGTCCGCCGAGTTCCGGCGGATCGACATGGCGGTCGTCAAGAAGGACTTCGCCTGCGGCGCCTGGCTGCATGTTCCGCCCTCGGCTCCCGCCCGGGATCCGGGGGCCGAGCCGGTGATCTGGGGGCATTCGCCGGGGCGTACGGCGATGCGCGAGTTCGTCGTCCCGGCGCTGGGCGCGGCGCACCTCGCGGCCACGGTGGTGTCGCACAGCCAGACGCTGCGGGAGTGGGTGCTGCCGGGCTGCGGTACGGGCGCCTCGTACGGGGGCGGCGACGGGGACTTCGACGACACGGACGCGACGGAACCGTACGCCGGTGACCGCCCCGGCGGTCACCACCAGGGGCGGCACCACGCGGGTGCCCATCACGGGAGCGAGCACCACGGCGACCCCCGGCTCCCTGGCGCACACCACGGGGACCCGCACCACGCCGCTCCGCATCACGGGGACGCGCATCACCCCGATCCCCATCGCAGCGACCCGCACGACCACGACCCGCACGACTCCGGTCCCCATCACAACGACCCACACCACCAGGCCCCGTACCACCACGACGATCCGCACCACCAAGACCCGTACCACCAGGACCCGTACCACCACGACGATCCGGGCCACCACGACCCCGGCCCCCACTTCCACGACATCCACCCCTTCCACCACGGCGGGCACTGAGCGATGGCCGATCACGAGACGGGGGCAAGGGAGTTGGCGGCGGCGGTCGCCGCGATGGCGTCGTTCCAGCAGGTCACGCAGCAGGCGGACGCCAAGGCGGGGACCCTGGTCACGGTGCACGTGGGGCTCGCGGCCGTGGTGTCCGCGCGGATCGGGTCGGTCGGTGCCCCGGCGCCGACCGACCTGCCGGCCGTACTGTTCTGGCTGGCCTCGCTCGCCTACGTGCTCACGTTCACCGTCTCGGGATACCTGCTGGTACAGGTGATCCGCCCGCGTACGGGACGGCACTCGGAACCCAACAGGTTCTCCCTGGACGCGGCGGACCACGCGGGGGCCGACAACGGGCGAATGGCGGCGCAGGCATGGGCGGCGGCGCACGCCATCGCGAGGATCGCCGCCCTGAAGAACGGCTACACGAGCCGTGCCGTCGGCTGGGTGGGCGCGATGGTCCTCGCGGCGACCCTGTGGCTGGTGCTCGCGGGGACGACCGGCTGAACGGCGTCCCCGTCCGTGGCGGTGAGCCGCGTGAGCTCGGGGAGGTCCTTGACCAGGACCCGACGGTAGCCGGTCTCGACGACGCCCTGCTCGCGCAGGGAACGCAGCACCCGGTGCACACTCGGTTCGGAGGCGCCGACCAGCTCCGCCAGCTCCGGCTGGGTCAGCGACACCCCGATCGAGATCCCGGCCGCGCAGGGCTGCCCGTACGCCCGCGCCAGCTCCAGCAGGACGCGGGCCACCCGCGTCCCCACCGGGCAGCTCCCGAAGTCCTGGCGCCGCCGTGTCGCCCACCGCAGTTTCCCGGCCACCGCGCACATCACGGCCTGTGCCGCCTCCTCGTACGACGCGAGGAAGTCCAGGAACTGCTGACGGCCTATCCGCTTCGCCCCGCCGGTGCCGGCGGCCACGACCGTGGCGACCCGGGGCTGTGCGTCGAAACAGGCCAGCTCACCGACGAGGTCGCCACCGGCCCGGACCGCCAGCAGCGCCTCGCGGTCCTCCTGTGTCCTGGCCAGCACCTTGTACCAGCCGCTCAGCAGGAGGAACACATGCGAGCCGTACTCGCCCTCCCGTAACAGCCGCTCGCCCCGCTCGAAGCGCACCTGCCGTCCGAGCCGCATCATCTGCTCGCGGGGCTCCACGGGGAGTCCGCCGAGGAGACTGGCCTCCGGCCAATGGCCGTGCCCCGTCCGTCGAGCGGATCCGCCGCTCCCCATAGGTAACGCCATGTGCGGGACCCTTCGAATTGCTGTTCGTTTTTGGCGGAGATGCCTCCTGTTGGCCCATTATGTGCGGACCGCATGACGTCGGCCGGGAGAATCCCTGTTTTGCTGCCACCGCGCCGCGGCCGATCAGGCCGGGCTGTGGTCACAACCCGGCCCGAGGCCCCTCAGCCGTCGCCTCCGCCCGTCCGCCGCGCACCATGGCCGAGCTCCACCGTCCGGTCCATGGCGTCGAAGACCGCGGTGACCCGCTCGCCGACGCCGGTGAGCGGGGACGGCAGCCGGTCGCGCAGTTCGGTCCAGCTCGCGCGGTGGGTGCGGGAGAAGGCGGACAGCACCTCGATCGGCTGCGGCGAGCCGTCCTCGCGGTACGCGGCCCCGAGCAGCCGCCGGCCTTCGGCGGCCTCCCGCCGCATGTCGGACAGCGCCTCGCCGATCTCGTGCACGGACTTCTCGTCGAGTTCGCCGCCGGAGCCGCGGTCCATGAGGCGCTGGGCCTCCCGCAGCCGTGTGGAAGCGAGGTCGAGATAGACCTCCCCACGGTCCGTGTCACCCGCTGCCAGGCCGAGGCGCGTCTCCTCCAGGCTCCTCTTCAAGCCGTAGAGCGAGTCACCGGGCAGCGCGTCCGTACTCGAGGCGGCCACACCGCCGAAGGCACCGGCCGCGACGCCGATGCAGAGGCCGGCGGAGGCGAGAGCGCGGGCCCACCGGGAACGAGGCCTGAGTTTGCCGAGACCACGACCGCCACCACGACCGCTGTCGACCTCGGACAGCATGGCCTCCATGGCCGCGACCAACTGGGCCCGTTGCACGACCTTGACCTCGGGGTCCAGCTCCGGACGCGGCAACTCCCCGAGGCCGGTCACCAGGGCCAGCAACGCCCCCGTCTCCGTCCCTTCGTCGGCGGACCGCCCGCTGCCGTCGTCCTCGGTCTCCAGGGCTTCGGCGAAGGCAGTACGGCGAAGGCGAGTGAGTACCGCGACGCCCCCTGCTTGATGATGCGCGGCGGCCGCCGCCGGCACGGCGGGGACCGCCTCCGAGGCCGCTACGGCGCGGGATGCGGCCCGCTGCTTCACCCGCGTGAGCATGGCCGCCTGAGCCTCGGCGGAGAGCGGCGAGAAGTGGGCGCCCAGGTAGGCCTCCGCCGCCGCGAGCCGGTCGGCGACCGAAGGGTCCAGATGGTCCTCGGGTTCCGCGTTGTGCTTCTCCTCGGTCATCGTTCCCCCTCCCGGTTGCCACTGGGTGGTGTGGTGTCGAATGTCTTCCGCAGTCGCCTGGAGGCCTGGCTCAGGTGCGTGGTCACGGTGGAGCGGGAGACCCCGAGTTCATCGGCGATCTCCTCGGGTGTCCAATGCAGCATCCATCTCATCACGGCGATGTCGCGCATCTTCCGTGGAAGCAGCTGGAAGGCGTACATGACGTCGTCATAGGCGATCTTCATGTCCAGCGGGTCCTGGCCGGTCACGTGCGAAGCGAGAGCGCCGATCTCCTCCCGCAGCTTGGCTTCCCTTTCCACCCGTCGGTAATCGCCCGAGACGCTGTTCCGGAGAATCCTGAACAGATAACCGACTGGATTGTCGATCTCGTTCCATCGGATGAGGATCTCGTAGAACGCCTCCTCGACGATGTGTTCCGCGTCCGCGGACGGTGACCGCACAAGGACGAAGGTCACGGCGTTCTTGTAGTGGTCACCGAAGAATCTCTCGAACGCCGCATCGGGTCCTTCCACGGGCGGGCCGGACGGACTCTTCCCGGTCACCGGCCCCCGCCCGCGACGGCGTTGCACCTGGGACGGCGGGGCGGGCGAAGCCGGCCCCTGTGCGGCGCCGCGGGCCCCCGCCGGGCACCTGGCCGGGTCCGGGGCCGGGGCAGTCGGAGCTCCCAGACCAGGCTTGCACCGCCACGTGTCCGGTGTTCTTCGCGGACTGTGCCGCCGGTGCGGGCGAGTTCCCGCAGCACGGCACAGTTCAGCCGCTGACGGGAGCGGTCGCGGACCCACACTGCGATCGTCCGGGTATGAGCCAGCAGACTGGCCACCAGAATCGCGCTCGGGGCGAGATGGTGCACGATGGTTCGTCCTTCAATGCGTTGGGAGGAGGTAACCCTGACGCATTCAAGAGAAGAGGACCCCCCTGATTGACGAGACCCGTGCATTCGAAACAGCGGGCGACCCGTCACCCGCCGGTGGCACCGTCCCAGGGGGAGCGGGTGGCGCCGAAATGCGTCTCGTGCGTCCAGATGTGGGTGCACGACGGGCACTGCAGGTGGAGCAGGCTGCCGGTGTTGGACAGCAGATAGCGCCAGTGCTCGGAGCAGGTACGCCCCTGCTCGCACGCGGCGCACCCGCGATGGTCGGCGCAGTTCGGACAGTCCACCCAGGCGCGGCGCCCGATGTCGGCCTGCGGGTCAAGCGGCAGCATCGCCGCCCCCTCGGCGCGGGAGCACACCGGCCGCGACCAGTTCCTCGTACAGGCGCTGCTGCTCCGGGCTGAGGCCGGAGTACAGCAGGTCGTGTGCCTCCTCCTCGCCGCGCAACGCCGCGACGGGGTCCCAGTCGGGACCGAGGGCGGCCAGCACATGGGTCCGCCGGGTCATCTCGTGTGCGCTCAGATCGACGGCGAACTCGACCGGGTCGCCCGCTTCGCCAGGAAGGATGGGGTCATGGGGGGACATGCGACCGAACGTAGGTAGGCCTTCCTCTCTCCGGCAAGAGCGGGTGGGAGAACTCACAGCGCGCCGGATGGTTTCATGGCGAACGAACAGTGCGTTTCAGCGCCGGACCCGAGGAGCACCAGGTTGAGCAGGATCTACCTCGACAAGCAGACCCCCAAGGCCTACCACGCCCTGCTGCAGACCTCGGAGGCCGTGCGCACGGCGGCGGCCGAGGCGGGGCTCGACCGCACGCTGGTGGAGCTGGTCAACCTCCGCGTCTCCCAGATCAACGGCTGCGCCTACTGCCTCGACCTGCACACCAGGGCGGCGCTGCGCGGGGGCGAGACCACGCGGCGGCTGGGCGTGCTCGCGGCCTGGCGGGACACCGAGCTGTTCACGCCCGAGGAGCGCGCGGCGCTGGCGCTCGCGGAGGCGGTCACCGACCCCTCCGACACGGCCGCGCAGGAGTCCGCCTACGACCGGGCCCGCCAGGTGTTCACCGAGGACGGGATATCCGCGGTGATCTGGGTGGCGATCACCATCAACGCCTTCAACCGGGTGTCGATCCTGAGCAGGCACCCGGTCCACTAGCGGAACCTTTCGTCCTCCTCCCGCCGCATCCGGGCCGTCACCACCACCAGGTCCAGCGCGGCGGCCAGGGCGAGTACCCCGCACACGGCGGCCAGGGTGACGAGGGCCCCGCGGCCGGGGCTGTCGCCGGGCCCGGAGCGCGCCGCCCAGACGCCGAACACGGCGGTCGCCGCGGCGAAGACGGGCAGGAAGACGGCGGAGAGCAGCAGGCGCAGCCGCAGTGCGCTGCGGGCGGTGGCCGGTTCGGTGCCGGCACGCGTACGAGTCACGGCGCACCCTCCTTCCACGCTGCGGGCGACATCGCCCGCCGGCCCGCGCGACCCGCCGGACGGGAAGCCGGACAGGCTCGCTCTCCCCGGGCCGTGACGGGCGTCGGGCGTGACGCCCGGCTTATGGGGAACACACTGCACCCTGTACCCGCACACCGGGTACGCAGTGCCGTACGAAGCCACGAAGGAGGCGACCATGGTCGAGCCCCCCATCCCCGTACCGCCGGAGCCCACTCCGCCCACGCCAGGACCGGGCCACCCCGATCCGGCCCCCGGACCGCCGATGCCGAGGCCGGTGCCCGAGCCCCCGCCCGGACCCTCGCCCACCCCGCCCCCCGACCCCCTGCCGCCCGAGCCCGGCCCCGTCCCGGAGCCGTCCCCGGCGGGGGCCGCGCCCGCTCACTGAGGCGCCGGCATCAGGTCGGCGGCCTCGCAGCGCAGCCGGGCGCCCTGGCGCAGGAGCTCCTGCTGGACGACCCGGTGGGGCACCTCGCGGGGGCGCCGGCCGAGACGGACGGCGAGCGCGGCGCAGACACCGGCGGCCTGCCCGGTCGCCATCGCGATGGGCATCACGCGGTACGAGGAGTGCGCCACGTGGGTGCCCGAGATGCAGCGCCCGGCGACCAGCAGCCGCTCCGTGTCGCGGGGCAGCAGGCAGCGCAGCGGGATGTCGTAGAAGCGCCCCCGTGGCACGCGCTTGAGGACGGTTCCGGTGCCCTCCGGGTTGTGGATGTCGATCGGGTAGGCGCCGTGCGCGACGACGTCGGGGAAGGCGCGGGCCCGCAGGATGTCGTCTCCGGTGAGCTGGTAGTCGCCTAGGACGCGGCGGGTCTCCCGGACGCCGATCTGGGTGCCGCTCTGCGCCACGTACGCGTCCTCGAAGCCCGGGACGCGGGTGCGCAGGAAGCGGTCGATCTCGGCCATCTGGCGGCGGGCCGTGCACTCGGCCCGGGTCAGGTCCCAGACGTCGATGCCCAGTGCCCCGGTGACGCGGGTGCTGTTGACGCTGACCTCGCCGGGGTGCGGGGTGCCGAAGAACAGGATGTCCTCGCGCGGCAGATGCAGTTCGCCCGCCGCCGCGGCCTCCTCGACCAGGTCCCACAGCCCGTGCACGCCGCGCCACTGGTCGGGACGGGCCCGCGCGTACTCGGCGAACCGCGGCCGTGCGAAGTCCACCATCCGGAACATCAGTGTCATGGGCTGGACGAGCCCGTCCTCCGGGCGTCCGACCTCGCAGGGCGCCCCGCAGGCGACGGCCACGTCGCCGTCGCCGGTCCCGTCCACCACGACCCCGGCGTCGATCACCACCGGGCCGGACTTGGTCTCGAACACCACCCGCCAGCCGTCGTCCACGGGCAGCGCGGAGGAGGCGAAGGCGTGCAGCAGCAGGCGCACGCCCGCCCCGTCGAGCATGTCGAGGAGGACGAGCTTGAACACCTCCGGGTCGAAGGGCACGGTGTAGCCGGTCTTCAGGGAGGGCGGGATGATGCCGCCGCGCTCGGTGAGCCGGTCCAGGAGCCGCCACAGGAAACCGGCGACCACCGCCTCGCCCTCGCCGTGGTCGCCGGGCAGCAGCGAGTCGCCCTCCTCCCCGGGGGCGGTGAACACGGCCTGCCGGTGCTCGTTGTGGAACGACATCAGCGGCATCACCAGGGCCACGGTGGCGTTGCCGCCGAGGAAGCCGTAGCGCTCCACGAGGACGACGTCGGCGCCGGCGTCGGCGGCCGCGTAAGCGGCGGCGGTACCGGCCGGGCCGCCGCCGACGACCAGGACGTCCGTCCGGCCGCCGTGCCGGGCCGGGCGCGGCGGGAGGGTGACGGTCCGGGGATGGCGCGGCTGTTCCAGGAGGGGCATCGCTATCTCCCGTCGACCCGGACCGGAGCCGCTCCCGGTGTGAACAGGCACAGGTCGGCCTCGCGATGGCGGCCGGCCTCGCGCGGCCCGCCGTCGAGGGAGTCGAGGAGGTCGCCGCATCGGATGCAGGTCTCCCCCGCCAGCGCGCGCAGCCCGGCCACGCGGGTGCTCAGGTCCGCGCGCCGCTCGGGGAACTCGTCCCACAGCCGGTCCACCTCGGCGAGGAGCAGTCCGGCCTGCTCCCGGGCCACGCCGACCAGCGCCGGGGCGCCGGTGCGCCGCGCGAAGTCGAAGACCTTGCCGGAGTACGGCAGCGGCAGGAAGGGCAGCCCGGTGACCGCCGCGAAGATCACGAAGTGCAGGCGCATGCCGACGACCAGGTCGAGGTGGCGCATGAAGCCCAGCACCTGGCCCGGACTGTAGGGGTTGTGCAGGATCCGCCCGAGGTCCGGGGCGCTCATCCGGGACAGCACGCCGTGCGCGTGATGGACGTCCTGGCGTTCCATCGGTACGAAGACGACATGCGCGTCCAGGCGGCGGGTCAGGAAGTCCGCCACGTCGGCGAGGAGCGCGTGGTAGCTCGCCTCGTCGAGGTGTTCCGCCGCCCGGCCCGGCTCCCGTACGGACATCCCGACCAGGCGGGTGCCGACGGGGAGGCCTTCCCGGCGCATCATCCGTTCGGTGAAGGGTTCCGGCGGCAGCAGCAGCGCCGGGTCGGCGGTGACGGTGAGCTCGCGCTCGATGCCGACCTCCTCCAGCACCAGCCGGGACTCCTCGTCGCGGACGACGACCTCGTCCATCGCGGGAAGGACGTCGCGTACCGCCTCACGGTCGTCCGGTTCGCGCAGCGGGCCCGCGCCGACGGCGTAGGCGAAGGTGCGCACTCCGCGCTCCTGTGCCGCCCGCACCAGCCGCAGATAGCGCCGCGCCTCCCCGTCGTAGAGGATCCCGCCGCCGCCGAGCACGAGCAGGTCCAGGCTCGCCAGGGCGTCGAGCACCGGTTTCTGCGGGACGCCCTCCCAGGACACCACCTCGTCGGCCTGCGGCTGGTGCAGCCGGGTGTGGTCGGCGTGCCGGCTGAAGACGACGAGCCGGGCGTCCGGCCGGTGCGCGCGCAGACAGCTCAGCACGCACTTGAGGATCGCCTCGTCGCCGATGTTGCACCCGCCGTAGGAGCCGAGCAGGCCGATCCGCAGATTCGACGGGGAGGGCGACGGACGCTGGGTCTGGGTCATCCGGAACTCCTTGTCCGAGGAGGCGAAGGAGGCGAGGGGGACCGGACAGGGGTCCGGGACAGCGCCGCGGGCGGCGGGATCATCCGGGGAAGGGCTTCGTGCGCGGATCGGGCGCGGATCGGGCGCGGATCCGTACGTAGGAACAGTATGGGCGGTCGGACCGCACCCCGCCTCAGGACCGCCGCCGCCCGCGCCGGTGCCCGGCCGACGTGTCACGCCCGTGCCCGGGGGAACTCGGGGCCAGCCCGCCGGGAAGGGCGGACACTCTCCGGGAGGTGCCATGACGACGGACGCCGTGCGGTACGACGACGAGGGCGAGGAGCCCCTCGCGGGCTACGCCCTGCTCGCCGGCGCGTTCACGGCGGGCACCGCCGTGTTCGCGGCGGTGGCACGTCGCCGCGGTGTACGGCTGCCCGAGCGGGTGCCGCCCTGGGACGTGGCCCTGATGGGCGCGGCCGCATACAAGGGTTCCCGGCTGCTGACCAGGGACAAGGTCACCAGCTTCGTGCGGGCGCCGTTCACCCGCCGCCGCTCCGACGACGAGGCGAGCGAGGTCACGGACGAGCCCCGGGGCAGCGGGGTCCGTCGGGCCGTCGGGGAACTGGTGTCCTGCCCGTTCTGCACCTCGGCCTGGCTGGCCGGCGTGCTGGTGTGCTGCTACGCCTCCGCGCCCCGCGCCACCCGACTGGTCTGCGGCGGCCTCGGCGCGCTCACGGTGGCGGACTGGCTGCAGTACGCCTGGACCTGGACGCAGCAGACGGGCGAGCGGATGTCCGAGGAGTGACCGTCCGCACCGGTGCCGCCGGTCACCACGGCGGGAGTCCGGCCGTACGCGTGGTTCGTGTGACCCGACCGTCGCCGGGCACTCGGGCGCTGGAGGTGAAGGACATGGGACACGGTGGAAACGTCGTCGACGAACTGGTGACCGATCACCGGGAGGTCGAGGAGCTCTTCGGCAAGATCGAGGGCCTGCCGTCCGGTGACAAGAAGCGCAAGGTGTACGCCGACCAGGTCACGATGGAACTCGTGCGGCACTCGGTGGCCGAGGAGGCGTATCTGTACCCGGCCGTGCGGGAGCACGTGGACGGCGGGGACACCCTGGCCGACAAGGAGCTCGAGGACCACGCCAAGGCCGAGCGGCTCATGAAGGACCTGGAGAGCTGTGAGGCCGACCACCCCGACTTCGACCGGCTGATCACCTCGCTGATGAGCGAGATCCGTATGCACGTGGCGGACGAGGAGCAGAACCTCTTCCCGAGGCTGCGCGCGGCCTGTCCCGCGGACGCGCTGAACGAGCTGGGGGACAAGGTCCGCCAGGCGAAGAAGATCGCGCCGACCCGGCCCCACCCGGCCGCCCCGGACAAGCCCCCGGCCAACAAGATGCTGGCACCGGGCGCCGGACTGGTCGACCGGCTGCGGGACGCGCTGTCGGGGCGCGGCAAGATGGACTGACGTCGGGGCCGGACCTCACGGCCGGTGCGGGGACGGCCCGTCGCGTGGGCGGCGGGCCTTTTCCGTGCGTGCTCCGCGGTCGGCGCGTCACGCCACCAGGGGGCGGGCCGGCCTGAGGCGGTCCAGGAGCTGGGCGTGGTGGAGCTCGGTCACGGGGGCGAGGAGGTCGGGGTGGCGCAGGAGGGCGGCGGCGCGGCGGTCGGCCTCGTCGGGGTCGATCAGGCGGCGGAACTCGACCGGGGTACCGGTGGTGTGCTCGCCGTCCGCGAGCGCGGCGACCGCGAGGGCCGCCAGTCCGGGGTCGGTGAGCAGCCCGGCCGCCCAGCTGGCGACGACCTCGTCCACCCAGGTGCGCCAGGCCCAGGTCTCCGGCTCGTCGGCGTCGCAGACGGTCACGCCGGTGATCCAGTCCAGCGCGGCCGAGCCACCGGGACCGGCCATGCCGACCAGGCCGGCGTCCATGGCGGTGGGGTAGCGCAGCCAGGCGGCGACGGTGACGGCCTGCCGCGCCTGCACCTCGCACAGGGCGGAGGCCATCGCCCCGCCGCTGGGCGGGTAGGCGCGCGTCAGCCATTGGGCGGTCGCCGCTATGAGCGGGGAGAGGTCTGCGAGCACTGCGAGGCCGTCCGAGGGGCTACCGGGAAAAGGGGACTTCCGTAAAACGGTAGCCCGGCCGGACCCCGGACGATGACGTGTCGTCGGCCACACCCCACCTCAGCCGGGCAGCGCCCCACCCTCCGCGGCCGCCCCCACCGGCTCCCGTTCCCGCAGGTGGTAGACGTGGAAGGCCCGCCCGATGACCGGCTGAGCCACGTTGCGCACCTTCACGCCCCCGCCGGTCATCCCGTGCTCCGTGCCGGCGTGCGCGTGCCCGTGCACCGCGAGGTCGGCGCCGCCCGTGTCGATCGCCTCGGCCAGCAGATAGCTGCCGAGGAAGGGATAGATCTCCAGCGGCTCCCCGGCGAGGGTGTCCGGCACGGGCGAGAAATGGGTCAGCGCGATCCGCGCGTCGCAGCCCGAACCGTCCAGTTCCTCCAGGGAACCGCGCAGGGCGTCCGCGCACCGCCGCGAGTACCGGACGAACTCCTTCATGATCGGCTCGCCGAACTCCCCGGCGCAGCGCCCCACGAACCCGCCGCCGAACCCCTTGGTGCCGGCCACACCGATGCGGTGCCCGTCGCCACCGGTCACGACGACCGCCTGCCCCTCCAGCACATGGGCGCCGGCGTCCCGGAGGATGGCGCTGACCTCCTCGGGCCGGTCGTCGTGGTGGTCGTGGTTGCCCAGCACCGCGACCACCGGCACCCCGAGGTCCTTGATCTCCCGGGCGACCACCTGGGCCTCGTCCGGGGTGCCGTGCCGGGTGAGGTCCCCGGCCAGCAGCAGGATGTCGGCGCACTCGGGCAGTGTTTCGAACGAGGGCCGGAGCGTTCCCTGGCTCTCGGGCCCCATGTGGATGTCTCCGACGGCCGCGACCCGGATCATGCGAGCTCCTCCGCCTCACCGGGCGAGGAGGTCCCCGCGACACAGATGTCCGAGTGGACGGGATGCCCCTGAAGTGCCGCACGGGCCTGGCGGAGGATGTCGTCGCGGCACTGCGCGGAGGGCACCGTGCCGGTCAGCAGGACGGCCTCGCCCCGGATCTCGGCCCGGACGCCCAGTTCCCCGAGGGGCCCGGCGGCCAGCCGGTCGGCGAGGTGGGCGACCCGGTAGTCCAGGTGCTCGGGCACCGGAGCGCCAGGCGCGTGGACGGCGCCTTGGTCGGTCATGGCTGCTCCTCTTGCGGTTCGATGACGTGCAGGCGTTCGAGGAGGAAGAGGAAGGCCGCGGGCATCGGTTCCCCGCAGCTCTTGCGTACGTCCTCCCAGTCGACCTTCTCGCGCAGCGCGCGGGCGACGGGCAGTACCGTCCCGAAGTCGCAGTGGTGCTCGGAGAAGGCGGTGATCAGGCTGCGCATGAGGTCGGTCGGCGCCAGGACGGGCATGTGCACGGAGTCGACCGGGATGTCCTGCGCCCGCCGGAGCATGTCCGCGGTGACGGGCCGGTGCGCCAGCTCGAAGATGATGTCGACGTCCTGCCCGAAGCAGGTGGTCTTCAGCAGCCAGTCCTCCGGCGGCGTGCGCACCCCGAGCCCGGCCTCCCGCAGCGTCGCGGCGACCGCCTCGGCGTCCTCGGGCAGGATGCAGAAGTCGGCGTCGTGCTGCAGGTGCCGGCTGCCGCCGTGTGCGTACACCGCCACGCTCCCGGCCAGCGCGAAGTCGTGCCCCTTCTTCTTCAGGACCGCGCCCACCCGCTTGGCCGCCTCCAGGATCGCCTGGCTGCGGTCCTGGGGCAGCTCCCGTGCCTGCGGGTGCGGTACGGGCTCGGCGGGTGCCGGTGCCCGTCCGGAGTCCTCCGCCGCCAGGCGGAGTTCCGCCCGTCGCCGGGCGAGCGTCACGTCCTCCCCGTTCTGCGTCATGACCACTCCCATCGCCGCGCCCGGCCCCCCGGACAACCCCGTACGGCCCGGGGCGTCGGCCGGGTACTCCTAGTACCCGGCCCACTTGCGCCGACACGCGCCACCCGCCGGGACCCGCACGGTGCCCCCGCGCAGCGGACTGGCATCCGCGCCCTGGGGGGAAGAACATGACCACGGGGGCGGACGAGCACTCCGGAGGCACCATGACCAGCCCATCGGCTCCCCGGGTGACGGGCCTGGAGATCCGCTCCATCGACTACGTCCCGCTGGACGAGCGGCACGGCAAGCTGTGGCATCTGGGACCCCTGTGGTTCATGTCCAACGCGCAGATCGCCACGCTCGCGGTGGGACTGATCAGCATCACCGAGGGCGGCAACCTCATCTGGTCGCTTCTCGCGATCGTCGCCGGAACCGTCATCGGCACCTTCTTCATGGCATTCCACTCGGCCCAGGGCCCGCAGCTGGGACTCCCCCAGATGATCCAGTCGCGGCCCCAGTTCGGCTACGTCGGTGCCCTGCTGGTCTGGCTCTTCGCCTACGTGCAGTACGCGGGGTTCAACGTCTTCAACACCATCCTCGCCGGAGAGGCGCTGCACAGCACACTGCACGGCGGCGTCAAGCTGTGGGTGGTCGTGGTCACCGCCGTCGCGTTCGTCGTCGCGCTGGTCGGCTACGACGTCATCCACAAGGCCGAGCGCGTCCTGACGTACACCTTCGTCGTCATCTTCGGTGTCTTCACCGTGGGCGTCCTGGTCACCCTGCACTACCCGCCGGGCTCCTTCGACCTCGGCGGCTTCGCGTGGACCCCGTTCCTCGCCCAGTTCGGCGTGGTGGCCGGCTACCAGATCAGCTGGGCCATCTACGTCTCGGACTACTCGCGCTACCTCCCGCCGGACGTCACCGTCCGCAAGACCTTCTACTGGACCTACTTCGGATCGGCGCTCGGCGGCATCTGGCTGATGGTGCTCGGGGCGCTGCTCGCCGCCTGGGCGGGCAAGGACTTCGACACGATCCGCTCGATCAACGCGGCGGGCGACAAGGTGTTCAGCGGGTTCGGCTCGATCGTGCTCCTCTTCGCCACCCTCGGCCTGGTGTCCGTCACCGCGCTGAACATGTACGGCGGGTCGCTCACCCTCATCAGCGCCATCGACTCCTTCCGGCGGGTGCGTCCGACCCTGGCCGTGCGGCTGGTGACCATCGGGCTCACCGCGGTCCTCTCCCTGGTCGGCGCGCTGGCCGCGACCTCGAACTTCCTGGCGAACTTCAACAACTTCCTGCTGCTGGTGCTCTACCTCTTCATCCCGTGGACCTCGGTGAACCTCATGGACTACTACGTGGTGCGCCGCGGGCACTACGCCGTCGCGGAGATCTTCAACCCGCGCGGCATCTACGGGCGCTGGGGCTGGCACGGCATCATCGCCTATCTGGTGGGGTTCGCCGTCATGGTGCCGTTCTTCTCCGTGGGCACCTTGTACGTCGGCCCGGTCGCGAAGGCGCTCGACGGAGCCGACGTCTCCCTCTTCGTCGGCCTTCCGGTCTCCGCGCTGCTCTACTGGCTGCTGACCCGCTCGATCGACGTGGCGGCGGAGACCCGGCTGGCCGAGGCGGAGGCGGCGGACCTGGAGCGCGCGGCGCACGAACACCGCGAACCGTGAGCGGCCGTTTGCCGAGCCCCTCATTCGGTGGTGTGACGCCGCTCCTCCTCTTCCTCTTCCCTCTCCTCCATGCGGCGCTGGTCCTCCTCGCTCCAGGCCTGGGTGTCACGGGGCGGCAGATAGGGCTCCGCGTCCTCCGGGAGCCCTCCGGCGACGGCGCGCTGGCGGGCCAGTTCCGCGTCGAACTCCAGACCGAGCAGAATCGCGATGTTGCTGATCCACAGCCACACCAGGAAGACGATCACACCGGCGAGCGTGCCGTAGGTCTTGTTGTACGAGGCGAAGTTCGCCACGTAGAACGCGAACCCGGCGGAGGCGATCAACCAGATCAGCAGGGCCAGCACGCTGCCCGGCGTGATCCACCGGAAACCGCGGGCCTTGACGTTGGGGGTCGCCCAGTACAGCAGCGCGATCATGATCGTGACCAGCACGACCAGCACCGGCCACTTCGCGATCGACCACGCCGTCAGCGCCGCGTCGCCGAATCCCAGCGCCGCACCGGCCTGGCGGGCCAGGCCACCGGTGAACACCACGATCAGCGAGCTGATCACCGCCAGCACCAGCAGGACCACCGTCACCCCCACCCGGACGGGCAGGATCTTCCACACCGGGCGGCCCTCGGGGATGTCGTACACCGCGTTGGCCGAACGGATGAAGGCCGCGATGTAGCCGGAGGCCGCCCACACCGCCAGCAGGATGCCCACGACGGCCATGACCGAGCCGATGCCGCCCCGGCCCTGCAGCTCATGCACCGCGTTGCCGATGATGTCCCGGGCCGAGCCCGGGGCCAGCTTCCTGATGTTGTCCATGACCTGCTGGGTCGCCGACTCCCCGGCGATGCCCAGCAGGGAGACCAGAACCAGCAGGGCCGGGAACATCGAGAGCACGCCGTAGTACGTCAGCGCCGCGGCACGGTCGGTGAGTTCGTCGTCCTTGAATTCCTTCACCGTGCCCTTCAGCACCGCCAGCCACGACCGCTTCGGCAGCTGCGTGGGTTCTTCCGGCTGATCGTTCCGCGATGTCCGTCCCATACCTCCGGGGTAACCCGCCCGGCCCGGGACATGCGCCGATCAGGCATGACAACCCCGTGTCAGTCCTTCGACACGAGTTTTTCCAGCGCGATGTCGAGTTCGAGGACGTTGACGCGGGGCTCGCCCATGAAGCCGAGGGTGCGGCCCCGGGTGTGGTCCTCGACCAGTTTCTCGACCGCGGCGACCGGCAGGTGGTTCCTGGCGGCCACCCGGTGGACCTGGATCCGCGCGTACTGCGGGGAGATGTCCGGGTCCAGCCCGGAGCCGGAGGAGGTGACCGCGTCGGCGGGCACCTGGGACGGTTTCACCCGGTAGTCCGAGGTCGAGTTCTCCCGGACGACCCTGGCCTTCGCCGCCTCGACGGACCTGAGGAGCTGCTCGCTGTCGGCGGAGAGGTTGGTGGCACCGGACAGGATCAGCTTGTACCGCGTGTTGACCGAGTTGGTGCCGAGTCCGTTCGCCGGGCGCGGCTGGAAGTAGTCCGGGCCGTAGCCCTGCTGTCCGATCAGGGCGGAGCCGACCACACTGCCGTCCGCCTCGATCTCGGACCCGTTCGCCCGGCCGGGGAACAGCCCCTGGGCGATGCCGGTGACGACCAGGGGGTAGCCGACGCCCGTGACGAGCGTCAGCACCAGCAGGGCGCGCAGGCCCGCGCCCAGCAACCGGACGGTGTTCACGAGGGAGTTGTTCATCTCGACAACGGGAGCGCGCCCTGCGCCCGCTGCAGCAGGTACAGGAAGAGGACTCCGACCGCCGAGAAGGCCAGCACCCCGCGCAGATACGCCGGCCAGCGCATCTCGGTGTCCGGGTCGGCGCCGATGCCCCGGTAGATCCACCTCTCGATACGCCAGCGCTTCTGGGCGGAGTAGACCCTGGCCATGTAGGTGCCGAGGGGGATGTGGGCGAGCGCCAGCGCACCTGTGAGGGCCAGCAACTGGAGCACGCCGGCGAGTACGGGACCCATGGCCGTGCTCAGAACCTCTCCGGGAAGATCAGGGCGAGGACGAGATAGCCCAGCAGGGCGACGGCCACGACCAGGCCGACGGCGGTCTCGGCGGTCACAGCTTCGTCACCCCCTTGGCGACGAGGGCCAGCAGCGCGAAGACCGCGAGCGTGATGACGACGAAGGCCGAATCGGCCACCGGGAGCTCCTGGAAGGGGTTCGGAGGAAGGACGGACGGTTCCAGGAAATCGCCGCTCCGACCGGATCCGGCCCCCGTTGACGGGTCTCTGGCGGCGGCCCGCCCACCCTTGACGGAACCCTTACGGCAGCCGGAAAAGGGCCGTGCGGACCCCTGGAGATCCGCACGGCCCTTCGTTCGTTCGCCCTCTTCGTCAGGCGTTCGCCGGGCAGCCGGGGACGGCGCCGGCCGGGGCGCAGTTGTCGGGGGCGTTGCCGGTGACCGGGGTGCCCACCAGGGCGACCGAGCCGCCGTTGCGGAAGATACCGCCGCCCTGGCCGCCCGCCTCGTTCCCGGTGACCCTGCCGCCGATGAGCTGGGAGGTGCCGGTCTGGTTGTACAGCCCGCCGCCGTCGAGGGCTGCGGTGTTGCCGTTCACGGTCGTGCCCAGCAGGCGTAGCACGCTGCCGTAGTTGGCGATGCCTCCTCCGTAGGAGGCGGCATCGTTCTGCTGGATCAGGGTGCCGTTGACGGTCAGCGGCCCGGTGGCGGTGTAGACGGCGCCGCCTTCGTAGGTGAGGGTCTCGTTCTCGCGGATGGATCCGCTGTTGAGAAGCACGGTTCCGTGCGTGGCCAGTCCCCCGCCGGTGTAGGTCGCGGTGTTGCCGGTGAGGGACACGCTGTTGGCGGTCAGCCGGCCGCCGGTGTCGACGTGGATTCCGCCGCCGTCGGAGGCGGTGTTCCCCGACACCACGCTGCTGGCCAGGTAGGCGGCGGCGCCGGGCGCCACGGCGAGGCCGCCGCCCGAGCCGGATGCGGTGTTGTCGGTGATCCGGCTGCTGAGCAGTGTGAGGTTCCCCCGGGTCAGGAGAGCTCCGCCGACGGTGGCCGGGTCCGAGGTGGCACTGCCGTGGGACAGGGTGATCCCTTTCAGCGTGAGGGATCCCCGGGGGGCGACTTCCGCGATCCGGAACGGTGTGGCCGACGTGCGGGTGATGGTGGCTGACGCGGCGACGATGGTCACGTTCCCGGTGATGAGGGGAAGTCCGTCGGCGCCGTAGGGGCCGGTGGGGACGGCCGCGGAGGTGAGGTCGTACACACAGCCCGTCGCCAGCGTGATCGCTCCGCTGCCTCGGGCGTTGGCGTTGTCGATCTGCTCGATCAACTCGTCGGTGTCTCCGCACGGCACCGCCGCTGCGCGGGCCGGCAGGCTCTGGGCGGCAGCCGGCGCGGCCATGCCCGAAGCGGACATGCTCAGCAGTGCGGCCAGCGCCAGGGCGCGCATGTTCTTCACGGTCAGCACCGGTTCTCCCTCTGTTCGTCTGCTGGACGGCGGTCTCCTGAACCGGGGCCCTACGCGGAGGTTCGGCGGGGCGTACGGCCCTGACACCGCCCTCGACAGTCCAACTTGATCGTGGTCGTGGGGGGTTCGCATCCAGTGGGATCCGGACGGGTGAGGGGGCGTGAACAGTGCGCTGGGCCGTTCGTGTGACATACCCATCAGGCACTTGCCGCCGTCTTGGCTTGAATGGATTACTGGAATGGATCCAACCGGTGGGCCGCCCATTCTCTCCGGGGGATGCGGCAGTCGGGCCACTCGCGGCTTTCCGGAAGAGCACGTGTGACCGTTCGGCATACCGCGATGGGCACCCCCGGTGGGATGTTGGATCCGTTCAGCCGGTGCCGTTCGCGGCACCGGCTGACGCGGCTTCACCCCGTCGCGGAAATGCGCCGCGAAATCACCGCGGAAATCTCGGAAATCGCGGAAAGCTCGGAAAGCGCGGAAATCTCGGAGAGCCCCCAGAAAACCTCTCGGCGAAAGCGCCGGGGTGGACGGAGCTTTCATGCCGCAGCCATCCACCCCGGCCGATCCGGGACTTGCCGGCGTCAGATGCCGGGGGCCGGGATCCGGGTGTAGGTGAGGGGGTTGCTGGTGCCGGCCGGGGTACCGGCCGTGACGGTGACCGGTCCGGCCGCGCCCGCGGGGGCCACGGCGGTGACCTGGGTCCCCGAGATCACCGTGAACGACACCGGGGTGGAGCCGAATTGGACCGTGCTGGTGGCGGCGAGGTTGCTGCCGGTCAGGGTGATGACGGTGCCGGCACTGGTGGGCCCCTGGCTGGGGACGAGGGAGACCAGCGCGGGGGGCGTGAGGTAGACATAGCCGACGCTGTTGCTGGTGCCGCCCGGCGTGGTCACCGTCACCGCCGCCGCACCCGCCGCATGCGCGGGGGCGACCGCCGTGATCTGCGTGGCCGAGTCCACCGTGAACGAGGTCGCGGCCACCCCGTCGAAACGCACCGCCGTCGCCCCGAGCAGGCTGATGCCGTTCAGGGTCACCGTGGTGCCGCCCGCCGTGGTCCCGGAGCCGGGCGTGACGGCGGTCAGCAGGGGCGCGGCGGCATAGAAGAAGTACGCCTGGGGGTCGTCGGGATTGCTGGTCCCGCCGGGCGTGGTCACGGTCACCGCCGCCGCACCCGCCGCGTGCGCCGGAGCGACCGCCGTGATCTGCGTGGCCGAGTCCACCGTGAACGAGGTCGCGGCCAC
>NZ_JBVKAI010000001.1:30253-293743 GCF_055639495.1 Streptomyces sp. NPDC039424
CCCCGTCGAAACGCACCGCCGTCGCCCCGGTCAGGTTCGTGCCCGTCAACGTGACCGTCGTACCGCCCGCGACCGGTCCCTGGGTGGGTGACAGGCCCGACAGGGAAGGAGCCGATACGGCGACATAAGTGAACGTCAGGGCATTGCTGGTGCCGCCCGGCGTGGTCACGGTCACCGCCGCCGCACCCGCCGCGTGCGCCGGAGCGACCGCCGTGATCTGCGTGGCCGAGTCCACCGTGAATGAGGTCGCGGCCACCCCGTCGAAACGCACCGCCGTCGCCCCGGTGAAGTGCGTGCCCGTCAACGTGACCGTCGTACCGCCCGCGACCGGTCCCTGGGTGGGTGACAGGCCGGAGAGGGAAGGAGCCGATACGGCGGCGTAGGTGAAGGTGATCACCTGGCTGCTGGTGCCCTGGCCGGTGGTCACGGTGACGTTCACCGTTCCCGTGCCGGAGGGGCTGACCGCCGTGATCTGGGTGCCGCTGACGACGGTGAACGAGGTGGCGGCCTTGGCGCCGAACCGGACGGCTGTCGCACCGGTGAAGCCGCTACCGGTCACGGTGACGGTGGTGCCGCCGGAGGCCGTCCCCTGATTGGGACTGACCGAAGAGACCACAGGGGCAGCCATCGCTGTAACTCCTTCACTACGGACACGTCCGTGAACGCGGGTTGGGACCCCGCCCGGGCGGAGGGGGACTGACGCCCGGACGGGGGGTTTGATGGTCCTCGCTGTGCGAAGGCCGCCGGCTGGATCAGATGCCGGGACCGGCGACGTAGGTGAACGCGCCGACCGCGGTGTCGGACCCGGCCGGGTTGGTCACCACCACGTCGGCCGCACCCGCGGCGCCGGGCGGGGTGACCGCCGACAGCGTGGTGGTGTTGATCACCGAGAACGGGGCCGGGGTCCCGGCGAAGGTGACCGAGTCGGTGCTGTCGAGGTTGGTGCCGGTGATGGTCACCGCGGTCCCGCCCGAGGTCGGGCCGGAGGTCGGGGTGAGGGCCGTGATGGTCGGGTCGTCGACGTAGGTGTACGTCAGGCCGTTGTTGGTGCCACCCGCCGTGGTCACGCTGACTCCCACCGGTCCGGCCGCGGTTCCGGCCGGCACGGTGACGGTGAGCTGGCTGTCGTTGACCACGGTGGGGGTGGCGTTCACCCCGCCGAAGGACACGTTGGTGGCCGTGGACAGGCCGGTGCCGCTGAGGCTGATGGTGTTGCCGCCGGCCAGCGGCCCGGAGTTCGTTCCCAGGGACGACTTGAACGGGGCGCCGACATAGAAGAACGGCACCGGGTTGCTCGTCCCGCCGGGGGTGGTGACGGTGACCCCGACCGTGCCGGTCCCCGAGGGGGAGACGGCGGTCACCTGGGTCGGCGACACCTGGGTGATGTTCGTGGCGGACTTCGTGCCGAACTTCACCGCGCTGGTGTTGGACAGGTTCGTGCCCGTGATGGTCACCAGCGTGCCACCACCGGTGGAACCCTGATTCGGAGAAATGGGCATGACGCACTCCTCGCTGATAGATGGGGACATGCGAGGAACCGGCAGGGGACACCCGAGTCACCGGTGGGGCGTCATGGGGGATCGAGCCGCCGTCAAGGCAAGCTTCGTCCTCTTCCCGATCCCGTCAGACGCCGTCGGTAGTGCCGGGTCCCGGGCGATCGAAGAGACACCGCGCACGCACGGCGGGACGCACAGCGGCCAGCCTCGTCTCCCCCCGGGTACGGAGAAAACCGGCAAGCGCTGCCTGTCTCAACTTTCCCCCGGCACGGGGATGGGCAGCCCGCCGGTTCACACTCTCAGTGACCCACAGACCCAACTGGGTGACAAGGGGCCGTCAACTCTCATCACCCGAACGGAGTAGCTCGGTGTGACGTGCCAACGCCGTTCAGGAGAGCCCGACTTCTTGGCTTCGTTCGTGGAGAGCCATGCCATGGACGCGGCTCTTTCCCGCGGCCTTGGCCGCGTACATCGCCTGGTCGGCGCTGTGCAGGAGTTCCTCGGGCGTCATCCCCGCGGTGGCCACCGCGATACCGATGGAGGCCGAGACGATCGCACCGGTGCCGCCGACGTGGTAGGGCGTGGTCAGGGCGGACAGGACACGCTCGGCCACCTCCCTGGCCGGCGGAGGGTTCGCACCGGCCTCCGCCTCCAGCAGTACGGCGAATTCGTCGCCGCCGAGACGCGCGACGGTGTCCGAGTCCCGTACCGCCGCCCGCAACCGCCGGGCGGCATGGACGAGGAGGGCGTCGCCGGCCGCGTGTCCCAGGGAGTCGTTGACGGACTTGAAACCGTCGAGGTCCACGAAGAGCACCGCCGGCGGGTGCGTGCCGACGCTCCGCCTGCGCAGTGCGTGAGCGACCCGGTCGGCGAACAGTCCGCGGTTGGCCAGACCGGTCAACGTGTCGTGGTATGCGAGGCGTTCGAGTCGTTCCTCGCGCCTGATCCGCTCGGTCACGTCACGGCTGCTGAAGATCATGCCTTCGGGGTGGTGGCCGATCGTCGACTCGACGTGCCGCCACTGCCCGTCGGCGGCCAGCACCCGGCAGGACACGGAGCGGGCCGGACCGCGGACGCCGGAGCGGGCTTCCCGCAGCAGGTCCTCGATGACCCGCCTGAGCGGCGGCAGGTCCTGCGGATGGCAGTACAGGGGCAGGGGGGCGCCCACCAGGTCCTCGGGCCGGTAGCCGAACAGGGTGAGTGCGGCGGGGCTGACATACCGGACGCGGCAGTCCGGGCCGGCGATCGTGATCACGTCGCACGAGCCGTCGACCAGCGTCCGGTACCGCTCCCCCTGGGCCGCGGCGGCGGACGCGGCACGCAGGTGGTCGGCGTGCGCGATGGCCTGCCGGGCGCAGAGTCCGACGAGGACGGAACCCGCCAGCATCACCATGCCCACATCGACGCGGCCACCGGCCAGCGTGTGGGCCGCGAGGGCCAGCGCGCAGACGGCCACCGGGACGAAGGAGGCCACCACCCCGACGACCGGCGTCACCCGCTGGTCGACACTCATCAGATGGGCGCCGCCCGGCAGCCACGGCACGACGGCGACGAGGAACAGACCGGTCATCGCGCAGCTTTCCGCCAGCGGGATGCCGCACCAGGTGGCCGACGCGGGCTCCAGCAGGATGCGCGCCGTGTCGCTCACGACGAGGAGGGCGAGGGCCACGGCGGAGAGGGTGACGGCGGTCCGCTCGGCGGGGTTCTGGCAGTACCGCAGGGCGACCAGGAGCCCGAGGACGAAGACGTCGGTCACGACGCGCGCGAGCCCCGACAAGGACCGCGGCATACCGCCGTCCTCGGCGGAGCAGTGCTGCAGGAGGACCCAGCCCAGTGTGAGCAGCGCCCCCGCGATCATCCAGCCGTCCAGTACGCGCCGGACCCAGGTCGAGACGGTGCCGCTGTCCGCTGCCGCCACCAGCAGCCCGGCGATACTCAGTCCCAGACAGCCGGCGATCCCGACGACCGCCAGAACCTGCATCACGGTCCGCAGCAGCCCGGCGGAGGGCGGCGGGGAAGCGGGGAGCCGGCAGGTGAGCAAGTGGTGCAGGCCGCCGGCCGTCAACGCGGAAACGAACAGCAGCAGACGCAGACGCACCCTTCCCGAGGTGGTGCGGGCCCGCGCGAAGAGCGAGAGAGCGGCCAGCCCGTAGGCGGCGGACAGTCCCACGCCGGCCGGCAGGGCCGCGCCCACCCCGGCCCCGGCCGCCAGGGCGGCGCCCAGCGCGGCGCCCGCGCCCAGGGGCCTGCCCTCCGTTTCCGCCCGCCGCCGCATCGACGCCACCCCCCTCATACGGAAAAAGGGTAGGCGGATATGCGGTTCAACTATGCGCGATGACGCGGTGGTTCACCTGAAATAACGACAACCGCCAGTACGGCGACGACGCTCCGGGCCCACGTACCCAGGGCCCCCGGACGTCGTCAGTGCTGGATCGCGACTTTGGCGGCCACGATCAGCAGACCGGGCGCCAGGTTGACGGCACCGGCCGCCGGCACCACACGGCGGGGGGCACCCGCCCGGAGGACGGCGGCACTGGCCCAGGCCACCTGCTGGACGACGGCGACGCCGAGCGCCGGCCAGGCCGCCCCCCTCCGGACCGAGGCCCAGGAACGGACTGATCACCACAGCGGCGGCGGGCGGCACGGCGGCCTGCGCGAGGGGCCACTCGTGCGTGCAGACATGGCGGATCTCGCGCCGGCTCAGCGGCTTGCGCAGCAGCCGGTCGCCGACGAGGACGCAGTAGGAGTGCGCGGCCCGGAACACCACTCCGGTGCACAGCAGGAGCAGTACCGGCTCCACTGTGATCACCGGCGGGTCAGGCCCAGGCCGTCACCGGCACGAACGAACTGTCCTGCCGGAACAGATCCGTGCCGTCGGACGGGTCGACGCGCAGCTGGTAGTCGTAGTGGCGCAGGTAGCGGCCGGGGTAGTTGTACGACTCGAAGCGGAGCGAACCGGCGGTGGTGCCTGTGCGGGCGATGAAGGTGGCGTCCCTGGCGAACGTGGCCGTGCCGTCGTTGGGGTCGAAACGGCCCCGGAAGGCGTAGTGCCGGAGGTAGTTGCCGGAGGCGTCACGGAAGGAGTAGCCGTTCGCGTCGGCGAGGCCGGCCACGACGGTGAAGGTGGCGGCCTGCTTCTCGGCGGCGGTACCGGAGGCGCTCAGTACGGGGAGGTTGAGCAGGGCGGACTGCTCCTGCCAGTAGCGGGTGGCGTAGTTGGCCGACCGGAAGGAACGGGTGGCGTTCCTGGTGAGGCTCACTCCGCCGGAGACCGTCTCCTTGACCACGGTGAAGTGGCGGGCCGTGCCCGAGATGCCCGGCAGCGCGGCCGGGGCGGTCCAGGTGGCGAAGGTGTCGTAGCTGTCGCTGTAGTAGTACTTCCCGTCTCCGTAGCCGTCGAAGAAGATCCGCCAGCCGCCGTTGTCGAGCTGCACCAGCGCCGGGCCCTCGCGGTAGCTGCCCCAGCCGGCCCAGTCGCCGGTCCGGGAGATCGTGTAGGGGCCGGTGAGCTTCGAGGCGGTGGCGTACTCGATGTACTTGGTCGTCTCGTTCTTGGTGAAGGCGTGGTAGGCGGAGCCGCTCCGCACGATGAAGGTGTCGATGTGGTTGCTGCCGAGGCCCGACAGGGCCACCGGGGAACTCCAGGCCGTCAGGCCCGAGTTGGCGGCCCTCAGCAGATACGGGGTGAAGATCCACTCGTCGGCGGTGGTCGAGCAGGACACGATGACGTTGACGCTGCCGTCGGCGTCCACGAACCACTCGGGCGCCCATGCGCGGGACAGGCCCGCGACCGGGACGGTGTAGTCGTACAGGAAGGACCAGTTGGTCCGGTCGGAGCTGCGGGCGAAGCCGATGGTGGTGCTGACGTCCTGCCAGGTGTGGGTGGTGTAGGTGAGGTAGTAGTAGCCGTCCGTGTGCTTGAGGACGCCGGCGTCCCGGATGCGGCCGGACGGCGGGGTGTAGGCGGAGGCCTTCACCAGCCGGAAGTCGGTGGCGTCGTCCGACTGGTAGACGTTGACCGTGCCGTCGTCGCTGTTCAGGAAGGGCACGATGGTGTAGCGGGTGGCGGAGCCGCTCGGGGGTGCGGCGGCCACGGCCGTGCCGAGCAGACCGGGGAGCTCGCCCAGGACGAGCGCCGAGGCGGGCAGGCCGGCCAGCGCGCGCAGGAGGGTGCGACGGGAGGGGGTGGGGGGTCGTGTGGTCACGGCGGTTCTCCGCTATCTCCGATATATCGAACGAGGTTCGAGAAGTCGGTCAGAAGGTAGAGGTGGGGCAGGTACACGTCAATGGTTCCGACGTGACTGCGTGCCGCCTGTGGAAAAGCTGTCCGTCGCGCCCCGGGGACGTTACCGTTCGGTAGACGACGTGCTCCCGGAGGTGTCCCGCAATGACGCTCGACCGTGCCGCAGGCCTGACGGAGTCCGCTCGCGCGCTGGCCGAGGGGGAGGTGACCTCCCGCGCGCTCGTGGAGGCGGCACTGGCGCGGATCGAGGCCACCCGGGGGACGCTGAACGCGTTCCGGATCGTCCGGGCCGAGGCGGCGCTCGCCGAGGCCGACGCCGCCGACCGGGAACTGGCCGCCGGAGTCCGGCGTCCGCTGCTGGGGGTGCCCGTCGCGGTGAAGGACGACATGGACGTGGCGGGCGAACCGACCGCGTTCGGCTGCCGGGGCACGTTCCCGCCGGTGGCCGAGGACGGTGAGGCGGTACGCCGGCTGCGGGCGGCCGGGGCCGTGATCGTCGGCAAGACGAACACCTGCGAGTTCGGGCAGTGGCCGTTCACCGAGGGGCCCGCGTTCGGTGAGACGCGCAATCCGTGGAACACGGAGCACACCCCGGGGGGGTCGTCCGGGGGTTCGGCCGCCGCCGTCGCGGCCGGCCTGGTCCCGGCCGCCCTCGGCTCGGACGGCGCCGGGTCGGTGCGGATCCCGGCCTCCTGGACCCATCTGATCGGGGTCAAACCGCAGCGCGGCCGCGTCTCCACCTGGCCGCGCGGCGAGTCCTTCCACGGCATCACCGTCAACGGAACGCTCGCCCGTACGGTCGCCGACGCCGCCCTGCTGCTGGACGCGGCGAGCGGCAACCACCCGGGCGACCCGCACCGGCCGCCGGCCGTGGACGCCGTCGCGGCGGTGGGGCGCGACCCCGGCCGGCTGCGCGTCGCGCTCTCCCTGAAACCGCCGTTCACCGCCGTACCCGCCCGGCTCCGGCCGGAGGTGCGGGCCCGGGTCGTCGAACTCGCCGAGCGGATCGCCGCGTTGGGGCACACCGTCGAGGCGGCCGACCCGCCCTACGGGCAGATCGGGCTGACCTTCGTACCCCGCGCCACGGCCGGCATCGCCGAGCGGGTCCGCGAGACGCTCGAACCGGAGCTGCTGGACCGGCGCACCCACGGCTCCGCCCGCCTCGGCCGGCTGCTCGGCGGGGCGCCGCTCAGGGCGGCGCGGCGCGCCGAGGCGGCCCTGCACCGCAGGATCGGCGCGTTCTTCCGGTCGTACGACGTCGTCCTCGCCCCGACCACCGCCGCTCCCCCGCCCCGGATCGGCGCGTTCCACGACCTCGGCGGCCTGGCCACCGACCGCGCCATGATCGCCGCCTGCCCCTACGCCTGGCCGTGGAACGTGCTGGGCTGGCCCGGCGTCAACGTCCCGGCCGGCTTCGTCGACGGCGGCCTCCCGGTCGGCGCCCAACTGCTCGGGCCCGCGGGCAGCGAGCCGCTGTTGCTCTCCCTGGCCGCCCAGCTGGAGGCGGAGCTGCGGTGGCACGAACTGTGGCCGCCGGAGCACGAACTCATGGACGCCCCGGCCGTATGACGCGGTGGCACCCGTACCCTGTGACCATGGACGATGCGTCGATGGTCGGGCTCATGGGGCGGGTCACCGGGACGATCGGGCCCGGGCTGGTCGGCGAGGTGATGGTCCGGGTGCGGGGCGGGGCGGAGCACTTCCTCGCGTACGCGGCCGACGGCAGCGGCCGGATCACGCCGGGCACGGTGGTGATGGTGGTCGAGCACCTGCCGCCGAGAACGGTGTACGTGACTCCGGCGTACGACAGTTGAGCGTGCTGCGCCGCAGGTGAGGGCAGTCCGCGTCAAGATTGCAACAAGGATCCGTCAGCGTCTTCACCCCGGACTCGCCGAGGAGCACACTCCCTTCGTTCGGTGCCGAAAGGGCACCATGCAAAGGGGGCGTATGCCGATGGTTGTCGGCGTCGTTGCGGGGGCGGCGGTCGTCGCCGTTCTCGTATTGATCGGTCTGTTCAAGATGATGTGGCGGGTCGCCGAACCGAACGAGGCGCTCGTCATCTCCGGCTCGAAGCACCGTACCGAGGGGCTCGAGGAGGGCATGGGGTTCCGCATCGTCACGGGGCGCGGCACGCTGGTGCTGCCCGGCGTGCAGGCGGTGCGGAAGATGTCCCTCGACCTGAACGAGACCGAACTGCATGTGGACTGCGTGACCCACCAGGGCATTCCGCTGAAGGTGCGGGGCGTGGTCATCTTCAAGGTGGGCGACGACTTCGTGTCGATCGCCAACGCGGCCCGCCGTTTCCTGGACCAGCAGAAGCTGATGTCGGAGCGGGTGCACAACGTCTTCGCCGGTCATCTGCGGTCCATCGTGGGCGGGTTGACGGTGGAGGACATGATCCGTGACCGGGAGAAGCTGACCGGGCAGACCCGGGCGGCCTGCGGTACGGAGATGGAGAAGCTCGGCCTGATCGTCGACTCGCTGCAGATCCACGAGATCGAGGACCCGACCGGCTACATCCAGAACCTGGCGATGCCGCACGCGGCGGCCGTGCAGCGGGACGCGCGCATCGCGCAGGCGGAGGCGAACCGTCTCGCCACCGAGGCGGAGCAGCAGTCGTTCGCCCGGATGGCGGAGGCCACCCGGGACAGCGAGATCCTCCAGGCCGGGTACCAGGCCGAGCGGGACAAGGCGGCGGCGAAGGCCCGGCAGGCCGGTCCGCACGCCGACGCCGCCGCCCGGCAGGAGGTCGTGGTCCAGGAGACCCGGGTCGCGGAGCTGGAGGCGCACCGGCGCGAGCAGCAGCTTCAGGCCGATGTCCGCAAGCCCGCCGACGCCATGGCCTACGAGAAGCGCACGCTGGCCGAGGCCGAGCGCGACGCGCGGATCTCCGCGGCCCAGGCGAAGGCGAAGGAGACGGAGCTGGCGGCGGCGGCCGAGGCGACCCGGGTCAAGACGGCCGCGGGCGCCGAGGCCGAGGCGACGAAGACCCGGGGTGCGGCCACCGCGGCGGCGACCCGGGCCACCGGTGAGGCCGAGGCCGCCGCGGCTCAGGCGAAGGGTCTGGCGGCGGCCGAGGCGACCAAGGCCCAGGGTCTCGCCGAGGCGGAGGCGATCAAGGCCCGCGCCGCCGCCCTCGCCGAGAACCAGGAGGCGGTGGTCGCCCAGCAACTCGCCGAGAACTGGCCGGAGATCGTCCGGGCCGGCGCGTCCGCCTTCGGCAACGTCGACAACATGGTGCTGCTCAACGGCGCCGACGGCATGGCCGAGTTGTTCGCCAAGGCGCTCACCATGGGCGGCACCGGGCTGGGGCTGGCCCGTCAGCTGCTGGCCTCGATGAACCAGAACGGGCAGAGCCCGGCGGGGACTTCGTCCCTCAACGGGGTCGTGACACCCCCTCCGGCGCAGAAGGTGCCGGTGGAGGGCGACGGGAGGTAGGTCTCGGTTCCGGGGCGGCGCACGCGGTGGTTCAGCGTGCGCCGCCCTCCTCGTTGAGGGCCCGGAGCAGGTCCAGCAGGGTGGCGCGGTCCGCGTCGGACAGGGCGGAGAAGCACTGCGCGAGCACCTCGTCGGCGACCGAGTGGCCGGCGGCCAGGATCCGTTCGCCGGCGGGCGTGAGGTGGTGCTCGATGCGCCGGCCGTGCCCCGGCCGCCGCTCGACCAGGTCCTGGGCGGCCAAGCGGCCCACCAGGGCGCCGAAGGCCTGCTCGCTCTGGAAGGTCGCGGCGGCCAGCTCGCGCGCCGAGGCGCCGGGTGAGCGGTCGATCGCGCGCAGGGCGTCCCACTGGGCGAGGGTGGTGCCGGCGGTGGCGAGGGCACTGTCGAGGGCCCGGTGCTGCCGGTACTGGGCCTGTTTGACCGCCCTGCCGAGAAGTTGCAGGTCATCGCGCATGAGTCGAGTCTAGCCGATGACTAAGCTAGCTTATATAAAGAAGTTTAGTTAGAGTCTCCGCATGCTGACCGACCAGAACACGCATGTGTACGCCGACCTGCCCCTCACCCTCTCCGACGCCGGATCCGGCCGTCCGGTCCTCGTCCTGCACGGCGGCGGGGGCCGGACCACGGTCGCCGGACTCGCCGCCCGGCTGTCCTCGACCGCGCGGGTCCTCACGCCCGTTCACCCCGGCTGGGACGGCACCCACCGCCCCGGCTGGCTGACCGGCGTCGACGACCTCGCCCTCGCGTACCTGCACCTCCTGCACGACCGCGGACTGGACGACGTACTGGTCGTCGGCTCCTCGCTCGGCGGCTGGATCGCGGCCGAGATGGCCGTACGCGACACGGCCGGCGTCCTCTCCGGCCTGGTCCTGATCAACGCGGTCGGCGTGCACGTCCCGAAGGAGCCGATCACGGACTTCTTCGCGCTCGACGCCCGCGGCGTCGCCGAGCACTCCTGGCACGACCCGGACCGCTTCCACATCGACACCGCCGATGTCCCCGCCGCCGAACTCGCCCGCCGCCAGGGCAACATGGCCACCATGCGGGTCCTCGCCTCGGACCCGTACATGCACGATCCCAAGCTCCTGCGGCGGCTGGCCCGGGTGCACCGGCCCGCCCTGCTGGTGTGGGGAGACAGCGACCGCATCGTGACACCCGCCTACGGAGCCGCCTACGCGGCGGCCTTCGCGGACGGGCGGTTCGAGGCCGTCGCGGAGGCGGGGCACCTTCCGCAGATCGAACAGCCGGAGGCGACCTTCGCGCTGATAGAGGATCATCTGCGTCGGACGGGCGCCCACGCCGCCCACGCCCGGTGAGAGCCCGCCCCGTAGGGTGCCACCCGTGACTGCGTTTACCGACGAGAACGTCCCCGGCCGCCACGGGCCCGGCGCCACCACCGAGGCCGACCCCCGTGAGGTGGGCCGGGTACGCACCGAGTACTCCCCCGCGCACGACGGCGACCCGGATCCCGGGGAGATCGTGTGGACCTGGGTGCCCTTCGAGGAGAACGACGGGCGGGGCAAGGACCGTCCGGTGCTGGTCGTGGCCCGGGAGGCCGCCGGGACCTTCCTCGCCGTGCAGCTGTCCAGCAAGCGCCACGACGGCGACCGGGAGTGGGTGGCCATCGGCAAGGGGCCCTGGGACCGTTCGGGGCGGGACTCCTGGGTGGACGTGGACCGCGTGCTGCGCCTCCACGAGGTGGGCATGCGCCGCGAGGCCTGCGCGCTGGACCGGATGCGGTTCAACCTGGTCGTGCACCGGCTGCGGGAGCGCTACGGCTGGAACTGACAGGCCCGGGGCACCCGCCGGTCGCTTCACCCGGGGCCCGGGTCAGCGGCCCGGAAACGCCCTGGCGAAGGCCTCCCGCACCACCGCTCCCGGTGTGCGGTCCAGCACGCCGAACACCACGTGCTCGAAGGAGTCGGCGAACCGGCCGCCGGGGCCGAGCAGTGCCCGGAAGGCGCCCGCGACCTGCGCGGGGTCGTTCTGGAAGACCCCGCAGCCCCAGGCGCCCAGCACCAGCCGCCGGTAGCCGTGCGCGGTGGCGGTCTCCAGGACCCGTTCCGCACGCACGGCCAGCGCCCGCGGCAGGCCGGCGGCGCGCTCCGGGGACGTACGCCGGACGACGCCCGCGTTGGGGGCCGCCGCGGTGAGGAAGCCCGCGGTGTACGGCTCCTCCAGCAGGGCGCCCCGGTCGTCGCGGAAGACCGGCACGTCCGGAGCGTGGACGACCCGGTCGCTGTAGAACGGGTCGGGGTGGGCGCGGTGGTGGTCGTAGAAGGCGCGTGCCTGGAGCAGGCAGGTGTGCAGGGCCGAGGCGCGGCACAGGGCCTCCTCCTGGGCCTGGGCGCCGTTGAGGTAGCCGCCGCCGGGGTTGCGGGCGGAGGCGAAGTTCAGGACGGCCACCGGGGCGGCGGCGAGCCGCCGTGCCGCCTCCAGGCTGCTCTCGCCGGTGACCTCGACGAGCGTGTCGGCCGCGGGGGCCGCGGGAGCGGGGACCGGACCGGGGCCGTACAGCCGCGTACCGGCCCGGGCCGCCTCGATCGCCGCCGCGAGCGGAACCTCCCGGCCGCCGGGCGCGTGGTACCCGCCCGCCGCCACGATCTCCTCGGTCTGCCGAGCGATTCCGCGCAGGCGCGCGCTCATGGCACCACCCCCGTCGGCGCCATGACCGCGGCCCGCGCGGCCTCCCCCGTCGTGCTCATGAACGCATCGTGAGCGATGCTGGTCCTGCGGTGCAACAGAGTTTCGCGGCGATGGAAAGAGAGGTTCCGGCACCCGATTATCAGTATTTGTACCCTTGTGGGAATGGCCGTGAGGGTCTTGGGTGGGACGGATGATGCCGTCCCGGCCCACCCCGGCCGGGCCGGTGGCATGGTGGAATCTCAGGAGGATCCCGACATGTCCGATTCGGTAAGTGATTGTGGCGACTGTACGGAGCACCGCACCGCCGTCACCGAACCCGAGGTGGAAGCCCTGGTCAGGGGCATCTGCTTCAAGACCGGACCGCCCCGCTCGCTCGGGGTCGAAGTGGAATGGCTCGTCCACGAGCTGCGCCGGCCGCAGCTCCCCGTGACACCCGAACGACTCGAAGCGGCCTACGCCGCACTGCGCACCGTCCCCCTGGGGTCGGCGCTCACCGTAGAACCCGGCGGCCAGCTGGAGCTGAGCTCGCCGCCCGCCGCCTCCCTGATGGAGTGCGTGGCAACCGTCTCCGCCGACCTGGACGCCGTCCGCGCGGTCCTGGCCGAGGACGGACTCGGTCTCGTCGGCTTCGGCCACGATCCCTGGCACGAACCCCGCCGGTTCCTGCGCCAGCCGCGTTACGACGCCATGGAAGCCTGCCTGGACCGCACGGGCACGGCCGGCCGCCACATGATGTGCACCTCGGCCTCCGTGCAGGTGTGCGTCGACGCCGGCTACGAGGAGCCGGGCCCGCTGGGCCACGGGCGGCGCTGGTGGCTGGCGCACCAGCTGGGCGCGGTCCTGGTGGCCGCGTTCGCCAACTCCCCGCTGGTCGGACGGCGGCCGACGGGCTGGCGGTCCACCCGGCAGCTGCTGTGGACGGAGATCGGCCCGGGGCGTGCGGGCGCACCCCCGCTGGACGTGGAGCCGCGCACCGCCTGGGCCCGGCACGTCCTGGACGCACCGGTGATGTGCGTGCGGCAGGACGGCGCGCCCTGGGAGGTGCCCGAGGGCCTCACCTTCCGGGAGTGGATCCGGAAGGGGACGCCCCGGCCGCCCACCCGCACCGACCTCGACTACCACCTCACGACGCTGTTCCCGCCGGTCAGACCGCGCGGCCATCTGGAGCTGCGCATGATCGACGCGCAGCCCGGCGACGACGGCTGGATCGTGCCGCTCGCGGTGACGGCCGCGCTCTTCGACGACCCGGAGGCCGCCGAGACCGCGTACCGCGTCGTGAAGCCGCTGGCCGAGCGGGCCCTGGCGCTGCCCGCGCCGCACAACCCGCTGTGGACCGACGCGGCGCGGTACGCGCTGGCCGATCCGGAGCTGCGGGAGGCCGCCGTCGCCTGCTTCGAGGCCGCCGTGGAGGCCCTGCCCCGGCTGGGCGCCACGACCGGGGTCACGGACGCCGTCGCGTCGTACCTGAACCGCTATGTCGTCCAGGGCCGCTGTCCCGCCGACGAACTGCTGGACCGCCTGCGCGGCACGCCCGGCCGCACCCACGGGAAGGACATCCGCCCATGACCGCCCCCGAGACCGGTCACGAGACCGATCACGAGGCCCTCCGCAAGCGCGCGCTGGCCTCCCTGACCACCGCGCGCGACCGGACCACCCTGCTGACCAGCTGCGTCGAGGAGCCCGAGCTCACCGCCCAGCACTCGCCGCTGATGTCCCCGCTGGTGTGGGACCTCGCGCACATCGGCAACCAGGAGGAGCTGTGGCTGCTGCGGGCGGTCGGCGGCCGTGAGGCGATGCGCCCCGAGATCGACGGCCTGTACGACGCCTTCGAGCATTCCCGCGCCGAACGGCCCTCGCTGCCGCTGCTGCCGCCGACCGAGGCCCGCACCTACGCCTCGGAGGTGCGCGGTCGGGCCCTGGACCTGCTGGAGAACACCGCGCTGCACGGCACACGGCTGACGGAGGCGGGCTTCGCCTTCGGCATGATCGCCCAGCACGAACAGCAGCACGACGAGACGATGCTGATCACCCATCAGCTCCGTACCGGCCCACCCGCCCTCACCGCCCCCGACCCCGGCCCGGCGCCCCTGTTCACCGGACCGGCCGAAGTCCTCGTCCCCGGCGGCCCGTTCACCATGGGCACATCCACCGAACCGTGGGCCCTGGACAACGAACGCCCCGCGCACCAGGTCGAGGTGGGCCCCTTCCACATCGACACCACACCGGTGACGAACGCCGCGTACCAGGCGTTCATCGAGGACGGCGGCTACGACACCGAGCGCTGGTGGACACCGGAGGGCTGGGCGCACATACGCCGGCACTCCGTCCGCGCCCCGCTGTTCTGGCGCCGCGACGGCGGCCAGTGGCTGCGGCGCCGCTTCGGCGTCACCGAGGCCGTGCCGCCCGACGAGCCGGTGCTGCACGTGTGCTGGTACGAGGCCGACGCCTACGCCCGCTGGGCCGGGCGCCGGCTGCCCACCGAGGCCGAGTGGGAGAAGGCGGCCCGGTTCGACCCCGGCACCGGCCGCTCCACGCGCTACCCGTGGGGCGACGCCGACCCGGAGCCCGAGCACGCCAACCTGGGCCAGCGGCATCTGCGTCCCGCCCCCGCAGGCAGCTATCCGGCGGGCGAGTCGCCGCTCGGCGTACGGCAGTTGATCGGCGACGTGTGGGAGTGGACGGCGAGCGACTTCCTGCCGTACCCGGGGTTCACCGCGTTCCCGTACAAGGAGTACTCGCAGGTGTTCTTCGGGCCGGAGTACAAGGTGCTGCGCGGCGGTTCGTTCGCCGTGGACCCGGTGGCCTGCCGGGGCACCTTCCGCAACTGGGACTACCCGATCCGGCGGCAGATCTTCTCCGGCTTCCGCACCGCCCGCTCGGAGTCCGTCTGATGTGCCGTCACCTGGCGTACCTGGGGCCGTCCGAGCCGCTGGGCGAGATGATCACGGAGCCCCCCTACGGCCTGTACCGGCAGTCGTGGGCGCCGCGACGGCAGCGGTACGGGACGGTCAACGCCGATGGCTTCGGGGTGGGTTGGTACGCGCCCGGCGACCCGGCGCCGGCCCGCTACCGGCGGGCCGGGCCGATCTGGGCGGACCAGTCCTTCGCCGACCTCGCCCGGGTGGTCCGTACCACCGCGCTGCTGGCCGCGGTGCGCGACGCGACCCTGGCGGGCGCCGACGCGGAGGCCGCGGCGGCGCCGTTCACGGCGGGACGGTGGCTGTTCAGCCACAACGGCGCCGTCAAGGGCTGGCCCGAGGCGATGGCACCGCTCGCCCCGGCCCTGCCCCCGGTCGACCTGCTGTCACTGGAGGCGCGCACCGACTCGGCGTTCGTCTGGGCGCTGGTCCTGCACCGGCTGCGCTCCGGCGACGACGCGGGCCGGGCCCTGTCCGACACCGTCCTGAAGGTCGCCGAGGCGGCCCCCGCCTCCCGGCTCAACCTGCTGCTCACCGACGGTGAGACCATCACCGCCACCGCCTGGGGCGACACCCTCTGGTACCTCGCCGAGCCCGGCCGCGCCGTGGTGGCCTCCGAGCCCTACGACGACGACCCGCGCTGGCGGGAGGCCCCCGACCGCACGCTGCTCACGGCGGACCTCGCCGGCGCGCGGCTGACTCCGCTGAAGGACCTGGCACCCTCCCCCACTCTCGGCTCCGCTCGAGCGGGGGCACCCCGATCACCGAAGGAGCCCTGCACGTGAGCCCCCTGCACGTCACCCGCACCCTCCCCGAGGACGCGACGGACGCCGCGCTGCGCGCCGACGTCCAGCACGGCCTCACCGCCGCCCCCAAGACCCTGCCGCCGAAGTGGTTCTACGACGCCCGGGGCAGCAAGCTGTTCGAGCAGATCACCGAACTGCCCGAGTACTACCCGACGCGCGCCGAGCGCGAGATCCTCACCACCCGCTCCGGCGAGATCGCCGCCGCGACCGGGGCCCGCACCCTGGTGGAACTGGGCTCCGGCTCCTCGGAGAAGACCCGCTATCTGATCGACGCGCTCACGGATCTGCGCGTCTACGTCCCGGTCGACGTCAGCGAGAGCGCCCTCACCGAGGCCGGGCGGTCCCTCGTCGCGGAGCGGCCGGGCCTCGGCGTGCACGCCCTGATCGCCGACTTCACCGCCGCGCTGACCCTGCCCGAGACGCCCGGCCCCCGGCTGCTGGCCTTCCTGGGCGGCACCCTCGGCAATCTGCTCCCCGCCGAACGCGACCGGTTCCTGGCCTCGGTCCGGGCACTGCTGTCGCCGGGCGACGCGCTGCTGCTCGGCACGGACCTGGTCAAGGACGAGGAGGTGCTCGTCCGGGCGTACGACGACGCGGCCGGGGTGACGGCCGAGTTCAACCGGAACGTCCTGGCCGTCGTCAACCGCGAACTCGGCGCGGACTTCGATCCCGGCGCCTTCGACCATGTGGCGCTGTGGGACGCGGAGAACGAGTGGATCGAGATGCGGCTGCGATCCCGTACCGCCCAGACCGTGAAGGTTCCCGCGCTGGACCTCGCGGTCGACTTCGCGGAAGGCGAGGAGCTGCGCACCGAGGTGTCGGCGAAGTTCCGGCGGGACGGCATCACCGCCGAACTGGCGGCGGCGGGGCTGGAGCTGACCCACTGGTGGACCGACGCGGAGGGCCGCTTCGCGCTGTCGCTGAGCGTGGCGCGATGAGCGTGGTGCGGTGAGCCGCCGGCCCGGTGAGCCGCCGGGTCCGGTGCGTCACCCCAGGGTCGGGGCCAACGCCTCGGTGATCCTGCGGGAGGCGCGGCGGGCCTCGGTCGCCGGGTCGGCGCCGCCGAGCACCTTGCTCATGTACCCCTTGACCGGGTTGTCGGCCTCGACGGCGGTCCACTGAGGGGTGCTGGGGGTCGCCCGCCCGTGCGCGGCGCCCGCCGCCATGGCGGCGACCCCCTCCTCGCCCGCGACGGCGCGGGCCAGGGTCGTCTTGTTGGGCACGTAGTTCATGGTGCGGGCCAGATCGGTGTCCCACTTGGTGCCGGTGAGGGCCGCGACGACGGCGACCGCGCGGTCGGGTTCGTCGGTGTTCTGCGGTACGACGAGGTCGGAGCCGCCGGTGAACACGGTGCCGGGCCGGGCGGCGGTCCTGCCGGGCACGGGGAAGTAGCCGAGTTCACCGGCGAGCCCGGGGTTGTGCTGCACGATCGACTGGGCGAGGCCCGGCACGGCCACGATCTGCGCCACCTTGCCGTCCGCGAACACCCCGGCCTGGGGCGGGTGTTCCTCGTCGGAGCCGACGGGGCCCTTGCCGAGCGCCTGGAGCCGCTTGTAGAAGTCCATGCCGCGCAGCGCGGCCGGGGTGTCCAGGGTGCCCTTCCAGCGGTTGTCCGTCTCCTCGGCGAGGTCGCCGCCCTCGTCCCAGATGAAGCCGGAGAGGGTGTACCAGTCCTGTCCGGCCAGGTAGATGCCCTGGTTTCCGTGGGAGTTGAGCTTTTCGGTGTCGGTGAGCCACTCCTCGCGGGTCTTCGGCGGGGTAGTGATGCCGGCCCGCCGGAAGAGGTCCTTGCGGTAGATGACGACACGGTTGGCCGCGTACCAGGGGATGCCGTACTGCCGTGTGCCGTCGTTCCCGGGTTCGGCGAGGCCGGGCAGCCAGTGCTCCTTGCCCCAGTCGCGCATCGACTCCAGGGTGAGGTCGGTGAGGTGGTTGCCCTCCAGGTACTGCGGGACCTGGGTGTTGCCGACCTCGATGACGTCGGGGGCGTGTCCTGCGTCCGCCTCGAGCGCGGTCTGCACCTTGTCGACGATGCCGGTCCATTCCTGGATGCGGATGTCGAGGCGGATGTCGGTGTGGGTGTGCTCGAAGTCCTCGGTGAACCGGCGCAGGAAGTCCTTCGAGGCACTGTCCTTCATCAGCCACACGGTGACGGTGTGCCGCTCGCCGCCACCGCCCGGCAGAACACCGCAGCCGGCGGCGAGGGCGGCGGACACGCAGGCCAGGGCGAGGAGTCGACGTCGCACGAGGGGTCCTGTTCTGTCTGACGGACAGGGAAGGGGGCCCGGCGTGGGGGACGAGCACAGGGGCTCGTACGGGTGCTCCGGATTTTGGTATGGACCAATGCGTCGGTCAAGGCCTACCCGGGGTTACGTCCGGGACGTCTCGCACTCCGCCCCCGTATACGGCACCGTGGAGTGACCCGTGACACACCCGTCACGGTGGAGAGGAGCACTCGCATGTCGAACCACACCTACCGGGTCACCGAGATCGTCGGCACCTCCCCCGAAGGCGTCGACCAGGCCATCCGCAACGGCATCGCCCGCGCCCACCAGACCCTGCGCAACCTGGACTGGTTCGAGGTGACGCAGGTCAGGGGCCAGATCGAGAACGGCGAGATCGGGCACTGGCAGGTCGGCCTGAAGGTGGGCTTCCGCCTCGAGGACGAGGGCTGATCAGGTCCGCCCCTCCCGCTCCTGGGCGTCCGCCAGCGCGGCCGACCGCTCGCCCCAGCGGGCCCGTACGACGGTGAATCCGGCCCGCTCGGCGGCCTCGCACACCAGCTCGTCGTCGTCCACCAGGACCCGGACCTCCCGGTCGCGGGCCAGGCGGCGCAGAATCTCCAGCTTGGTGTGCCGGGCGGGCCTGCGGTCGGCGTCGCGCCGCATGAACACCCTTCCCTCGGGCAGGTCGTGCGCGGCGAGCCAGTCGAGCGTGTCGCGCCGGCAGCGCTCGGGCCGTCCGGTGAGGTAGACGACCTCGCACTCCCCCGCGCTGCCGCGGGCCAGCGCCACGCCCTCGGCGAGCGGCGGGTCCGCGGGCGCGGCGGCGAAGAAGGCGTCCCAGTCGCGCGGCTTGGCCTCCAGGAACCGCTGCCGGTGCGCGGTGTCGGCGAGCGTGTTGTCGAGGTCGAACACGGCCAGCGGGCGCTTGCTGCTGTCTGTCACACACCCACCCTAGACAGCCCGCGACCCGGCAACCTCCCTGCCTCGGGCGGCCACTGCTGTCCGGCGGAAGCCGACGGCTACGTACACAGGCACAGGCAGAGGGAGGCCGTATGCGCAACGCATCGATCTGGACGGCGGCGGTGGAGGCCGCGGGACCTGTCACGCCCGCCAGTTGGAGCGGCGCTCGCCCGAGTGGCTCAACGTACCGCGCCTCGGGAGGCCGTCCGGTGTGAGCGGTGTGACGCTGGTGGAAGGGATGGCCGGCGTGACAGGAGACAGGATGGTGGACACGACCGCTCGGAGCGGATGCGCTGCGCTCGCATCACGTGACGAGGTGCTCCAGCGGCTGCGCACGGTTGCCGACGCCGTGCTCTACGAGGGCTACCTCCTGTATCCCTACCGCCGGTCGTCCCCCAAGAACCGGGTGCGCTGGCAGTTCGGGGTGCTCACCCCGCGCGAGTGGGCCGAAGGGGACGGGCCGGTGCCGCCGGGCGTCTCCGGGTCGGTGGACTCCTGGTACCAGCAGACCGAGTGCCTGCTGCGGGCGTCCGGCGACGCCAGGGTGCGGGTGACGGTGCGTTACCTGCAGCTCCAGCGCAAGCAGGTGGAGGAGTCCACCGGCGACGGCGGGCACCGGCCGGTGGACACGCTGGAGGCCGGTGCGGAGGTCCATCTGACCTTCGACGAGGCGGTGCCGCGCGAGGCGGAGATCGGCCTTCCGCTGGCCCGGCTCGTCGAGGGCGCCCACCGTACGCCGGTGGGGTCGCCCGGTGGCGTCCGGACCGAAGCGCTGGACGGTGGAGCCGGCCGGGTGGTGCGCCGCCGGGACCCGGTCCACGCCGTGACGACGGTCCGGGCCGAACGGCTTCGCGAAGACGGCGACGGCACCGCGCTCTACCGGCTGCGGGTGCGCACCGAGAACACCGGGTCCTCGCCCGGCGCCACGGTGCCGCGCGCCGAAGCCCTGCGGCACGCGCTCATGGCCACCCACACGCTGATCGGCGGCGACGGCGTCCGGTTCGTGTCGCTGATCGACCCGGCCGAGGCGTACGAGCGGTACGCCCGCGACTGCGAGAACCTGCACACGTTCCCCGTCCTGGGGGGCGGCCCGGGCTGCGGCGACGCGGTCCTGTCCTCGCCGATCATCCTGCCGGACCACCCCGAGGTGGCCCCCGAGAGCCCCGGCGACCTGCACGACGCCGCCGAGATCGACGAGATCCTGAGCCTGCGCACGCTGCTGCTCACGGACGAGGAGAAGCGCGAGGCACGCGCCACCGACCGGCGGGCGGCGGAGATCCTCGACCGGGTCGAGACCATGCCGCCGGAGATGTTCGCCCGCCTCCACGGCGCGATCCGCTCCCTGCGCCCGGCCGCGGAGGCCCTCCCCGCCGCCGACCCGCGCGCCTCGGCGCCCTGGTGGCAGGAGGGTGGGGACGAGGGGCTGTCGCCGACGACGGACAGCGTGGTGGTGGACGGCGTGGCCGTGGCGGCCGGCAGTGCCGTGCGGCTGCGGCCGGCCGGGCGGGGGGCCGACGCGCAGGACATGTTCCTGGCCGGCCGCACGGCCCATGTGGCGGCCGTCTTCCACGACGTGGACGGCAGCCTGCACCTGGCCGTCACGCTCGACGACGACCCGGCCGCGGAGCTCAACGCCTGGTACGGCCGCTACCTCTACTTCCGCCCGCACGAACTCCAGCCACTGGCCACCGACGCACGCCCTTGACCGCGGCGTACGACCGACTCGGGGACCGACTGCAGCAAAGGCCCAGGACATGACCACTGAAAGCGGCACCACCCAAGTCAGCCAGGACCCCAGCAGGTCCGAACAGCGAGAGGGCTTCGACGAGATCACCATCCTCTGGATCTCCGAGGGGATGAGCTGCGACGGCGACACCGTCTCACTGACGGCCGCCGACCAGCCCTCCATCGAAGACCTGGTGCTCGGGGTGATCCCCGGCCTGCCGAAGGTGAACCTGGTCAACAAGGTGCTCTCACCGAGCCTGGGCGGCGAGGACTTCCTCGCCCCGTACCGGGCGGCGGTGCGCGGCGAACTGGCCCCGTTCATCCTCGTGATCGAGGGCTCGATCCCCAACCAGAACATCATCAAGGGCGACGGCTACTGGACGTCCTTCGGCAACGACCCGGAGACCGGCGAGCCGCAGACCATCAACTGGTGGATCGACCAACTGGCCCCGAAGGCCTGGGCGGTGGTGGCCGCCGGCACCTGCGCCACCTACGGCGGCATCCACGCGATGGCGGGCAACCCCACCGGCTCCATGGGCCTCGCGGACTACCTCGGCTGGGACTTCAAGTCGCAGGGCGGCCTGCCCATCGTCAACGTGCCCGGCTGCCCCATCCAGCCCGAGAACTTCATGGAGACCCTGATCTGGGTGCTCTACCACGCGGCCGGCTCCGCTCCCCCGCCGCCGCTGGACCACATGCTGCGCCCGCAGTGGCTGTTCGGCAAGACCGTGCACGAGGGCTGCGACCGGGGCTCGTACTACGAGCAGGCCAGCTTCGCGAAGGACTACAACTCGCCCAAGTGCCTGGTGAAGACCGGCTGCTGGGGCCCGGTCGTCAACTGCAACGTACCCAAGCGGGGCTGGATGGCCGGCATCGGCGGCTGCCCCAACGTCGGCGGTGTGTGCATCGGGTGCACGATGCCCGGCTTCCCCGACGCGTTCATGCCGTTCATGGACGAGCCCCCCGGCGGAACACTGTCGTCGCTGGTCATCCAGCCGTACGGGGCCGTCGTGCGCCGGCTGCGCGGCCTGACCAACGACATCGTCAACCACGAACCCAAGTGGCGCCACAACAAGCGCAAGCTGACCAGCGGTTACGACCCGCACTGGCGCCCCTGACGCGGCACCCCGGGGGGACTCCACTCACCGACGGCAACCCGAACAGCAAGGGGCGACAAGCCAGATGACGACAACCGAGTCCCGGTCCACGGGGCGCAAGCCCGCCCAGCTCGTGGACATGTCCTGGGATCCGATCACCCGGATCATCGGCAACCTGGGCATCTACACGAAGATCGACTTCGCCAACCGGGAAGTCGTCGAATGCCACAGCACCTCGTCGCTGTTCCGCGGCTATTCGGTGTTCATGAAGGGCAAGGACCCGCGCGACGCCGGTTTCATCACCTCGCGCATCTGCGGGATCTGCGGCGACAACCACACCACCTGCTCGAACTACGCGCAGCAGATGGCCTACGGCGTCAAACCGCCGCCGCTGGCCGAGCACATCACCAACCTCGGCGAAGCGGCCGAGTACATGTTCGACCACACGATCTTCCAGGACAACCTGGTGTTCGTGGACTTCTGCGAGGCCATGGTCAAGGCCACCAACCCCGGTCTGCTGGCCCGCGCCGAGCGCACCGACGCGCCCCGCGGCGAGATCCACGGCTACCGCACCATCGCCGACATCATGAAGGCCTTCAACCCCTTCGAGGGCGAGGTCTACAAGGAGGCCCTGAAGGTCAGCCGGGTCACCCGCGAGATGTTCTGCCTGATGGAGGGGCGGCACGTCCACCCGTCGACGCTGTACCCCGGTGGCGTGGGCACGATGCCGCAGCCGAACACCTTCACCGACTACCTCAGCCGGCTGATGCACGTCATCGACTTCATCAAGAAGGCCGTCGCCATGAACGACGACGTCTTCGACTTCTTCTACGAGGCGCTGCCCGGCTACGAGGAGGTCGGCAAGCGCCGTATCCTGCTGGGCTGCTGGGGCGCCTGGCAGGACCCGAGCGTCGTCGACTACCGCTACGAGACGATGAACCAGTGGGGCAAGGCGATGTACGTCACCCCGGGCGTGATCGTCGACGGCGAACTGGTCACCAACAACCTGATCGACATCAACCTCGGCCTGCGGATCATGCTGGGCAGCTCCTACTACGAGGACTGGGTCAACGAGCAGCCGTTCGTCACCCACGACCCGCTCGGCAACCCCGTCGACATGCGCCACCCGTGGAACCAGACCACCGTCCCGGTGCCGCAGAAGCGCGACTTCAACGACAAGTACAGCTGGGTGATGAGCCCGCGCTGGTACGACAAGCGCAGCGGCGACCACCTCGCCCTCGACACGGGCGGCGGTCCGCTCGCCCGGCTGTGGTCGACCGCGCTGAGCGGCCTGGTGGACACCCCGTACGTCAAGGCCACCGGCCACAGCGTGCGGATCTCGCTGCCCAAGGGCGAGAGCCTGCCGGAGACGACGCTGGAGTGGCACATCCCGAAGTGGAGCAACACCATCGAACGGGACCGGGCCCGGCCGTACTTCGTCGCCTACGCCGCAGCCATGGCCCTGCAGTTCGTGGAGGAGGCGATGGGGATGATCCGGGCGGGCGACACCAAGGTGTTCGAGAACTTCGAGGTGCCGGACGAGGCGATCGGCTGCGGGTTCCACGAGGCGGTGCGCGGTGTCCTCTCCCACCATCTGGTGATCAAGGACAAGAAGATCGCCAACTACCACCCGTACCCGCCCACCCCGTGGAACGCCAGCCCCCGGGACATCTACGGCACCCCCGGCCCGTACGAGGACGCCGTCCAGGGCCAGCCGATCTTCGAGGAGAACGGCCCCGACGACTTCAAGGGCGTCGACATCATGCGCACCGTGCGCAGCTTCGACCCCTGTCTGCCGTGCGGTGTGCACATGTACGTGGGCAAGGGCAAGACGCTGACCACCCTGCACTCGCCGACGTACGGAGCCGGCGGCCATGGCTGACGGCGTCCGGCTCGACGAGGCGTCCCTCACCGCGCGGCTGGCCCACCTCGACGACCTGCTGGAACGCATGGAGAACGCGCCGGGCCCGGCCGCTCGGGAGGCGGTCGAGGCGGTACGGGCGCTGACCGAGGTCTACGGCGAGGCGCTGGCCCGGATCCTGGACCGCGCGGACGCCGGGCTGGCCGGGGCGCTGGCCGAGGACGAGCTCCTCGGCCATCTGATGGTCCTGCACGGGATCCATCCCGAGCCGGTGCGCGACCGGGTGGCCCGTGCGGTGGAGCGGCTGCGCGGGGAGCTGCGCGAGCGGGGCGGTGACCTGGAACTGGCGGGCGTCGAGGGGACGGTGGCGCGGGTGCGCCTGACGGTCAAGGGCTGCGGCTCGTCGGCCGCCGGGATCCTGGAGGCGGTACGGGAGGCGGTGCTCGGGGTGGCGCCCGAGCTGGAGGCGGTGGAACAGGTGTCGGACACCGCCCCCGCCTTCGTACCGCTGGACTCGCTCACGCACCGCGTCCGGCAGCCGCAGGGGACGCCGTGACCGGCGGCGCGCTGGCCCGGGTCATCCGCTCCGCCGCCGCCCGGCAGACCGCCGTCGAGGAGCTGTGCGACCTGTGCGCCGCACCGGTGCCGGACGACCACCGCCACCTCCTCGACGGCGTGCGGGAGGAGGTGCTGTGCGCCTGCCGGCCGTGCGCGCTGCTGTTCACCGAGGGCGGCGAGGGCGGCGAAGGCGAGGGGAAGTACCGGCTGATCCCGCAGCGCCGGGTCCGGCTGCCGCCGGTGGACACCGGGCCGCTGGGCGTACCCGTGGGCCTGGCCTTCTTCGTCCCCCGTAAGGACGGCACGGTCGTCGCCCACTACCCGAGCCCGGCGGGCGCCACCCGGTGGGAGGTGGACGCGGACGACTGGCGGAAGGTCGTGGCCGGGTGTCCGCCGCTGGCCACCGTCGCACCCGAGGTGGAGGCGCTGCTGGTGAACACCGCCCGGGGCCTCGACCACCACTGGATCGTGCCGGTCGACGACTGCTTCCGGATCGTCGGGGTGGTACGCCAGGAGTGGCAGGGAATGTCCGGTGGAGAGACGATTTGGCCGGCACTGGAACGGTTCTTCACCGAGCTGGCCGCACAACCCTAAGGAGCACGCCATGGGCAGCATCAGGGTCGGAAGACCGCAGGCGAAGCCCGACACACCCACCCACGTCACCGGCCTGCACCAGGGCAACAGGGGGCCCTACGGGCACCAGACCGGGCACCACGAGGACGGCACCTCCGACGCGCGCCGGTCGACGGGCATCCACTGGAAGAAGCACGAAGCGATCATGAAGATCATGCCGAACATTTCGCCGGGCTGACCGGCTTAGGGAGCAGAGATGGCAACGATGACGGCCAAACGCGTACTGACGGCGGAGGCGGTGCTCCTCGGAGGCGCCGTGGTGGGCCTGCTGGTCTGGGAGCTGCCGGGGCTGATGCGCGAGATCAAGATCTGGCGCATGGCGGGTTCCTCGTCGGGTGCGCGGCGCCCCTGAGCCCCCCGGTCACCCGGCCGCGAGCGCGGCGCCGGCGTCGGCCAGCAGCTGCCCCACCACCGTGTGGAGCAGCGGCACGGCCCGCTCGACGGCGTCGCGCACCGGTGCGCTCAGGCCGACGGTGACGTCCGCGTCCGCGCTCGGCACCGTCCGGGGCTCACAGGCGAGGACGACGATGCGGGGCAGTGGGCCCTCGCCGAGGTGCGCGGCAAGCGCCAGCACCTTCACGGGGTCCATGCCGTGCGCCTCGGGGACCTGCCGGGCGGGGTCGGCGGGGTCCGGGAGCTCGGGCTCGATCAGCGACAGCGTGCCCGGTGTGAGGCCGCGCGGGGCCGCGTCGACGAACACGGCCGCGTCGTAGCCGTCCAGGAGCTGGTAGGCGAGGTCCATTCCGCGGATGCCGAAGTCCCGGACGTGGACCCCGGCGGGCAGGGGCCGCCCGCCCAATGCCTTGATCACCTCCGGTCCGAAGGCGTCGTCGGCGAGGAACATGTTGCCGATGCCCGCCACCAGCAGGCGCGGCGGCGTCACCGTGCCGCCCCGGGCAGGAGGGCCCCGGCGGGCGCGAGCGGCCGGGGCGAACCGCTCGGCATCTTCCGCACGAACGCCGAGCGCAGGGCGTGGTACGGCGCCCCGGGGTCGAAGAAGACGCGGCGCATCCGGGCGAGTTCCTCCTCCCGGTGGGCGGCGAGCGGCCGCCGTTCCTCGTCCCGGGCCCGTGCCGCCGCCTTGGCCGCGATCCGCTCCCGCACTCCGGGCGATCCGGCGAGAGCGGCCGCGAGCCGGTCCGCCTCCCCGGGGAAGGCGCCCGGCGAGGCGGGGACCAGCCGGTCGGCCAGGCCCAGCCGGACGGCCGTGGCGGCGCTCACCGGCAGCGCCTCGCGGGTCAGCCGCTCGGCGGCGGTGTCGCCGACGCGCCTGGGCAGGCTGTACGTCCAGTACTCGGACCCGTACAGGCCCATCCGCCGGTAGTGCGGGTTGAGGACCACGCCGGAGCGGCACCAGACCTCGTCCGCCGCCAGCGCCAGCATGACCCCGCCCGCCGCCGCGTTGCCGCCGAGCGCGGCGACCACCAGCCGGTCCGTGGTCCGCAGCACCGCCTCGACCAGGTCGTTCATGGCGATGAGGTTGTCCCAGGACTCCGCGGCCGGGTCTTCGGCGGCCTCGATGACGCCCAGGTGGATGCCGTTGGAGAAGAAGTCCCGGACGCCGCCGAGGACGAGGACGGGGGTGGGCCGGGTGAGGGCGTGCCGGTAGGCGGCGAGCAGGCGGCGGCACTGGGAGGTGCTCATCGCGCCGCCCGGGAAGGTGAAGGACAGGAAGCCCACGTCGCCGTGTCTGCGGTAGCGGATGTCGCTCCAGGTACGGCGGCCCGGGGGCGGCTCCAGGGGCGCGGGCACCTCAGGTACGGCGCGCAGCCGGCCGCCGAGGACGTCGGCCGCCGGGCGCCGGAAGGGCGCGGGGTCGCCGGAGGCGCGGCGCGGCCGGAGTTCCGGGATCCACACCGCGCCGTCCCGGGTGGCCCGGCACACCGCGCCGTCCCGGGTGGCCAGCAGGTCGCCGGGGCTGCCCCGCAGCTCGTCCTCGGGGTGGCCGCCGTGCAGGAAGAGCTCCTGTCCGAGGAGTTCGTCGAGGACGCCGGGCTGGGAGTCGGCGCCGCGCAGCTTGCGCAGCACGGTGGCGGTGTCGTCGTACCGCCAGTCGATGCGCCGCCGGTCCTGCCGGAAGAAGTCGCGCCGGACGACGGAAATGGCGGGGTCGCTCTGGGGCCGCGGTTTGCAGGAGCCGTCGGCGTAGCGTTCCACCGCCAGCAGGACGGCGGTCAGCGCGGCGTCGGAGACCTCGCCCCGGTAGAGGTCGCTCTTGCCGACGGGCGGCACCGCGCACGGCACCGAGGCCCAGATGTCACCGGCGTCCATGCCCGCCTCGGCCTGGAGCACGGTCACCGCCCAGCGCTCCGCCCCCTCCGCGATGGCCCAGTCCAGGGACGACGGGCCCCGGTCGCCGGGCGGGCCGGGATGCACGATCAGGCAGGTGTGCTCCCGCCACACGTCCTCCGGCAGGGCCGTCCTCAGCATCGGCGCGACGATCAGCTCCGGGGCGGTGTCCCGGACGGCCTCGCGGACCGCGTCGTCCCCGTGCGAGGCGAGCACCACCTCCACCCGGTGACCGCGGTCGGTGAGTTCGGCGTGGACGCGCTGGCACAGGCTGTTGAACGCGCTGGCGACGAGGAGGATGTCCATACGGCCTCAGCATCGTCCTCGGGCCGTGGCCCGGGAAGGACCGCGACGGCACTGCGGGACAAGTTCCTCCGGACGGATGCGGGGCCGGGGGTTCGCCGTACGGAATAACGCCCCCTCGCCGGGCGTCAGCATGTCGTGTCCCTTCCGCAGAACGTGCGCTTCTCCGTCCTCGACCGCTCCCGCACCCGCGAGGGGCGTCCGCCCGCCGAGGCGCTGCGTGACACCGTCGCGCTGGCGAGGGAGCTGGAGGCGCTCGGCTACCACCGCTTCTGGGTCTCCGAGCACCACGGGGTGCCCGGCGTCGCCGGGTCGGCGCCGACGGTGCTGGCCGCCGCCGTGGCCGCCGCGACCCGCACCATCCGGGTCGGCACCGGCGGGGTGATGCTGCCCAACCACCAGCCCCTCGTCGTCGCCGAGCAGTTCGGGGTGCTGGAGTCGCTGTTCCCGGGGCGGATCGACATGGGTTTGGGCCGCTCGGTGGGCTTCACGGACGGGGTGCGGCGGGCGCTGGGCCGGGACAAGGGCGACGCCGAGGACTTCGCCGCCCAGCTGGCGGAGCTGCTCGGCTGGTTCGCGGGCATCTCGCCGACCGGAGTGCGGGCCCGCCCGGCGGAGGGGCTGCGTGTGCCGCCCTTCGTGCTCGCCATGGGCGAAGGCGCCCGGATCGCTGCGCGCGCCGGGCTGCCCATGGTGATCGGCGATCTCAGGAACCGCGAGAAGATGCTGCGCGGCATCGACCACTACCGCGCCCGCTTCCGTCCCTCCCCCTGGGCGCCGGAGCCGTACGTCGTCGTCTCCGGCACGGTCGCGGTGGCCGCCACGCCCGAGGAGGCCCGGCGGCTGCTCGTCCCGGAGGCCTGGTCGATGGCGTACTCCCGCACCCACGGCACCTTCCCTCCCCTGCCTCCGGCCGAGGACGCCGAGGCCCGTCCGACCACCGCGAGGGAACGGGACCTCTACGAGGCCGGGCTCACCGGGCACATCGCCGGCACCGGGGAGCAGGTCGCCCAGGAGCTGGAGACGGTGCTGAAGGAGACGGGCGCGCAGGAGGTCCTGGTCACCACCAGCACGTACGACCGTGCGGCCCTGCTGGACTCCTACCGCCGGCTCGCCCGGATCGTGGCCGAGACATAGGATCGCGGGGTTTGTCCACCGCAGCCGAAGGCCCGTACGGAGTACCCCCGCATGCCCAGCCCCCACGACGCCTACGTCCGCGTCCGCGGTGCCCGTGAGCACAATCTGAAGGGCGTGGACCTCGACATCCCCCGGGACGTGCTGGCGGTGTTCACCGGTGTGTCGGGCTCGGGGAAGTCGTCGCTGGCGTTCGGCACGGTCTACGCGGAGGCCCAGCGGCGCTACTTCGAGTCGGTGGCGCCGTACGCCCGCCGGCTGATCCACCAGGTGGGGGCGCCGAAGGTCGGGGAGATCACCGGGCTGCCGCCCGCGGTCTCGCTCCAGCAGCGCCGCTCGACGCCCACCTCGCGCTCCTTCGTCGGCACGGTCACGAACCTCTCCAACTCCCTGCGCATGCTGTTCTCCCGGGCCGGCGCCTATCCGCCGGGCGCCGAGCGGCTCGACTCCGACGCCTTCTCCCCCAACACGGCGGCCGGGGCCTGCCCGGAGTGCCACGGGCTGGGGCAGGTGCACCGCACGACCGAGGAACTGCTGGTCCCCGACCCCTCCCTGTCGATCCGGGAGGGCACGATCGCCGCCTGGCCGGGCGCCTGGCAGGGCAAGAACCTGCGGGACATCCTCGACGCGCTCGGCCACGACGTGGACCGGCCGTGGCGCGAACTGCCCGCCGGGCAGCGGGAGTGGATCCTGTTCACCGACGAGCAGCCGGTGGTGACCGTGCATCCGGTGCGGGACGCCGACCGCATCCAACGCCCGTACCAGGGAACGTACATGAGCGCCCGCCGGTACGTGATGAAGACCTTCTCCGACTCCAAGAGCCCCACCCTGCGCGCGAAGGCGGAGCGGTTCCTCACCAGCGCGCCCTGCCCGGTGTGCGGCGGCGGCAGGCTGCGGCCCGAGGCGCTGGCGGTGACCTTCGCGGGCCGCACGATCGCGGAGCTGGCCGCGCTGCCGCTGACGGAGCTGGCCGGCCTGCTCGTGGGCACCTCGGAGACCGCGCGTGTCCTCACCGAGGACCTGAAGTCCCGGATCGCGCCGGTGGTCGAGCTCGGCCTCGGCTACCTGAGCCTCGACCGGCCGGCCCCCTCCCTGTCGGCGGGCGAGCTGCAGCGGCTGCGGCTCGCCACCCAGCTGCGCTCCGGGCTGTTCGGGGTGGTGTACGTCCTGGACGAGCCGTCCGCCGGACTGCACCCGGCGGACACCGAGGCCCTGCTGACGGTGCTGGCGCGGCTGAAGGCGGCGGGCAACTCGGTGTTCGTGGTGGAGCACCACCTCGACGTGGTGCGCGGCGCCGACTGGCTGGTGGACGTGGGCCCGGGCGCGGGCGAGCACGGCGGGCGGGTGCTGCACAGCGGGCCGGTGGCGGACCTGGCGGCGGTCGCGCAGTCGGCGACGGCCCGGTTCCTGTTCGGCCGCTCGCCCGCGCCCGCGCGTCCGGCCCGCACCCCGCGCGGGCAGCTGAAGGTGGGGCCGGTGACCCGGCACAACCTGCGCGCGGTGAGCGCCGAGTTCCCGCTCGGCGCGTTCACCGCCGTCACCGGTGTGTCCGGCTCCGGGAAGTCCACCCTGATCGGCGCGATCACGGAGGAACTGCCCGGCGTCGGACGGCTCGTCCGCGTCGACCAGCGGCCGATCGGCCGCACCCCGCGCTCCAACCTGGCGACCTACACCGGCCTGTTCGACGTCGTACGGAAGGTGTTCGCGGCCACCGACGAGGCCCGGGAGCGCGGTCACGGCGTCGGCCGGTTCTCCTTCAACGTGCCGGGAGGGCGCTGCGAGACCTGTCAGGGCGAGGGGTTCGTGAGCGTCGAACTCCTCTTCCTGCCGAGCACGTACGCGCCGTGCCCGGACTGCGGCGGGGCGCGCTACAACCCCGAGACGCTGCAAGTGACCTACCGGGGGCACAACATCGCGGAGGTGCTCGACCTGACGGTGGAGGGCGCGGCCGGATTCTTCGCGGACATCCCGGCGGCGGCCCGCAGCCTCGGCACGCTGCTCGACGTGGGGCTCGGCTATCTGCGCCTCGGGCAGCCCGCGACGGAGCTGTCCGGCGGCGAGGCGCAGCGCATCAAGCTCGCCGGGGAACTGCAGCGCGGCCGTCGCGGCCGCACGCTCTACCTGCTGGACGAGCCCACCACCGGTCTGCACCCGGCGGACGTCGAGGTGCTGATGCGCCAGTTGCACGGCCTCGTGGACGCCGGGCACACCGTGGTGGTGGTCGAGCACGACATGAGCGTGGTAGCGGGCGCGGACTGGGTGATCGACCTGGGGCCGGGCGGCGGTGACGCGGGCGGGCGGATCGTGGCGGCCGGGCCGCCGGCGGAGGTGGCCCGGGCCGCGGGGAGCGCGACGGCTCCCTACCTGGCCCGGGCCCTGGGAGGGGAACTCACGTGATGAGCAGCCGGTTGAAGAACGACCGGTAGCGGCGCAGCGCCCCGCGCAGTTGCTCGGTGTCCACCTTCTCGCCCTGGCTCCACTGGCCCTCCAGGTCCTTCTTGTGCTCGGCGAAGGTGGTGGCCAGGGTCTGCATGACGTCCGCGACCAGGGCGTCGGCGGCGTGCACGGCCTCGCGGGGGTCGTCCACGAACTTGCTCTGGATCTCCTGCCAGCGGTCGCGGAAGGCCCGCTCGTCGTCCTCCGTCAGCAGCGGCGGGACCTCGTCCTCCGCAGTGTCCGAGGCGCCCTGGGCCGCGGCCCCGGTGCCGGACTCACCGGCGGCCGGCTCATCCGCGGCGGACTCACCGGTGGCGGATTCGTCGGTGGCGGATTCGTCGGCGGGGCTCCGCGTCCCCGTCGTCGGGGTGCTCTCGCCCGGGTAGACCGGGGCCCGTGACGCTTCCTCCGTTTCCCCCGGTGACCCCTGGGCGGCGCCGGACGGCTGGGCGAGGTCCTCGGTGGACAGGCCGCCGGTCGTGCGGTCCGTTTCCTCGTTGCTGTGCATGGCGTTCCTCCATGCCGGGTCGGGGTCGGCGTTCAGGACCGGGCGGGCTGGGCCCGGCCGCCGTCGGAGAGCAACTCGTCGAACAGGGCGCGGTAGTGCACCATGGCACCCCGCAGCTGCTCGGTCGTCGCCTGGCTGCGGGTGGTGAGCGTCTCCACCTCGTGCGCGGCACGGTAGTGCTCCAGCGTGCGGCCGTGTTCCACCGAGAGGTCGCGCATCTGCTGCTCGAACCCCTCGGTCGGGTACCCGCGCTCGTGCATCAGGGAGGTCACCAGCCGGTCCGCGTCGTGCACGGCGTCCTCCGGCCGGTCCACGAACTCCTGCTGGACGCCGCTCCACTCCCGCGCGTAGCGGTCCCGCGAGACGGGGGGCAGCGGTTTGATCTCCAGCTCGTCGTGCCGCTTTTCGCGGGCCCTGAGCTCACGCTCGCCGGCGAGCCGGCTGTCGGCGCCCTCGACCGTGCGTTCGTACTCCGGGCCGAAGCGCTCGCGGAGGTGACGGCGTCGCCTCATCTGTGAGACCGCCACCGCGGCCAGGACGACCACCACCGCGATCGGGATGATGATCGCCAGAAGCGTTCCCGTGGACATGGGGCGCACGCTCCTTCGGGAGTAGTGATGTGCACCCTAACTTGTTCCCATTTAGCCGGTTTTTACCCTTTTGACTGGTGGTCGAGTGCGGCCCCGCCGGGTTCGGCGGCCCGGGCGAGCGCACGCCGGTCCGGATGGCCGTCCGCCGGTAGCAGCGGACGCACTTCCACCTCGGCCACCAGACCGCGGGCCGACGCCACCCGCCACAGCGAGGCGAGGAGGGTGTCCGCGCCGACGAACGCGGCGGCCGTGCCCGCCCTTCCCCCCGCGCTCCGGTAGCTCAGACGCACCGGCTGGACGGGGACGCGGGCGTCGAGCGCGGCCTGGAAGACGGCCCGCCGGAAGTGTCCCTGGGCGCGTCCGCACCAGGTGCTGCCCTCCGGGAAGGCCGCGACGGCGGTGCCGGCGCGCAGGGCCGCGGCGATCCGCGCGACCGTCTCCGGAAGGGCGCGCAGCCGGTCCCGCTCGATGAACAGCACCCCGCCCAGCGCGGCCAGCCGGCCCGCCACGGGCCACCGCCGTATCTCGTCCTTGGCGAGCATGCGGGCCGGCCGCACCGCCGCGAGCAGCGGGATGTCCAGCCAGGAGATGTGGTTGGCGACCAGCAGGACGCCGCCGTCCGGCGGGGCGGCCCCGGTGACCCGGATCCGGACGCCCGCCGCCCGCACCAGGGCCCGGCACCACCGCCTGACCCAGTCGGCGGGGATCCGGCCGCCGAGCGGAGACAGCGCGACCCCGGCGAGCAGGAGCACCGCGACCGCGGCGAGCCGCAGCACGGCCCGCGGGGCGAGGGCGCGGGATCCGGTGGGCTCCACGCACCCCTGCGGGGTACAGGGCGCGGTGGGCAGCCAGACGCTCATCAGGCCGGTACGAGGGAGAGGAAGTGCCGCAGGTAACGCGGGTTGACCCGGCGCATCGACAGCAGCACGTACAGGTCGGCGACCCCGAAGTCCGGGTCGTGGGCGGGCTCGGCGCACACCCAGGCGCCGAGGCGGAGGTAGCCGCGCAGCAGGGCGGGAAGCTCGTGCCGGCCCCGCTCGCCCGCCTGGGGCGCGGTCCACGGCAGCAGCGGCCGTACCCGGTACTCCGGCGGAGCCAGGTGCCGCTCGCGCACCCGGTCCCAGGTGGCGGCGGCGAGGGTGCCGCCGTCGGCCAGCGGGATCGAGCAGCAGCCCGCCAGCCACTCGTGGCCCCGGTCGACCATGTAGCGGGCGATCCCGGCCCAGATCAGCCCGATGACGGCGCCGTCGCGGTGGTCGGGGTGCACACAGGACCGGCCGACCTCGACCAGGCCCGGCCGGATCGCGTCCAGCGGGGCGAGGTCGAACTCGCCCTCGGAGTACAGCCGTCCGGCGACGGCGGCCCGCTCCGGCGGCAGCAGCCGGTAGGTGCCGACCACCTGCCCCGCGACGGTGTCGTGGACGAGCAGGTGGTCGCAGTACGCGTCGAAGGCGTCGACGTCGTACCCCGGCTGCGGACTGGGCAGCAGGGCGCCCATCTCCCCGGCGAAGACCTCGTGCCGCAGCCGCTGCGCGGCACGTACGTCGGCCTCGTCGCGGGCGAGGGTCACGGTGTAGCGGGCGGGTGCGGCGGGCTGCGGAGCGCGGTCGAGCGTGATGACGCCGGTCATGGCTCTCTCCTGGTCACGGGCCGGGTCGGCGAGGACGGCGAGCGGACCGCTGAGCCGCGGCCCGCATCTCAAGTTCTTCCGACACCGGTTGGCGCCCGCGTGACCGAGGCCAGGAGAGTGGATGTGAGGCTGTTGAACGGCACACATCCCGCGGCGGCCGTGCCACTGGCGTTCACCATCGGCCCGGGACATGGTCGGGCTCGTTTTCATAGGGGATGGCTATGCTGGGCGGGTGCAGTTCCAGCAGCTCCAGTACTTCGTCGCGGTCGCCGAGACCCGGCACTTCACCCGCGCCGCCGACCTGGTGCACGTGGCCCAGCCGTCGCTGTCGCAGCAGATCAAGGCGCTGGAGCGGGAGCTGGGGGCGGATCTGTTCCTGCGGGCCCGGGGCAACATCACGCTCACCGACGCCGGCCAGGCGCTGCTGCCGCTGGCCCGGCGGATCCTGGCCGACGCGGACACCGCCCGGCACGAGGTGCAGGAACTGGTGCAGCTGCGCGGGGGCCGGGTCCGGCTGGGTGCCACACCGAGCCTGTGCACGGGTCTGGTCCCGGACGTGCTGCGCGCCTTCCACGACCGGTATCCCGGTGTCCGGCTGCTGGTCGAGGAGGGCGGCTCCCACGACCTGGTACGGGAACTCGCGCGCGGCGCCCTCGACCTCGCCCTGGTCGTCCTGCCGCTGCCGACGCCGTCGCCCGCGCTGACGACGGTGGAGCTGCTGCGCGAGGACCTGGTGGTCGTGTCCTCGCCGGAGGCGCCGGCGCCGGGCCGGGGCGGCCGGCACGTCCGCATCGCCGACCTGGAGGGCGAGCGGCTGGTGATGTTCCGGCACGGCTACGACCTGCGGGAGCTGACCGTGGCCGCCTGCCGGGCCGAGGGCTTCGAGCCGGACTTCGCGGTCGAGGGCGGCGAGATGGACGCGGTGCTGGGGTTCGTGCGGGCGGGGCTCGGGGTGGCCGTCGTACCGCGCATGGTCGCGACGAGGTCCGGCCACGGGTTGCGGGTCACTCCGCTGGCCCGGCCGGGGCTGCACCGGACGATCGCGCTGGCGCACCGCAGTGATGTGGCTCCGCCCCGGGCGGCGCGGGAACTGCAGCGGATGCTGCTGGAGCGCTGACCCGCCCCGGCCGGGAGCGCCCGGTGAGCTCCCGTTCCCGGCCGGTGAGGCGCGGTCTGCCTCCTTCTCCTCCCCCGTCCGCCCGTCAGCCCGTCGCGTCCACCAGGGCCAGTTGGTGCAGACGCTCGGGCGGGCCCGGCCGGGCGTAGTACCAGCCCTGGGCGGTGTCGCAGCCCAGGATGCGCAGCTGTTCGGCCTGGGCGCCGGTCTCCACGCCCTCCACGGTCACGGCGAGGTCGAGGCTGTGGGCGAGGGAGACGATGCCCTCGACGATCTTCAGGTCGACGGGGTCGGCCGGGAACTGCTGCATGCTCTGGGTGAAGGAGCGGTCCAGCTTGAGGATGCTCACCGGCAGCCGGCGCAGGTTGGCGAGGTTGGAGTACCCCGTGCCGAAGTCGTCCAGGGCGATGTCGACGCCCATCTCGTGCAGCCGGCGCAGGGGTTTGAGCAGGTCGTCGTCGGCGCCGATCAGGGCGGACTCGGTCACCTCCAGGCACAGCGCGTGCGGTGCGATGCCGATCCGTTCGAGGATGTCCACCGTGTCCTGCACCAGGCCCGGGTGGGTCAGCTGGCACGGCGAGAGGTTGACGTTGATGCGCAGCGGCCCGGCGGCCGACTCGTCGCCGTATCTTTCTCGCCACTCGCGGGCCTGGCGGACGGACTCCTCCAGGACCCAGCGGCCCAGCGGGACGATCAGGCCGGTGTGCTCGGCGAGCGGGATGAACCGGTCCGGGCCGAGCACGCCGTGCTGCGGGTGCAGCCAGCGCACCAGCGCCTCCGCGCCGCGCACACTGCCGTCGCCGAGGTGCACCAGCGGCTGGTACTCGATGAAGAACTCGCCCCGGTCCAGGGCCGTCGGCAGGGCCGTGGTGAGTCCGTGCCGGGTGATGGCGCGGGCGTCGGCCTCCGGGTCGGCGAGCTCGAAGCGGTTGCCGCCCGCCGACTTGGCCCGGTACATGGTGATGTCGGCGCTGCGCAGCACCTCGGCCGGGGTCCGCTCCCCCGCCGGGCCCTCGACGATGCCGATGCTGCCGCGCACCAGCAGATCACGGCCGTCGATGCTGACCGGGGTGACCAGGGCGTTCATGATGCGCTCGGCGAGGTCGTCGACCTCGCGCTCGGTGCCGGGCCCGGTGGTCAGCGCCACGAACTCGTCGCCGCCGAGCCGGGCGACCATCTCACCGGGCGCGGTCGCGCAGGACTGCAGCCGGTCGGCGACCTCCACCAGCAGCCGGTCGCCGGCCGCGTGGCCGAGGCTGTCGTTGATGGTCTTGAACCCGTCCAGGTCGAGGTAGCACAGCCCGAAGCGCTGGCCCTCGCCCGCGTTCAGCGCCTTCTCCAGCCGCTCGAAGAACAGGGTGCGGTTGGGCAGTCCGGTGAGCGCGTCGTGCGTGGCCTCGTAGCGCAGCCTGAGGTTGAGCAGCCGGCGCTCGGTGGTGTCCTCCATGAGGGCGAGCTGGTACTGCGGGTCGCCGTCGGCGTCACGCAGCAGGGAGACGGTCAGGTTGGTCCACAGGACCGTTCCGTCGGGGCGGTAGAAGGCCTTCTCCACGTGGTAGTGCTCGCGCTCGCCGGTGACGAGTTCGTCGTAGAGCTTCCAGACCTGGGGCGCGTCCTCGGGGTGCGTCCACTCCATGACGTTGCGGCCGCGCACCGCCTGCTCGGAGCCGCCGAACATGCGCAGCAGCGCCTTGTTGACCTGCAGGACGTTGCCGTCCAGGTCGGCGATGCCGATCCCTATCGCGGCGCCCTCGAAGACCGCCCGGAAGCGGGCCTCAGTGGCGTGCAGCGCCTGTGCCACCACGCCCTGGGCCCGCAGCGCCGCCTGGGCGATGGCCTCCTGCTCGGCCAGGGTGCGCCGGCGCAGCGCCTGCGCGAACCCGGCGGCCATCGCGTGCTGCAGCCGCGAGGAACGCATCCTGAGCTCGTCCTGCGGGCCGTCCGCACCGCAGTAGAGCACCAGGTAGGCGTCGACGCAGTCCAGGGTGCGGCTGAGCGCCTCGGGGTCGGTGCAGTGCGCGTCGATCAGCGCGGCGCCGACCGCCCGGGCCCCCTCGGCATCGAAGCTGCGCGCGCGCAGCAGCTCGCTGAGCCGGCGCGCCAGCGGCAGCAGCCGTTCCTCGAACTCCGGCCGGGTCAGCGACGTCGAGGTCACCGGGAACACCGCCCGGCTCCAGATCGTCGCGAACCGCCGCAGTCTGTCCTCCGGCCCGTCCGGCTCCGCGCTCACGCCGTACGCCCCACGCCGCCGAATCCGGAGAAGGCATACGGATCCTCGTCCTCCGGCGCCGCCTGGGGCCGCCAGAGCGGCATCGGCACCAGCCCGGGTTCCACCATGTCGTACCCCTCGAAGAACCGCGCGATCTGCTCGCGCGAGCGCATGATCAGCGGATTGCGGATGCCCTTGTACACGTCCACCGCGCCCTCGGCCCGCTCCGCGGACACCGGGATCCCCTCGTACGAGGCATGGGTGAGGATCAGCAGGCTGCCGGGCGCGAGGGCGGCGGTCAGTTGGGCCACCGCGCCGTAGGGGTCGTCAGCGTCTTCCACGAAGTGCAGTATGGCAACGAGGAGCAGGGCCACTGGCCGGTTCAGGTCGATGAGGTCGTTGACCTGGGGGCTGGCCAGGATCTCGTGGGGCTTGCGGAGGTCCGCGGCGAGCACGTCCGTGCGGTCGTCGCCGGCCAGGACCGCCTCGCTGTGCGCCACGGCCACCGGATCGTGGTCGACGTACATCACGCGCGCGTCCGGTACGGCCTCCTGGGCCACCTCGTGGACGTTGCCGAAGGTGGGGATGCCGGAGCCTATGTCGAGGAACTGGGTGATGCCCTCGGCGGCGGCGAAGCGCACGGCCCGGCGCATGAACGCCCGGTTCGCCTGCATGATCTTGGGGAGTCCCGGCATGAACTCAAGGGCCTTGCGGGCCGCTTCCCGGTCGACCTCGAAGTTGTACGCACCGCCCAGGTAGTAGTCGTAGATACGCGCGACACTGGGCACCGAGATGTCGATGCTGCGGGGAGCCCAGGCGGGACGTTCCATGTATCTCTCCAAGGCGTAGGCGATCCGGTGTTCGAGCAGAGGCTACTGATCGCCCGCCAAGTGAGCGACCCGAAACGGAAATTGACCATCCGTTCCCGGTCACTGCCTGCGGTATGTGCCACAGCGGCGCCGCGGTGCGGTGGCCCGCAGCACAGCGGTCCGCCCCCTCCGTGCGGTGCGGAGGGGGCGGACCAGGTGGTCGTGCGCCGGTTGTCGTTCCATCAACCCTGGGGAGGTGACTTCTACTTCGACTACTTGGACGCGCCGACCAGCTTGCCGGCGGGCGAGACGGCGTACCAGGTGCCGCCCACGCCCTGACCGTTGGTGTCCCCGGGGGCCTTGTCGCCGGAGAAGGTGTAGATCGGCCAGCAGTCGACGGTCTGCTGCTTGGAGCCGTTGTCGGGCCGGGTGAAGCCCATCAGGCCCTTCTTCTCGACGCCCTTGGTGTCGTCGGCGTTGACCTCGGCGACGGCCGGCCACTTCTCGAGGCAGGCGCCGGTGCAGTTCGAGACCACCTTGGGCCACGCCTTGTCCTTGATGAAGCGGTAGACCGTCATGCCGTTCTTGTCGACGATGATGTCGCCGAGCTTGGCGTCCTTGCGCACGGAGAGACCGGGCAGGTCCGACAGGGTCGCCTTCTTGCCGCTGGGGGCCAGCGCGTACCACTTGCCGCCCACACCCTGGCCGTTGACGTCGCCGGCGTTGACGTCCTTGGCGTAGCGGTAGGCCGGCCAGCCGTTGACGGTGAGCTGCTTGGTGCCGTCGGGGCGGGTGACCTCGCCCAGCAGCGCCTTGTCGATGCCGGCACCGGCCTCGGCGTCGTCCGCGGGGACCGGCGGCCAGGTGGTGGCGCAGTCGCCTTCGCAGTTCGACTTGGGCGGGTTGGCGGTGTCCTTGTCGAAACGGTAGAGGGTCAGGCCCGCACCGTCCGTCAGCACGTTGCCGAGGTCGGGGTTGCTGGCGACCGACAGCTTGCCCGCGGGCTCCCCGGGGCTCGGGGAGGCGCTGCTCTGCTGGCCGTCGGCACCGTAACCGTTGCCCGCGCCCGTGTCCGTGCCGGTGCCCGTACCGGTGCCGGCGCCCGCGGCACCGACGCCGCCCGCCGGGGCCGTGGCACCGACGTTCTGGGCCGCCGACGACGGGGTGGTGGCGTTGTCCTGACCGCACGCCGTCGTAAGCGCCAGCACCGAAGCCGCTGTGGCCACCAGTGAGGCGGTCCGCCAGGAGGTCCTCATCCGTCAACTCCCCATTATCGCCTGGATATTGCAGCGCCTGCTGCGCCGCCGCACGACACTGGGTACGGATCGGACGGGTGGAAGTGTTCAACGGGCGCACAAATTTCTTTCGGAAAGCTGTGCCCGGCGGCCCCGCACCGCCCTCGCGGGCCTCCTCGCCGCTCAAACCACCGCGGGCCGTTTTCCCCCGTTCGGGGGCAAAACATCCGTACTACGGCGTACGGCGGTCCGGTGCGCCTCATGATCTCCGTCGTGCAAGGACCCCAACCGACCCGACTCGCGCCCGCCGTACGGGCCCTGGTCCTGGCGGCGCTGACCTGGGGCCTCGTGGGCTGCCCGGCCGGCACCGCGGCGGCCGACGCCTGTGCGTACGTCTCGGCGGGCCCGGACGGCACGCAGGTGGTGGCCGTCGCCGGAGGCTCCTGGCCGACGCCCCCGGCCTGCCCGCAGCCCACTCCCCCGCCCTGCGAGACACCCACCCCGTCCCCGACACCCACACCCACGCCGACACCCACACCGCCTCCCGCGTCACCCGAGCCCACCCCCACCCCGACACCCGAACCGCCCCCGCCGCCGAAGCCGAGGCCCAGGCCGGCCCCGAAGCCGCCGCCCGCGCGCATTCCGCCACCGGCCCCGCCCGCGCCGAAGCCCACCCCCACTCCCGAGCCGCCACCGCCGCCGAAGCCGCCCCCGCCGCCCAGGCCCGCCCCGCGTCCCTCGCTGAGCCCGGTCGGCTATCCGCACTACCGGCCCCAGCCGCCCCACCACCCGTCGCACGGCGGCACCTCCCCCGTCACCTACGTCCTGCTCATCACCGCGCCCGCGGTGGTCGCCGTCGCCGCGCTGCGCCCGCGCTGACGCACCGAGATCCTGGAGGCACCTGTTGTCGGATTGGCTTGTTCTCGCCCTCGCGATGCTGGCCGCCTGCGCCGTGGTGGTCATCATCACCCTCGTACGCGACCGCAGGGCGCGGGAGGACGAGGACCCCAGCGAGACCCCGGACGTCATCGAGTACATGACCATGTGGATCGGCGTCGTGTACGCCATCGTCCTGGGCCTGGCCATCGCCGGGGTGTGGGAGGCGCGCAGCGTCGCCCAGGACCATGTGCAGGCGGAGGCCCAGGCGCTGCACGAGATCTCGGAGCGGGTCCGGGTCTATCCGCCCGACGTCCGTGACCGCGTTCGGACCGATGTCAACGCCTATGTCGGACACGTCGTCACCACCGAGTGGAAGAGCATGGCCGAGCACGGCCGCGTCACCGAGCGAGGCGGCGAGCTGCTCGGGCGGGTCCGCGAGGACATCACGGACTTCGAGCCGAGGACGGACTTCCAGGCGCAGGCCTACCAGCCGCTGGTCGACCAGGTGGCCGCCGCCGACCAGGCGCGCAACGCCCGGGCCGATTCGACCGGGGCCACCATGCCGGGCGTGGTGTGGTTCGGGCTGCTGACCGGTGCCGCGGTCACCATCGGCATGGTCTTCGCGCTGCAGATCCGGCGTACGGCGCGCGAGCTGGTCCTGGCCGGGCTGTTCTCCGCGCTGATCACCTTCCTGCTCTTCCTCATCTGGGACTTCGACGCGCCGTACAGCCGGGGCATCGCGGCGAGCGCGCAGCCGTTCCTGACGCTGTTCCCGCATGCCGGGTGACGCGACCGGCCCCGCCGGGTGGCGGGGCCGTCGGGTCAGATCCGCTTCTCGTGCCGTCGGCGCAGCCAGACCACGCCGCCGCCGATCGCGGCGGCGGCCAGCAGTCCGCCGCCGATGGCCATGTCGGCCGGCGTCGCCCCGGAGGAGCTGCTGCCGCCGATGCCGCCCTGCACGCCGCCGAGCACGGTGAAGGCCGCCGGGCGGGTCAGGGTGGCGCCGTTGCAGTTGACCGTGATGTCGTACGAGCCCGGGCGGGCGTCGCGGCTGATCGTCGCGGTGCCCCTCGAGGTGTCGCCGGCGCCGCTGATCGACGTCAGCCGGGTGGTGGGGAAGGCACGCGAGGACATGGTGCCGCCCCGGCATCCGTCCACGGTGACGGTGAGCCGGCCGCCCCGGGCGATCGCGGCGGGCGAGGCGACGATGTTCCGCAGCGTGCCGTTGCCCGGACCGCCGAAGTTGGGATCACTGCCGTTGCCGCCGTGGCCCTGACCCTGGCCCTGCCCCGCCGAGTTGCCGCGGCCCGGGTCACCGCCGTTGTCGCCACGGCCCTGGTTGTTGAACTGATCCCGGCCCTGGTTGCCGTTGAACTGGTCCCGGCCCTGGTTGTTGAAGGGGTCGCGGCCCTGGTTGTTGAACTGGTCACGCCCCTGGTTGCCGTTGAACTGGTCGCGCCCCTGGTTGTTGAAGGGGTCGCGGCCCTGATTGTTGAACTGGTCCCGGCCCTGGTTGTTGAACGGGTCCCGGCCCTGACCATTGAAGGGATCACGGCCCGGGACGCCCAGGTTGTCGTTGCCCGGGACGATCACGGTGGTGTTGCTGCTCGTTCCGCCCCCGTTGCCCATGCCGTCCGCGACGGCCACGGGGGCGGCGAGCCCTAGGACGGCGGCCGCGGTGCACGCGGTCGCCAGGGCAGGAGAGTTGCGCATGTGGTCCCTCCGCGGGAGGCGCCCCGGGACCCGTCCCCGGAGATCGGCGAGAAAGCACCTCCCGGATAGACCCTCGGACGACCGGAACACGCCCGCATGTCGAGAATGCTCCGTCCGAGCGAGAGAGCGCACCGTAGGACAAGCACACAATCGGATATTGCCGCAGGTCACGGGCCGTCAGAAATTTTCCGCCGACGGCAACTCGGATGGCGCACGGGAAAGCCGTTCGGGCCACCCGTTCGCCGCTCGCCCCGTCGCCGGTCGTGTGCGCGGGACTTAGCGTTTTCCCATGCGAGGGACGTGGTGACGGCCGCGTCGAGAGGGGATGGCGAATGACTGCGTCCGAGTCGGCCGGACTGGCCGAACTGGCCGAAGAGGAGGCGCGGCGGAAGAAGCGCGCCCCCTGGGGCGTGATAGCGCTTGTCCTGCTGACCGGTCTGGCGCTCATTCGCAATGGTTCGGGGGAATTCGACACGGGGCCACCGCAGCCCGCCTCGGCCGCCGCCGCGGACAGCCGTGCCGAGTCCGACACCTTCACGGGCGCCCCGGCGCCGCTGCCGTTCGCCGTGGCGGACCGGGTCAGAATCCCCGCGATCCAGGTCGACGCCCCGGTCGTGCCGGTCGGCCTGGACACGGACGGCTGGGTCGGCGCGCCGCCGCCGGAAACCCCCAATCTGGCCGGCTGGTTCACCGGTGCGGTGTCCCCCGGGGAAAAGGGCACCGCCGTCGTCGTCGGCCATGTCGACAACAAGCAGGGGCCGGCCGTGTTCTACGGACTCGGAGCCCTGAAGAAGGGGAACCGGGTGGAGGTCGTCCGCCGGGACGGAAAGACCGCGGTGTTCGACATCTACGGCGTCGAGGTGTTCGCCAAGGCCGACTTTCCCGGTGACCGCGTCTACGCGTCGAAGGGCACGCCGGAACTGCGGGTCATCACCTGCGGCGGCGGTTTCTCCAAACAGAACGGCTACGACGGCAATGTCGTCGTCTTCGCCCGCCTGGTCGAGGTCCGCTGAACGTCTTCCGGGCCGGGCGGGCGAAAGCCCGTTTCCGTCAGCCGGCGCGACGGCGCGGGACGGTGATGTGGTATCCGGAGTCGAGCAGGTGCGGCAGGTATTTGCGCAGCGCCCGGACACTCTGTGAGCGGTCGCCCCCGGCGTCGTGGGAGAGGACCACGACGCCGGGGGCGGCGCCGCTCTCGATGCGGTCGACGATGGTGCTGGTGCCGGGGGTGGTCCAGTCGAGGCTGTCGACCGTCCAGGCGAGCGGCTCCATGCCCATCTTGGCGCCCAGTTGGAAGGCGGCGCGGTTCCAGGCGCCGTAGGGGGCGCGGAACCACTGGGGGCGTTCGCCGTAGGCGTCCTCGATGACGTCGCTGGTGCGCTCCATCTCGGAGCGGATCTCCTTGCGGCCCAACTGGGTGAGCAGCGGATGCGTCCAGGTGTGGTTGCCGACGACGTGCCCCTCGTCGGCCATCCTCGCCAGCAGGTCCTTGTTGTCGGCCGCCATCTCCCCGCACACGAAGAACATCGCGCGGACGTCGTACTTGGCCAGGGTGTCCAGGATGCTCGGGGTGTAGCGGGGGTCGGGGCCGTCGTCGAAGGTCAGCACCATGGTCCGGCCGCGTCCGGGGAACTCCAGGATGGGTTCGCGGCGCACCGCGAGCCGCCGGGGCCGGGCGGGCGGCGGCGCCTGACCGGTCAGGGGCTGCAGGCGGTAGGCGGACGGCCTGAGCGCCGCGCGCGCCTGCGGGCCCGCGACGGGCGCGGCACCGGTCCGTACGGGCTCCTCGCCGCCCGTCCCCGCGATGAACAGTCCGGCGGCCCCCACAGCGGCGGCCCCGGCGAGCAGGGCCCGACGGCGAGTGAGCAACTGATCCTTCGTCATGCCCCATCAGTCGCCCCGCCCGGGCCCGCCCGGGGACAGCGACACCGATGCGGGGGCACGAATACACCCACCCGGCGTAGAGCCCCGGACGGGCGGCGGAGTTCCCGGCTCCGATAACCTCGCGGCCGTGACGGAACAGCACGCGCACCGGTTCGAGCGGGGTACGGACGGACCGAAGGTCATCGTCGTCGGCGTGGACGGCTCCGAGTCCTCGCTCAGAGCCGCCGCCTACGCCGGTGGCCTCGCCCGGCGGCAGCACGCCCTGCTGGCCGTCGTCTACGTGCAGCCGGTGATGACGGCGGGCGCGGCGCTCGGGGTGCCGGTGGCGGAGACGACCGACGAGATCGCCGAGGACCTGGTCGCGCAGATCCGCGACGGGGCGGAGCGGCTGAAGGGGATGTACGACATCCGCTGGGAGTTCCACACCTTCCGCGGCGATCCGTACAACGGCCTGGTGAAGGCGGCGGACGACCTCAAGGCCGACGCCGTGGTCGTCGGCGCCTCCGAACAGGCCGGGCACCGGATCATCGGCTCGGTGGCGATCCGCCTGGTGAAGGCGGGACGCTGGCCGGTGACGGTGGTGCCGTAGGCGTGGTCAGGGGGGCGATCGCGGCCTCGGCGGGCCCGCACAGTTGAGGCGTAAATTACGCACATTAGGCCATAAGTGGACATCCCACCTGCCCCTCGTTACGGTCGAAGTGCGGACACCGCACGTGCAGGAGCAGTCCAAGTCCGCACGTAGGGAAGGAAAGCGGCGTCGCGGGCCGGAATCCACCGGCCCTCATGGTGCCCAGCGCATCGCGGTGCAGATACCGCTCCGGACCGCAACCCGCGCACGGGATGGGTCCTGGCCGGAACGAGGCGCCATGTCCGCGTACCAACTCGAAGGAAGAGGATAGCTATGCGCGCGAAGCGATTCGTCGCAGTCATGGCGGGCCCCCTCACCGCAGCAGCACTGGTGTTCTCGCCGGCCCTGATGACGCAGGCGGCAGCCGACACCACCCAGGGGGCGGCGGCGTCAGCCCCGCAGGCCCCCGCCGCCAAGAGCCCGGGCGCACAGGGCGCGAAAGACGGGGAAACGGCCGGGAAGAAGGACGGCACTCACTGCAATTGGGGGAAGTCCGACAATCCTGAAGCAAAGAAGAGCAAGTACAAGCTGAAGGACTACCAGAAGTACGAGACCGCCTACGAAGCGGCGTATCAAAAGGCCTACGAGGTCTTCGACAACGTCTGCGACGAGGACGAATAGCGTTCACGCGAGACCGGCCTGACCCGTGCGTGGCGTCTTCCGTCACGTGCGCCCCTGAGCCATCATGATCCGCCGTCAGCCGTTACGATCGGCGAAGAGGTGAGGCGCATGGCCAGGCTCCGTACGGGTGAGGGCATTCTCCGCCGCAAACCCATCGAACACATCGAGGAGACCGAGCACGCCGAGGGCCCCCACCTCGACAAATCGCTCGGCCTGTGGCAGCTCACCGCGATCGGCGTGGGCGGCATCATCGGCGCGGGCATCTTCACCCTCGCCGGCACGGTGGCGAACGGCACGGCGGGGCCCGCGGTGCTCGTCTCCTTCCTCATCGCCGGTCTGGCCAGCGCCTGCGCCGCGCTGTCGTACGCGGAGTTCGCGGGCCTGATCCCGAAGGCGGGTTCGGCGTACACGTACGGCTACGCGGTGCTCGGCGAGTTCGCGGGCTGGTTCATCGGCTGGGACCTGCTGCTGGAGTACACCGCGATCGTGGCGGTGGTCGCGATCGGCATCTCCGGGTACTTCAGCTTCCTGGTCGAGGAACTGGGCGCGAACCTGCCCGCCTGGATGCTCGGCGCGCCCGGCACCGGGCACGGGCACCGGGTCGACCTGTTCGCCGCGCTGCTGTGCCTGCTGATCGCCTGGCTGCTCAACCTCGGCATCCGCACCGCGGCCCGCTTCGAGACGTTCGTGGTCGCCCTGAAGGTGCTGGTGGTGCTGCTGGTGATCGGGGTGGGCGTGTTCCACATCACCACCGCGAACTACCACCCCTTCTTCCCCTTCGGCATCAGCGGGGCCTTCACCGGCGCGGCGACCGTGTTCTTCGCGGTCTTCGGGTACGACGCGATGTCGACGGCGGCCGAGGAGTCGAAGGACGCGCAGCGGCACATGCCGAAGGCGATCATCTACTCGCTGGCGATCTCGATGGTCCTGTACGTGGCGGCCTGCCTGGTGCTGACGGGCATGCAGAACTACAAGGACATCGACCCGGAGAGCGGCTTCTCCACGGCGTTCAAGTCGGTGGGGCTGAGCGGGCTGGCGGACGTGATCGCGGTGGGCGCGATCATCGGCATCCTCACCGTGATGTTCACCTTCATGCTGGGTGTCACCCGGGTCTGGTTCTCCATGTCCCGCGACGGGCTGCTGCCCCAGTGGTTCGCCAAGACGCACCCGACGCGGCACGTGCCCACCCGGGTGACATGGATCGTCGGGGCGGGCTCGGCCCTCATCGCCGGGTTCGTCCCCATCGGGCAGGCGGCCGAACTGACCAACATCGGCATCCTGCTGGCCTTCGTGGTGGTGTGCGCCGCGGTGATCGTGCTGCGCTACCGGCAGCCGGACCTGCCGCGCACCTTCCGCACGCCGTGGATGCCGTTCGTGCCGGCGCTGGGGGTCGTCTTCTCCGTCTGGCTGATCACGTTCCTGCAGTGGCAGACGTGGGTGCGGTTCGCCCTGTGGTTCCTGATCGGCTGCGTGATCTACTTCGGCTACTCGTACCGGCGGTCCGCGCTGGCGGGGCGTTAGCCACCGCTCACCGGCGTCAACCGCCCGTCATCAGCCCGTCCTCGGCCGCGCCCCGGCCGAGGACCGCGTCGCGGATCGCGTCGCGCACGCCCGTCAGATCGGCGCCCCGGGCGATCGCCGCGTCCAGGTCGACCACCCGTCCGGCGTCGAGGTCGTACATCAGCGGGACGAACTCCGCCCGGGTCACCTCCCAGCGGGCGCCGGGCCGGGCGGGCGGGGCGAAGGTGAAACGGCCGAGGGTGGACTCGTTGGCGCGGGGGTCCCGGACGCCGCTGCCGTCGGGTTCGCCGGCGATCTGGTCGCCCAGGCCGTAGGCCACCCAGGTGCCGTTGACCTTCTCGTACGGCTGCGGGACATGGGCGTGGGTGCCGAGGACGAGGTCGATGTCGGGTCGGTCGCCGGTGCGGGAGGCGGTGAGCCGCTGGGCGAGGGTGAGCTGCGACCGGTCGGGGGCGTCCTGCCACTCGGTGCCCCAGCCCAGGGAGACGACCACCACGTCGGCGCCGGCCTGCCGGGCGGCGCGGGCGTCGGCGACGATGCGGTCGCCGTCGATCGGATTGACGGCCCAGGGGCCGCCCGGCGGGGGCGCGGAGCCGTCGGCGCCGTACGTGTACGCCAGATGCGCGACCCTCGCCGGGCCCGCGGTGAGGATCGTGGCGGTGCGCGCCTCGGCCTCGGTGCGTGCCGTCCCCGCGTGCCGCAGGCCCACCCGGTCCATGGCGTCCAGGGTGCCGCTCAGGCCGGCGGGGCCGTCGTCCGGGGAGTACGCGGAGGCGGTGGAGCAGCCGTCGTAGCCGGTCGCGGCGAGCCCCTCGGCCAGCTCCGGCGGGTTGCCGCCGCGGACGCTCCGCAGATGACACAGCGCCAGGTCGGCCGTGGCGACGGCGCCCTGGACCCCGGCCAGCATCGGACGGAAGTCGTGGCCGGTGCCGCCCGCGTCGAAGCCCGCTCTGTCGACGACGGAGCCGTGCGCCAGGATGTCGCCGGTGGCGACCAGGGTGAATCCACGGGCGGCGGCGGGCGGCGCCGGGTGTCCCGGCGGCGCGGGCCGCTCCTGCCGTGCGTGGGCCTGACAGGCGGCGCCCGCCGCGAGGAGCGCCGTCAGGGCCAGGGCCACCTGCCGTCTGCGTGCGATCATCAGCTCACCCCACAGTTATGACATTTACTGCCACATAGGTACGAAGCTGACCGCCGTCGCAAACGGTTCCGGCGCCCTCATTGACCCGTCCGGTGTCGGGGACGACAGCGGGGCGGACCGTTCGTCGAACCGTTCGTCGACGCGATCGACCGTCCGTCGCAGATCCCTGTGCGCCCCCTGTCCCCGGGCGGCGCCCTGCGATGCCATACGGCCATGACGGCCGGAACCACCCTCCCCGCCGGGACGACGACCGCCGAGCACGAGCTCGCCGCGCTCCAGCGCGAGCACGGCCGACCGCTCTTCGCCCTGCTGCTGAGGCTCTGCGACGGGGACCGGCAGCGCGCCGAGGACCTCGTGCAGGAGACCCTGGTACGCGCCTGGCAGCACCCCGAGGCACTGCGCGCCGACGCCTTCGACTCCGTACGCCCCTGGCTGCTGACCGTGGGCCGGCGGCTCGCCATCGACGCCCGGCGGGCCCGGCAGGCGAGGCCGCCGGAGGTCGGGGACGCGGTCCTGGAGAACGCGCGGGTGATGGCCGATCACGCCGAACGGGCGGCCGCGACGCTCGATGTGCGCGAGGCTGTGAAGACACTCACTCCGGAGCACCGTGAAGTCCTGGTGCTCGTGTACTTCCACGGGGCGAGTGTGGCGGAGGCCGCGGAATGCCTGGGGATTCCGCCCGGTACCGTGAAGTCCCGTGCGTACTACGCGCTGCGCGCCCTGCGCCGGGTGCTTCCGGGTTACGCGGCCGACCTGCGGTGAAACCACATCCACAGCAAAGGCTTCGCAAAGCGCCTTGCTGAGGACCCCGGTTGAGCAATCAGCTGTCCTCATCCGTGTTCCGGACCGGGGGCTCGTGTTCGGGCGACGCGCACGTACCGGAGGAGGGCAGGAAGGGATGCTGCACAGAGGTCAAGAGAGCACGGACGGTGCCGGTGGCGGTGAACTGACCGTGCCGATGGCGTGGCTGTACGCCGAGTACATCGCCGACGAGCTGCTGCGTACCGGCGACCTGATGCCGCCGACGTCCTTCGAGTTCCGGGCCGGCCGGGACGCGCTGGCGCTGACCATCTTTCTCTCCGACACCGAGGGCGAACTCTCCGGCATCCAGGTGGTCTCCCAGCTGGAGACCTGGCTGTCGCTGACGGCGTACGACCAGCCGTGGCAGGACTGGGTGAGCGAGCGCATGGCGCAGCTCGCCGCCGAGACCGCCGGCGCGGGCACGCCGTCACCGGACCTGGAGCTGGCCGCGGCGGCCTGGCGCTGGCTGGAGGAGACCGAGCTGCTCGCGCCCGATCTGGACGCGGTGCCGGGCGGCGGGCCGGTGGTGGGCGAGGACGACGGGCCGAAGGTGTGGACGCCCGCCTGGCGGCTCGGGCTGCCCCTCGGGCACCTCGCCATCCATCTTTTCTGACTTTTCTGAAGTCGGACCAATCCGCGGGCCCGGCCGCTCCGAATCCGTTGGTTACGATTCGGTGCACGGCTTGAGTGATTCGTCTGTCCGGTGCGTACGGATGGGAGCACGGAGTAACCCCACCCGCACCCATCGGCATGAGGATTCGGCATGAGGTCCCTGGAACGGCATCGCGACGTCGGCGCCTACGCGCTCGGCGTGCTCGACGAGGCGGAGGCGTTCCGCTTCGAGGACCACCTCATGGAGTGCCCCCAATGCGCGGCACACGTGACCGAGTTCGGCCCCGCCGCACGGCAGTTGATGCTGTACCGGCGGGCGACCCCGCGCTTGGTGCACCCCATGGCACAGCCCGGCCCCCGGCTGCTGGACAGCCTGCTCACGGCGGTGGCGTCCCGGCGGCGGGCCGGCCGCCGGCGCTTCCTGTACGGCCTGGCCGCCTCGGTGGTGTTCGCCGTGGCCGGACCCGGGATCGCCATGTACGCCGGCCAGACGAGCGGCACCGCCGACACCTCGGTGCAGGTCATGGCGGCGACCGACGCGCACTCGGGCGTGTGGGCACAGGTCATGACCAAGGACGACGACCACGGCAGTGATGTGCAGCTGAAGATCAAGGACAGCGCCGGCCCCCGCTCCTGCCGCCTCGTCGCCATCGGCCGCGACGGCTCGGAGCAGGTCGTGACCAGCTGGGCCGTACCCGGCCACGACACCGGCATGACCACCGTGGAGGGCGGCTCCTCCATGCACTCGGACCAGGTCGTCCGCTACGAGGTCCGCACGGCGGCCGGGGAGCGGCTGGTCAGCCTGGACGCCGACTAGGCAACCGGGCCCCTACTTCAGCAGCCGGGACATCCTGCGGTCCGCCAGTGGCTTGCCTCCCGTCTGGCAGGTGGGGCAGTACTGGAGCGAGGAGTCGCTGAAGGAGACCTCGCGGATGGTGTCGCCGCACACCGGGCAGGGCTCTCCGGTGCGGCCGTGGACCCTCAGGCCGCTCTTCTTCTCCGCCTTCAGGCGGCCGGCCGCCAGGCCCCGGGAGCGTTCGACCGCCTCGGTGAGGGTGGTGCGCAGGGCTGTGTGGAGGGCGCGGACCTCGTCCGGGGTGAGGGAGGCGGCCAGCTTGAACGGGGACATCCGGGCCGCGTGCAGGATCTCGTCACTGTAGGCGTTGCCCACGCCCGCGATCAGGCTCTGGTCGCGCAGGGCTCCCTTGAGCTGTCGTCGCTCGTCCCTCAGCAGGGCGGCCAGGCGGTCGGCGTCGAAGTCGTCGGCGAGCGGGTCCGGGCCGAGGCGGGCGATGCCCGGGACCTCCCCCGGGTCGTGCACGACGTACACCGCGAGGCGCTTTTGGGTGCCGGCCTCGGTGAGGTCGAAGCCCGCGCCGGTCTCCAGGGCCACCCGCAGGGCGAGGGGGCCCTTGCCGGGGCGGGGCGGGCCGTCCGGCAACCGGTCCTTCCACTGCAGCCAGCCCGCGCGGGCCAGGTGCGTGACCAGGCGGGGGCCGCCGTCGGTCGCGATGTCGAGGAACTTGCCGTGCCGGTGCACGGCGGTGACCTCGCGGCCCTGGAGAGCGGTGAGCGGAGGGTCGTACGTCTTCAGGACGCTGATCGCGACGGGCAGCACCCGCACCACCTCGTGGCCGACCAGATGCTCGGCCAGGAAGTCCTTCAACGCCTCGACCTCGGGCAGTTCCGGCATACGTCCAGAGTGCCATCAGGGGCCGCCGCGGTCAGCCGGGTCAGGTCCGCTCCGGTACCTCGAACTCGCACCACACGCACTTGCCGCCGCCACGCGCCTCCACGCCCCACACGTCGGCGAGGCGGTCGACCAGCAGCAGCCCGCGGCCGGAGACGCCGGAGTCGCCCGCGTCCCGGCGGCGGGGCAGGGCGCTGGAGGAGTCCTCGACCTCGACGCGCAGCCGGCGGTCGCTGCCGCCCAGCACCCTGAGGGTGACGATCGCGGAGCCCTCGGTGTGCAGGAGGGCGTTGGTGATCAGCTCGTCGGCGACCAGTTCGATCTCGTCGGCGCATTCGCCGGCGCCCCAGGCGCGGACCGAGGCGCGGATCGTGTGCCGGGCGAGCCTGAGGGCCTCGGGGTCGCCGGAGGCCACGTGCTGCTGGAGCCGGCCGCCGGGGCGCGGGACGTCCAGGCCGCGGCGGTGCAGCAGGAGCAGGGCCACGTCGTCGTCGCCGCCGCGTTCCTCGGCCACGTCGATGAGCCGGTCGGCGAGTTCGCGCACATCGTCCGGGCCCGCCTCGATGAGCGCGGTCAGGGTGTGCAGCCCGTCGTCGAGGTCGGCGCCGGGCTGCTCGACGAGGCCGTCGGTGCACAGCAGCAGGGTCTGGCCGGGGTCGAGCTCGACGGTGGAGACCGGGTACTCCAGGCGGCCGAACTCGGCGGACAGCCCCAGCGGCAGGCCGCCCTCGACGGATATCCGGCGGCAGGACCCGTCGGTGTCCCGGATCAGCGGGTCGATGTGGCCGGCCCGGACCACCTGCACCACGCCGGTGGACAGGTCGGCCTCCGCGTACAGGCAGGTGGCGAAGCGGTCGGTGTCGAGTTCGTGGAGGAAGACCGAGGCGCGGGCGGTCACGGTGGCCGGGGTGTGCCCCTCGGCCGCGTAGGCGCGCAGCACGATGCGCAGCTGGCCCATGACGGCCGCCGCGTGCGTGTCATGCCCCTGGACGTCGCCGATGACGGCGCCGACCCGGCCGCCGGGCAGCGGGATGAGGTCGTACCAGTCGCCGCCGATGTCCCGGCCCAGCGACGCCGAGCGGTAGCGGACCGCCACGTCCGCCCCGGGCACGCTGGGGATCGTGCGGGGCAGCATCGCCTGTTGCAGGCCCTGGGCGAGGTCCTTCTCCTGCTCGTAGAGCATGGCCCGCTGAAGGCTCTGCGCGATGCTGCTGCCGAGTGCCACCAGGACGGTGCGCTCCTCGTCCGAGAAGCCGCGCCGGTCGCTGTAGAGCAGGCCCATGGCGCCGATCGGGCGGGCCTGGGCGATCAGCGGGAGGTAGGCGGCGGAGGTGATGCTCAGGCCGGTGAGGTGCGGCCACAGGATCGGGTAGCCCTCGGCGAACTCCTCCGGGGACTCGATGAAGCGCGGGACGAGGGTCCGTACGACCTCGCTCATGGGGTAGGGCTCGTCTATGCGGTTGATCCGGGTGCCGGGCACGAAGCTGCCCTCCGGCCCCTCGGCGATCATCCGGATGCGGCCGGCCTCCACCAGGCCCATGACCAGGCTGGCCGCGCCGAGGTGCCGGACGCCGTGGGTGTCCTTGAGGACGTCGATGACGTCCTGGACGCTGCGGGCGTGCGAGAGGGCGGCGGTGATGACCTGCACGATGCCGGTCTGCCGCCGCACGGCCGCGTCCTGGGCGGCGCGCAGGCTGCGGGCCTCGCTCTCCTCCAGTTCCCGGGTGGCGTCCCGGACGATGCCGATGACCCGGCGCGGGCGGCCGGTCTCGTCGCGGCGGATGTAGCCCTGGGTGTGCGTCCAGCGCCGGGTGCCGTCGCGGCAGCGGATACGGAAGTACGTCCCGTAGTTCTCGCTGCCGTCCTTGATGGCCCGGGCCACCACGGAGTCCAGGATGCTCGCCTCCGGCTGGGGAACCCGGAGCGCGAGGGTCTCCGGGCGCCCGTCGAACTCCTCCGGGAGGATGTCGAAGACCTCGTGGGCCTGGGCGTCCATGTGGAACAGACCGGTGTCCAGGTCCCAGTCGAAGGTGCCCATGCGGTTGAGCGCCAGGATGGGATCCGGATGGGCGGTCCAGTCGTCCGGTAGGGACAGGGCGCTCGTGCCCCGATCGGCCATGGGGCTACCTTGCCAGGATTTGCCTGATTCTTCGAGCGGGGCGGCGGGATCGTTTCGGGTTACGCGACCGCTGACTCGCGGTACACAGAGTGACGGACACCTCCGGCGTCACCATGGAGGGAGGAGCACACGGCCGTGGACTGGTTCACCGCACCCGACTACTGGCTGAGCCGGCTGGTCTTCCAGCGGGCCCTGGCCGCCGTGTACCTCGTCGCGTTCCTGACGGCGGCCCTGCAGTTCCGGGCCCTGCTGGGCGAGCGCGGCATGCTGCCGATCCCCGGCTTCGTGGCCCGGGTGCCGTTCCGGCGCGCGCCGAGCCTGTTCCACCTGCGCTACTCCGACCGCTTCTTCGCGGCCTCGGCCTGGACGGGCTGTGCCGTCTCGGTGGCGCTGCTCGCGGGCGCGGACGGCGAACTGCCCCTGTGGGGCGGCATGCTGCTGTGGCTGGTGCCCTGGGCGCTGTATCTGTCGATCGTCAACGTGGGGCAGACCTGGTACGCGTTCGGCTGGGAGTCGCTGCTGCTGGAGACCGGCTTCCTGGCCGTGTTCCTGGGCAACGACGAGGTGGCCCCGCCGGTGGTGGTGCTCTTCCTGCTGCGCTGGGTGCTGTTCCGGGTGGAGTTCGGGGCCGGTCTGATCAAGATGCGCGGGGACGCGTGCTGGCGGAAGCTGACCTGTCTGGACCACCACCACGAGACCCAGCCGATGCCGGGCCCGCTGAGCTGGTTCTTCCACCATCTGCCGAAGCCGCTGCACCGGGTGGAGGTGGCCGCCAACCATGTCACGCAACTGGTGGTGCCGTTCCTGCTGTTCACCCCGCATCCCGTCGCCACGGCCGCCGCGTCCCTGATGATCCTCACCCAGCTGTGGCTGGTGCTGTCCGGCAACTTCTCCTGGCTGAACTGGATCACCATCGTGCTGGCGCTGTCGGCGGTGCGGTTCCCGACGGCCGCGCCGTCCGTGCCCGCGGCGCCCCTGTGGTACGCGATCGTGGTCCTGGCCGTCGCCGCGCTGCTGCTGTTCCTCAGCTACCACCCGGTGGTGAACATGATCTCCCGCCGCCAGGTGATGAACCGCTCCTTCGACCCGCTGCACCTGGTCAACACCTACGGCGCGTTCGGCAGCGTCAGCCGGATCCGGTACGAGGTGGTGGTGGAGGGCACGCCGGACGACGCGCCGCACCCGGACTCGGACTGGCGGGAGTACGAGTTCAAGGGCAAGCCGGGCGATCCCCGGCGCTGGCCGCGCCAGTTCGCGCCCTACCATCTGCGGCTGGACTGGCTGATGTGGTTCGCCGCGCTGTCGCCCGGGTACGCCGGGACGTGGTTCGGCGGGCTGGTGGAACGGCTGCTGGAGAACGACCCCGACACGCTGAAACTCCTGCGCCGCTCCCCCTTCCCGCCCGGCGAACCCCCGCGCTACGTCCGCGCCCGCCTCTTCCGCTACCGCTACACCACCTGGCGGGAGCTGCGCGAGACGGGCGCGTGCTGGGAGCGGACGTTCGTACGGGAGTATCTGCCGCCGACCCGGCTGGCGGGGGTGGCTCAGAGGTCGTAGACGCGGATCGCGGTGGCGCCGAAGAGCGCGGAGCGGTCGGACTCGCTCAGCTGGGAGGTCAGCTCCCGTGCGGCGGCGAGGACTTCGCCGTAGGACGCCGCGAGCGTGCAGACCGGCCAGTCGGAGCCGAACATCAGGCGGTGCGGGCCGAAGGCGGACAGGGCCACGTCCGTGTAAGGGCGCAGGTCGCCGGTGGTCCAGGAGGCGGGGTCGGCCTCGGTGACGAGGCCGGAGAGCTTGGCGGCCGTGTTGGGGAGTGCGGCGAGGGCGCGGACGGCCGCCGTCCACGGTTCGAGCGCGCCGGAGGCGATCGGCGGCTTGCCCAGGTGGTCCAGGACGAAGGTGAGCCCAGGGAGCGACTCGGCCGCCTCGACGCAGGCCGGGAGCTGGTGGGGCAGGACGACCAGGTCGTACACGAGGCCCGCGTCGGCGACCGCGGCCAGGCCCCGGCGGACGTCCGCGCGCAGCAGCCACTCGGGGTCGGGCTCGGACTGGACCTGGTGGCGGACGCCCTTCAGGTACCGGCCGCCGGGGAGCTCCGCGAGGCGGGCCAGTTCGTCGGCGACGTCGGGGCGGGTGAGGTCGGTCCAGCCGACGACGCCCGCGACGAGGTCGTGCGTGTCGGCCAGGGCCAGGAACTCGGGGGTTTCCTCGGGGACGGTGACCGTCTGCACGAGGACCGTGCGGCCGACCCCGGCGGCGCGGGCTTCGGGTTCGAGGTCGGCGATCGTGAAATCCCGTCCGAGCGGCTGGAGTCCGGGCCCCCGGATCCAGTCCTGGTCGCGGACCGACAGATCCCAGACGTGGTGGTGGGCGTCGACGGTCACGGCAGCTCCCACACGACGGGCAGACCGGCCCGAGCGCCCTCGCCGGAGTAGTCGTGCACCACGTCGAGGAGTTCGGCCATCCGGGCCTGCCAGGCCACGTTGACCGGCAGTTTCTCCAGTTCGGCCAGCAGCCGGGCGTAGTCCTCGCACTCCAGGACGTGGAAGAGGTCGGTGCCGCTGCGCCAGATCGTCCAGGAGGTGGCGCCGGCGGCGCGGATGGCGTCGGTGAGTTCGGCCGGGACCTCGCGGTGGGCGGCCTCGTACTCGGCGACGCGGTCGGCGCGGACCTTGGTGTGCAGGGCGACTCTCATGACGGCTCCTCGGGGGGCAGCAGACCGCTGTCCCGCAGCTCCTGCCAGAGGGCGGCGGGGACCGGTGCCGCGAACTGCTCGGCGCAGTCGCGGACCTCGCCGGCCGAGCGGGCTCCGGCCAGGACGCTCGCGACGGCCGGGTGCGCGGCGCAGAAGGCGAGGGCGGCGGCGCGCAGGGTGACGCCGTGCCGGGCGGCGACCGCCTTCATGCGCAGGGCGCGGTCCAGCAGCTCGGCGGGCGCGCGGCCGTAGTCGTACGTGGCGTCCGGCCGCGGGTCGGCCAGCAGGCCGGAGTTGAAGGCACCGCCGACGACGACCGAGACCCCCCGGGCCACGGCGGCGGGCAGCAGCTCGGCCGAGGCGCTCTGGTCGAGGAGGGTGTACCGGCCGGCGCACAGCACCACGTCGACGTCCGTGTCGCGGACGAACCGGGCGAGCATCCCGGCCTGGTTCATGCCCGCGCCGATCGCGCCGACCACGCCCTCGGAGCGGAGCCGCTCCAGGGCGGGATAGCCCTCGCGGAAGGCCTGTTCGGCGTGGTCGTCGGGGTCGTGGAGGTAGACGACGTCCACGTGGTCCACACCGAGCCGTGCCAGGCTCGCCTCGAGGGTGCGGCGGACGCCGTCGGCGCTGAAGTCCCAGACACGGCGATGGGTCGCGGGGACGGCGAAGCCGTCCGCCAGGTCGTCGCCGCCCGCGTCCGACGGTTCCAGACGGCGGCCCACCTTCGTGGAGAGCGTGTACTCGTCCCGGGGGAAGTCCCGCAGGGCCGCGCCCAGGCGGCGTTCGGACAGGCCGAGGCCGTAGTGGGGGGCGGTGTCGAAGTAGCGGATGCCGTGACGCCAGGCCGCGCGTACCGCCTCGTACGCCTGCTCGTCGCCGACCTCGGTGAACAGGTTGCCGATTCCGGCGGCGCCGAAGCCCAGGGGGCTGACCGGGACGCCGCCGCGGCCGAGCGTCGTCACCGGCCCACCGGGCGCAGCCGCAGGCCCTGCATACCGCCGTCGACGGCGAGGGCGGTGCCGGTGGTGGCGCCGGACAGGGGGCTCGCCAGGTAGGCGATGGCGCCCGCGACCTCGGCCGCCGAGACGAGGCGGCCGGTGGGCTGGCGGGCCTCCAGTGCGGCGCGTTCGGCGGCCGGGTCGGGGGCCGCGTCCAGCAGGCGGCCGATCCACGGGGTGTCCGCCGTACCGGGGTTGACGCAGTTGACGCGGATGCCCTCGCGGACGTGGTCGGCGGCCATGGCGAGGGTGAGCGAGTGCACGGCGCCCTTGGTCGCGCTGTACAGCGCCCGCTGCGGCAGCCCCGCGGTGGCCGCGATGGAGCAGGTGTTGACGATCGCCGCGTGCCGGGAGCGCCTGAGGTGCGGGAGGGCGGCGCGGGCGGCGCGGACCATGCCGAGGACGTTGACGTCGAAGACGCGGCGCCACTCCTCGTCGTCGTTGTCCTCGACGGTGCCCTGGGCGCCGATGCCCGCGTTGTTGACCAGGACGTCCAGCCCGCCGAGGTCCTCGGCCGCCTCCGCCACGGCCGCGCGTACCGAGGCGTCGTCGGTGACGTCGGCGCGGAAGGCGAGCAGGGGCTTGTCCACGGTCGAGGGGTCCAGGTCCACCACCGCCACCCGGGCGCCGCGTTCGGCGAGGAGTTCGGCGGTGGCCCGGCCGATGCCGGAGGCGCCGCCGGTCACCAGGGCCCTCAGGCCCGCGAAGTCGCTCATGCCGCCTTTCCCTTCCGTGTCTCGGGGTCGGCGGCCCAGAAGGTGCCGCCGGGGAACGTGTACCGCGCGATGGACTCCGGCCGCATGGCGGCGGAGAAGCCCGGCGCGGTGGGTGCCGTGTAGTGGCCCTCGCGGATCACCACCGGGGCGAGGAAGTGCTCGTGCAGATGGTCGACGTACTCGATGACCCGGTCCTCGGTGCTGCCGGAGAGGGCCAGATAGTCGAACATCGACAGGTGCTGGACGAGTTCGCACAGGCCCACGCCGCCCGCGTGCGGGCAGACGGGGACGCCGAACTTGGCCGCGAGGAGCAGGATCGCCAGGTTCTCGTTGACCCCGCCGACCCGGGCCGCGTCGATCTGCACGATGTCCAGGGCGCCGGCCTGGAGCAGCTGCTTGAAGACGATGCGGTTGTGCACGTGCTCGCCGGTGGCGACCTTCACCGGGGCGACGGCGGCGCGGACCGCCGCGTGACCGAGGATGTCGTCGGGGCTGGTGGGCTCCTCGATCCAGTACGGGTCGAAGTCGGCGAGGGCCTTGGTCCAGCGGATCGCCTCCTCGACGTCCCAGCGCTGGTTGGCGTCGATCGCCATGCGGACGTCCGGTCCGACCACCGCGCGGGCGACCCGGCAGCGGCGCAGGTCGTCGTCGAGGTCGGCGCCGACCTTCAGTTTGATCTGCCGGAAGCCGTCGGCGACCGCCTGGGCGGCGAGCCGGGTGAGCTTGTCGTCGTCGTAGCCGAGCCAGCCGGCTGAGGTGGTGTAGGCGGGGTAGCCGCGCTCCAGCAGCCGGGCCCGGCGCTCCCGGGCGCCCGCCCGGCCGCGGCGCAGCAGGTCCAGGGCCTCCTCGGGGGTGAGGGCGTCGGTGATGTAGCGGAAGTCGATCTGCCGCACCAGCCAGTCCGGTTCGGCGTCGGCGAGCAGCCGCCACAGCGGCTTGGCGGCGCGCTTGGCGGCGAGGTCCCAGACGGCGTTGACCACGGCCCCGATCGCCATGTGCATCACGCCCTTCTCGGGTCCGAGCCAGCGCAGCTGGCTGTCGCCGATCAGGTCCCGGAAGAGTGACCCGGGGTCGTCGCACATCTCCTGGACCGGGCGCCCGAGCACATGGTCCCGCAGTGCGTCGATCGCGGCGACCTGGACATCGTTGCCCCGCCCGATGGTGAAGGTGAACCCGTGCCCCTCGTGGCCGTCGGCCGCGTCGGTGCGCAGCACGACATAGGCCGCGGAGTAGTCGGGGTCGGGGTTCATCGCGTCGGAGCCGTCCAGCTCGCGCGAGGTGGGGAAGCGGATGTCGTAGGTGTCGACCGCGGTGACACGGGCGGGGGTCGGGGACACAGAAGGCCTTTCCGTCGGAGTGGGTGGGGGCCGGGGGTCCCGGGGTCAGTCCTGGGCCCGGCCCGTCGTCACGCGGGCGATCATGAGGGCGACGAGGATGATCCCGCCGTAGATGGCCTGGATCCAGAACGACGGCACCTGGGCGAGGGTGAGCAGGTTCTGCACCACACCCAGAAGGAGTACGCCGGTCAGCGCGCCGAACATGGTGCCCTTGCCGCCGTCCAGGCTGATCCCGCCGATCACCGCCGCCGCGAACACCGTGAAGATCATGTTGTTGCCCTGGTTGGCGCTGATCGCGCCGACGTACCCGGTCTGCATGATGCCGCCGACCGAGGCGAGCACCCCGGCGACCACGAACACGCCGAGCATCACCCGCTCCACCCGGATGCCGGCCGCCCGGGCCGCCTCCGCGTTGCCGCCGATGGCGTACAGGGCGCGGCCGATCCGGTGGTACTTCAGCAGGAACCCGGCGACCGCGAAGGCCGCCGCGGCGAGCCACACCGACAGCGGCACCGTGAGGAAGGTGCTGGTGGCCAGGGAGTAGAAGCTGTCCGGCATGCCGAAGAGGGTCTTGCCCTTGGTCGCGCCGACCAGCAGGCCGCGCAGCACGATGAGCATCGCCAGGGTCACGATGAACGCGTTGAGCTTGAACTTTACGACGAGGACGCCGTTGAAGGCGCCGACCGCCGCGCCGGCCACGAGGACCGCCGACAGGGCGAGCGGCGCCGGGAGTTCGGTGCCCCAGCCGGACTGGGCGGACGGCAGGACGAGGAGTGCTCCGACGGCGGGCGCGATGCCGACCACCGACTCCAGGGACAGGTCGAACTTGCCGGTGATGAGCACGAGGGACTCGGCGAGCACGACCATGGCGAGCGCGGCGGAGGCGCCGAGGATCGAGATCAGGTTGCGTTCGGTGAGGAACGAGTCGTTGACCACCGCGCCGAGCACCATGAGCAGCAACAGGGCGGGTACGAGGGCGAGTTCGCGAGCCCGGCGGAGCAGGACGGCCTTGGTGGCGTGCGGGTCGGGGGCCCGCAGGGGGGCGAGCGGCGGAGCTGCCTTGGTTTCAGCCATGGTCCACTCCTTCGATGGAGGCGATCAGCTCGTGGTCGTGCCAGCCGGCCGGATGCTCGGCGACGACGCGGCCGTGGAAGAGGACGAGGACGCGGTCGCAGCGGCGCAGGTCGTCGAGTTCGTCGGAGACGACCAGGACGGCGGTGCCGTCCTCCCGGGCGCCGTCCACCCGGGCCAGCAGGGACTCCTTGGACTTCACGTCGACGCCCGCGGTGGGGTTGATCAGGACGAGCAGTCGGGGGTCACGGGCGAGGGCGCGGGCCATGACCACCTTCTGCGCGTTGCCGCCGGACAGGTCGGAGACCGGCTGGTCGGGGCCCTCGGCGTGGATGTCGAGGCGTTCGATGAGGTCGGTGGCGAAGCCGCGTTTGCGGTCGGGGGCGACGAAGCCGAAGCGGCCGAGCCGGTCCAGCACGCCGAGGGTGGTGTTGTCGCCGATGGTCATGCCGGCGACCAGCCCCTGGTCGTGCCGGTCGCGCGGCACACAGCCGACGCCCGCCTCCAGCGTGGCCCGCACGTCGCCGAAGGGGAGGTCCCGGTCGTCCAGCCGCGCGGTCCCGGCCGTCGGCGTGCGCAGTCCGGCGAGGGCTTCGGCGAGCTCGGTCTTGCCGCTGCCGCTGGATCCGGCGAGGCCGACGACCTCGCCGCGGCGGACGGTGAGGTCGATGCCGTCGTACGTCTCGGAGCCGAGCCCGCGCACGTCGAGCACCACGGGGGAGGCGTCGGCGACCGTGGCGTGCGCGTGCCGGTGGTCCTCGACCGACTCCCCCGCCATCGCCTCCACCAGCGCCGCCCTCGGCAGCTCGGCGACGGGCGCGGTGACGATCCAGCGGGCGTCGCGCAGCACGGTGACGGTCTGGCAGACCTCGTACACCTCCTGGAGGTGGTGGGAGATGAACAGGAAGGTGACGCCGGAGTCCTGCAAGGCGCGCATACGGGTGAACAGCCGCTCGATCTCCCGGTTGTCGAGCTGGGCGGTGGGTTCGTCCAGGACGATGAACCGTGCGCCGAAGCTCAACGCCCGGGCGATCTCGACCATCTGGCGGTCCTCGACCTTGAGGTCGGCGGTGCGGGCCTCGGGGTCGACGCGCACGTCCCAGGTGCCGAGGAGCTCGGCGGCCTCGGCCTTCAGCCTGCGCCAGCTGATGAAGCCGCGGGTGAGGGGCTGGCGGTTGATGAAGAGGTTCTCGGCGACCGTCAGCTCCGGAACGACCGTGGGCTTCTGGTAGACGCAGGCGACCCTGCGGCGCCAGGCGTCCCGGTCCGCGAGCGGGGGCGCGGGCTCGCCGTCGAAGCGGACCGTGCCCTCGTCCGGGGTCTGCAGCCCGGTGAGGACGTTGACCAGGGTGGACTTGCCGGCGCCGTTGCGGCCGACCAGGGCGTGGGACTCGCCGGGCAGCACGGTGAGCCGGCCGTCGGCGAGGGCGGTGGTGGGGCCGTACCGCTTGACGATGCCCCGCGCCTCGACAAGTGGCGTACTCATTTGACCGTGTTGCCCCAGAGCTTGGGGTCGTCGACGTTGTCCTTGGTGACCAGGGGCGCGGGCAACTGGTCCTCGAGGATGCCGCTGGGCAGTTCGACGATGGTGGAGTCGTGGTCGGTCGGACCGGGCTTGAACGTCTTCCCCTCCATCGCCGCCTTGATGTAGTACATGCCGTACTTGGCGTAGGCGTCGGCCGGCTGGGAGACGGTGGCGTCTATCTGTCCCTTGCGGATGGCGTCGAACTCCTGCGGGATGCCGTCGTTGGACACGATGACGATGTGGCCCTTCTGCCCGGCCGCCTTGAGCATGTTCTTGGACTTCAGGGTCTGCAGGGTGGGCGCCAGGTAGACGCCGCCGGCCTGCATATAGATGCCCTTGATGTCGGGGTTGGCGTTGAGCAGCGTGTCGAGCTTGGAGGCGGCGGTGTCGGACTCCCACTTGGCGGGGATCTCCAGGACCTTGAGCTTCGGGTACTTCTTCTTCACGCAGGAGCGGAACGCCTCGGAGCGGTCCCGGCCGTTGACCGAGGCGAGGTCGCCCATGATCTGCACGACCTTGCCGCTGGTGACGTGCGTGCCGAGGTATTCGCAGGCCTTCTGGCCGTAGGCGACGTTGTCGGCGCGGACGACCATGGCGACCTTGCCCTTGTCGGGCGCGACGTCCACCGCGACGACCGGTACGCCCTTGCGCTCGGCCTGGTCGAGGCCGGCCTCGATGGCGGCGCTGTCCAGCGGGGCGACGACCAGGCCCTTGACGCCCTGGTTGAGCTCGTTGTTGATGTCGGTGATCTGCTGTGAGGGGTCGCTGTTGGAGTTGACCGTCTTCAGGGTGTCGACGCCTTCGGACTTGGCCATCTTCGGTACGTAGTCGTTGTACGACTGCCAGAACGGCGAGGTCAGCAGGGGCAGGATCACCCCGACCTTGCCGGTGCCGCCGCCCCCGGCGTTGGCCGCGCCGGTGTCCTTGGTGCTGCCGCACGCGGCGAGCACGAGCGAGACGCCGGCGACTGCGGCCACCGCGCCGACGATCCGAGACCTGTTCCGCTTCCCCACTGTCCTGCCGGGCATCTGGCGGCTCCTCGTTGAGCGTGTTCGAGCAGATGACGGCATACTTATCAGACCACTCCCTCGGAACAACACCCTCCGTCGGCAGATTTTCCAGGTTTCAGGCCGTAGTGGTCCGACCACCTTGACGGTTAGACTGCGGCGCACCCGGTGAGTGGAGGAATGGCGTGGACGAGACAGCCCCACAGAAGGGCACCGTGACGCAACGCGCCATCGAACGGATCAAGGCGATGATCGGCGAGGGCCGCCTGGAGCCGGGCCAGCGCCTGCCCACCGAGCGCGATCTCGCCGCCCAGCTGGGCATCTCCCGCAGTTCGATGCGCGAGGCCATCCGCGCGCTGACGGTGCTCGGCGTGCTGGAGGCCCGGCACGGCTCCGGCATCTACGTCACCCAGCTCCAGGCCGGCGACCTGCTGGAGACCTTCGGCGTGGTCGCCGACCTGTCCCGGGGCCCGCGCCTGGTGGAACTGCTGGAGGTGCGCCGGGTCCTGGAGTCCACGGCGACCGCGCTCGCTGCGGCCCGTATCACGCCGGACCAGCTCGCCGAGGTCGAGAAGCACCTGACGGCGATGAACGCCACCGACGACCCGGAGGAGATCCTCGCCCACGACCTGGCCTTCCATCGAGAGATCGCGGTGGCCGCGGGCAACGAGACGATGGCGGCCATCCTGGACGGCCTGTCCTCCCGCACCTTCCGGGCCCGCGTCTGGCGCGGCTACCAGGAGGAGGGCGCCTTCGCCCGCACCCGCCGGGAGCACGCCGCCATCCACCGTGCCCTGGCCGCCCACGACCCGGAGGCGGCCCGCGCGGCGGCGGCGGCGCACGTGGGCGAGGTGGAGGAGTGGCTGCGCGCGCAGCTGAGCCCCTGAACCGGCGTATGCACGGGCCGTGCAAGAGGAGGGCGGCCTCTCCCTTGCGACACCCGCATTCCGTCGTATTCCCGGCCCCGCGGTTCTCTGCTTAGCTCCAAGTCGACAGCCGCGCGGCATCGGGGGGTGCCACGCTGTCACTCAGGTACCGGGGGTACGGCTGTGAATGCCTCTCAGAGAACGTGATCCCACCCGCGTAGTCGGCACCGTTCGACCACTTTCCACCGTGCGGCGCGGTCTGCCCGCACCCATCACGGACGCGCCCGTGCCCCGCCCGGGGCCGTGACCGCTCCGCCCTGCCCTGCCCGCCGCCACCGGCCGGCACGGCACGCAACGCATCGAGCACGAAGGAGGGTTCGGCATGCCTGTCAACGACCCACTGGACCTCGACCACCTCAGGTCGGTACTCGACCAGGCGGGCAATCCGTGGCACATGACCACGACCCACATGACGGAGCTCACCGAGGAGCAGCGCGTGGTGCGCCTCGGCGTCCCCGTCGAGGAACACGACCGCCTGGCGATCGAGAACGCGCGGCAGAGCAGCATCGCCGCAGCCCTCGAGGCGAGGGCCGACTCGGTGGGCGCGCCCGCCGCGTTCGACCTGCGCAGCATCGGCGGCGTGAACTACACGACGCCGGTCAGGAACCAGGGGGCGTGCGGTTCCTGCGTGGCCTTCGGCACCGTCGGCACGATGGAGCACGTCACCCGCTTCGGCTACCGGGCGCCCTCCCTCCCGGTCGACCTGTCCGAGGCGCAGGCGTTCTACTACTACGGCCGCCAGGCCGGACGGAACTGCGGCAACGGCTGGCTGCCCGAGCCCCTCGCCGACCAGGCACGCGACCACGGCATCACCATCGAGGAGTACTTCCCCTACACGGCGGGCGACCAGGACGCCTCCCGGCTCAACGCCGACTGGCCCAACCGGCTGGTGAGGATCCGCTCCTGGCAGTCGGTCACGGGCAACCCGGCGGCGATGAAGGAGAACATCGCCACCTACGGCTCCATCACCGCCTGCTTCCTGGTCTACCAGGACTTCTTCAGCTACGCCGGCGGTGTCTACCGGCACCGGGCCGGTGACCTCGCGGGCGGCCACTGCGTCACGCTCATCGGCTACGACGACGCCCAGCAGTGCTGGATCGGCAAGAACAGCTGGGGTCCGGGCTGGGGCGAGCAGGGCTTCTTCCGCATCGGCTACGGCGAGTGCGGCATCGAGACCTGGCACAACGTGGCGGCGCTCGGCACGGTCATCCACAACTGGCTGCCCGACCAGCGCATCCTCGCGCTGTGGAGCAACGACGCGGACGCCAACGTATGGGCGTACGGCGAACTGCGCGGCTGGCTCAGTCTCAACGGCACGGCCGGGGCGACCGATTCGGCGATGCTCGCGGAACTCGCCGCGTCCAAGGCGAACGGCGCCAAGGTCGGCATCTACGAGGACAACGGCTCCGTCCAGCAGATCTACGCCTGGTGACACCGGGGAGAGGGGAGTACGAGATGAGCACGCAGCACAGCGGTCGCGAGGACCGGCCGCAGCAGCAGCCGCCCGCCACCCAGGCGGTCCGCTCCTCGGCCGAGCAGGACGAGGCCGGCCGGCCCGCACTGCTCCCGCCGGGGGTGGACATCGGCCTCAACGGCACCGCGCCGGGCAAGCCGGCCAGTGACGTGATGGTGGCCCGCTTCGAGCAGAGCGCGGCCGGCGAGGCCCGGCCGACGATCACACCCGAACTCCGCGGCGACCTGGCGGCGTTCGCGGCGGCCCAGGCCGCCACGGCGGTCACCGGCACCTGGACGCAGAACGCGGTGGTCGACGCGATGTGGTCCATCCACCAGACCCGCAACGCCTTCCTGCACGTCAAGGGCGGCGCCTGGAAGAAGATCTTCAACGGCAGCGACTGGGCGTTCACCGCCCTGACCACGCTCGCCTCCCAGGCCCGCCAGACGGGCCGGCCGATCTCCTTCCGCGAGGAGGCGGACGGCCTGGTCCACGAGATCTACCTGCTCTAGGGCCTGTCCGGGTGAGGGGCCGCGTCCGGCCTGTGCCGGGCGCGGCCCCTCGCGCGTCACTCGACGGTGACGCGCAGGGCGTACCGGTCGGCCACGTCGTCGCCCCACGGCTGTTTGAGGACCAGCTCCAGCCGCCCCCGGCCGGCCCCGGCCGGCCGCAGCCGCAGCACACGTGTGCCTCCGGCGCCGGGGAGGGCCGTATCCGGCGGGGCGTAGTCGTCGGAGGCGACCTCCAGAGCGCCGTCCAGGCGCTCGACGTGCCACCGGTATCCGGTGGTGGCGTTCTCGGGCAGCCGGAGAACGACCTCGTCGCCGGGCCCCACGCGCACCTCGCCGTCCTGCGCCGACACGTGCACCTCGCCCACGGGACCGCACCTCCTCGGCTGTAGGTCCTACCGGTGTACCCCGCGCGTCAGGCCCTGGCCAGCCGCAGCGTCATCAGCTCGAAGGGCCGCAGCGCCAGCCTCACCGCCTGTCCGTCGAGCTCGGGTACGGCCGCGTCGGCCAGCGGGCGCTCCAGCAGGTCGGTCACGGTGACCCGGGCCGGCGGGAAGCCGGCCGTGAGCGTGGCCCGGGTCCGGCCGCCGTGCGCCTCGTGGAGGCGGACCACCACGTCACCGCTGCCGTCGTCGGCCAGTTTCACCGCCGTGATCACGACCGCGTCCCGGTCGACGCCGACCAGTGGCGCCACGTCCCCGGCGCCGGGCACCCGCCGCTCGGGCAGATTGACCCGCCATCCCTCGCGCACCGCGTCACCGATGGACGCGCCGGGTACCAGCGCATGCCGGAAACGGTGGACGCCCTGGTCCGTCTCGGGGTCCGGGAAACGCGGGGCCCGCAGCAGGGACACCCGTACGGTGGTGGTCGTACCGCGGTCGCCGTCGGTGCGGACGGTACGGGTCACGTCGTGGCCGTACGTCGAGTCGTTGACGACCGCGACGCCCCAGCCGGTCTCCTCCAGGTGCACGAAGCGGTGGTTGCAGGCCTCGAACTTAGCCGCCTCCCAGGAGGTGTTGGTGTGGGTGGGGCGGTGCACGTGCCCGAACTGCGTCTCCGACGCGTACCGTTCGGCGTGCACGTCGAGGGGGAAGGCGAGCTTGAGGAACTTCTCCGTCTCGTGCCAGTCGACCTCGGTGTCCAGCACCAGCCGCCGCTCCCCCGGCGGCAGGGACAGCACCTGGGTGACGCGGGAGGCACCGAAGGACCGTACGACCCGCACCGACTCGCCGTCCTCGCCCGGGGTCACCTCGTCGGCGTCGGTCAGGTCGGTGACCGTGTTGCGGTAGAACTCGTCCACGTCCCAGGCGTCCCACATGTTCGGGAAGTCGGGGTGGAGCTGCAGGAGGTTCGCCGCCCGGCCCGGGGCGATCGTCTCGCGGCCGGCCTCGGTGTCGTAGGCCGACACCACCAGGCCCCGGGCGTCGATCTCGACCCGCAGCACACCGTCGTGCAGGACGTGCCCGCCCTCCGCGCGGGCGGTGAGCGTCGTGCGGCCCTCGGTGACCGGGGGCGCGGCGCCGCCCGCCGGGACGCCCGAGCGCGCGTGCGGGGCCGCGTTGAACACGAGGGGGGTCGTGCCCTCGCCGGCCAGGGCGCGCTGGGCCGCGTCGACGATCCCGTTCAGCTCCGCGGCGAGCCGCTCGTACGTCGCCCGCGCCTCCCGGTGCACCCAGGCGATGGACGAGCCGGGCAGGATGTCGTGGAACTGGTGCAGCAGGACCGTCTTCCAGATGCGGTCCAACTCCTCGTAGGGGTAGGGGAATCCGGTGCGTACGGCGGCCGTGGCCGCCCAGAGTTCGGCCTCGCGCAGGAGGTGTTCGCTGCGCCGGTTGCCCTGCTTGGTCTTCGCCTGGCTGGTGAGGGTGGCGCGGTGGAGTTCGAGGTAGAGCTCGCCGACCCAGACCGGCGCGTCGGGGTATTCGGCCTCCGCCTTCTGGAAGAACGCCTCGGGGGTCTCCCAGACGACGGTGGGTGAGCCTTCGAGGTCGCGCAGCCGGGCCGCCCTGGCGACCATCTCGCGGGTGGTGCCGCCGCCCCCGTCGCCCCAGCCGGTGGGGGCGAGGGAGTGGCGGGCGCGGCCCTTGTCCCGGAAGTTGCGGGCGGCGTGCGCGAGTTCGCTGCCCTTCATGGAGCAGTTGTAGGTGTCGACGGGCGGGAAGTGGGTGAAGATCCGGGTGCCGTCGATGCCCTCCCACTGGAAGGTGTGGTGCGGGAACGTGTTCGTCCGGGACCAGGAGATCTTCTGGGTGAGCAGCCACTTGGAGCCGGCCGCCCGGATGATCTGCGGCAGGCCGGCGGCGAAGCCGAAGGTGTCCGGCAGCCAGGCCTCCTGGTTGTCGACGCCGAACTCGTCGAGGAAGAACCGCTTGCCGTGCACGAACTGACGGGCCATCGCCTCCGAGCCCGGCATGTTGGTGTCCGACTCCACCCACATCCCGCCGGCCGGCACGAACCGCCCGTCCGCCACCGCCTTCTTCACCCGGGCCCACACCTCGGGCCGGTGCTCCTTCACCCACGCCCACTGCTGGGCCTGCGACATGGCGAAGACGAAGTCCGGCTCGTCCTCGATGAGGGCGGTCATGTTGGCGGTGGTGCGGGCGACCTTGCGGACCGTTTCGCGCAGCGGCCACAGCCACGCCGAGTCGATGTGCGCGTGGCCGACGGCGCTGACGCGGTGGGCGGAGGGGACGGCGGGCGCGGCCAGCACGTCCGTCAGGTGCGCGCGGGCCCGCTGGGCGCTCGCGCCCACGTCCTGGAGGTCGATCGCGTCCAGCGCCCGGTCCACCGCCCGCAGGATCTCCCAGCGCCGCGCGGAGTCCACCGGCAGCTCCGCCATCAGCTCGCCGAGCACCTCCAGGTCGGTCACCAGCCGCCACACGGTCTCGTCGAAGACGGCGAGGTCCATCCGGGCGAGGGTGTACTGCGGCTCGCCGCCCGCGGTCTCCTTGTCGCCGAGCCGGGTGGGCAGGAAGGGGTGGTAGTCGAGGATGACGGGGTTGGAGGCCGCCTCGATGTGCAGGCGCACCCGCTCGCCGCCCGCCACGGGCGCGCCGATCCGGACCCACTGGTTGCGCGGGTTGAGGCCCTTCACCGGGGTGCCGTCGGGCCGGTAGACCAGGCCCTCGCACTGGAAGCCGGGCATGTTCTCGTCGAAGCCGAGGTCGAGGAGGGCCTCCACGGTCCGGCCCGCCCAGGCCTCGGGCACGGTCCCGGTCACCCGGAACCAGCTGGTGCCCCAGGGAGCACCCCACCGGGCGCCCACCTCGATCGGCTCGGGCTCGGCCGCGAGGCCCTCGGCGACCGGCACGGGTTCGCCGGGCGCGTGCCACACCGCGACCTGGAGCGGCACGGACTCGGGGTACACGGCGGGGCGGACGCGTTCGTCGAGGACGCGCTTGAGGCGGCCTTCGACCAGGCCGCGGTCGTCATGCATACGGGGTGCTCCAAGGCTGGGGAACGGTTACCAGGGGTGGGTCACGGTCACGGGGGCCGACGAGGTGTACAGCTCCCCTACGGCGCGCAGCTCCAACCGCGCGGCCCGTTCGCCCTGCTCGGGCGTGAGGCCGGAGAGGAAGTACGCCCGCTGGCAGGTGCCGCCGAGGAAGCGCCGGGTGCCGTCGGGCAGCAGACGGTGCAGGGTGTAGTGGCGCACCTCGCCGGGGGCCGCGTCCCAGGCGAGGCGCAGGTCGCCGCCGGTGGCCGCGGTGACGCGGAGGCCGGAGGGGGCGGCGGGGGTGACGACCACGTCCCGGACGGCGATCCCTCCGAGCCGCCAGCGCACGGGGCCGTTCGTCGCGGTGAGCCGGACGCCGAGCGCGTGGACGGTGCCGGACAGTCCGGTGAGCCGTACGGTCGACGTCTGCCAGGTGTTGACCGGGTTCACAGGCGTCACCGGCAGACGGGTGTACGGCGGTGTGGCACCGGCGCCGCCCGGCTCGGCGGTGGCGACGGCGAGCTCGACGTTCACACTCCCGGCGTCGGTCCGATGCGTCAGCTCGACAACAGTGTTCACAGTGATCGGCAGCCGGGCCGCGTACACGTCCAGCACCACCGGTTGATCGAGTTCACCTTCCACCAGCACGCTGCTCCCGCCCCGCCAAGCGTCGGCGAAGTCGAAGGTGACGGCCGGCCGCTCCCCGTCCGTGCGCACCACCCAGCGCCGCGAGGGCAGCCGGTCCTGCAGCCCGAGGTGGTTCCACGGCGCCTCCGAGGTGACCTCGCCGTCCTCGTACCACCTGAGCCCGTGCCCGGTGTTGAAGACGCTCGCGAACGGCACCGAGGAGACCGTCGACCGGTCCGCGACCGACACCGCCGGCGCCCGCCAGGGGTCCGTGCCGTCCGGCCGCGAGGGATCCAGCGACCGCCCGGTCCAGAACCGGTCGTCGGCGGCGTGGAAGTCGCCCGGAGTGCGCCCCGCGGGCAGGTGGTTGCGGGTCCACTCGGGCCGGTAGAGGCCGATCGAGGTGATGTGCGCCTTGCCGGCCGGCACCATCGCGTCCCAGTTCACGGCGGTGTTCGAGCCGTTCGACTCGACGTCGACGCCCGCCCACAGCTCGTACCGGCTGCGGCCCAGGCCCGTCGCCCCGGCCCCGGACGAGGCCAGCGTGCCCGCACTCCACCGGAAGTCGACGAACATGTCGTCGGCGGCCTGGAAGAACGCCTGGTTCTGGCTGTTCAGCGCGCCCTGCCAGCTCACGGTGCCGTTCACGGTCATCGCGTCGTACCAGGTGACCCGCTGCCCGCGCGCCGCCGCGAGGGACTTCAGCTCCCGTACGAAGCCGAGCATGTCGGTGCCGAGCGCGGTGTTCCCGCCGCTGGTCTCGGCGTTGACGAACCAGCCGTCGAAGCCGTACGCGGCGGCCACGGCGACTAGTTGGGCGGCCAGCGGACAGTGCCCGGTGGAGTCCTTCCGCACCAGGTCGCGGGTCCACTGCAGCTGTCCGCCGTACGCGGTGGGCGGCAGGAAGACATTGCCGAGGACGGGCACGCCGTGCCGGTGGGCGGCGTCCACGACCGGCGCGTTCGGGGCGAGGATCAGTCCCTCCCCCGCCGAGCCGCCCCAGAACACCAGCTCGTCCAGGTACGCCCAGTGGGTGAGCGCGTAGTGGTCGGCGGTGGCCGAGCCCTGGGAGGGGTTGGCCGAGGTGGGCCCGAAGGAGACCAGCGCCTGGATGCGGGCCTGCCCGGAGCGGGCCGTGGTGTTCGCCGGGGCCGGGGTGAAGCGGGGGGCGAGCGGCACGGAGGCGGCGTTGAAGGCGAGGTCGGCGTCGTCAGCCGCGCGCCAGGTCCTCAGGCTGCGCCAGGTGACGCCGGTGCCCGGGGTGCCGGAGGGGAGGGAGTCCGGGTACCAGTAGGAGGCGTACGGCGGGGTGGCGCCGGTGGCCTTCGGGGCCGCCGCCGCGGCCGGGGCGGGCAGCAGGGCAGCGGCGGCGCCGGCGATGAGGACGGTGCGTCTGGAGGGGTTCACGAGCGGGTGCCTCCTTGTGGGGTGGGGAGTACCTGGTCGGGAGTGACGACCTCGGTGATGCCGCGGGCGGCGAGGTGCTCCTCGTCGTCCGCGCGCGCGTCGAGGACGGTGGTGGGGCGGGCGCCGTCGGCGACCAGCCGGAAGTAGGCGTCGAAGACCGGCCCGCCGGGGGCGCAGCGGGAGCGGACGGCCGGGTCGGCGGGCACGACGAGCGCCGTACGGCGGGTCGCCGGGGCGGCGGCCCGGCGTTCCCGGGCGAGGCGTGCCAGCGTCAGCGCCAGGTCCTTGGGCCGCCGGTCGTTGGTCAGCAGGCCGAGTCCGTATTCGAGTTCGGGGAAGTCGGCGAGGTCGCGGCTGACGTCGTGGGAGCACCACCAGGTGATGCCCCACAGGTCGGGGCAGTCCAGGGCGTGGGTGACGGTCGCCTCGGCGAAGGCGGCCGCGTGCTCGGCCGGGACGAGGGGGGCGGGCGCGCCGACCTCCTGGAGCCAGACCGGCCGGTGCGGGGTGCCGGCCCAGGCCTTGCTCAGTTCGACCAGGTAGGCGGCGTGGTGCTCGGTGGGCACGGCGGTGCGGCCGTGGCGCTGGGCGGTGCCGTTGAACACCCAGGAGTGCACGGCGGTGGCGTCGCCCAGCCGGGCCGAGTGCTCCGGGGTGAAGGGCTGGTCGTCCTGGTACCAGGCGGCGTCGTAGGAGGCGTGCAGGTGGAGCCGGCCGGGGGCGCCCTCGGCGCAGGCGGCGAGCAGCCGGTTCAGCCAGCGTCCGGCCTGCGCGGTGGTGACGCGGTCGGGGTCGGGGTGGGGTCCGGCGGCGAACTGGTTGACCTCGTTGCCGACCGTCATCCCGAGGAAGTTGGGCCGGCCGGCGAGGGCGGCGGCGAGGGTGCGCAGGTAGCGGGCCTCCGCGTCCACCACGTCCGGGTCGGTGAAGAGGTTGCGCCGGTGCCAGGTGCGGGTCCAGGCGGGCAGGAAGTCGAAGCTGCTCAGGTGCCCCTGGAGGCCGTCCACGTTGACGTCCAGGCCGAACTCGGCCGCGATGTCGAGCAGCTGGCCGAGCTGCTCGACGGCCTTGGGGCGGATGAGCGCCCGGTCGGGCTGGAAGTAGGGCCACAGCGGGAAGACCCGGATGTGGTCCAGGCCGAGCGCGGCGATCGAGCCGAGGTCGGCGCGTACGGAGTCCGCACGGAAGTCGAGCCAGTGGTGGAACCACCCTTCGCTGGGGGTGTAGTTGACGCCGAAGCGCACGGCAGGAGGCATGGACACGGTTCCCTCGGGACGGGGCGGCGGACTTCAGCCCTTGACGGCGCCCTCGCCCACTCCGCGGAAGAAGTACCGCTGGAGGCAGGCGAAGAGGGCGATCAGCGGTGCCACGGCGATGACGGTGCCCGCGGCGACGAGGCGTTCGTCATTGGCGAAGGTGCCGTGCAGATAGTTCAGGCCGATGGTCAGGGTGAACTTGGACGGGTCGCTGAGCACGATGAGCGGCCACAGGAAGTCGTCCCAGGCGCCCATGAAGGCGAAGATCGCGACGACCGCGAGGGTGCCCTTCACCGAGGGCAGCGCGACGCGCAGGAACCGCTGCCAGGCGTTGGCGCCGTCGACGTAGGCCGCTTCCTCGATCTCGTAGGGCAGGTTGCGGAAGGCGTTGCGCATCAGCAGCACGTTCATGGCGCCGACGCAGCCCGGCAGGAGGACGCCGACGAGGGTGTTGTTGAGGCCGAGCTCCCGCATGGTCGTGAACTGGGCGATGACGATGCCCTCCACGGGGACGAGCATGGCGAGGACGAAGACCAGGGTGGCGGCGCCGCGGCCCCGGTAGCGCAGCCGGGCCAGGGCGTAGCCGGCGAGGGCCGAGCCGACGCAGTTGGTGACGACGTTGGCGGCGGCGACCTTCAGCGAGTTCAGCGCGTAGTCCCAGACGGGGATGGTGTGCGCGACCCGCTGGTAGTTGTGCAGGGTGGGGTGGTCGGGCAGGAAGGCGGGCGGGGAGCTGTAGACGTCCTCGGTCGGTCCCTTGAGCGAGGTGGACAGCTGCCACAGGAAGGGGCCGACGGTCAGGGCGAGTACGGCCAGCAGCAGCGCGTAGCGCAGGAGCAGTTCCCACACCCGGATGCGACGGCCGTGCTCGTCGGTGACCCGGGGTTCGCGCACCACCGGCCGCGGTGCCGCGGGCCGTACCTTCTCGATGACGCTCATGCCTCGTCCCTCCGGTCGGCGCGCAGCACGAGCAGCATCAGGGCGACGGTGACGGCGAAGACGACGACGGAGAGGGCGGAGGCGTAGCCGACGCGGCCGGTCAGGCCGGTGCCGGTGCGCTGGACGAGCATGACGAGGGTGGTGTCCTCGCCGGCCGGTCCGCCGCTCGGGCCCGCCATCAGGTAGACCTCGGAGAACACCTTGAACGCGGCGACCGAGGAGAGCGCGGCGACCAGGATCATGGTGGAGTGGACCGCGGGCACGGTGACCGTGAGGAATCGGCGGACCGCGCCCGCGCCGTCGACGGCCGCGGCCTCGTGGAGTTCGCGGGGCACGTTCGCGAGCGCCGCCAGGTAAATGATCATGTAGTAGCCGAGGCCCTTCCAGACCGTGACGGCCATCGCGCTCAGCAGGAGCAGCCACTGGTCGCTGAGGAAGCCGACCCGGCCGACGCCGGCCGTCTCCAGGAGGGAGTTCACCAGACCGCGCTCGTCCAGCAGCCACACCCAGATCAGTCCGACCACCACGATCGAGGCGACGACCGGGGTGTAGAAGGCGGACCGGAAGAAGGTGATGCCGGGGATGTTCTTCTGGACCAGCAGCGCGAGCAGCAGGGGCAGGACGACCAGCGCGGGGACGACCCCGAGGACGTAGAGGGTGCTGTTGCGAAGGCCGGTCCAGAACATGTCGTCGTGCAGCAGTTCGCGGAAGTTGGCGAGGCCCACGAAGTGGCCCGGGATCAGGGTGCGGCGGTCGGTGAAGGCGTTCACCAGCGTGGAGACGAAGGGGTAGACGACGAACACGCCGGTGATCAGCAGCCCGGGGGCGGCGAACAGCCAGGGGCTGGTGGGCAGATGGCGCCGCACGCGGGTGACGGTCGACGAGGCCATGGAGGCTACCCCTGCTGCTGGAGGAGCGTGTCACAGGCCTTGACAGCGTTGTCAAGAGCTGCTTCGGGGCTCTCCTTGCCCTGGAGGGCCTTGGCGACCTCGTTGCGCAGCGCCGTCTTCATCTGCTCGCTGAACAGCACGGGCGTGTAGTTGACCGCGTTCTTCAGGGACTTGGCGGCGGCGACGCGCACCCGGGTCTCGTCGGTCCCGTCCTCCTTGGTGAAGTACGGGTCGTCCAGCGAGCCGGCGGTGCTGGGGAAGATGGCGACCTTCTTGGCGAACGACATCTGGTGCTCGGCGTCGGTGACGTAGTGTGCGAAAGCGACGGCGGCGGGGGTGTGCCGGGTCTTGGAGTTGACCATCACGCCCATCACGTACATGTTGACGTGGCCGGTGCTGGTGATCTGGTCGGTGATGCCGATGTTCTCGTACAGGCTCGGCGCCTGCTTCTTGAAGTTGCCGAGGTCGAGGGCGCTGCCGGGATTCATGGCGACGGCCCGGGTGAGGAACTTCTTGCCGGAGGACTCGGGGGTGGCGGTCAGCGCCTGCGGGTCCAGGGCCTTCGCGTCGTACAACTCCTTGTACTTGGTGAGGAGTTCGACGCCCTTGGCGTCGTTGAAGGCGAAGCCGGTGCCCTGCTTGTTCATGAGGCCGACGCCGTAGCGGCCGAAGTCCTCGATGGTGGGCACATTGGCGAGGGTGGCGACCTTGCCGCCGCTCTTCCCGGCCAGTTCCAGGGCGTCGGCGAAGAGTTCGTCGTACGTCTTCGGGGGCTGCTCGGGGTCGAGTCCGGCCTTCTTGAACAGGGACTTGTTGTAGAACAGCGGCCCGGTGTTCAGGTACCAGGGGAAGGCGTACGTACCGGTCATGCCCGGTATCCGGTGGCTCGCCCAGGCCCCGTCCAGGTACTCCTTCCGGTACCCGGCGGCGCTCTTGTCGAGGTCCAGCGCGAGGCCGGCCTTGGCGAGCGGGGCGACCAGGTCGGGCGAGACGTTGACGACGTCCGGCAGGGTGCCGCCGGCCGCGTCGGCGCTGATCTTGTCCGCGTAGCCCTCGGCGGGCTGGTCGATCCACTTCACATGGGTGCCCGGGTACTTCTTCTCGAAGTCGGCGATCAGGCCCTCGAAGTACGGCTTGAAGTTGGCGCGCAGGTTCCAGGTCTGGAAGGTGATGTCTCCCTCGACCTTGCCGGAGGCGTCCGCCGAGCCGCCGCCGTCGTCCGGGGAGCCGCACGCGCTCAGCGGCAGGACGAGGACGGCGACGGCGGCGACGGCGAGTGCTCTGCGGGATGTGGGCACGGTGACACGGCTCCCTTTTGCGGCGTCGGCGGCGGTGACGCATGGACCTTGCCCGGCCGCTTCCGGCAAAGTCAATGCATTCGTCGCAGCTAAAGAAATCCGGCCTTCATTAGTCCAGGTCATAGCCGCCTTGGCCGAAATTGGCCGCCGTGACTAATGCGCTTTAGACTGCTGGCACTCAAGCGCATTAGCTACGCTGCGGAGAAAGGGGCGAGCAACGTGCCGGACAAACGGTCCCCCGCGCGTCGGCCGACGATGAAGGACATCGCGCGGCGCGCCGGGGTCTCCGAGAGCGCGGTCTCCTTCGCGCTCAACGGCCGCCCCGGGGTGTCGGAGGTGACCCGCGACCGGGTGCGCCGGGTCGCCGAGCAGTTGGGCTGGCGGCCCAGTACGGCGGCGCGCGCGCTGTCCGGGGAGGGCGCGGCCACCGTCGGCTTCGTCCTCGCCCGCCCCGCACACACGCTGGGCGTGGACTCCTTCTTCCTCCAACTGGTCTCCGGCATCCAGGAGGTGCTGGCCGGGCGCCACCTCGGGCTGCTCTTCCAGGTGGCCGAGGACCTCGCCGACGAGTGCGCGGTCTACCGCCGCTGGTGGGCGGAGCACCGGGTGGACGGCGTGCTGGTGGTCGACCCGCGCACCGACGACCCGCGCCCGGACCTGCTCGACGGACTGGGCCTGCCCGCCGTGGTGATCGGCGGCGCGCCGGACGACCGCCACCCGGGCCTGTCCACGGTGTGGGCGGACGACGCCGGTGCGATGGCGTCGGTGGTGGACGAGCTGACCGCCCTCGGCCACCGCCGGATCGTGCATATCGCGGGCCTGCCCGGCCTCGCGCACACCCAGCGCCGGATCGGGACCCTGCGCGCCGAGGCGGAGCGGCGCGGCCTGACCGAGGTGCGGTCCGTGACCACCGACTACTCGGACGCGGAGGGCGCGGCCGTCACCCGCCGGGTCCTGCGGCACTCCCCCGCCCCGACCGCGCTGATCTACGACAACGACGTGATGGCCGTCGCCGGGGTCGCCGCCGCGGCCGAACTCGGCTTCCTGGTCCCGGCGGACGTGTCCGTCGTCTCCTGGGAGGACTCGGCGCTGTGCCGCATGGTCAGGCCCCGGCTGTCCGCCCTGTCCCGGGACAGCGTCCAGTTCGGCCGCACGGCCGCGACCGAGCTGACCGCGCTGCTGGACGGGGGGCCGGCACGGACGGTACGGGTGCCGGTGCCACGGCTGACCGGACGGGAGAGCACGGGGCGGGCACAGGACCGCTGAGTCCTGCGCTCCGGGGTGCCCGGGGCCCCGTCCGGGCGGACACTGGGAGGGACAAGACGCAGGTGCCGGCGCTCGCGAGGGGGTGAGGTCGTGACCGGAACCCGAAGCGGCGGCTCGCGGGCGTGGCGGTGGCACCGCAACCCGCTGCGGCGCCGCAGTGACGTCGTCGAGGCCTGGATCGTGCTGACGGCGTGGGTGGTCGCCCTGGTGGGCAGCCTGCTCGCCGGGCTGGTGGCCGCGGACTCCGTGCTGCGGGACCTCGACCGGCAGCGGGCGGAGCGCCGTCCGGTCGCGGCCGTCCTCACCGGGCGGGCGCCGGAGATCGCCTCGGGGCGGGGCACCGACGACGGCCGGGTCCGGGCCGCCGTCCGCTGGACGGCGCCGGACGGCACGGTGCACACGGGCCGCACGAAGGTGAACCCCGGCACCGCGTCGGGCACCCCGGTCACGGTGTGGACGGACCAGCACGGGCGGCTGGTCCCCAAGCCCCTGTCACCGGGTGAGGCGGGGTTCCGGGCCGGATGGACGGGCATCCTGATCGCGACGGGCACGGCCGCCGCCGTGGCGGGCGGCGCTCAGCTGGCCCGCGCGGGCCTGGAGCGGCGGCGTCTGCGGCAGTGGGACGAGGAGTGGGCGCGCGTCGACACCCCGCGGGGCGGCAGGACCGGCTGACCCCGGACGGACCGCCGCGACCGGTGGGCGGTGGCCTCTCGACGCGGGCGACCGCGGCGGGGCAGAGTTCTCCGTACGTACTCGCCAGTACGCCCGCCCCACCGCACCCACCGCCAAGGAGCGCCCGTGACCAGCTGGGCCGGCCGGACCGCCGCCGAGATCGCCGCCGCCGTACGGGAGAAGCGGGCCACACCCCGCGAGGTGGTGGCCGAGCACCTGGCCCGGATCGAGCGGCTGGACGGCCGGATCGGGGCGTTCCGCACGGTCCGGGCCGAGGCGGCGCTCGCGGAGGCGGACGAGGTCGCGGGCCGCGCGGGCCTGGCCGGACTCCCGCTCGCGGGCGTGCCGGTGGCCGTCAAGGACAACCTGGCGGTGCGCGGCGAGTCCAACCGCAACGGCTCCGCCGCGACCCCGGAGCGGCCCGCCGCCGAGGACCACGTCACCGTGGCCCGGCTGCGCGCGGCGGGCGCGGTGGTGGTGGGCCTGACCAACGTGCCCGAACTGTGTGTCTTCGGGACCACGGAGGGCGTGCACGGCACCGCCCGCAATCCCTGGGACCTCTCCCGCACGGCGGGCGGCTCCTCCGGCGGCAGCGCGGCCTCGGTGGCCGCCGGTCTGGTCCCGGTGGCCCTCGGCAACGACGGCATGGGCAGCCTGCGCATCCCCGCGGCCAACTGCGGCCTGGTCACGCTGAAGCCGGGGCACGGGGTGGTGCCGGCCGGGATCGGCAACGGCGACTGGTTCGGCATGTCCGAGAACGGGCCGCTGGCGACCACGGTCGAGGATCTGCGGCTGGTGCTGTCGGTCCTCGCGGACACCGAGTTCGTACGGTCCTCGGACACCGCCTCCCGGAGGATCGCCGTCGGGCTGCGCAGTCCGCTCCTCGGTGTGAGCGTCGGGAAGCCGTACACGGCCGCCGCCCGGGAGGCGGCGGGGCTGCTGGCCGGGGCGGGGCACCGGGTGCGGCGCGCCGAGCCGCCGTATCCGCCGTCGCTGGGCGTCACCGCGCTCCAGCACTGGACGGCGGGCACCGCGGTGGACGCCGAGGGCCTGGACCCGGCGCGGCTGGCCCGGCGGACCCGGGTGCACGCGGCGGTGGGGCGCCGCTTCGTCGGGACGGTCCGCACCGGCGAGGGGCGCGAGCGGCTCCGCCGCCGTCTGGAGCCCTTCTTCGCCGAGCACGAGGTGCTCCTCACCCCCGCCCTCGCGCGCCGCTCCCCCCAGGCCGGGCCGTGGCATGAGCGGGGCTGGCTGCGCAACGTCCTGGCCAACACGAACTACTCGCCGCTCACCCCGCCGTGGAACCTCACGGGATGGCCGGCCATGTCGGTCCCGTTCGCCACCCTGCCCTCCGGCGCCCCCTGCGCCGTCCAACTCGTGGGCCTCCCGGGCTCGGAGACGGCCCTGCTGGACCTGGCGGAGCAGCTGCAGGACCTGCGGCCGTGGCAGCGGACGGCGCCGGTCGGCTAGGGCCTGTCCGGCGGATCAGGTCGCAGGAAAACGGGCGGCGCCTCATCGGCGCTGGTGAGCGGGGCGATGGGGGTCCCCCCGCGCGAGCGCATTCGAGCGTGGGGGAGCGTCCAGCTGCAAGGCGGAGGAGGGCGTCGACGCGATGGGGGTCCCCCCGCGCGAGCGCGTACATGATGTGCAGTGCCACCCGGCCGTGCCGGGGATGGTCGAAGGCTTCGGGGACCGTGCCCAGGATCGTGAAGCCGAGGGACGTCCACAGGGTGACGGCGGGGTTGGTCTCAACGACCGCGTTGAAGACCATGGCCCGGTAGCCGTGGGCCCTGGCCTCGGCGAGGACGTGTTCGGCGAGGGCGCGGCCGATGCCGCGGCCGGTGTGGTCGGGGTCGACCATGAAGCCGGCGCCTGCGACGTCCGCGGCGGGGCCGCCGTAGTTGGGGGGTGAGGTAGGCCGAGCCGACCAGGGCCCCGCCGGGGTCCTCGGCGACTTAGACGCGTTTGGCCGGGCCCATCCACAAGGCCCGGGCCGCCTCCTCGGAGGTGCCCGGGTCCCAGGTGTAGGTGTCGGCGGCGGCGACGATCCGGTGCCAGAAGGGCCAGATGCGTGACCAGTCGTCGGCCACGGCTTCCCTGATCAGCATGGGCGTGAGTCTGGCACGCCCACGCGTGCGGCGATCGCGACGGGACCGGCCCGGCGGGGGTCAGTCCACGCTGGGCAGGATGTGGGGTTCGGCGAGGTCCTCTTCGTAGCCCGCGAGGCGGATGGGGGCGGAACGGGCCCACACGTCGAGGCTGCCGAGCTCTCCGGGCCGTCGGCCCGCGCGCTCCGTGCGTTCCTTGGGGCGCTGATCGCGATTCGTCTTCTCCGGTGTCACCGCGCACTCCTTATGTGTCGGGTCACCCTCGGGGCGTGCCGGCCAGTCTGCGATCCGCCGCCTGACGCCCGCTTGGGTCTGGTTTGAATGCCAGTTCGGACGCGGTGGCGCCGGTGGAACGGACCATGGGTGTGGGTGGGACCCCGTACTGCTTGTCCGTCCGCTCCAGATTAACCAAATGAGCGGGGGTCCGCTCGATAGGGAGTGCAAACAAGGTGTAACTTTCGCGCGTCACTTGGCCTCCCGGCCGCCCGGTTAGGCGCGACTTGCTCCATAATGCACGTTTTGAGATCCACCCGCTCGGCCTACATGCCGCGCAGTTCAGGTGCCGTTGGCCGGGCCGAAAGCCGGTCATGGTCTGCTGCCGTACGGCAACGGCTGTCTCGCGGGAGGACCGACGCATGGAGCTGCGCAGCGTCGAGGAGCTGATGGATCTGCTGTACGCCGGCCGGTACGATCACGCGCTGCGCACCGCCGCCCTGCTGCGCCGCGCCCGTCCCGCCGACAAGGAGCTCCAGGTGGCCGGGCTGGTCTCGGGCATCGGGATGCTGCTGCGTCCCGGCGACCGGGCCGGGCGGGCGGACGCCGCCGCGCACGCGGTGCGGTCGCTGCTCGGGGAGCGGGTCGCCCGGCTCGTGCGCGGGCGGCCCGGGGACGACGGCCCCGCCGGCGACGACGACCTGCTGCGCCTGCGGCAGGCCGCCGAGGACGGCTCGGTGGCCGGATTCGACGCCGGGGTCCTGGAGGACTGGCGCACCGTGCTGGACCTGGTGGCGGCGCGCAACTCCCGCCTGGGGGCTGTCGACTGACGGCCCGTCATGAGACGGTACGGCGATGACGTCGTCGTACGGGCTGGCGGGCAGGGCCGCCGTCGTCACCGGGGGCACCCGCGGGATCGGCCGGGCCGTCGCCGGGGCGCTGGCCGCGGCCGGGGCGCTGGTCTGCGTGACCGCGCGGGACGCCGGGGAGGTGCGGCGCACCGCCGCGGAGCTGGGCGGCATCGGAGTGGCCGGGAGCGTGGCCGGGCCGGATCACCCGCGGGAGGTGACCGAGCTGGTCCTGCGGGAGTTCGGACGGCTCGACATCGTGGTCAACAACGCGGCGACCAACCAGCCGTACGGCCCGCTCGTGGACGTCGACCCGGCGGCCTGGCGCGAGGCGTTCGCGGTCAACGTGGAGGCGCCGCTGCGCCTGGTGCAGTGCGCGTGGCGGGGCTGGATGCGGGCGCACGGCGGCTCGGTGGTCAACGTCTGCACGGAGGGCGCGGCGCACGTCGGCCCGAACATCGGCGCGTACGGCACGAGCAAGGCCGCCCTGCTGCATCTGACCCGGCAACTCGCCGGTGAGCTGGCGCCGAAGGTGCGGGTCAACTCCGTCTCCCCCGGTCTGGTCCGCACCGAGCTGGCGCGGTTCGTGTGGGAGCCCGGCGAGGAGCGGGTCGCGGCCGGGCTGCCGCTGGGGCGGATCGGGGAGCCCGAGGACGTGGCGCGGGCCGTGCTGTGGCTGGTCTCCGACGCGGCGGACTGGGTCACCGGGACCGATCTGCTGGTGGACGGGGGCACCCGGGTGCGGGCCGCGGCCGGCGGCCCCGCCTACGCGGTGCACGACCGGCTGCGGACGCAGGCGCCCCCCGGGGCTCACCACTTGCCGGGCGCGTAGTCCTTCAGAAAGACGCCGTACAGGTCCTCGCCCGCCTCGCCGCGCACGATCGGGTCGTAGACGCGGGCCGCGCCGTCGACGAGGTCGAGCGGGGCGTGGAAGCCGGCCTCGGCGAGACGGATCTTGTCGGGGTGCGGGCGCTCGTCGGTGATCCAGCCGGTGTCCACGGCCGTCATCAGGATGCCGTCCTTGTCGAACATCTCCTGGGCGCTGGTGCGCGTGAGCATGTTCAGGGCGGCCTTGGCCATGTTGGTGTGCGGGTGGCCGGCGCCCTTGTAACCGCGGGCGAAGACGCCCTCCATGGCGGAGACGTTCACGATGTACGTCCGCCGGGACGGGGCGGCCGCCATCGCCGGGCGCAGCCGGCTGATCAGGATGAAGGGGGCCGTGGAGTTGCAGAGCTGGACCTCGAGCAGCTCGACGGGCGTGACCTCCTCCACCGTCTGGATCCAGCTGTTGGTGTCGTGCAGGTCGGGGACGAGCCCGCCCGCGTCGATCGCCGTACCGGCGGCGATGCGCTCCAGGGACGCCGAGCCCGACACCAGCGCCAGGTCGGTCACGTCCTGGGCGGTGAGGGCGCCGCCGCCCGCGACCGGGAGGGCTGCGACCGCGCCGGAGCCGAAGGTGCCGATCACCTCGGCGGCGGGCAGCTCACCGGCGGGCAGGGGCGCCGACTCGGCGGCGAGCAGTTCGCTGTAGGCCTGCGGGGAGCGCCGTACGGTCTGCGCCGCGTTGTTGATCAGGATGTCGAGGGGGCCCTCGGCGGTCACCGAGTCGGCGAGCGCGACGACCTGGGCCGGGTCGCGCAGGTCGATGCCGACGATCTTCAGGCGGTGGATCCACTCCGCGCTGTCGGGCTGGGCCTTGAAGCGGCGGATCGCGTCGTTGGGGAACCGGGTGGTGATCGTCGTGTGGGCGCCGTCGCGCAGCAGCCGCAGCGCGATGTACATGCCGATCTTGGCGCGTCCGCCGGTGAGCAGCGCGCGCTTGCCGGTGAGGTCGGCGCGGGCGTCGCGGCGGGCCCGGTTCTCGGCGGCGCACTTCTGGCAGAGCTGGTGGTAGAAGTAGTCGACCTCGACGTACCGCGTCTTGCAGACGTAGCAGGAGCGCGGGCGCTGGAGTATCCCCGCGATCTGTCCCTCGTCCGTCCTGGACGACGGCAGGATGCCCTCGGTCTCGTCGTCGATGCGCTCGGCGGAACCGGTCGCGGTGGCCTCCGTGACCGCCTTGTCGTGGGCGGTCTTGGCGGCCCGGCGCTCCTGGCGGCGGCGCTGCTTCACGGTGCGGTAGATGCCCGCGGTGGCCCGGCGGACCGCGATCGCGTCGGGGTGGTCGACGTCCAGCTTGTCGAGTTCCTCCAGCACGCCGAGGCACACCGCGAGCCGCTCCGGGTCGATCCCGGGCCCGTAGACCATCTCGTCCATGGACGCCGAGCCGTCCTCTGTCACCGTCATCGCGCTGCCGCTTCCCTGATCACCGCGCAGCGCTCCGACTCGCGCTCGCCTTCCGAACGGGGGATTTTACGTCAGCGCCGGGCCCCCCCGCCAAACCGCTCCGCCCGGGGTGCGCGGAACCGCTCCGCCCGGGGTGCGCGGACCCGCCCGGAACCCGACGGCCGGGACGGGGACGGGGACGAAGGCGACGGCGTCCGGCCCCCGCCGCCCCGCCCCCCTTCCGTCAGGGGTCGCAGACCGCGATCAGTGTCTCCACCTCGTCGGTGACCGCTCGGGCGAGGTGGTCGAGGTCCGGGACGGCCTCGGCGTCGGCGACCAGGCCGTAGTGGACGCGGCCGCGGTAGGTGGAGACGGCCACCGCGAGGGACTGGCCCGGGGCGAGCGGGGCGAAGGGGTAGACCGCGGTGAGCGGGTGGCCGCCCAGGCGCAGGCCCAGGCCGGGCAGCGGCACGCTGGTGACCAGGATGTCGAACCAGAGCCGGGCCGCCTGTCCGACGAGCGGGCCGCCGACCCGGTGGCCGAGGGCGGGAACGTGGTCGGCGAGCAGGGCGACGGCGCCCGCGCCCCGGTTGGGGCCGGCGTCCTTGTTGCGGTCCATCGCGGTACGGACCCGGTCCAGGCGGGCGAGTGGGTCGGGGTCGCCGACCGGGAGCCGTATCAGGTAGCCGGAGAGCCGGTTGCCCTGTGGGTGCGCGGTGCGCGGACGGCGCCGGGAGACCGGGATCAGGGCGCGGGGGGCCACGCCCTCGCTGCCGTCGCCGCGTTCGTCGAGCCAGCGGCGCAGCGCGCCCGCGACGACGGCGATGAGGACGTCGTTGACGGTGCCGCCGACCGCCTTGCGCACCCGGTGCACGTCGTCGATGTCCAGGACGACCCCGGCGGTGCGGCGGGTGCCGCTGGCGCCGGAGGTCAGCGCCGAGGAGGAGCGCACCCCCAGGGTCGACAGGGCCACGGAGGCGCCGATGTCCAGGGCGCGGCCCGCGTCGGACAGCGCCCCGCGCAGCAGTCCTGGCACCCGCCCGGGCAGTCTGCGCATATCGGCGAGCAGCCCGCGCGGCGGCTCGACGGGGCGGGGACTGCGCTCGGGCATGTCCATCGGGTCCAGCACGGCGGCGGCGAGCGTCAGCGCCTTCAGTCCGTCGGCCAGCGCGTGGTGGAACTTGAACAGGACGGCGAAGGAGACCCCGTCCTCCCCCGGCAGCACGTGCGCCTCCCACGGCGCCCGGGCGCGGTCCAGCGGGCGCTCCATGAGCCGGCCGGCGACGGCGTGGAAGTCGTCGGTCGGGGCGTGCAGCCGGACGTGGTTGAGGGGGTCGAAGGCGGGGTCGGGCTCGCGGGCCGCGCCGCCGAAGGAGCCGAAGGACAGGGGCCGGCGCAGGTCGAGCGGCTGCCACACGTCCCGGATGCGCATCCTGAGGCCGGGCACGGCGACGGCGCGGGCGGCGAGCAGGTCGGCCGCGTGGGCGCCCGCGGTGGGCGAGTGCGCCGCGAAGACGCCGAGCGCGCCCAGGTGCATCGGGTGCCGGTCGGACTCGATGTTCCAGAACGCCAGATCGAGAGGAGCGAGCGGATCACTTGTCAATGGCTTGCCTCGCGTCGACGACGGACGGGGTGCACCAGCAGTCAATCCCCGACAGTCGATTACGGTCAAGTACGATCAGGCTACGCACAGTTAACAGCAGATTAAGTCCCGCCCCACCGAAGGGGGCGGGAGAGCCTGGACACCTGAGGTCACCTCAGCGCCGGGGGTGCCGCCTGGGGCGACGTACCCCACTCCGACGGGCGCGGGCCGACCGTGAACGCGAGCCTGCGCAGGGAGCGCAGCTCACGGTTGGTCAGGTACGTCCGCTCGTGGGGCGCCGCGTCCACGCGCACCCCCTGGACGTAGCGGTCGGCCGCCGAGGTGCCGGGCGCGGTGACCGTCAGCGTGCCGCCCGGCCAGTAGCGGCGGTCCAGAGTGAGGTCGACGCGGTCGAAGACGGGCGTGGTCAGACCCCAGGTGCCGTAGCCGGGCTGCACTGGGAAGATCCCGATCGACGACAGCACGTGCCAGGCCGACATCGTGCCGAGGTCGTCGTTGCCGGTGATGCCGGTCGGCGCGTCGGTGAACAGGGTGAGCGCGGCGTGCACCACGTCGGTGGTCTTCCAGGGCTGCCCGGTCGACAGGTAGGTGTACGGGGCGATGAGATCGGGCTCGTTCTGCGGGTTGTAGACGGCGGCGTTGTAGTAGGCGTACGGGTCGCCGTGCACCCACACCTCGCGCGCGGTGCGCGCCGGGTCGGCGAGCAGCAGGTCGTATGCGAAGAAGGCGTCGAGCCGGTCGTTGGCCGCGCGCTCACCGCCGAGCAGGCCGACCACGCCGGGCAGGTCCTGCGGCACCATCCACTGGTACTGCCAGGCCGTGCCCTCGTGGAAGCCGGCACCGCGGGCCGGGTCGGCCGGTCCCGTGAAGGCGCCGGAGGCGTCACGGGCGCGGAAGAAGCCGGTCGAGGGGTCGAAGACGTTCCGGTAGCCGCGGGACCGGGCGGCGTAGCGGGCCGCGTCCTCGTCGTGGCCGAGTCCGCGCGCCATCTGGGCGAGCATCGCGTCCGACAGGGCGTACTCCAGGGTGACGGAGGCGCCGTGGTCGTAGTCGGAGTCGCCCGCCTTGGTGTGCGGGCGGCCCTTGACGTAGGGGGCGAAGCCGTTCGCGAGGTACTCGGCGTTGGCCTCCCGGCCCACTCCGGGATAGCCGGCCGGGGGCACACCGTCGGCGTTCTTCCGCAGCGCGCGGTACGCCCGCTCCTCGTACCCGCCGAGCAGGCCCAGCTGGTAGGCGGTGGTCAGGAACGGGGTCACCGGGTCGCCGGTCATGATGTTCGTCTCGACCGGTCCGTAGCCCCACTTGGGCAGCCAGCCGCCGTCCTCGGCGACCTTGATCACCGAGATCGCCATGTCGCGGGCCTCGCGGGGCGCGAGCAGGGCGAGGAGCTGGCACTGGGTGCGGTAGGTGTCCCACAGCGACCAGTTCTGGTAGTACGTGAAGCCCCGGGCGCGGTGCACCCGCCGGTCCCAGCCGGTGTAGCGGCCGTCGGCGTCGCTGCCGATGTTGGGCGCTAGGAACGAGCGGTACAGGGACGAGTAGAAGGTGCGGCGCGCGGTCGCGTCGCCGCCGCGCACCCGGACGGCGCCGAGGCGGCGCTCCCAGGCCTGCCGGGCCCGGTCGCGGACGGCGTCGAAGGAGCGCCCGCCCTCGGCCCGCAGGTTGACCTCCGCGCCGCGGGCGTCGACGTACGACAGCGCGGTGGTCGCCTCCACGGTGCGGTCCCGGGTGGTGTCGAAGCGTACGTAGGCACCGCCGTGACCGGTGCGGGAGCCCGCCGTCACCGTGGCGCCGTCCCAGGTCCCGTACGCGGTGAAGGGCCGGGAGAAGCGGGTGAGCGTGTACACGGTGTACGGGCCGGTGTCCCGGCAGAAGCCGTGCCCGGTGATCTCGGTGCGCACGGTCCGGTCGTCGAGGATCTCCACGGCGCTGCCGCCCGGCTTGTGCAGCGCCCGCGCCGCGTTCAGCAGGACGTTGGCGTGGTCGGTGGCGGGAAAGGTGTAGCGCTGCACACCGGTGCGCTCGGTGGCCGTGAGCTCGGCCTCGATCCCGGAGTCCAGGCCGACCCGGTAGTAGCCGGGGCTCGCGCTCTCGTCCTCGTGGCGGAACCCGGCCGCGTACCGCGCGTGATCCGTCTCCGTCACCTCGCCCGTTGTCGGCAGCACGGGCAGGTCGCCGCCGATCCGGCAGCCGACACCCGAGAGGTGCACCAGGGAGAAACCCCGGATACGGCGGTGGGTGTGGTCGTAGCCGGTGTGGTGCCCGGTGTCGGGCGAGAGCTGCACCATGCCGAAGGGCACGGCCGCGCCGGGGAAGGTGTTGCCCTCGTTCTGGGTCCCGATGAAGGGGTTGACCAGGTCGGTGAGGTGCCCGTCGGACGGGTCGGCGGCCCGTGCGGCGGGGGTGGCGAGCAGCACGGACGCCGCCATCACCCCGGCCAGGCACAGCCGCGGGCGCCGGGTCCCTCTCATGTGACCTCCGCAGGATCGACATCGTTGTCCGCATCCTGCGGTCCCGGGGCCGCGAAGCCGGGGAGGCCGCGCGGATCGCGCGGAACGCGTCGCGCGCGAACAATGGAGGCAGCCACCCCTCGGCGGGAGGGAAGACGGCACCCTCAGCGGAAAGAAGGCGAGGACGATGCCGAAGGTTTCCAGGGACACGGCCACCCAGGGCGGCGACTACGGTTCGGTGGTCGACCACTCCGAGGACCTCGAGCCCTACACGGTGGACTTCCTGACGTTCCGGGAGGACGTCGACCACACCCCGCTGCTCCAGGGCCTGCCCGACCACCGCTGCCAGTGCCCGCACTGGGGGTACGTCCTCAAGGGCGAGCTCACCTTCCGCTACCCGGACCACGACGAGGTGTACCGCGGCGGTGAGGCCTTCTACGCCCCGCCCGGGCACGTGACCGTGCGCACCGAGCCGGGCAGCGAGTACGTCCGGTTCAGCCCGGCCGACGACCTGCGCCGCACCAGCGAGGTCACCATGACCCACTTCCCGCCGCTGACCGGCTGAGCCGGCTACGGCACCCGCTGCCCCTTGCCGAGCGCGATCACCCCGCCCTTGGAGACGGTGTACAGCTCCGCGTCCCGCTCCGGGTTGACGCCGATCGTCGCGCCGGGCGGCACCTCCACGTTCTTGTCGAGGACCGCCCCGCGCACCACGGCGCCCCGGCCTATGTGGACGTTGTCGTGCAGCACCGAGCCCTGGACGACCGCCCCCGGGTCGACCCGGACGCCCGGGGACAGCACGGACCGGGTGACCTGGCCGCGGACCAGGCAGCCCGCGCTGATGATGGACTCGCTCGCGATGCCGCCGGCGTTGAAGCGGGCGGGCGAGAGCTGGTACGAGTGGGTGTAGACGGGCCAGCTGCGGTTGTAGAGGTTGAAGGCGGGGCGCTCGGCGATCAGGTCCATATGGGCGTCGTAGTAGGCGTCGAGGGTGCCGACGTCCCGCCAGTAGCCCTGGTCGCGCAGGGTCTCGCCGGGGACGTGGTTGTCGCTGAAGTCGTACAGCTGTGCCTCGCCCCGGGCGGTGAGCTGGGGCAGGATCGAACCGCCCATGTCGTGCACGGAGTGCTCGTCCTCGGCGTCCCGCTGCAGCGCCTCGATCAGGGCCTTGGTGGTGAAGATGTAGTTGCCCATCGAGGCGAACACGGACTCCGGGTCGTCGGGCAGGCCCGGTGGGTCGGCGGGCTTCTCCAGGAAGCGCTCCACGATCCGCCCGTCCGAGCCCGGGGTGATCACGCCGAAGGAGGAGGACTCCCCGCGCGGGACCCTGATCCCGGCCACCGTCACCCCGGCACCGCCCTCGATGTGCTGGGCGAGCATCTGCCGCGGGTCCATCCGGTACACATGGTCGGCGCCGAAGACCGCGACGTACTCGGGCTGCTCGTCGTGCACGAGGTTGAGCGACTGCAGGATGGCGTCCGCGCTGCCCAGGTACCAGCGCGGGCCGAGCCGCTGCTGCGCCGGGACGGGGGTGACGTAGTTGCCGAGCAGACTGGACATCCGCCAGGTGGTGGTGATGTGCCGGTCCAGTGAGTGCGACTTGTACTGGGTCAGCACGCAGATGCGCAGGATGTCGCCGTTGACGAGGTTGGACAGCACGAAGTCGACGAGGCGGTAGGTGCCGCCGAAGGTGACCGCTGGTTTGGCGCGGTCGGCGGTCAGGGGCATCAGGCGTTTGCCCTCTCCGCCCGCCAGTACGATTCCGAGCACCGAAGGACCACCACGACGCATGGCCGCTCCCCTCACCCTGGTTGGAACCATGGTTGCCCCGAGCAGCGCGACCTAAGCCTGCTTGAGGATCTCCTCGTACAGCCGTACCGTCCGCCGAGCCACCGTGTCCCAGCCGAACTCGCCCAGCGCGCGCTCCCGTCCGGCCTCCCCCATCCGCCGGGCCGTCCCCGGGTCGCCCAGGACGGTGTCCAGCGCATGGGCGAGTGACGTCTCGAAGTCGTCGTCGGCCCCTACGAGGAGGCCGGTCACGCCGTCCTCGACGACCTCGGGGATGCCGCCGACCCGGGAGGCCACGACGGGCGTGCCGCAGGCCATCGCCTCCAGGTTGACGATGCCGAGCGGTTCGTACACCGAGGGGCAGACGAACACGGCGGCGTGCGTCAGGAGTTGGATCACCTCCGCGCGCGGCAGCATCTGCGGGATCCAGTGCACGCCCGCGCGGACGCGGCTGAGCTCCTGGAACAGGTCGCGGAACTCCCGGTCGATCTCCGGGGTGTCGGGCGCGCCCGCGCACAGCACGACCTGCGCCGCCGGGTCGATGTCCCGGACCGCGCGCAGTAGATGGGGCACGCCCTTCTGCCGGGTGATGCGGCCGACGAACAGGACATAGGGCCGGTCGGGGTCCAGGCCGACGCGGCGCAGCACGTCGGTGCCCGGGTCGGGCCGGTAGAGGGTGGTGTCGATGCCGTTGTGCACGACGTGCACCCGGGCCGGGTCCAGCGCCGGGTAGCAGGCCAGGATGTCCTCGCGCATGGCGCCCGAGACGGCGATCACCGCGTCGGCGGCCTCGACCGCGGTGCGCTCCGCCCAGCCGGACAGGGCGTATCCCCCGCCGAGTTGCTCGGCCTTCCAGGGGCGCAGCGGCTCCAGCGAGTGGGCGGTCAGCACGTGCGGGACGCCGTACAGGAGCTTGGCGACGTGGCCGGCGAGGTTGGCGTACCAGGTGTGGGAGTGGACGAGCTCGCGGCCCTCCAGGGCGGCGGCGATGGCCAGGTCCACGGAGAAGGTGCGCAGCGCGTCGTTGGTGCCGTCGAGCGCGGACCACGGCCGGTGGCGTACGACGCCGACCCCGCGGCCCTCCCCCCAGCAGTGCACCTCCAGGTCCACCAGGGGCCGCAACTCCCGGGCGAGGAACTCGACGTGGACGCCCGCTCCGCCGTACACGTCCGGGGGGTACTCCCGGGTCAGCAGTCCCACTCGCACCCGTAACTCCCTGCTCTCACGCGGCCGTCCCCCCATGGTCACCCAGATGTGGCGCGCGGGGAAGGGCGCGGCGGCCGTGGGAAGCAGCAGTCGCCGCAGATCCCGCCGCCCGGGACGCGGTAATAGAGGCAGCAGCTGCGGCGCCGGAAGGCGGTGCCGGTGAGGGTGCCGGTGGGCCTGAGCAGGGGGTGGGCGAAGAGGGCGGCGGTGAGGGCGCGGGCCCGGTCGGCCACGTCCGTCCGTCCGTTCGCGCGGGCCCACCGGTCCAGTTCGCGGCCGGCGCCGGCCAGCGCGGAGCCCCCGTTGCCCCACAACAGGCCCGCCGCGAGGCCGTGGCGGGCCCGCAGCGCGGCCGTCAGCGGTTCGAGGTGGCCGTGCAGCACCGCGCGCGCGAGCGTGCCGGGGTCGCCGGGATCGCCGGGCAGCGGGCGCACCCCGGTCAGCCACAGGTCGTCCGGGGCGGCGGCGCCGGCGTCCCAGCGCAGCAGGGCCGGGTCCAGGTCGGGGAGGCGGCGGTACAGGGCGGCGCAGCCGAGGGCCACGGACCACAGGCGCGCCGCGAGTGCCTGGTGGGCGATCGACGCGGCCACTCGCGGCTCGGGGGTGCCGAGCCGGCGGGCGACCGTTTCGACCCGGGAGACCAGGGCGTTCGGGCCTCCCTGCGACGCGGCGCCCGCGTAGGCTTGCGCGAGTGTCGGCGGGGCCGTCGGCGGCACGGCGGCGGGTGGAGCGGCGGGCGGCTCCGTACGCAGGACGAAGAAACCGCCGAGCGGGCGGAGCGCGGCGAGATCGGGGTCGAGGTCCACGGACGAGAGTAGTACCAGGGCCGGGGAAGGCCCGGCGGAGGCGGGCCTCCACCCCGTGTCGCCCACCTTGGGGATGAGGGGCCCCCACGCATACTCCATCGGCAGTAGGACCCATTGCGTGCTCAGGGACGACGACGGGAACAGATCGACCGGGCAGAGTGTTGGTCATGAAGGCCGACCGTTCGCCGCGCCGGGCCCCGGGCCCCCGCCCCTCGCAGAGGAGCCGCTGATGAGCGCCCTCGCGTTGTCCGTGCTGCTGTCGTTCGTCTCCGCCGTCGCCTACGCGGGCGGGGCGATCGTACAGGAGCAGGTCGCGCTGTCCTCCCCAGACGGCCAGTACGCGCCGCTGCGCCGGCCGACCTGGTGGGCGGCGCTCGCGCTGAACGGCCTCGGCGGACTGCTGCACGTCGTGGCGCTGGCCTACGGTCCCCTCAGCCTGGTGCAGCCGCTCGGCGCGCTGACCATAGTCTTCGCCCTGCCCATGGCCGCCCTGTTCGTCGGCCGCAGGGCCGGGGCGACCGCCTGGCGCGGCGCCGTGATGGCCACGGTCGGCCTCGCCGGTCTGCTCTCCCTGGTCGGCACGTCCGACGGCCACTCCCTCGCCACCGCCCAGCGGGCCGGCGTCGCGCTGGTCACCGGCGCGGCGGTCGTCGCGCTGATGATCGCCGGCCGGGCCGCGCACCGGCACCCGGCGGTGCGCAGCGTGCTGCTCGCCGTCGCGTCCGGCATAGCCTTCGGCATGTCGTCGGTGTTCACCAAGACCGTCGCGGTCGACTGGGCCGACGGGGTCTCGGCGGCGGACCTCCCCTCCCTCGCGGTGATCGGCGTCTTCGCCGTGGCCGGCGTGCTGCTGTCGCAGGCCGCCTACCGCGGCGGCGGCCTCACCGCGCCGCTGGCCACGCTGACGGTGGTGAACCCGGTGCTGGCCGCCGCGGTCGGCATCACGATGTTCGGCGAGACCTTCCGGTACGGCGCCACGGGCACCGCGCTCGCCCTGAGCTGCGGGGTGGTGGCGGCGGGCGGTCTGATCCTGCTGACCACGGAGCGGCTGGAGACCGCGCCGCGGGCCGGGCGTGCGGCGGTGCGGGAACCCGTGGTGGCGGGCCCCGCGCCGGAGACGGCCGCCGAGCCGGTCTCCCCCGAGCCCGCCTCCCCCACCGGGAAGCAGCCCCCCGCGCTGCCCCGGCAGCGTTCCGCCTCGGCACTTGAGGACGCGGCCCGCGCGGACGCCGTCCTGGCCGAGGTGGTGCTGGCGGACGCGGCCCTGGAGAACACCGTGCCGGATGACCTGGAGACCCTCGTCCCGATGCACTACACGGGGCCGTACGTACCTCTGCCGGTCTTCAGCCGGCACCGCACGCGGGTCAGATCCTGACGCCGCCGGCCCGGAGATAGGCGACCGGGTCGACGTCCGAACCGAAGCCGGGCCCCGTCCGCACCTCGAAGTGCAGATGCGGGCCCGTGACGTTTCCGGTGGACCCCGAGCGGCCTATGCGCTGGCCGGCGCTGACCACCTGCCCCGCCTTCACGGAGATGGCCGACAGGTGGGCGTACTGGGTGTAGCGGCCGTCGGTGTGCCGGATCACCACCTGGTAGCCGAACGAGCCGCCCCAGCCGGCGGCGACCACATGACCGCCCGCGACCGCCTTGACGGAGGTGCCGGTGGGCACGGGGAAGTCGACGCCGGTGTGGTAGCCCTTCGACCAGTGCGAGCCCGCCGCGTGGTACGGCGTGCCCATCGCTGCGCTGACGGGGGCGACCAGCGAGTGGCCGCCGCGGTCGGCCCGCTTCTCCGGCTTCCTCGTCTCGGCCTTCTTGCTCTCCGCCTTCCTCGTCTCCGCCTTCTTCGCCGGGGACTTGGCCGGTGTGTGCGTGGCCGGGGAGACCGATCCGCCCCGCACGGCCAGCCGTTGCCCCGGGATGATCAGGTCGGGGTCCTGTCCGACGGTACTGCGGTTGGCCTCGTACAGCCCACGCCAGCCGCCCCGGACGTGCTGGTCGTCGGCGATCCCGGAGAGCGTGTCGCCGTGCACCACCGTGTACATCTCGGCCTTGCCGGCCCGGGACTGGGGAGTGGTCTGCGGCTGTACATCCCGTACGGAACTCTTGGCGGAACTCGCGGCCGCCCCCTCGGCGGAGCTCTTGGCGGAGCTCTTCAAGGGCCGGTCGGCGGCGCTCGCCGGGTGTATGTCGGGGGCGCCGCCGTCCCGGGTCAGTCCGGCCCGCACCGAGCACACCGGCCAGGCGCCGGGCCCCTGCCCGTCGAGGACTTTCTCGGCGACGGCGATCTGCTGGTCCCTGGTGGCCAGGTCGGCCCGCGGCGCGTACCGGGTGCCGCCGTAGGCCTCCCAGGTGGACTGGGTGAACTGCAGGCCGCCGTAGAAGCCGTTGCCCGTGTTGATGCCCCAGTCGCCGCTGGACTCGCAGGCGGCGACCTCGTTCCAGGTGGACGCGTCGGCCGCGTCGGCGGTGCCGGCCGCGACGAGCGGGAGGGCGAGGCCCGCGCCGCCCGCCGTGACGGTCAGTGAGGCGCGGTTGATCCTGTTCGGCTGATACCGGCGGTGCCGGCCGCGTACGGCCATGTCTGAAGCCCCCTCGCCATGCGTCAGGAGGGGCAAAAGTAAGCGGCGCGAACAGGCCATGACAAGACGGTAAATCGGCCGCCTGGGCGGTCAAGTGGCCAGGAACCGTCCCCCCTTGACCGGTCCGGCCGGGGCCCACTGAGGCATGCGACCCCTCCCGTGCGTAAACAAGCCTGTGGGACCCGGATGTGCGGTGGCCGTACCGGCACGTCAGGATGGTCTGAACGGCCATACTGACGGGCACGGACGACACCACCCCATACCGGATCCACACGACCTTCCGGACTTTTAGGAGCAGGCGGTATGAGCACTTCAGCCCAGATCGGCGTCACGGGACTCGCGGTCATGGGCCGCAATCTCGCCCGGAACTTCGCGCGCAACGGCTACACGGTCGCGGTGCACAACCGGACCTCCTCGCGCACGCACGCCCTGGTGGAGGAGTTCGGACACGAGGGCGACTTCATCGCGGCCGAGACCGCCAAGGAGTTCGTGGCGGCGCTGGAACGGCCGCGCCGCCTGGTCATCATGGTCAAGGCCGGTGACCCGACGGACGCGGTGATCCAGGAGTTCGCCCCGCTCCTGGAGCCCGGCGACATGATCATCGACGGCGGCAACGCGCACTTCGCCGACACCCGGCGCCGCGAGCGGGACCTGCGCGAGCAGGGCATCCACTTCGTCGGCATGGGCGTCTCCGGCGGCGAGGAGGGCGCGCTGCACGGGCCGAGCATCATGCCGGGCGGCCCGAAGGAGTCCTACGACTCGCTCGGACCGATGCTGGAGAAGATCTCGGCGAAGGCGGCGGACGGGGCGCCCTGTGTGACGCACGTCGGTCCGGACGGCGCCGGGCATTTCGTGAAGATGGTGCACAACGGCATCGAGTACGCCGACATGCAGCTGATCGGCGAGGCCTACCAGCTGCTGCGCGACGTCGCCGGGTACACCCCCGCGCAGATCGCGGACATCTTCCGGACGTGGAACACCGGGCGGCTCGACTCCTACCTCATCGAGATCACCGCCGAGGTGCTGTCCCACGTGGACGCCGAGACCGGCAAGCCGTTCGTGGACGTGGTGGTGGACCAGGCCGAGCAGAAGGGCACCGGCCGCTGGACGGTCCAGATCGCGCTCGACCTCGGTGTCCCGGTCTCCGGCATCGCGGAGGCGGTCTTCGCCCGCTCCCTCTCCGGCCACGCGGCGCTGCGGGAGGCCTCGCGGGGCCTGGCCGGGCCGAAGCCCGCCGCGCTGAGCGAGTCGGAGGCCGGGGCCTTCGCGGACCGGGTGGAGCAGGCGCTGTACGCCTCGAAGATCGTGTCGTACACGCAGGGCTTCCACGAGATCGCGGCGGGCAGCGAGGAGTACGACTGGGACATCGACCTCGGCGCGGTCTCCGCGATCTGGCGCGGTGGCTGCATCATCCGGGCGGCGTTCCTGGACCGCATCCGTGCCGCCTACGACACCCGGCCCGACCTGCCGAGCCTGCTGTCGGACGAGACGTTCGCGCAGGAGATCGCGGCGGCCCAGGACGACTGGCGCGAGGTGCTCGTCGCCGCCACCCGGCAGGGCGTGGCCACCCCCGGCTTCGCCGCCGCCCTCGCCTACTACGACGCCCTGCGCGCCGACCGCCTGCCCGCCGCGCTCACCCAGGGGCAGCGGGACTTCTTCGGCGCGCACACCTACCGGCGGGTCGACCAGGACGGGTCCTTCCACACGCTGTGGGGCGGCGACCGGTCCGAGGTGTCCGCGTAACGGCTGGTACGACGAGGTGGGCGGCCCGGACGGCCGCCCACCGTCTCCCGCGGGTTCAACTCAGGGGCGGTCCCGGCTCAGGGTTCGGTACTGGCTCCGGACCCGGCGGGATCGGGGACGGAGAGGGCTCCGGCGGCCCGCCCGGCTCGGGCGGCGGCTGGGGCACCGGCCCCGGGGGCGGCCCGGGGACCGGGGGCGGCCCGGGGGCGGGGGGCGGCTCAGGGGGCGGAACCGGGTTCGGGGGCGGTTCCCGGTGCTGGGGATCCGGTCCCGGCGTCGGTCCGGGCCGGACCGGTTCGGGGTACGGGGTGGTCATGGTGTCCTCCGGCCAGTCACTCGACATCGGCTCTGGACTACTCCCCCACCTACCCGGCCCCCGCTCGGCCACTCACCCGTCGGGCTTATCGAACAGACAGACGCGGTGGCGTGTTCCTCAGAACCGCCCCGGGTGTGCCACCAGCCAGTCCTTCGCGGCGCGCAGCAGTTCCGGGGCGGGCGCCGGAGCGGCCTCGGGGTGCCGCTCGGCCCACTTGACGACGTACGGGCACAGCGGGGCCACCGGGATGCCCTCGCGCTCGGCGATCGTGTACAGCTCGCGGGCGAGGGAGCCGGCGATGCCCTTCCCCTCGTGCGCCGGTTCGACGATCGTGTGCACGGGGACGAGCGCGCGCTCGGGGGCGTCGAGCACGAAGTACTCGATACGGCCGACGACTTCACCGCCGGCCACCGCCTCCAGGCGCCCCGCCGCCCGGTCGTCGCGGATCTCGATGTCGCTCATGGGCACGCTCCTGGTGGCGTCGGTCAGGCCGACACGGCCTGCGGGCTGCGCCGCTGGTCCGAGCCCGGCACCGGTTCGGACGGGTCGGCGCCGAGGGCCACGATCCGGTTGTCGCGGTCGACGTGGACGATCCGCGGCTCCAGCGCCCGCGCCTCGGCGTCTGTCACCTGAGCGTAGCTGATGATGATCACCAGATCACCGGGATGGACGAGATGGGCGGCGGCCCCGTTGATCCCCACGACCCCCGACCCGCGCTCACCCTCGATGACGTACGTCTCCAGACGGGCGCCGTTGGTGATGTCGACGATGTGCACGAGCTCGCCGGGCAGCAGGTCCGCCGCGTCGAGGAGATCGGCGTCGATGGTCACCGATCCCACGTAGTGCAGGTCGGCCTGGGTGACGGTGGCTCGGTGGATCTTGGACTTGAACAGAGTACGCAGCACTTTGGACTCCTGGAAGACGGCTCCCTGCCTGCTTTGTGCAGGTCAAAGGCGTCCTTCACTGTACACCGGCACGCCTTCCAGCCGAAGGCCTTGCAGAACATCGTGCGCCTCGGCGAGCAGGCTTCTCACCCGACTCACCTGATGCGTCATCAGACAGGTCGGCAAAGTTTCCCGGGCGAACACCGTCGCAGCGCCCGTCCACGGGCCCCGCCATGGGCCGGGCGGTTCGGGATCGGCCCGTTTCGGGATCACGACAAGGGGCGCCTTCCCTCCCTCACCTGCACGGACGCACACCCCGCCACGAGCTACACACTCGGCGTATACATGCTGCGTATACACGATGTGTATAGTGTGCCCATGTCCATCGGTCACACCCTTTTAGGGCTCCTGGAGTCCGGCCCGCGACACGGTTACGACCTGAAACGGGCCTTCGACGAGACGTTCGGTCACGACCGGCCGCTGCACTACGGCCAGGTCTACTCGACGATGTCCCGGCTGCTGAAGAACGGCCTCGTCGAAGTCGACGGGATCGAGGCCGGCGGCGGGCCCGAGCGCAAGCGCTACGCGATCACCGACGCCGGCATCACCGACGTGGAGCAGTGGCTCGCGACCCCGCAGAAGCCGGAGGAGTACCTCCAGTCGGCCCTCTACACCAAGGTCGTCCTCGCGCTGCTCACCCACCGGGACGCCGCCGACATCCTGGACACCCAACGCTCCGAGCACCTGCGCAGCATGCGCATCCTGACCGACCGCAAGCGCGAGGGCGATCTGGCGGACCAGCTGATCTGCGACCACGCCCTCTTCCACCTGGAGGCGGACCTGCGCTGGCTGGAGCTGACCGCCGCCCGACTCGACAAACTCCGTGAGGCCGTAACCCCATGACGACTTCTCCCCCTGGTTCCCTGCTCGCCGCGCAGGACCTGCGCAAGACCTACGGGCACACCCACGCCCTCGACGGCGCCGAGTTCTCCATCCACCCCGGCGAAGTCGTCGCCGTCATGGGCCCCTCCGGCTCCGGCAAGTCGACGCTGCTGCACTGCCTCGCGGGCATCCTGCCGCCCGACTCCGGGTCGATCACCTACAACGGGCGCGAGGTGACGACGATGAGCGACGCCCAGCGCAGCGCGCTGCGCCGCTCCGAGTTCGGCTTCGTGTTCCAGTTCGGGCAGCTCGTACCGGAACTGACCTGCGTGGAGAACGTCGCCCTGCCGCTCAGGCTGAACCGCACCTCCCGCAAGGAAGCCGAGCGGGCGGCGCTCGGCTGGATGGAACGCCTGGAGGTCGACGACCTGTTGGACAAGCGGCCCGGCGAGGTCTCCGGCGGCCAGGGCCAGCGCGTCGCCGTGGCACGCGCGCTGGTCACCGGCCCCCGGGTGCTGTTCGCCGACGAACCGACCGGCGCGCTCGACTCCTCCAACGGCGAGCGCGTGATGGAACTGCTCACCGAAGCGGCCCGCTCCACCAACGCCGCCGTCGTCCTCGTCACCCACGAGACACGGGTGGCCGCCTACTCCGACCGCGAGATCGTCGTACGCGACGGCAAGTCCCGGGACATGGAGCGCACCATATGAGTCCGCGGCAGTGGTCCAGAGACCTGGCCATGGGGGCCCGGTTCGCCGTCACCGGCGGCCGCGAGGGCTGGGTCCGCATGACGTTGACAGCGGTCGGCGTCGGTCTCGGCGTGGCCCTGCTCCTGTTGTGCACCGCGATGCCCAACGTGTTCGCCTCCCGCAGCAAGGTGGAGGACGCCCGCTACGCCGACATGTATTCCCGGACGGTCCCGCCCAAGGCCGACAACACTCTCCTGATCGCCGACGCCGACACCACCTGGCACGACGACGACATCCAGGGCCGGTTCGTCGAACCCGAGGGCAGGCGGGCGCCGCTGCCCCCGGGGGTCGACCGCTTCCCGGACAAGGGCGAGATGGTGGTCTCCCCCGCGCTCAAGGACCTGCTGGACTCGGACGACGCGAAACTGCTGCGGGAGCGCCTGCCGTACAAGATCACCGGCACGATCGGCGAGAGCGGGCTGATCGGCTCGCACGAACTGGCCTACTACGCGGGCGCCTCGGGGCTGAAGCTCACGGACTCCTCCCTGGTGACGCGGCTGGCCAAGTTCGGCAAACCGGACGCGACGACCGAGAAGACCGACCCGGTGCTGCTGCTCATGGTCTTGGTCGTGTTCGTGGTGCTGCTGACGCCGGTCGCCGTGTTCATCGCCGCCGCCGTCCGCTTCGGCGGCGAACGCCGCGACCGCCGCCTCGCCGCGCTGCGCCTGGTCGGCTCCGACCGGGGGATGACCCGGCGGATCGCGGCGGGCGAGGCGCTGGCCGGAGCCCTGCTCGGCCTGGCCGTGGGCACCGGCTTCTTCCTGCTCGGCCGCCAGAGGCTGGGCACCGGCGAGTTGCTGGGCGTGAGCGTCTGGCCCCGCTACCTCGACCCCGCTCCCGCGCTCGCCGCGCTGGTCGCGGTGGCGGTGCCGGTCGCCGCGGTGCTGGTCACGCTGCTCGCGATGCGCGGCGTGGTCGTCGAACCCCTCGGTGTCGTGCGCGCCGCCAAGCAGAGCCGCCGCCGGCTGTGGTGGCGGCTGCTGCCGACTCTGGCCGGCCTCGGGATGCTCTACCCGATGATCGGCCAAGGCCGCAAGAACGGAAACTTCAACCAGTACCTCGTCATCGGCGGCGTCCTGATGTTGCTGATCGGCATCACCGCCCTGCTGCCCTGGGTCGTGGAGGCGGTCGTCGCCCGGCTCGGCAAGGGCCCGCTGTCCTGGCAGCTGGCCGTGCGACGGCTGCAGCTGAGCAGCGGCACTGCCGCCCGCATGGTCAACGGCATCGCCGTGGCGGTGGCCGGGGCCATCGCGCTGCAGATGCTCTTCACGGGAACGCAGAGCCAGTACACCGAGAGCACCGGCCAGGACCCCGGCCGGGTCCAGATGCAGGTCGACTTCAGCGGCCCCAAGCCGCTGCCCGGCATCGAGCGCGAATTCACCGGCACCAAGGGGGTCCGGGCCGCGGTGGCCCTGGCCCGGACCCAGTACGGGGACGCACGTCGCGACCCGGAGAACAGCAACGGCCTGACCGTGGGCGACTGCGCCGCCCTGCGCGAACTCGCCACATTGCCCTCCTGCAAGGACGGTGACGTGTTCATCACGCGAACGCGGAGCGGCTACTCGGACCCCAGCAACGCATCCGAAATCGCCCTGGTGAAGCCCGGTCGGCAGCTCTACATCGACCCGTCGTACGACGGCGCCGAACGCGGCCTCGAGGTGCCCTGGACCGTTCCGGCGAACATCCGCGCGGTGAACGCGCGCAAGGACTCACTGCAGGACTACACCAGTCTGCTGGTCACCCCCGCCGCCCTGCCCCGCAAGGCCGCGCCCGCGGTGTTCTCGGACGGTGTCTACCTGCGTCTGGACCCCTCGGTGCCGGACTCACGGGAGTACGTACGCAACGTCGCCGCCCGCGTCGACCCCCTGGCACAAACCTTCGGCTGGTCGGCGACCCAGGAGGACGCCAAGTACACCTCCATCCGCACCGGCCTGTTCGTCGGCTCCGCCTTCGTGCTGGCACTGATCGGAGCGAGCCTGCTGGTCTCCCAGCTGGAACAGCTGCGCGAACGCAGGAAGCTGCTCTCCGCGCTGGTCGCCTTCGGCACCCGGCGCCACACACTCAGCCTGTCCGTCCTGTGGCAGACAGCCCTCCCGGTCGGACTCGGTCTCGCGTTGGCCACGACGGTGGGCGTCACCCTCGGCGCGGTACTGCTGAAGATGACCCGTACACCGGTGACCATGGACTGGGCGAGCGTGCTCACCATGACCGGCGTGGGCGCGGCCGTGGTCGGCGTGGTCACGCTGCTCAGCCTGCCGCCGCTACTGCGCATGATGCGCCCGGCGGGCCTGCGCACGGAATAACCCCGCACACATCCCATGAAGTGGGCTCCTCCCACCAGGAGGAGCCCACCCCCGCACGCAGGCAAGCCCGGTCGGCGTCAGCCCAGTCACCGTCAGGGTGCCCTCGGTGCACAGCAGGATCCTCAGTCTCGCTTCGTCGGGAGGCGCGGTTGGCATCGGCCGCGCCTTGGCCTCAGGAGGGCGGCCAGTTGCGCAGGGCGGCGTCGGCCAGTTCCTGGAGTTCGTCGCGGCTGACACCGCTGGCGGCTTGTACGGCGATGCCGTAGGCGAAGGTGGTGAGGTAGCGGGCCAGTAGCCCCGGATCGGTCTGCGGAGGCAGGTCGCCGTCGTCGACGGCTCGCTGGAACCGCTCCCGGATGCGGGAGTAGCCGGTGTTGCGCCAGGCGACGAGGAGGGCACGGACTTCCTGGCCGGAGTCGCTGGTGGTCAGGGCGCCCTGGACGCCCAGGCACCCGTGGGGATTGGCCGGGCGGGTGGTGGTTCGGACGGTGCCGGCCAGGATCGCGGTGGCGACGTCGAGTGCGGTCGGCTCCTCCAGGGCACGGGGCAGGTAGGCGCTCGGGCCTTCGGTGTAGCGCTCCAGGGCCTTGCGGAACAGCTCTTCCTTGTTGCCGAAGGCTGCGTACATGCTGGTGGTGGAGATGCCCATCGCGTTCGTCAGGCAGGCCGTACTGGCCCCCTCGTAGCCGTGCTTCCAGAAGACCAGCATGGCGCGCTCGAGAGCTTCGTCGGCGTCGAATCCTCGCGGTCGGCCGATCGGGCTGCTCCGTTTCCTCTCCACTCCCGCAGTCTACCGCTTCTGCAGCGATCGCTGCAGAAGTGCTAACGTTCAACTTCCGCAGCGATCGCTGCAGAAGTCTAGGGGCACCGTCGCTTCAGCAATGGCTGGCACGGCGAGGCCGTGGAGGGCGTCGCGTGTCATCGACATCCGGTTGCAGCTCCGATCGGGAACTGCCCCACAGAAGGGTCGTCTTCATGTCCGACGGTCATCTGCACGCGTTCTACCTGCGGTACATCGAGGCGCTCAACGCCCACGAGTTCGACGGTATGGACGAGTTCATCAACGACCGGACCACCTTGAACGGCGAGCCGGCCACCCGGGACGACCTCATCGCGGTTCAGAAGCATGACGTGGACGCGGTTCCGGACCTCCACTGGGAGCTGAAGGAACTGCTTTTCGACGGTGACCGTCTCGCCGCGCGTCTGGTCAACACCGGTACTCCGGTGAAGGAGTGGCTCGGTGTTGCTCCCACCGGCGCCTCGTTCGAGATCGTCGAGTACGCCATCTACCAGGTCCGCGACGGGCGGTTCGTGCACATGACCGCCCTGCACGACGCCGGCGAACTCCTCCGGCAGCTGGCCGGCTGACCTCCCGGATCAGCGACAGCGACGCAAAGAACAGTCCGGGCACCGACAACGGCCCACTCGGGCCACATCACTCGTGGGGATACACATGACCATCACACTGATCACCGGGGCCAACAAGGGAATCGGCTTCGAGACAGCCAGACAGCTTCTGGCGTTGGGCCACGTCGTCTACATCGGCGCGCGTGATGTCGAGCGAGGCGAGAAGGCAGCGGCGGCGCTCGGCGCACGATTCGTGCAGCTCGACGTGACCGACGACGCATCGGTGAGCAGCGCGCTGGCGACGATCGACTCGGCCGAGGGCCGGCTCGACGTCCTGGTGAACAACGCGGGCATCTTGGGGGACGGAGTCACCGACGGTCCGACGGCTCTTCGGGCCTTCGACACCAACGCGGTGGGAATCGTGCGCGTCACGGAGGCGGCGCTTCCCCTGCTGCGTAAATCCTCGAACCCGACCGTGGTCACCGTTTCGAGCAGTGCCGGGTCGTTCTGGGCGGTGACCAATCCGGACCGGCCGGAGTTCAACCTGCCGTTGGCTCTCTACTCCGCCTCGAAGTCCGCGGCCACCATGCTCACGGTCCAGTACGCCAAGTCCCAGCCGGGCATCAAGTTCAACGCGGTCGAGCCCGGCACCACCGCGACCGACCTGACCGCGGCATTCGGAATCGGAAGGGCGCCGGAGGAGAGCGCCAGGGTCGTCGTGCGTCTCGCGACTCTCGACGCGGACGGCCCGACAGGAACCTTCCAGGACGAAAACGGGGAAGTGCCCTGGTAGGCGTCCGTCTGTTCGGGTGAACGGCCCTGGCGGCCTGCCTCAGCGTTCCTCGCGGAACGGGACGTGCTGCCCGACCACGGGGTCGTACTTGCGCAGGACGAGCCGGTCGGGGTCGTTGAGACGGTTCTTGCGCGTCACGTAGGTGACACCGGTACCGGCGGTCGACCTCAGCCTGACGACCGGGCGGGCGGTGGTGCGTGCCATGGGGTCCTTCCTTCCCTCACACCCAGGTTCGACTGGGCATGTCCCCTCCAACCAGCGGGCCGGGGCAATCATTCCCGTACGTCGTCGGGGACCGGGCCGGTGGGCCTGAACAGGGGTGCCGCCTCGCCGTCCGCGGCCGTGGCCGGGGCGTCGGTGAGCCGCATGCGCCCGCGCAGCCGCCCGTAGAAGTCGGCGGGGGCGAGCCGGACCAGGCGCAGCGGCTCGGGCGCAGCGGTCACCCCGATCCAGTCGCCGGGGTCGAGGATGCCCCGTGGCTGCCCGTCGACGCTCACCGCGGCACGGCCGGAGTGGGGCAGCACCCGCAGGGCGATCGCCTCGTCCGCGCCCGCGACCACCGTGCGGTTGAAGGTCATGTGCGGGGCCACGGGGGTGAAGATCACCGCTCGCATCCGGGGGGAGAGCACGGGTCCCCCGGCGGCGAAGCTGTAGGCGGTCGAGCCCGTCGGGGTGGCGATGATGACGCCGTCGGCCGAGTACGAGGCCAGCAGCCGTCCGGCGATGTAGACGCCCACACTGACCTGGCGGTCCCGTGCCAGCTTCTCCACCACGACGTCGTTCAGCGCGGTGACGTCCAGCGGGATCCCCCAGATGTCGTCCTCGGGGAGGTCGGTCCGTGGCCGCGGCGGCGGCAGGGCGGGTCCCCGCCCGTAGCAGAGGATCTCCTCCATGTCGGTGGGCACCTCCAGCATCTTCGACGCCCGCATCGTGAGGGTCATGCGCTCTTCGCAGGCGGACCTCCCGGCGTGCACGGCGTCCAGCGCCCGCTCCACGTCGGCGACCGGGGTCTCGGTCAGGAAGCCGACCTTGCCCAGGTCGACGCCCAGCACCTGGACGTTGTTCTTCGCGGCGATGCGCGCTCCTCGCAGGAAGGTGCCGTCCCCGCCGAGGGTCACGATGAGGTCGGGGCTGCCCGCGGCCCGCGCCTCCTCGCGGGCGCTGCGGCGGCTTCCCTGGTGCCACACGTCGATGTCGACGCAGTCGATACCGTGCCGTGCGGCCCACTGACGCACGGTCCGTGCCCCTGACACCGCCTCGGGACGGCCTGCGTGCACGACGAGTCCGAGCCGGCTGATCGGCATGTCATCTCCCAGGCTGCCGTCTCTCGTGTCCGGATCCACCATTGTCCGCCGACCGGAGCCGGAACGCGGAACGTCGTCACGGCCCCGACAGCCGGGTCAGCACCCGGTCCGGGGTGAGCGGCAGTTCGCGGAAGCGGATGCCGGTGGCGTGGTGGACGGCGTTGCCGATGGCCGCGGGGGTGCCGACGATGCCGATCTCGCCGATGCCCTTGCTGCCCATGGGGTTGAGGTGGGGGTCGTCCTCCTCGATCCAGTGCGCCTCGATGTCGGGCACGTCGGCGTGCGCGGGCACGTGGTACGAGGCGAGGTCCGACTCGGTGAAGTCGCCGAAGGCGGCGTCCATGGTGCTGCCCTCGGTCAGCGCCATGCCGAGGCCCATGGTCATGCCGCCGACGAACTGGGAGCGGGCGGTGCGGGCGTTGAGGATCCGTCCGGCCGCGTAGACGCCGAGCAGCCGGCGTACCCGGACCTCGCCGGTGACGGTGTCGACGGCGACCTCGGCGAAGTGGGCGCCGAAGGCGTGGCGCGCGTACGGGCTGTCGGCGTCGGCGCGGCCCGTGGTGTCCGCCCGCTCGGCGAGACCGGTGTCGGGCAGCGGCCCGGTGTGGCCCGCCAGGCGGGCGGCGAGCCGGGTGCACGCCTCGTGCACGGCCCAGCCCCAGGAGGCGGTGCCGGAGGAGCCGCCCGCCAGCGAGGCGGACGGCAGGTCGCTGTGGCCGACCTCGCTGCGCACCCGTTCGAGCGGTACGCCGAGGGCGTCGGCCGCCACCTGCGCGAGCACGGTACGGGCGCCGGTGCCGATGTCGGCGGCGTTGATCCGCACCACGAAGGTGCCGTCCGGCAGCGCGTGGGCGGTCGCGGTGGACGGCATGGCCTGGACGGGGTAGGTCGCCGCGGCCACGCCCGTGCCGATGAGCAGCGGGCCCTCGGACCGGACCGCGGGATGCGGGTCGCGGCGCGCCCAGTCGAAACGGCGGGCGCCCTCCCGCAGGCACTCCACCAGGTGCCGGCTGCTGAACGGCAGGCCGCTGTCGGGCTCGCGGTCCGGTTCGTTGAGGATCCGCAGCTCCACCGGGTCCTCGCCGAGCGCGTCGGCGAGCTCGTCCATCGCGGACTCCAGGACGTACATGCCGGGCGCCTCGCCGGGGGCGCGCATCCAGGAGGGGCTCGGCACGTCCAGCGGTACGGCCCGGTGGCAGGTGCGCAGGTGGGGGGCGGCGTACATGACCCGGGCGGGGACCGCCGCCTGTTCCACGAACTCCCGGACGCGGGAGGTGTACGTGGTCACCTCGTGCAGGAGCGTGGTCAGGCGGCCGTCGGCGGTGGCGCCCAGACGTACCCGGTGCAGGGTGGGGGCGCGGTGGCCGACCACGGCGGCCAGGTACTTGCGCGGCAGGTTGACGGTCACCGGCCGGCCGGTGTGGCGTGCGGCCAGCGCGGCCAGGACTACGTCGGGGCGCGGGGTGCCCTTGGAGCCGAAGCCCCCGCCGACGTGTTCGGCGACGACGGTGACGTGGTCCTCCGGCATGTCGAACAGTCCGGCGAGCACGGAGCGGACGGTGGTGCCGCCCTGGCTGGAGGTGTACACGGTGAGCCGGTCCCGGGCACGGTCCCAGTGCGCGGTGGTGGCGTGCGGCTCCATGGGGTGGTTGTGCAGGGGCGGCACCCGGTACCCGGTGTCCACGCGGACGGGGGCCGCGGCGAAGGCGCCGTCCGGGTGGCCGTGCTCGGTGCGGGCGGGCACGCCGGCGTTGGCCTCCTCGGGTTCGTACGCGTCGGGGTGATCCGGTCGGAGCGTCGCGTCGTGCTCCTCGGTGGCGTACGTGACGCGGACCGCCCGGGCGCCGGCGCGGGCCGCCTCCGGGGTGTCGGCGACGACCAGGGCGACGAACCAGCCCCGGTGCGGCACCCGGGGGTTCTGCAGGACGGCGAGGGTGGCGTCCTCCGGTTCGGCGAGCCGGGGGGCGTTCTCGTGGGTGAGGACGGTCAGGACGCCGGGGACCTCGCGGGCGGCGGCCGGGTCGATCGCGGTGACCCGGCCGCGGGCGACGGTGGCGGGCACGGGCCAGGCGTGGGCGCGGCCGGGCAGGGGGTGCTCGGCCGCGTAGCGGGCCTGGCCGGTGACCTTCTCCCGGCCTTCCCGGCGTTCGGCCGGGGCGCCCAGGGCGCTGCCGGTGGGGGCCATGGTGTTCTCCTGTGACATTCCGGTTCAGCTCCTGGCGGGGGCCGGCGCGAGCCTGGTCAGGACGTCCAGGGCGAGGTTGTGGGCGAGGGGCACCTTGTAGGCGTTGTCGCGCAGCGGCTCGGCGGCGTCGAGTTCGAGGTCGACGGCGCCCTCGAAGGCGGGCTGGGTGGCGGCGGCGCCCAGCAGGGCCTCCTCCGCCAGCCGGGCCCGCCACGGCCGGTGCGCGAGGGCGCCGAAGGCCAGGCCGACCTGGGTGACCACGCCGTCGGTCACCCGCAGCAGCACGGCGACGGAGGCGAGCGCGAAGGCGTACGAGGCCCGGTCGCGGGCCTTGCGGTAGGCGGAGGGGGCCCCCGCGGTGGCGGCCGGGAGCACCACGCCGGTGATCAGTTCGCCGGGCCGGATCTCGGTGTCCCGCTCCGGGTGGTCGCCGGGCAGCCGGTGGAAGTCGGCCACCGGAACGCTCCGGCTGCCCTCGGCGCCGTACAGCTCGACGTGGGCGTCGAGGGCGGTGAGGGCGACCGCCATGTCGGAGGGGTGGGTGGCGATGCAGTGCGGGGAGTGGCCGAGGACCGCGTGGTCGCGGTGCACGCCGTCGCGGGCGGCGCAGCCGGTGTGGGGCTCGCGTTTGTTGCAGGGCTTGGACAGGTCCTGGAAGTAGGGGCAGCGGGTGCGCTGCAGCAGGTTGCCGCCGGTGGTGGCGGCGTTGCGCAGCTGGCCGGAGGCGCCCGCGAGCAGTGCCTGGGACAGCGCGGGGTAGCGGTCGCGGACCAGCGGGTGGGCCGCGAGGTCGCTGTTGCGGACCGTGGCGCCGACCCGCAGCGAGCCGTCGGGCAGCTCCTGGACCGTGTCCAGGGGCAGGCGGCTGACGTCGACGAGGACGTCCGGCCGGGCCACGCCCAGTTTCATCAGGTCGACCAGGTTGGTGCCGCCGCCGAGGTACTGGGCGCCGGGGTGCGCGGCGTACGCCTCGGCGGCCTCCTCGACGCTGCGGGCCCGTACGTATCCGAAGGACTTCACCGGTTCACGTCCTCCACGGCCTCGACGATGCGCGGGTAGGCCCCGCAGCGGCAGAGGTTGCCGCTGAGCCGTTCGCGGATCTCCGCCCGGTCCAGCTGCACGGGCCGGCCGGAGGGGGCCGCGGGGTCGGTGACGTGGGAGGGGTGACCGGCCGCGGCCTCGGCCAGGGCGCCCACGGCGGAGCAGATCTGGCCCGGTGTGCAGTACCCGCACTGGAAGGCGTCGCGGTCCAGGAAGGCCCGTTGCAGGGGGTGCGGTTCCTCCTCGCCGTCGCCCGCGAGGCCCTCGACGGTGGTGACCTCGCTGCCGTCGAGGGTGACGGCGAGCAGCAGGCAGCTGTTGATCCGGCGCCCGTCGACCAGGACCGTGCAGGCGCCGCACTGGCCGTGGTCGCAGCCCTTCTTGGCTCCGGTGAGGTCGAGGTCCTCGCGCAGGAGGTCCAGCAGGGCGCGCCGGTGGTCGACGAGGAGGGTGTGGGGTTTTCCGTTCACCCGGAGGGTGACTTCCGAGTGGTGCGGGGCCGGTGGCGCGGTGCGCGCCGGTCCGGTCGCGTCGTCTGGGATCTCGGGGATCTCGTCGTGCGTCTCGCTGCCCATGGGGTGGCTGACCTTCCGGACGGGCCGTGCTGCCGTGCTGACCGCGTATCCAGGCTGCGGCACCTGACACGTTCCGGCACCTCGGGAGCGCGTTCGGCCGTGCTCAGCCGGTCTGCGCGGAGCCGCCCGCCTTGGTCAGCCGGCCGGTGATGTCGGCGGTGTCCGAGGCTGGGGGCGTCGCGACGCTCACCTTCGTACCGAAGTCCGTGAACCGCAGGACGGTGGTGCTCACCACCTGGGTGTCGCGCTTGCCCGGCGTCCGGTCCTTGAGGGGGTGCAGGGACAGGCGGACGCTCTCCTGCCTGAGGCGCCCCCGGTCGTCCAGCCACAGGTCGACCGGCAGTGAGGACCTGCCCAGCTGCCGCCGGAGTTCCGCGGCCTGGCCGGTGCCGCCGGAGGCCAGCGCCGACACGGGCACCGCCACGCGGTAGTGGGTGGTGCGGGTGCCGTCGATGGTCTGGGTGCCGAGGCGGGTGACGTCCCGGGAGCCGACGCCCTTGAGGTAGCGCAGCGGCTCGGCGGGGTCACTGGCCCCGGTCCGCCCGGCGGAGCCGGAGCGGGCGAGCCGGGCGAGGTCGATCTTCATCCAGGTCTTGCCGTGGGGTACGGTGCCCCGCTGCCCGCCGGACGGCTTCTGGTAGACCACGCCGTCGACGACGCGCTGCTCGATCTCGGTGCCCTGCGAGGTGAGCGTCATCCGGCTGGCGCCCTCGGCCAGGTCCACCACGCCGCTGCCGTGCGCGGTGACGGCCTGCCCGTCGGCGACGGCCTTGGTGCTCACCGTCATCCTGGCGGTGTCCGCTGCCACGGTCTTGCGGTAGGCGTCCTGGACGGCCTGTGCCTTCGGCGTCGCGCTCGCCCCGCTCTTCGCGTCGCCGCCCGCCCCGGAGCCGTCCTCGCTGCCGCAGCCGGCCAGTCCGGCGGCGAGGACGAGCGTGGCCACGGCACTTCCGATCTGCGCTTTCGACACGATGTCTGCCTCCCAAGTCGGGTGTACGGGCACGTACTTGACCCGTCCTCGGGTGCCCAGCCCGGCGCCGGTCACGCCCCGGCCGGCACCTCGGCCCCGGTCTCGGCGTCCCGCTTCTCGAACTGGGTGCGGTACAGCTGCGCGTACCGGCCGCCGGCGCTCAGGAGTTCCTCGTGCGTGCCCCGCTCCACGATGTGCCCCGCCTCGACGACCAGGATCAGGTCGGCGGCCCGGACGGTGGACAGGCGGTGGGCGATCACCAGGGCGGTACGGTCCCGCAGCGCCTCCGTGAGGGCCTCCTGCACGGCCGCCTCGGAGGTGTTGTCCAGGTGGGCGGTGGCCTCGTCGAGGATGACGACGCGCTGCCGGGCCAGCAGCAGCCGGGCGATGGTCATCCGCTGCCGCTCGCCGCCGGAGAGGCGGTAGCCGCGTTCGCCGACCACCGTGTCCAGGCCGTCGGGCAGGGAGCGTACGACCTCGTCGAGACGGGCGCGGCCGAGCGCGTCCCAGAGTTCGTCGTCGTCCGCGTCGGGGCGGGCCAGCAGCAGGTTGGCCCGGACGGTGTCGTGGAAGAGGTGGCCGTCCTGGGTGACCATGCCGAGGGTGGCGCGCAGGGAGGCGGCGGTCAGGTCGCGGACGTCGACGCCGCCGACCCGGACGGCGCCCTCGTCGACGTCGTACAGGCGCGGCAGCAGCTGGGCGACGGTCGACTTGCCGGCGCCGGAGGAGCCGACCAGGGCGACGGTCTGCCCTGGTTCGGCGCGGAAGGTGACACCGTGCAGGACCTCGGCGCCGCCGCGGCCGTCAAGGGTCGCGACCTCCTCCAGGGAGGCGAGGGAGACCTTGTCGGCGGCCGGGTAGCCGAAGCGGACGCCGTCGAACTCCACCGCCACGGGCCCCTCGGGCACGTCGCGGGCGTCCGGCTTCTGCGCTATGAGCGGCTTCAGGTCGAGCACCTCGAAGACCCGCTCGAAGCTGACGAGTGCGCTCATGATCTCGACGCGGGCCCCGGCGAGCGCGGTGAGCGGCGCGTACAGCCGGGTCAGCAGCAGCGCCAGGGACACCACCGCGCCGGGCTCCAGGTGGCCGCGCAGCGCGAACCAGCCGCCGAGGCCGTAGACCAGGGCGAGGGCCAGGGACGACACCAGGGTCAGGGCGGTGATGAAGGCCGACTGGGCGGTCGCCGTACGGATGCCGATGTCCCGGACCCGGGCGGCGCGGGCCGCGAACTCGGCCGACTCCTCCTCGGGGCGCCCGAACAGCTTGACCAGGGTGGCGCCGGGGGCGGAGAACCGCTCGGTCATCCGGGTGCCCATCGCCGCGTTGAGGGCCGCCGCCTCCCGCTGCATCCGGGCCATCCGGCTGCCCATCCGGCGCGCGGGCACCACGAACACCGGGAGCAGCACCAGCGCGAGCAGGGTGATCTGCCAGGACAGGGTGAGCATCACGGCGAGGGTGAGCAGCAGCGTGACGATGTTGCTGACGACGCCGGAGAGGGTGTTGCTGAAGGCGCGCTGGGCGCCGATGACGTCGTTGTTGAGACGGGAGACGAGCGCCCCCGTACGAGTGCGTGTGAAGAACGCGACCGGCATGCGCTGCACATGATCGAACACAGCCGTTCTCAGATCGAGGATGAGCGACTCCCCGAGCGTCGCCGAGAGCCGTCTGCTGAAGACGCCGAGGGCGGCCTCGGCCAGGGCGATCAGGGCGATGAGCACGGCCAGGCGTACGACCGTGCTCTCCTCGCCGTCCGACACGATCGCGTCCACGACGCGGCCGGCGAGCACGGGGGTCGCGACGGCCAGCAGCGCGGTCACCACCCCGAGCAGTACGAACCAGGCGATGCGGCGGCGGTGCGGGCGGGCGAAGGCGGCGATGCGGCGCAGGGTCGCCCGGGCGAAGGGGCGGCGCTCCTGCTGGGCGTTCATGACACTGTGCAACTGTGTCCACGCTGTGGTTTCCATGCTCATGGGAGAGAACGTAGAACCTCAAGCTCCGTTGAGGTCAATGTCCGCCCGCCGTCCCCTCGCAGGAAGGACCCGATGACCCCTCCCCCGCAGCTTCCCCCTCATCCGCTTCCCGTCCGTAAGCCGCCGGCCGTGCCCGCGCCATCCGGCGTTGACGCGGCGTGGAAAACCTCTGCGGATGTGACAGCGGTACAACTCCCCGAACTCCGCCCGGGACGACTCCCCCGACGCGTCCCCGTCCGCCAGGCCCTGTGCCTGGTCCCGCTCCTTCTCGTCACCGTGGCCGCGGTGCGGCACCGCTCCGTGCTCGCCGAGGGCTTCGGCCAGCTGCGGACGGCGTCCTGGCCGTGGCTGCTGGCCGCGGCCGGCGCGACCTGTCTGACCTGGGTCGCCGCCGCCTTCACCCGGCAGGGCGCCGTGGTGCAGTCACTGCCCAAGCGGCGGCTGCTGGCCACCCAGTTCGCGGCCGGCGCCGCCAACCACCTGCTGCCGACCGGGCTCGGCGCGAGCGCGGTGAACCTGCGGTTCATGACCGTGTGCGGGGTGCCGCTCGCCCGCTCCTCGGCCGCCCTCGCGCTCTACCTGCTCGCGGAGTGCGTCGGCCGGCTGGCCCTGCTGGCCGCGCTGCTGATCGCCTTCCCCGACGCGCTGCGGCCGGCCGGCCTGCTCCCCGCCGGGGCGCTGGGCCCGCTGCTGCTGGGCGCCGGTGCCGTGCTGCTGGTGGCGGCGGGCGCGCTGATGCTCGTACGACGGCTGCGCACGGCCGTTCTCTCCTTCCTTCGCACCGCGCTGGGCGAGGCGCGGTCGGTGCACGCCTGCCCGGCCCGGGCGCTGGCCCTGTGGGGCGGGTCGCTGGCGTTTCCCGCGCTGCAGGCGGCCGGGCTGGCCTCGGTGGGGCGGGCGCTGGGGCTGCCGGTGCCGGCGGCGCACATGGCGCTGGCCTATCTGGCGGCGACGGTCGCGGTGGCACTGGTCCCGACGCCGGGCGGGCTCGGCTCCGTCGAGGCCGCGCTGATCGTGGCCCTGGTCGCGGTGGGCGGTCCGGCGGCCGTGGCCACCGCCGTGGTCCTCGCCTACCGGATCATCACCGTGTGGGTACCGCTGGTGCCGGGGGCGCTGACGCTCGGGGCGCTGGTACGGCTGAAGGTCATCTGAGGGGCGGGCAACTCGCCGCGCTCATGGCCCGTTCGTCGCGCAGCGCGTACGAACTGCCGCCGTGGATACGGCAGGATGAACAGTCGCGCCGGTCGTCGACGTCGTACCGGCCGGCGCCACCGCACATCCCGGAAACGAGCAGGTGACAACGTGACGATTCTTCACACTGGGCCGCCGGCGACGCCGTTCGCCGCAGCTTCCCGCCCCGGAGGTGACCGGTGAACCGCGCGCTGACCCTGGACGATCTGATCCTGGCCGGCATCGCCCTGGCGGCGGGCCTGCTGGTCGCCTTCTCCTCGCGCACACTGCTGCGCTGGCTGGCGAAGCACGCCAAGCGCACCAAGTGGAGCGGCGACGACGTGGTCGTGGACGCGCTGCGCACGGTGGTGCCGTGGGCGGCGATCGCGGCCGGGGCGGCCGGCGCGGCGGCGGCGCTGCCGCTGACCCGGAGCGTCCAGCACCACACCAGCCAGTCCCTGCAGGTGCTGCTGATCTTCGTGGTGACCCTGTCGGCGGCCCGGGTGGTCGCCGGTCTGGTGCAGAGCGTCACCCAGTCCCGCTCCGGTGTCGCCGGGTCGGCCACGATCTTCGTCAACATCACCCGCGTCCTGGTCATGGCGATCGGGTTCCTGGTGGTGCTGCAGACCCTGGGCATCTCCATAGCGCCCCTGCTCACCGCCCTCGGCGTGGGCGGTCTGGCGGTCGCCCTGGCCCTGCAGGACACCCTCGCCAACCTCTTCGCGGGCATCCACATCCTCGCCTCCAAGACCGTGCAGCCCGGCGACTACATCCGGCTGAGCAGCGGTGAGGAGGGCTACGTCGTGGACATCAACTGGCGCCAGACGACGGTCCGCCAGCTCTCCAACAACCTGGTCGTCGTCCCCAACGGGGAGCTGGCGAAGAGCAACATGACCAACTTCACGCGCCCGGAGCAGGAGCTGACCATCCTGGTGCAGGTCGGGGTGAGCTACGACAGCGACCTCGACCATGTGGAGCGCGTCACCACGGAGGTCATCGCCGAGGTGATGACCGAGATCACCGGCGCCGTCCCCGACCACGAGCCCGCCATCCGCTTCCACACCTTCGGCGACTCCCGCATCGGCTTCACGGTCATCCTCGGCGTCGGCGAGTTCAGCGACCAGTACCGGATCAAGCACGAGTTCATCAAGCGCCTGCACCGCCGCTACCGCGAGGAGGGCATCCGCATCCCGGCCCCCACCCGCACGGTCGCCCTCCAGCAGGGCACGGTGGTGATACCCCAGCAGCGCAGCCCCGAGGACGCGACCTCGAACCCCGGAATCAGCGGCTGACCCCGTCGGACACCCGAGGCGGCCCGGCATCTGCACGCCTGCGCCCCCTGCCCGGTGACGCGGACGCCGACACCCACGGCCCCAATGGCACCGATCCCGGCCGCGACCCACCGGCCACACGATGTCGGCGGGGCCGACGCCCCTTGCCCGGCGATGCCCATTCCGGGCAACCGACACCAGGCGCTGAGGCTCACCGGCCCTGGCGACGCCCGTCCACGTCGGCGCCGCCCCCGCCCGGCGGCACCGCTGCCGGGCACAAGCGAGACGGACGCCGACGCCGACGGCCCGGCGACGCCCGCCCGGGCCGCAGCCTCACCGCCCGCAGAGCCGCCCGGGGCAGCCCGGCATCTCCGGACCCACGCCCCTTGCCCAGTGATGCCGCTGCCAGGCAGGCCACGCCGGACGCCGACGCTCACGGCCCCGGCAACGCCCGCCCGGGCCGCAATCGCCCCGCCGCACACCGCCCGCGGAGCCGCCCGGCAGGGCTTGGCCTCTCTCGCCGGTGGCGGGGCTGCGGCGCGGCCGGGGGCCCGGCGTACGTCCCTGTGCGCCACGCGCCCCTGCCCGGTCACGGGCGCCGCCGGGTCGGCGCCTCCGTGGTCGTGGGACCGGTCACCGTACGCTGGAGGCAGCATGGGCTCTGCCTCCGACTCCCCGGTTCCCGATCCGCCGGCCGCCGTGCTCGACCAGCGGCTGGACGCGATCGCGCGCCATCCGTTCCGGGCCGGATTCCATCTGCGCGGGCGGGAGCGGGCCACCGCGGAGCTCGGTGGCCCGGGCACGATGCGATGGCACGCCTATGACCTGATCGCCAGGCGGCTGGCGCCGGCCGAGCCGTACAAGGACGGCAGGCAGACGCCGTACCGCGGTCACCCGGTCTTCGTCGCCCAGCACGCCACCGCGACGTGCTGCCGTACGTGCCTCCAGCGCTGGCACGGGATCCCCAAGGGGCGGGAGCTGAGCCGCGTGGAGCGCGCCTACGTGGTGGCCGTCATCTGCCGCTGGATCGAGCGCGAGATGACCGGCGAGGGTTAGAGCGTGGCCGAGTTGTCGTGGTAGTGGCCGCCGCGCAGGCTGTGCGGCGCCGCCAGGGACGGGGTCACGGGGGTGACCGTCCAGTCGGGGTGGCCGGGCATGCGTGGGGTCTTGGTGCCGTAGAGCCAGTCCCGCAGGAAGCCGGACTGGTCCTGGCCGGAGACGCGCGAGGCGACGGCGATGTAGTCCTCGGTGGAGGCCGAGGAGTTCCGGAAGCACTGCAGGAAGGCGCGCTCGACCGCGTGGAAGACGTCCTCGCCGACCAGCTGCCGGAACGCGTACAGGACGAGGACCCCGCCCACGTAGCGCTGGCTGTCGAAGAGGTTGACGGCATTGGGCGCGGCGACCGGGCCCGAGTCGTGGCGCCACTGGTCGCCGCGGGCGTAGGTGTCCTTCATCCGGGCCTCCATGGTGGTCAGTCCCAGGGAGTCGGCCCAGCCGCGCTCGTAGCGGTACAGCAGCCCGTAGAAGTCGGCGTGGCCCTCGTTCAGCCAGAGGTCGGCCCAGGTGGCGGGGCTGACGCTGTTGCCGAAGTAGGAGTGGACCAGCTCGTGCATCATGTGCGAGCCGATCTTCTTCTCCTCCTGGAGCAGGAAGTTCGGCTTGTACAGGGTGAGGGTCTGGGTCTCCAGGCCGGTGAAGTCGAAGGCCTTCGGGTCGTCGGAGTTGCACGGCAGCAGGCCGTACGTCTCGAAGGGGTAGGCGCCCAGGCGGGCCTCCAGCCACTCCACCAGGCCGGGGGTGAGGGTGAGCGCCGGTTCGAGGGCGGCGGCGCGGGCCGTGGGCACCACATCGCGCAGGGGCAGCCCGTGCGGACCCTGCCGCTCCTTGACCACGTAGTCGCCGACGGTGATCTGGACCAGCTCGGTGGCCATCGGGGAGCGGGAGCGGTACGTGTACGCCGTACGGTCCCCGGACAGGTGCTCGGTACGGACCAGCAGGCCGTTCGCGACCCCGCGCAGCCCGTCCGGCACGGTGATCCGGAAGGTGAAGTCCGCCTTGTCCGACGGGTGGTCGTTGCACGGGAAGACGGTGTGCGCGGAGTCCGGCTGGCCGCACACCGCGAACCCGTCGGGGGTGACGACCCAGCCGGTGTGCGGGAGGCTGCGGCGCGGGTCGGCGGAGTACGCCACGCACACCGTGACCCGGTCCTTCGCCCGCAGGGCCTTGGCGGGGGTGATCCGCAGTTTCTCGTCCACCTGCTCGAAGTCGGCCCGGCACCCGTCGACGCGTATGGAGCGTATGTCCAGGCCGAGCGCGTCGAGCGAGAACCGGGTCAGCGGCCGGTCGGTGCGGATCCCCAGGGTCGCGGTCGCGTCGACCAGCCCGGTCGTGGGGTCGTACGCGAGGTCGAGGTCGTACGAGGAGACGCGGTAGCCGTCGTTGCCGAGGTCGGGGAAGACGGGGTCGCCGAGGGTCTCCGGGCCCGGGGCCGCCGGGTCGCCGCCGGTGCGGGCGGCGGCGTGGGCGGCGGAGCCCGCGGTCAGTGCGGTGGCCGTGCCGAGCAGGGCGACCGCGGGGGCCGTCACTCTGGTGCGATATCTCATGGTCCGCTTTCGCTGGGGCGGCCGGGTGGTCGGTCCGGCCGCCGGGGCAGTGGGCGATCTACCTTCTGGACCGCAGAATCGGCCCCCTCGGTTGCCCCTGGGCGACACCGATGTGATCCCGGCGTGTGGGCGGACCCCTGTCGAACGGACAGCCGCCACGAGATATCTTGATGTCGAGCAATGTTGCAGACGTGGAGCGGAGCACCCGGTGACTGACTCGACCATCATCTACACCTACACAGACGAGGCCCCGGCCCTGGCGACGCATTCGTTCCTGCCGGTGATCCAGGCGTACGCCTCGCAGGCCGGTGTCGACGTGGAGACTCGCGACATCTCGCTGGCCGGGCGCATCATCGCGGTGTTCCCGGAGTACCTGGACGAGGGCCAGCGCATCCCGGACGCCCTGTCGGAGCTGGGCGAGCTGGCCAAGACGCCCGAGGCCAACATCATCAAGCTGCCGAACATCTCGGCGTCCATCCCGCAGCTGAAGGCCGCGATCGCCGAACTGCAGGGCAAGGGCTACGCGTTGCCGGACTACCCGGACGACCCGAAGACGGACGAGGAGCGCGAGATCCGCGCCCGCTACGACAAGATCAAGGGCTCCGCCGTCAACCCGGTCCTGCGCGAGGGCAACTCCGACCGCCGCGCCCCCGCCTCGGTGAAGAACTACGCCAAGACCCACCCGCACCGCATGGGCGCCTGGACCTCTGAGTCCAAGACCAACGTGGCGACCATGGGCGTGGACGACTTCCGTTCCACCGAGAAGTCCGCCGTGATCTCCGAGGCCGGTGCGCTGCGCATCGAGCTGAAGGGCGACGACGGCTCCACCACCGTGCTGCGCGAGTCCGTGCCGGTCCTCGAGGGCGAGGTCGTCGACGCCTCCGTGATGCGCGTCGCCGCCCTGCGCGAGTTCCTCACGGCGCAGGTCGCCCGGGCCAAGGAGGAGGGCGTGCTCTTCTCCGTGCACCTGAAGGCCACGATGATGAAGGTCTCCGACCCGATCGTCTTCGGTCACGTGGTGCGCGCGTTCTTCCCGAAGACGTTCGCGAAGTACGGCGAGACGTTCGCCGCGGCCGGTCTGACCCCGAACGACGGTCTGGGCGGCATCTTCAAGGGCCTCGAGGCCCTGCCGAACGGCGAAGAGATCAAGGCCTCCTTCGACGCCGAGCTCGCCGAGGGCCCCGCGCTGGCCATGGTCGACTCCGACAAGGGCATCACCAACCTGCACGTGCCGTCCGACGTCATCGTCGACGCCTCCATGCCGGCCATGATCCGCACCTCCGGCCACATGTGGGGCCCGGACGGCCAGGAGGCCGACACCCTCGCGGTCCTGCCGGACTCGTCCTACTCCGGCGTCTACCAGGCCGTGATCGAGGACTGCCGCGCCAACGGTGCCTACGACCCGTCCACCATGGGCTCCGTCCCGAACGTCGGCCTCATGGCGCAGAAGGCCGAGGAGTACGGCAGCCACGACAAGACCTTCGAGATCGCGACCACCGGTACGGTCCGCCTGGTCGACCAGGCCGGCAACGTGGTCCTGGAGCAGACGGTCTCGGCCGGCGACATCTTCCGCGCCTGCCAGACCAAGGACGCCCCGATCAAGGACTGGGTGAAGCTGGCCGTCACCCGCGCCCGCGCCACCGGCGACCCGGCGGTGTTCTGGCTGGACGAGACCCGCGCCCACGACGCCAACCTGATCGCCAAGGTCGAGCAGTACCTGCAGGAGCACGACACCGAGGGCCTGGACATCCGGATCCTCAACCCGGTGGAGGCCACCAAGCTGTCGGTGGAGCGCATCCGCCGCGGCGAGAACACCATCTCCGTCACCGGCAACGTGCTCCGCGACTACCTGACCGACCTGTTCCCGATCCTGGAGCTGGGCACCAGCGCCAAGATGCTGTCGGTCGTCCCGCTGATGGCGGGCGGCGGCCTGTTCGAGACGGGCGCCGGCGGCTCCGCGCCGAAGCACGTCCAGCAGCTGGTCAAGGAGAACTACCTGCGCTGGGACTCCCTGGGCGAGTTCTTCGCCCTGGTGCCGTCCTTCGAGCAGTACGCGAAGACCACCGGCAACGCCCGCGCCCAGGTCCTCGCCGACACCCTCGACCGCGCCACGGCGACCTTCCTCAACGAGGACAAGTCCCCGACCCGTCGCGTCGGCGGCATCGACAACCGCGGCAGCCACTTCTACCTGTCCCTGTACTGGGCGCAGGAGCTGGCCCGGCAGACCGACGACGCGGACCTCGCCAAGGCGTTCGCGGCGTTCGCGGAGACGCTCGCCGCCAACGAGCAGAAGATCGTCGACGAGCTGGTCGCCGTCCAGGGCTCCCCGGCCGAGATCGGCGGCTACTACCAGCCCGACAAGGCCAAGGCGGATGCGGTCATGCGCCCGTCGGCCACCTGGAACGAGGCGCTCGCGTCCCTCAGCTGACGCGCGCGGTCCACGAGCCGTTCCCGTAACCGATCCCGCCCCGGCCGGCACCGCCCGGCCGGGGCGCGGTCGTCCCTCCCGCCACTCGCCCCTGGAGAGACCAAGTGTCCTTGGCCCCGCCGTCGTTCGAGCTCCTGCCCGGTGCCGACGACTCGCCCGTGATCCTGCACGTACCGCACTCGGCGCGGGCGATCCCGGAGGCCGTGCGGGCGGGGATCCTGCTGGACGACGCGGCGCTGGAGCGGGAGCTGGACCACATCACGGACGCGCACACCGCGGAGCTCGCCGAGGCGGCGGCCGGGCTGGCCGGGGTGACGCCCTGGCGGTTCGTCAACCGGCTGTCACGGCTGGTCGTCGACCCGGAGCGGTTCCCGGACGAGCGGGAGGAGATGCTCGCCGTCGGGATGGGCGCCGTGTACACGCGGACCACGCACCGGGCTCCGCTGCGCCCCGACGACGTCGACGCCGGGCCGCTGATCGACCGGTACTTCGGGCCGTACGCCCGGGCCATGACGGATGCGGTGGCCGGACGGCTGGCCGCGACCGGCCGGGCCGTCGTGATCGACGTGCACTCCTATCCCACCGAGGCGCTGCCCTACGAACTGCACGGCGCCGGGCCCCGCCCGCCGGTCTGCCTGGGCACCGATGCCTTCCACACACCACCGGAGCTCGCGGAACGGGCCCGCAAGGCGTTCGCGGAGTGCGGCGAGACGGGCCTGGACAGCCCCTTCAGCGGCGCGTACGTCCCCCTGGAGTTCTACGGCACCGAGCCACGCGTCAGCGCCCTGATGGTGGAGATCCGGCGGGACACCTATATGTCCGAGCCCGGCGGCCCCGCCGGAGCAGGCCTCTCCCACCTGGCGTCGGCGCTGGCCACCGTGCTCGACGGCATCCCCGGCTGACACCCGCGCCCGGAACGGGTACCGGCCGCGGGGCAGCGCGTCAGTGGCGAACCGCCCCATGGCGTCCACCGCGCCCCGGACCGCCGCCTACGGGCCACCGACCACCCCGATGCCGACGCGGCCCACCCCGAAGCCCCGGTCGGAGCGCCGGTGGGCCGGAGCCGGGTCGCGTGCCCGCGGCCGTGGGTCGGGCGGTCGGCCGCGGGCGGGTCGTCAGGCCCGTAGCCACTCCGTGATGATGACGTCCGCTCCGGCTTGCAGTCGCAGGGCGAAGGGGCCCCCGGGGAGGGTGTCGCTGGTGAAGCGGCCCAGGGGGTCCGCCGCGAGGGGGGTGGCCGTCTGCGGGCCGCCGAGTACCTCGATGCGGGCGGGCTGCGGGGGCAGGAGCTGGCCCAGCAGACCGTCGCCGGTGACCTCGACGTCTACGGTCAGGTCACCGGCGCGGAAGGTGAGCATCCGCGGCACGTCCGTCGCGCCGCGGACCGGGAGGGCGTCGACCAGGGAGTCGAACGTGAGCTCGGCGACACGGGCGTCCAGGTCGTGCAACACGTACGCGTCGATGGCCAGTTGGCGCAGTTCGGCGGGGACGGGGTCGAGGATGGCGGCGGCCTGGCGCAGCTCCTCCTCCAGCGGTCCGCCGTCGAACCCGGCCTCGTCGAAGGGCTCTTCCGTCGGGAGGTCCTCCTCGTGCATGCCGCTCACACCGCCCCTCGTGCGTCGAGCCGTGCCCGCAGCCGGCGCAGACAGCGCTGGCGCAGGGGTCCGATACTGCCGACCGCGATGCCCAGGGCGGCGGAGACCTCCAGATAGCTGGGCGGTGGCGAGGCCATCAGGACACGCAGCAACTGGCGGCAGCGCTCGCCCAGTTCCTCGAACTCCTGCCACAGCCGCCGGATCCGCTCGGCCTCGGCCGCCGCCTCCTCCGAGTCCAGCAGCGACTGCTCCGGCGTACGGTCCTCGCTGACCCGGTCCAGGACCTGCGGATCGTCCGTCGGCATCAACCGGGTCAGCCCTTTGATCACCTTCAGGCACTCGTGCCGCGCGGTGCTCGCCAGCCACGACCCCGCCTTCTCCGGCTCCCGGATCCGGCCGAGGTGCTGGGCGAAGCGGAACCACACGGTCTGGTAGACCTCGGCGCAGTCGGCGTCGGAGAGCCGGTGCGCGCGCACGACGGACCACACCAGCGGACTCAGCCCCTCCACGAGCGCCTTCCAGGCCGCCGCGTCGCCGTCGACGGCTGACCGGACCAGCGCGCCGACATCTGCTCGGTCCACGGTTCCACCCCTCGTGTACGGCAAGTCATCGTACGCCGCGGAGGGGACGCATTCCGTCCTCATACGCCAGGAGCCAGTCGCGCGACGGGGACCGGGCGCCAGGTGGGTGGCCTCAGCGCCGGTACGTGCGCCCCGCGCACTTCCGCGTACTCGGTGCTGGACTCCAGCAGTTGCCTGCGTGCCGCGCGCGGGTCGCGCTCCTTGTGCGCCGTCATGTGGGCGGCGACCAGTCCGGCGGCGACCGGAGTGGCGAACGAGGTCCCGCTCCACTGCGCGAACCCCTCGAACATCACCTGGTCCGGCTTGCCCGAGGTGGTCGCCCGCTCCTCGGTCAGCACGCCGGTGTGGCTCGGGTACTGGCAGGTGCAGGCGTAGGCGAAGCCGTACCGGCAGGCGTCGTAGGTGGAGTGCTGGTACACGTACGGCACGGGCGCGTCGAAGCCGGTGAGGGCGCTGGTGAGCCGCTCGCCGGGCGCGTACACCCGCACCCAGGGGCCGTGGTTGGTGAAGCAGGCGCCGAACTCGCCGTCGCCGCGCAGCGCGCCGACCGAGAGCACCGCGTCCTCGTACCCGGGCAGGGTGGCGTAGGCGGCGGGCCAGAACGGGGTGGCGCTGGCGTTGTTGCCGGCCGCCGCCACCAACAGGGTGGCCTGCTCGCGCAGTTCGCGCATGAAGGCGTCGACGCCGAGCAGGCCGTCGGTGCGGCCGTTGGAGGTGCCGGCGGAGAGGCTGATGATGTCGGGCCAGCCGCCCCGGTCGACGGCCTCGAAGAGCCTGGCACCGAAGTCGGACTCCAGGATGGCGCCGGCGTCGTCGAGGGTGCCCCGGACGGTGACGTCGGTGTTGGGCGCGACGGCCGCGACCAGCCCGGCGATGAAGGTGCCGTGGCCGACGTACTGCCTGAGGACGCCCCCGCCGTCGGTCTCCCGGACCTGGCCGTCGCCGTCGGTGTGGGCGAGCAGCGGGCAGGACCGGTAGTCGTGCATGAGGCCGGTGTCGACGACGAGGACGCCGACGGCGGTGTCCGGGTCGTACGGCGTACCGTCCGCCGCCGGGTTGGACGGCTCGCTGAGGGGGGCGGGCACCGGTTCGTCACCGGGGCAGGCGTTGACCGCGATGGACACCACGTGGTTGCGGCTGACGAGCCGGCGCCCCTGGCGTCCCTCGTGCTCGCGCAGCGCCCGCAGCGCGTGCGCCACGGTGTGGTCGCCGCCGCGGCCCCCCTCGCCCGGGTCGCCGACCCGGATGCGGGTGACGCCGGTCCGGTTGGTCTCGGGGCTCACCCGGCGCACCCGGTCCGCGACCAGGCCGGCGGCCTCGGTGAAGTGACCACGGACCGTGTCCTCGACGAGCCGGGCCTCCTCGCCGTCGCGGGCGAGGACCACGCCCTTCTCGTAGAAGAACTCGGCGGAGTCGTCCGGCCCCATCGCCAGGGGCACGTCCGGCATCGAGCGCTGGACCTGTTCGAACTGCTCGTGGAATCGCTGAGGTGCCATGGCATGTCCTCCCCCTGAGGCCGGTGGTCGTCAGTCTGAGCCCCGCGGCGGCCCATTGATACAGCTTCGTACGGCGCCGGACCGTGTTGAGGGGTGTCCCGGGGCCACTACCATCCGAGGAGTGACAGCGGGAAACGCGTCGGTCCTGGAACTGCTGCCGATGGTGTTCGCCGCCCCCAACGAGGCCCTGGCCGGGGCCCAGCGGGTGCTGGACGCCGATCCGTCGCCGTCGCACGCCTCCGTCGCCCACCAGGTGATCGGCATCTGGCACCGGGACTTCGGCGACCTGAGGATCGCCCTCGGCCACTTGCGGCGCGCCCGCGATCTCGCGGCCCGCGCGGAGTCGGCCGACCGGGAGGCGGACGTCCTCGCCACCCTCGGGGTCGCGTTGGTGCATTCGGGGCGCACACGGCAGGGGCTCGCCGCGTTCGAGCGCGGGGTCGCGCGCGGCACCGGGCACACCCGGGCCCGGGTGCTGTACCGCCGGGCGTACGTCTGGTGGGTGCTGGGCCACCACCGGGAGGCGCTGGAGGACGTACGCCGGGCGATACCGGTGCTGCGGCAGGCCGACGACGTGATCTGGACGGCGCGGGCGCTGACCCTGCGGGCCACCGTGCATCTGGCGCTGGGCGCGGTGGAGCGGGCGGACGCCGACTTCACGGCGGCGGAGCGGCTGTGGGAGACCACCGGCCAGGAGCACGACAAGGCCGACGCGGTGGAGAGCCGGGGCCTGGCCGCGTTCCGGTCCGGCGACATCCCGGCGGCGCTCAGTCTGCTCGACGAGGCCGAGGAGCGGTACGCCAAGCTGGGCACCCCGACGTTCATGCTGTGCATCCGGCGCTGCGAGGTGCTGATGGCCGCCGGGCTCGCCCCGGAGGCGCTCGCCGAGGCGGACGCGGCCATCGCGGCGCTCGACGAGATCGGCGGGCAGTCCACCCGCAAGGCCGAACTGCTGCTGGCCGCCGCCCGGGCCGCCCGCTCGGCCGGGGACGCGCACACCGCGATCGCACGGGCCGCCGTCGCCGTACGGCTGTTCGCCGGGCAGCGGCGCACCTGGTGGGAGACGCATGCCCGGCTGGTGCTGATCGAGGCGCGGGTGGCGGCCGGGCGCCGGTCGGGGCGGATGGTCGCGGACGCGGCCGGGGTCGCCGAGCAGCTGGCCTCCTTCGGTTCGCCCGCCGCGCCGGAGGCCTCGCTGCTCGCGGGCCGGATCGCACTCGCCCTGGGCTGGACGGCGGACGCGGAACGCCATCTGGCCGTGGCCGCCCGCAGCAGACGGGCCGGGCCGCCGCTGGCGCGGATGACGGGCTGGGCGGCGCAGGCGCTCAGGGCCCGCGCGGCCGGTTCCGGGCGGGGTGTGCTGGAGGCGTGCCGTCGCGGTCTGGACGTCCTCGACGACCACCGCATGACGCTGGGCGCCTCGGAGCTCAGGGCCCGGGCCACGGCCCAGGGCGCGGAGCTGGCGGCGCTGGCCCAGCAGGCGGGCCTGGCCCGGGGCGGCCCGCGGCGGCTGCTGGAGTGGAGCGAGCGGTGGCGGGCCACCGTGCTGGCCGCGCCGCCCACCCGGCCGCCCGCCGACCCGGCCCTGCTCAGCGGCCTGACCGCGTTCCGGGAGATCGCCGCCCGCGCGGAGGCCGCCCGCGTGGACGGCCGTCCGGTGCCCGCCCTGGAACGCGAACAGCGGCGCCTGGAGCGGGAGATCCGCTCCCGCACCCTGCACATGCGCGGTGTGACGCCCGGTTACGGGGACCGCTTCGAGCCCGGGCGCCTGCTGGGGCGGCTCGGTGACACCCGGCTGGTCGAACTGGCCGTGCTGGACGGGCGGGTGCACGTGCTGCTGTGCGGGCGGGGGCGGGTGCGGCGGTTCGAGGGCGGGGCGCTCGCGGAGGCGGTGGCCGAGGCAGAACACGTCCAGGCGGGGTTGCGCAGGCTCGCCCACCCGGGGGCGGAGGGCCGGCTGCCGGTGGTCGAGGCCGCGGGCCGCCGGCTGGAGGAGCTGCTGCTCGCCGGGGCGGTACGGCACCTGGGTCCGGGGCCGGTCGTGGTGGTGCCGCCCGGCGCGCTGCACCGGGTGCCCTGGGCGCTGCTGCCGTCGCTCAGGGAACGGGTGCTCAGCGTGTCGCCGTCGGCGGGCAGTTGGCTGCGCGCCCGTGAGACCGAACCGCCGCCGGGTGGCGGGCCCGTCCTGGTGCGCGGCCCGGGTCTGGCGACGGGCGGTGCCGAGGTGCCCGAACTCGCGGGCCGCTACGGCACGGCGACGGTCCTGGAGGGCGACGACGCGCAGGTGCCGCGTGTCCTGGAGGAGCTGGACGGCGCCGCGCTCGCCCATCTCGCCGCGCACGGCACGTTCCGCGCGGACAGCCCCCTGTTCTCGTCCCTGCGGATGGCCGACGGCCCGCTCATCGTGCACGACTTCGAACGCCTCGACCGCAGCCCGTACCGGATCATCCTCTCCAGCTGCGACACCGCGCGGCTCGCCTCGGTCGGCGCCGACGAGCTGCTCGGCCTGGTCACCGCGCTGCTGCCGCTGGGCACGGCCGGGGTGGTGGCGAGCAGCGCGCCGGTCAACGACGCGGCGGTGGTGCCGCTGATGCTCGCGCTGCACAAGGGCCTCGACGCGGGCCTGTCCCTCGCCGAGGCCCTCCGCGACGCCCGGGCGGCGCTGCCCGGGGACGCGGTGCACCAGGCGACGGGGTGGGCGTTCGCGGCGTTCGGGGCGGCCTGACGGCAGGTCACGCCGAGCGCTCGGCCGACGGTTCCACCAGCCACGGCAGCTCGCCCCGGTCGCTCGCGCCGAGCCGGGCGTAGGCGCTGTAGAGGTGGTTGCCGACGGTGCGGACCGACAGGGTGAGCCGCTCGGCGATCTGCCGGTTGCTCAGGCCGGCCGCCGCGAGGGCGACGATCTGCCGCTGCCGTGCGGTGAGTTCGCCGAGCACCAGGCCGGACAGGGCGGGAGTGCGCGCGCCCTGGCAGCGGCGGGCGAGGGCGAGCGCGCGGGTGCGGGAGGTGCGGGCGGCGCTCGGGTCGCGGTGCGCGTGCGCGGCCTGTACGTAGGCCTCGGCCGCGAACAGCAGGAAGCCGCGCTCCCGCAGCGCCTCGGCCGTCCTGTCCAGGGCCGGACCGTCGCCCCGGGCGAGCGCGTCGGCGTGCCGGGCGAACACCCCGCCGGCCGGCAGGCGTCCGGCGGCCCGCTCCGGGACGCCGAGGCGTACGGCGTCGTAGAGGGCGTACATGTCGTCGGTGCCGGACGTCTCCGACAACCGTGCGTCCGGGTCGAGTTCGGCGCGGCAGGCCGGATCGTCCGGGGTCGCCCGCAGCCCCTCCCGCGCCCAGGCCGCCGCCTCCCGCACCTCTCCCCGCAACCGCGCGAACCGGGCGCGGACGGCCGCGTACCCGGCCGGTACCGGGACACCCTCCCCCACCAGCCAGTCCCCCACCGGTGTCGGCAGGTCCCGTACGTCCGCCTCCGCGATCCGGCGGGCCAGCGCCTCCCGTTCGGCCGCCAGGGCCGGGCCGCGGTCCTCGGGTGTGCGGGCGAGCCGCCGGGCGCGCAGCCGTCCGGCGCCCGCCCGCAGGACCGGGCCGTGCAGGGGGTGTGCGAGGCGGACGGCGCCCTCGTCGCCGACCTGGACCAGCCCGTCGGTCTCCAGGTGTTCCAGGGTGTCCAGGTCCAGGTCGTCGAGGTGCAGGGGCAGTGGTTCGGCGAACGCGAGACGCTCCAGGGTCTCGCGCCCGGCGGGGCCGGTGCCCTCCAGGGCGGGAGCGACGCGTTCGCGTACGGCGGCGGTCACCGGCACCGGGCCACGCCAGGCCCACTCGTCCGTCTCGGGCGAGCGAGGCGGGACCGGGGTCCCCCCGGCCGGAGGCGGGAGGGGGGTCAGCAGCCCCCCTTCGCGCAGTGCCCCCACCAGGTCCCGCAGGAGCCGGAGATCGCCCTGGCACAGCCGGTGCAGCCGGCCCGCCGTGAGCGGCTCCGGGGAGCGGCCCGCGCCGACGCTCAGCAGCCGCGCGGTCTCCTCGCGCGGCAGCGGCTCCAGGGCCAGGCGCGGCAGCAGCTCGCCGGTCCACAGCCGGGACACGGCGGCGGGCACCGGGGCGCCGTCGTCCGCGGCGATCACCACGAGGCGGGTACGGCCGTGCACGGCGAGCTGGTGGACCAGGGCGGCGGAGGCGTCGTCGAGGAGATGGGCGTCGTCGACCACGAGCAGACGGGTGCCGGACAGCAGGTGCACCGCGCGGTGCAGCGAGACCGCCCCGGGCAGCAGATGCGCGAACGCGGCGAAGTCGAGCCGGCGGGTCTCGGGCGTCCCGGTCACCCGGGCCCGGTCGGTGCGCCGAACGGCCTCGGTGACCAGCCGTGTCTTGCCGCGGCCGGACGGCCCGGTCACCACGATGCCGCGCCGTGCGCCGGTCAGGGAGCGGCGCACCAGCTCCAGTTCGTCCTCCCGGCCGGTGAACGGCCAGGGCAGTTCGAGGGCCCGCGCGTCCCGTTCGTAAGTCGTCACGTCAGTGAGAGACGTGTTACTCACCGCTGATACAGGGTGACTTGAGTAGACCCCGACTCAGGCGCCCGGGCCGGGGCCGGCGGCAGTCTGTGCGCATGACCGCTCGCTACTGCTCGCTCCCGCAGCAGTCGGCCCCCGCCTTCGCACCGGGGCTGACCGCCGAGCGGCTGAGCGCGCTGACCGGCGGGCGGCGGATGTGGGTCGACGGCACGGTCCTGCACTACTGCTTCCTCGACGCCGGCACCGACGCCTCGGTGATCCCCGTCCCGGGGACCGGGGAGACCCGCCGGGTGCCGTGGGCGGGCGCCGAGGAGCAGAAGGACGTCGTGCGCGAGGCCTTCCGCGAGTGGCAGGACCTCGGTATCGGCCTGGTCTTCGCGGAGGTCGGCGACCGGCGGGAGGCGGAGCTGCGCATCGGGTTCCAGTGCGGTGACGGCTCCTGGTCGGCGGTGGGCCGGGACGCGCTCTCGGTCGGCCTGGGCGAGCGCACCATGAACTTCGGCTGGGACCTGACGGCGCCGGGACAGCGCGGGACGGCCCTGCACGAGATCGGGCACGCGCTCGGCATGCTGCACGAGCACCAGAGTCCGTTCGCCGGGATCCACTGGGACGACGAGGCCGTGTACGCCGATCTGGCGGGCCCGCCGAACTTCTGGAGCCGGGGCACGACATACGCCAACATCCTGCGCAGGCTGGACCCGGCCGAGGTCAACGGGTCGGTGTGGGACCCGCAGTCCGTCATGGAGTACCCCTTCGGGCCGGGGCTGGTCCTGGAGCCGGAGCAGTACCGCGCGGGCCTGCACCCGCCCGGCTCCCTGTCCCCGGCCGACAAGGAGTTCGTACTGCGCTGGTACCCGCCCGCCGAGCCCTCGGGGCCGCCCGCACTCATACCGTTCCGCTCGGCGCCGCTCGGCCTCGGCCCGGGCGGGCAGGCCGACTTCACCGTCGAGCCGCCGGAGACCCGCGAGTACACCGTGGGCACCTTCGGGGACGCCGACAGTGTCGTCGTGGTCTTCGAGGAGCGCGACGGGGAGCCGCGCTACCTCGCCGGCCGGGACGACGGGGGCACCCCGCACAACGCCGTGCTGGGCGTCCGGCTCGTCAAGGGCCGCCGCTACTTCGTCCGCGTCCGCCTGTACTCCGCGTGGGGTTCGGGCGAGACGGCCGTCATGTGCTGGTGACAGCGCACCGGCCGCACCACGCGGGCGTCCGGACCACCGTCCGGCACCGGGGGAGCGGCCGCGGACGTCGCCTTCGGGGGAGGGAGACGTCCGCGGCCACGCCATTCAGGCGCCCGACTCCAGTGGCCGCGCCGGGTCCTTGGACCACTCCTCCAGTGAGCCGTCGTACACCGACACGTCCGTCCGCCCGAGCAGGGTGAGCGCCAGCGCGGCGCCCGCGGCCGAGATGCCGCCGCCGCAGTAGAGCACGACGGGGGAATCGGCGGTGTCGAGCACCGCGCCGGCCCTGGCGGCGAGCCGGTCGCCGGACAGGACCCGCCCGTCGGCGTCGAGGAGTTCGCGGCCGGGGAGGCTGCGGCTGCCGGGGATGTGGCCGCGACGGCTGTAGCGGGTGGGGGCGGTGCCGTCGTAGCCGTCGGCGGGCAGGGCGCACACCAGCGTGCCGGGGCGTTCGCCTCGGCTGATGGCGGCCACGGCGTCGATGCCGGTCCACAGGTCGGGGCGCTGCACCGGGGTGACGGGGATGACGTCCGGCACCGGGCTCGGGTCGTCCCCGGCGACGAGGGGGCGCCCGGCCGCCGCCCAGGCCTCCAGGCCGCCGTCGAGGACGGCCGCCGGGACGGAGAGCGCCCGGAGCATCCACCACAGCCGGGCCGCCCAGATGCCGCCGCCGCTGTCGTACGTCACGACCGCGCTCCCCTCCCCCACGCCGAGGCGTGCGAGGGCGGCCACCAGGGCGTCGGGGGCGGGGACGGCGAAGTGGTACGGCGCGTCGTGGTCCGAGAGGTCACCGGTCAGATCCGCGTGCCGGGAGCCGGGGATGTGCCGCTCGGTCCAGCCGGGGCGCCCGCTCGCACACCGGTAGTCGCCGTCGTGCCGGGGTGAGGGCAGCACGGTGGTGGCGTCCAGGACGACCAGACGCGGGTCGTCGAGGTGGGCGGCGAGCCAGGTGTCGTCGACCAGGGGGCCGGGCAGGAAGGTGGTCATGGCGGCCGATGGTACGCCGGTGAGCTGGGCGTCTTACCTTCCGGGCATCCCTGTCCCACATCGCGGACGGCTCTTGCACAGCGTCCGGGGAGTGCCGTTATGGTTTCGGCCATCTACGCGGGAGCCCCTCCCCGGCTGGGCTGAGAGGGCGTCTGGGATCCGCTCGTCGAGCGCGGTCCCCATGGGGACGCCGACCGCACCACTCGCGCCTCGGGCGCCCCGCGTAGGAGTTCACGTGTCCACAGCAGCAGTCGAGTCGAGGTCTTCGGTGGCCGACGCCCCGACGGCGCCCTCCTGTTGTTGTCGCACGCACTGACTCTCCTTCACCCCTCTCCCCTCCCTTGCTCCCAGGCTCCGCCACGCCTGCGTACTGTCCGGAGTATCCCCATGCCGCATATTCGGGTCATGCTCGACTATTTCCATCCCTGGCCCAATTCCGCCGGTTTCTATGTCGCCCGTGCCCGCGGCTGGTTCGCCGAGGCCGGTCTGGACGTCGAGCTGGTGGTGCAGGACCCGGGGCGCGGGGACACGCTGGAGTATGTGGCCCGGAGCGAGGTGGACTTCGGTGTCTTCCCGCCCAACCGGCTGCTCGCCCGCCGTGCCGCGCAGGGCCAGCCGCTGATCGCCGTGGCGGCCGTCAACCACCGGGGCCTGGAGGCGATCCAGACCACGACGGCGACCGGCATCACCCGCCCCCGGGACCTCGCCGGGCGCCGCATCGCCTACAACCCGACCCCCCGCGGCCGGGCCATGGTCCGCCATCTGGTGGCGGCCGACGGCGGCGACCCCGACGCCGTGATCACCGTCGACGCGGGCAGCCGCGAGCGGCCTCGCCCCGCTGTGGACCCAGCGCCGGACCGGCCGGCCGCCGGCTCCTTGACCGCCTCACCCTCCCCGCGCACGCCGGCCACCAGTGCGGGGAACACACATGATCACCACCGCCGGGGACGAGCGCGTGGTCGTGTACGCGGGGAAGGTGTCCGCTACCGGCGCGGCGACGAGGCGGGGCCGCGTCGAAGCGATCGCGTACGGACGAACCTCACGACGCCGCCCGCTCGCGGCGCCCCTCGTCCGGGTGGGAGAGGCCGAGGTGGTCGCGGAGGGTGGTGCCCTCGTAGTCGGTGCGGTACACGCCGCGCTCCTGGAGCAGCGGGACCACCTTGTCCGCGAACGGGTCGAGGCCGCCGGGGGTGATGTGCGGGACGAGGATGAAGCCGTCGCTGGCGTCGGCCTGCACGAAGTCGTCGATGGTTCGCGCCACCGTGGCCGGGGAGCCGACGAAGGTCTGGCGGTTGCCGGTGTTGATGACCAGGTCGCGGATGGACCACTTGTTCGCCTCGGCCAGCTCGCGCCACTCGCGGGCGATGGCCAGCGGGTCGCGGTACATGCGCACCTGGGCACGGCCCCGGGAGATGTGGTCCTCGCTGACCAGGGGGTCGACGTCGGGGAGCGGGCCTTCCGGGTCGTACGCCGACAGGTCCCGGTTCCACACGAACTCCAGATGCTTGATCGCGGTCGCCCCGCTGACCTGGAGGCGGCGCACCTCGCGGGCCAGTTCCTCGGCCTCGGTGTCGGTGTCGCCGAGGACGAAGGTGGCGGCGGGCAGGATCAGCAACTGGTCGGGGCGGCGGCCGTACTTGGCGAGGCGGGACTTCACGTCCGTGTAGAAGGCCTGGCCCTCCTTGAGGGTGGCGTACCGGCTGAAGATCGCGTCGGCACTGGAGGCGGCGAATTCGCGGCCCTCCTCGGAGTCACCCGCCTGGAAGATCACCGGGCGGCCCTGCGGGGAGCGCGGGACGTTGAACCGGCCGTGGATGTCGAAGTGCTTGCCGCGGTGCACGAAGGCGCCGGCCTTCGCGTCGCTCAGGAAGGTGCCGGTGGCCTGGTCGGCGAGGATCTCGTCGCCGCGCCAGGAGTCGAAGAGTTCGCCGGCGGTGGCGAGGAACTCCTTGGCGCGGGAGTAGCGCTCGTCCTGCGGCAGGAAGCCGCCGCGGCGGAAGTTCTCGCCGGTGAAGGCGTCCCAGGAGGTGACCACGTTCCAGGCGGAACGGCCGCCGGAGAGGTGGTCGAGGCTGGCGAACTGGCGGGCCACCTCGTAGGGCTCGTTGAAGGTGGAGTTGATGGTGCCGGTCAGGCCGAGCCGGTCGGTGACGGCGGCCAGCGCGGCCAGCACGGTGAAGGTGTCCGGGCGGCCGACCACGTCCAGGTCGTAGATCCTCCCGCCCTGTTCGCGCAGGCGCAGGCCCTCGGCGAGGAACAGGAAGTCGAACTTGGCGCGTTCGGCGGTCCGGGCGAAGTGCGCGAAGGAGCTGAACTCGATGTGGCTGCCGGCGGCCGGGTCGCTCCACACGGTGGTGTTGTTGACGCCGGGGAAGTGGGCGGCCAGGTGGATCTGCTTCAGCGGCTTGCTCATGGCGTGCGGTCCCTCTCCGGTCAGGCTGCTGCGTAGCGGTTGGCGGGGCGGGCGAACCCGAGCAGTCCGCGCAGGGTGTCGGCCTCGTAGGCGCTGCGGAACAGGCCCCGGCGCTGGAGTTCGGGCACGAGGTGCCGGGTGATCGCGGGCAGGTCGTGCCCGAGCACGGCGGGCCGCAGCCGGAACCCGGACAGCCCCGCGTCCCGCAACTCCTCCAGTCGGTTGGCGAGTTGGGCCGGAGTACCGGTGAAGATCCGGGCGTCCCCCGTGTACGGGGTGCCCGCGAGGGCGTCGAGACGCTCCCGCCGGGCGGCGGCCTCGGCCGGGTCCTCGTCGAGGAAGACCAGCAGGTCGCCGAAGATGTGCAGGGGCTCCTCGGCGCGGCCGGCCGCCTCCTGCTCGGCGCGGATCTCGGCGACGATCGCACGGGCCTGGGCGGTGTCCTCGGGGGTCACGTAGCCGACGTCGGCCTGGCGGGCCACCAGCCGGTAGGGGACCGAGTGGTGGGCCAGGGCGGTCACCACCGGCTGGCCCTGGGGCGGCCGGGGCGTGATGGAGGGGCCCTTCACGCTGAAGTGGCGGCCCTCGAAGTCGATGTAGTGCAGCTTGTCGCGGTCGATGAAGCGGCCGGTGGCCGCGTCCCGGATCTCCGCGTCGTCCTCCCAGCTGTCCCAGAGCCTGCGCACCACCTCGACATGGTCGGCGGCCTCGTCGAAGAGGTCGGCGACCAGTTCCCGCGCGGCCGGGCTCTCGTAGGAGTCGATCCGGGGAATCGTCCGGCGGCCGAAGTGCGCGGCCTCGCTGGGGCGGCCGGTGATCTGCACCCGCAGTCCGGCGCGGCCGGTGCTGACGTAGTCGAGGGTGGCGATCGCCTTGGAGATGTGGAACGGCTCCGTGTGCGTGGCCACCACCGTCGGTACCAGACCTATGTGGCGGGTGACCGGGGCGACGCGGGAGGCGATCAGGACGGCGTCGAGGCGGCCGCGTACCTGGTCGGTGCGCTCGTCCGGTTCGAGGAGGTGGGAGGACTGCGGGCCCAGGCCGTCCTCGATGGTGACGAAGTCGAGCAGACCGCGCTCGGCCTCGGTCACCAGGTCGGTCCAGTACCGGGCGGTGAGCAGCTCCCGGGGCCGGGCCACCGGCTCGCGCCAGGAGGCGGGGTGCCAGCCGGTGCCGTCCAGGGCGACGGCGAGGTGCAGGAAACGGGCGGAGGTCGTGGACACGAAGGGGTGCCTTCCTGGAGGTCCGTACAAGGGCGCCGGCGCCCGGGCATGGGGGCGCGGCGGCGGAAGGGGACGGGTCAGGAGCAACAGAGCGCGCCGGCCACGCGCAGCAGATCGATATGGGGCCGGGAGTGGAGGAGGGCCGAACGCAAGGTGGGCCGCACGTCCGTCACCTCCTCCGCCAAGGGCTCGGCGGGCCGTACCGGCCCGTGCCGTGCGCATCTCTCCTCAGCCACAACACGGCCGCCACGCCTGCTGTTCCCGGCCCGCCCGACCGGTCAGGAGTTGTCCAGCGGCAGTCCGGGCGGGTTGACCTCCGCCTTGGTGACGGCCTCGTCGGAGAGGTTCCAGGCGGCCAGCCACTTGGCGTACTGGCCGTGCTCTATCAGGTAGTTGATGGCGTCGGCGAAGGGCTTGGCCAGTCCGCTGTCCTTCTTGGTGGTCGCCGCGATCAGGCCCTGCAGCTTCGCTCCGGCGCCGGAGAAGGTGCCCGCGCTGCGCGTCGGGTTCGGCGACTTGGCGGTCTGGGTGACGTGGTAGGCGACCCCGGGGTTGGCGGCGAAGTAGGCGTCGATCCGGCCGCCGGTCAGCGCCAGGTAGGTGGCGTTCTTGCTGGCGTAGTTCTTGACGGTGAGGTTCTTGCCCTCCTTCTTCAGCTTGTTCTGCCATTCGAGGAGGATCTTCTCCTGGTTGGTGCCGTTGTCGACGGCGACCGTCCGGCCCGCGAGGTTCTGGTAGTTCCCGTCGAAGTTCCAGGTGCTCTTCTTCAGCACCTCGAAGCCGACGTTGTCCTTGCGGTAGGAGGCGAAGTCGTACTTCTTCTTGCGTTCCTCGGTGTCGGTGATGTTGGCGAAGGCGGCGTCGTACTTGCCGCTGTCGACCCCGACGAACATGTTCTCCCAGGTGGCCTTGGAGAACTGCGGCTTCAGCCCGAGGACCGCGGCGACCAGGCGGCCGAGGTCCGGCTCGGCCCCGGTGAGGGTCTTCTGGTCGCTGCCGGTGTACGCCAGCGGCGGGAAGCCGTCGGGCAGCACACCGGCGCCGATGTCCAGTGTGCCCTTCTCGCGGACGGCGGCGGGCAGTTCGGCGCTGATCGACTTGACCTCGGAGACATTCAGCGCGGTCTCCTTGGCGGCGCCGTTGGACACCTGTCCCACGGTCACCGTGCCGGCGGCGTCGTTCGCCGAGGCGGTCGTGGCGGCGTCGCTCTCACCCCCGCAGGCGGCGAGACCGGAGGCGAGGGAGGCGACGGCGGTCGCCGCGGTGATGCCGCGCAGAAGGGTGCGCCGGGTGACGTGGGAGGGCATGGCTGTCCTGTTCGTTCGGTGAGGGTGTGCGGGGTGACGGGGTGGCGGGGGGTGACGATCGGGGTGGGCGCCCGGGGTTCAGAGCACCTTGCTCAGGAAGTCCCGGGTGCGCTCGTGCCGGGGGTTGTCCAGCACCTCGGCGGGCGGGCCCTGTTCGACGATGCGGCCGCCGTCGATGAAGACCACCGTGTCGGCGACCTCGCGGGCGAAGCCGATCTCGTGGGTGACGATGACCAGGGTGGTGCCGCTGGTGGCCAGGTCCTTGATGACGGTGAGGACCTCGCCGACGAGCTCCGGGTCGAGCGCGGAGGTCGGTTCGTCGAAGAGGATCACGCCGGGCCGCAGGGCGAGGGCGCGGGCGATGGCCACGCGCTGCTGCTGGCCGCCGGACAGCTGCCGCGGGTAGGCGCCGGTCTTCTCGCCGAGGCCGACCCGGGTGAGGAGCTCGCGGGCCAGTGCCTGCGCCTCCGGCTTGCTCAGCCTGCCGGTGGCGACGGGGGCGGCGGCCACGTTGTCGAGCACGGTCAGGTGCGGGAAGAGGTTGAAGTTCTGGAAGACGAACCCGATACGGCCGCGCTGGGCCAGGATGGCCCGTTCGCTCAGCTCCTTCAGCCGGTCGCCGTGTCGGCGTACGCCGATGGGCTCGCCGCCGACGCTGACGTAGCCGCGTTCGGGCTTCTCCAGGTGGTTGATCACCCGCAGCAGGGTGGACTTGCCGGAGCCGGAGGGCCCGAGGATCACGGTCACCTCGCCCGGCCGCACCGTCAGGTCCACGCCGTCCAGCACCCGGTGGGCGCCGAACCACTTGTGCACGTCGTGCACCTGCACGGCGGCCGGGGCGTTCGCGAGGGTCTCGGCGGTCATACGGCGGCCTCCCTGCGCACCCGGTCCCGCAGGTCGCCGAGAGTGGTGCGGAGCTTGTGCAGCGGGGTCGGCGGCAGGGTGCGGGTGGCGCCCCGGGCGAAGTACCGCTCGACGTAGAACTGGACGACGGACACGGCGCTGGTCAGGATCAGGTACCAGACGGTGGCGACCAGCAGCAGCGGCACGATGTCGCCGGGGTAGGTGCTGCCCATGGTCTGCACCGAGCCGAACAGGTCCAGCAGCGACACGTAGAACACCAGGGAGGTGCCCTTGATCAGGCCGATGAGCTGGTTGACGTAGTTCGGGGTGATGGACCTCAGGGCCTGCGGGAGGACGATCCGGGTGAACTGGTAGCCCTTCGGCAGGCCGAGCGCCGCCGCCGCCTCGTGCTGGCCCTGGTCGACGGAGAGGATGCCGCCGCGCACGACCTCGGCCGCGTACGCCGCCTCGTTGAGGCTGAGGCCGATCACGGCGACCGTCATGTCGGTGGCGAGCCGGGACTCGTCGAAGGTGACGAAGGCCGGGCCGAACGGGACGCCCAGGCTCAGCGTCTTGTACAGGGCGCTGAAGTTGTAGAGGAAGATCAGGACGACGATCAGCGGCACGGAGCGGAAGAGCCAGGTGTACACCCAGCTCACCGCGCGCAGCACCGGACTGCCGGAGAGCCGGCCGAGGGCCAGCAGAACGCCTCCCAGCAGGCCCAGCACCGCGCTGAACGCGGTCACTTCGAGGGTGATGGCGAGTCCGTCGAGGATGGCGGGGCGCAGGAACCAGTAGCGGAAGCGGTCCCACTGGTAGAAGGGGTTGGTCGCCAGGCCGTGCACGATCTGTGCCACGAGCACCAGGACCACGGCGGTGACGATCCACCGGCCCGGCCGGCGCAGCGGCTGAACCCGCTGGGCGGTGAGGGTTTTTGACGGTCTGTCGGCGGGCGGTGCCTCGGCGAGGGACACGGCGGCGCCTGGGGGTTCACTCATGACGGGCTCCAGCGGAGTCGGGCACCCCGGCCCGGGCGGCCATCCGGCGCGGCCCCGGCGGTACGAGGCAGGGCGGGGGCCTGCTTCGGGGAACGGCGGGGGCGGGGCGCACGGGAACGCACGGGGGCGGGGCCTGGACGGACGACGGCACAGCGGGGAAGCGGTGGTCGTCAGGCTGACGCGGGCCGCGAAACGGCGGGGGAACGCGGGAAGCGGTCAGCCCCGGCAGCGGGCACGGCCCGGTGCGGTACACAGTGCGCTGTTGACGCGGAGCAGATCGACGGCGCGGTCGGCGACCAGCGGGTTCGGGTACGGCCGCACGCAGCTCTGGGGGCGGCGGGTCGCCGTCCTGGGAGCTGCGTACATGTCCGTCACCTATCGCTGTGCCGGCCCCGTGGGCCTCACGCCTGCCGGAGCCGTAAGTAAGGCAGTCGGCCCACGGGGATGTCAACGCCCGTCCACGTGGTGGACCGGTTCAGGCGCCGCTCACCTGCGCCGAGTGCCGGAGGCGTCCGCCGCGTGGCCCGCCCAGTCCAGGATCTGGACGGCAGCTCCGGCGGCCTCCAGGCCCTGGCAGCGGGCGTGGTGGCGAAGGGCGATGCCGTCGAGGTCGAGGTGCGCGCCGAAGGCGGGGTGGGCGGCCAGGCGCCGGGCGCGGGCCCACAGCGCGGGGTGGCCGGCGATGCGGTGCACGGCGGAGGCGTCCAGGTGGTAGCGGTGCACGGTGTCGAGCTGGACCAGCGTGACCCACAACTCCACGTCGGCTGCGGTGAGTCGTCCGCCGACGAGGTGGTCCCGCCCGGCGAGCCGGTGTTCCAGTTCCGCCAGCGCGCCGAGCAGCGCGTCGAGGGCGGCGGCACGCTCCGCCGCGTCCGCCCCGGCCCGGCCCGCGCTCTGCGCGGCCTCCTCGACGCCCGCGCAGAGCCGCTCGACCTCCTCGATCTCGGCCTCCGCGCCGCACGGGCGCAGCCGGACGCCGCCGTCGCCGAAGCAGTGGTCGAGGTCGCGCAGGATGTCGGGGGTGTGGGTGCTGACGATCCGTCCGGACCAGTCGTCGCCGAGGACCGGTCCGAGGGCCGGTCCGGCGTAGTGGTGCGCGCTCGCCTCGTACAGCGGGCGCAGTGCGGTGTGGCCGCCTTCGGGGCAGTCGGGGACCGCGGGCAGGAAGGTCACCGGACAGATGTCGTCCAGGGCCAGCAGGCTGTGGCTGACGGCTATGCGCAGGCCGTCCGGACAGGCGGTGGACAGATGCAGGCGGTAGCGGCGCGGCACGGCGTGGTGGCCACTGCGCGCGTCCCGGCCGAGGCGGCCCCGGAAGGCGGGGGCGGTGCCGCGGGCGGACGGGACGGCGGCGAGCGGAGTGATGGACATGAGTCTCCCCGGGTGCGGGCGCGCGGACGTACGCGCGGCGAAAGCGTCGTCGGACGGTGGGCGCGAGGGGCCGGGATTCGGCTCAGGAGGCTGATCGCGCGCTGCAGACACGCAGCAGGTCGATGTGGCGGCGGGAGGTGAGCAGGGGGGACGGCGGCGTGCGGCCCGCTGTGCCGCTGACCGTGTCGAGGCGCCCCATGTTTCCCTACCTGTTCACTAGGATTCCCATGGGGAGTGTCGATCCGCCTCGGCGCGGCGTCAAGAGGGCGTCCACCCCTGGGACTCCGGGCGGGTGAGCGGGTTCCCTCAGTCGCCCTCCCCCTGACGGGTCAGCAGCCGCTCCAGCCGGTCGAAACGCTCGTGCAGGGCCTGGGCGGTCTCCTCGCGCAGGCGGTGCGCCCGGCCGCGGCGCTGCTGCTCCCGGCCCACGAACCAGGTGGCGAGCGCCGCGGTGACCATGCCGTACGTCGTGATCCCGACGACCATGACCACCGAGCCCATGATCCGCCCCCAGAGCGTCACCGGGAAGAAGTCCCCGTAGCCGACGGTGGTCGCGGTCTCGATCGACCACCACAGCGCCTTGGGGTACGAGGTCAGGTTCGCGCCCCGCGCCCCGGCCTCGGCGGCCACCACGGCCCAGGACCCGGTGAGCATCACCAGCACCAGCACGACCGTCGCGCCGCCCGCCGCCTTCAGGTGCAGTGAGCGTCCCCCCCGGCCGAGCAGCACCGCGACCGCCCTGGTGAGGAATCCGGGCAGCATGATCACTCCTTCCGCCCGCGGCCAGTCTCACCCGGCGTCGGCGGCCCCGGCACGCGGGGCGGGGCGTTCGAGTTGCCGCGCGGCGGCGGGCGGGGTGCGCTGGAAGTGGGCCGACCCGCCGGGAAGGAGCCGGATCCGATGGCCGAGGAACCCCGGCCCGTGACCGGGGAGGTTCCCGGAGCCGTGCCGGAGACGTTCGTGTTCGTGTGCGCGGACTGCGGGTACCTCTGGCAGTCCGTGTTCCAGGTGGTGTTCTTCACCGACCCGACCTCGCTGTACACCCAGGAGTACGTCGACGAGGCCGGCCGGGCCCTGCGGTCGCCCCTCGCCGACGCGGTCTGCCCCCGGTGCGGCGGACGCAGGGTCCGGGTGACGACTCCCGAGCGCGCCGAGGAGGCCGTGCGACCGCCACCCGTGCGCCATCGGCACCGCTTCCACCTGCGGCGCCGGCCACCCGGGACGGGCCCCGGCTCGGGGTGAGCGGCGCCGGGCGCTCCTCACCCGAACGGCCCGGCGCGGCTGGTCGGCCCTCGGGGCGGGTGGTGGCGTGGGAGGACGTACCGCGTTCCGAGGAGGCCGTCTCGATGAACCGTCCGTCCCGCCCCGTGCGTGTGCTCGCCTCGGCCCTGGCGATGGGGACCCTGCTGGCCACGGCGGCCTGCTCGGACGGGGGCGGCTCCTCGGACACCGCGTCCGCGTCCCCGTCGTCCACGGCCGCGCTGACCGGCGCCGGGGCGAAGGCCGCCCTGGTCACCGAGGGCGACCTGGAGGACGACTGGTCGCAGGTCGGCGACGCGGCGTCCTGGCGCGACAAGCTCCTGGCCGGAAAGGTCGACGCCGCCGCGTTCCTCTCCGCGAAGGCCGACGCGGCCGACTGCCAGAAGCTGCTCGACAGCCTGTACTCCGACACCCTGCTGGGCCGTCCGTCCGGCGCGTCGGCCCTCACCGGCTTCACCCAGGGCGACGCCCGGCTGCTGTACCAGGTCGGCGACTACGGCCAGGACTCCGTGCAGAAGTCCCTGGACTGGGTCGCGACCCTCCCGCAGAAGTGCGACGAGTTCACCGCGACCGGCTCCGACGGCGGCAAGCGGACGGTGCAGGTCGTCGAGAGCTCGCTGCCCGACGCGGGCGACGACCGGCAGGGGCTGACCCTGACGATGCAGGGCACCACGGAGGGCGAGCCCGTGACCCTCACGCTGGACGTCGCCGCGGTGCGCGTCGGCGCCTCCGGTATCACGGTCAACAACGGCGGCCCCTCCGGCGCGGACCACGACAGCACCGACACGGCGGTGCAGCAGGGCGCCCAGCGCCTGGCGGACGTCCTCGCCGGGAAGACTCCGGCCGGGACCCCGAGCGAGTTCGACTGACCGCCCCGGCTCCCGCCCGTCGTCCGCGAGTTCCCTGACCCACAGCCGGTGGCCTCGCCCTTCCCGAGGGCTCCCCCGGCACAGCGATATGTGACATAGTACTGATGTGGCGAAGCGACTGACCTGCGATGTCGTGGTGGTCGGCGCCGGGATGACGGGCGCGGCCTGTGCGCTGTACGCGGCCCGGGCGGGCCTGGACGTGGTCCTCGTCGACCGGGGCCCGGTGGCCGGCGGCACGACCGGCGCGGGCGAGGGCAACCTGCTGGTCTCCGACAAGGAACCCGGACCGGAACTCGCACTCGCCCTGCTGTCGGCACGGCTGTGGTCCGGCCTGGCCCGCGAGGACGGACCGGCGTTCGAGTACGAGCCCAAGGGCGGCGTCGTGGTCGCCGCCACGCCCGGGGACCTCACCGCCCTGGCCGCGCTCGCCGCCGCCCAGCGGGCCGCCGGGGTCACCGCGGAGCCCGTCGGCGCCGACCGGCTCCACGACCTCGAACCGCACCTCGCCCCCGGCCTCGCGGGCGCCGTGCACTATCCGCAGGACGCCCAGGTCATGCCGGCCCTGGCCGCCGCCCGGCTGATCCGCGCCTCGGGCGCCCGCCTGCGCACCGGGTGGACGGTGACCGGGGTGCTGCGCACGGCGGGCGGCGCGGTGCGCGGCGTACGCACCGACCGGGGGGAGGTGCACGCGCCGGCCGTGGTGAACGCCGCCGGGACCTGGGGCGGCGACCTGGCCCGGCTCGCCGGTGCGCACCTCCCCGTCCTCCCCCGGCGCGGCTTCGTCCTGGTCACCGAGCCGCTGCCCCGGCTGGTCCGGCACAAGGTGTACGCCGCGGACTACGTGGCCGACGTGGCCAGCGACTCGGCCGCGCTGCAGACCTCACCGGTCGTCGAGGGCACGGCCGCCGGGCCCGTCCTGATCGGCGCGAGCCGTGAACGGGTGGGGTTCGACCGCTCGTTCTCGCTGCCCGCCGTACGGGCGCTGGCTGCCGGGGCGACACGGCTGTTCCCGTTCCTGGAGCGGGTGCGCGCGATGCGGACGTACCTGGGATTCCGGCCCTACCTGCCCGACCACCTGCCCGCGATCGGCCCGGACCCGCGGGTGCCCGGGCTGGTCCACGCCTGCGGACACGAGGGCGCGGGCATCGGACTCGCCACCGGGACGGGGCACCTGATCGCCCAGGTGCTGAGCGGGCGGCCGCCCGAACTGGACCTCGCGCCCTTCCGGCCGGAGCGTTTCGCGGTGAACGGGGTGAACACCACGTGAACCCGATGGAGTTGGCCGGGGCACGACCCGGTCCCGCGTTCACGGTCACCTTCGACGGCCGCGCCATCGAGGCGCTGCCCGGCCAGACGGTCGCCGCCGTGCTCTGGGCGGCGGGCGTGACCGCCTGGCGCACCACACGGCGCGAGGGCCGCCCGCGCGGGGTCTTCTGCGGCATCGGGGTCTGCTTCGACTGCCTGGTGACGGTCAACGGCGAACCGAACCGACGCGCCTGCCTGGTGCCCGTACGGCCGGGCGACGTCATCGTCACGCAGGAAGGGACGGGCCACGATGGCTGAGCGACCGCGTCTCGCCGTGATCGGCGCGGGTCCGGCGGGGCTCGCCGCGAGCCTGGCCGCCGCCGCCCGGGGGGTGCGCGTCACCCTGGTCGACGCCGGAGCGGAGGCGGGCGGACAGTTCTACCGGCAGCCCGCCGCGGCCCTCGGCGCGCGCCGCGCCCGCGCGCTGCACCACCAGTGGCGCACCTGGGAGCGGCTGCGGGACGGGCTCGACGGGCATCGCGCGGCCGGACGGATCAGCCACCTGGCGGACCATCACGTGTGGTGCGTGGAGCGGGATTCGGAGCGCGGTTCGGAGCGGCAGACGCAGCGGGAGACGCCCGGATTCACGGTGCACGCGCTGCGCGGCCCGGCGCAGGAGGAGGCCGCGTCGGTGCGGGCCGACGCCGTGCTCCTCGCCACCGGCGGCTACGAGGTGGTCCTCCCCTTCCCGGGCTGGACCCTGCCCGGTGTGGTGAGCGCCGGTGGCGCGCAGGCCATGCTCAAGGGCGGGCTGGTGCTGCCGGGTCGGACGGCCGTGGTCGCCGGGACCGGGCCGCTGCTGCTGCCCGTGGCGACCGGTCTCGCGGCGGCGGGCGCACGGGTGGCCGCGCTCGTGGAGTCCGCCGGCCCCCGGGACCTGGCGCGCCGGCCGGCGGCACTGGCCGCGCAGCCCGGCAAGCTCGCCGAGGGCGCCGGGTACGCGGTACGGCTCCTGCGGCACCGCGTACGCGTCCTGACCCGGCACACCGTCGTCGAGGCACACGGCGCGGACCGGCTGGAGGCCGTGACCGTCGTCGCGCTGGACGCCGACGGGCGGACCAGGCCCGGCAGCGCGCACCGCATCCCCTGCGACGCCCTCGCCGTCGGCCACGGCATGCTGCCGCACACCGACCTCGCCGAGACCCTGGGCTGCCGCCTCACCGGGCCGGACGTGCACGTCGACGACGAGCAGCGCACCGACGTCCCGGGCGTGTGGGCGGCCGGCGAGGCCACCGGAATCGGCGGCGCCGCCCTCGCGCTCGCCGAGGGCCACATCGCCGGCCGCTCGATCGCCGCCCGTCTGCACGGCCGGGAGCCCGACCGCGAGGCCTGGTCGGCGGCTGCCCGGTCCCGTACCCGGGGGCGGGCGTTCTTCGCGGCCGTCGACGCGGTGTGCGCGCCGCCCGCCCGCTGGCCGGACCGTGTACCGGACGACACGGTCGCCTGCCGCTGCGAGGAGGTCACCGCCGGCGAGGTCCGCGCGGCCGTCGCCGGGCTCGGCGCGGGCGACCCGCGCACCGTGAAGCTGCTCACCCGGGCCGGGATGGGCTGGTGCCAGGGCCGGATGTGCGGACCGGCGGTGGCGGGGCTCGCCGGGTGCGAACCCGCGCCCTCCCGGCGGCCGTTCGCCCGGCCGGTGCCGCTCGGCGTGCTGGCCCGAGGCCCCGAAGTCCCCACCGAGGAAGGATCCTCATGACCGACCACCGCCCCTGGCACGGCGTCCTCGTCGCCACCGCGCTCCCGCTCGACGACGACCTGGCCGTGGACTACGACCGGTACGCCGAACACTGCGCCTGGCTCGTCGCGGGTGGCTGCGACGGCGTCGTGCCGAACGGCTCGCTCGGCGAGTACCAGGTGCTCACCCCCGAGGAGCGTGCCAAGGTCGTGGAGACGGCCGTCGCCGCGATCGGCGGACAGCGCGTCGTGCCGGGCGTCGCCGCCTACGGCTCCGCCGAGGCCCGCCGCTGGGCCGAGCAGGCACGGGACGCGGGCTGCGGCGCGGTGATGCTGCTACCGCCCAACGCCTACCGCGCCGACGAGCGTTCGGTGCTCGCCCACTACGCGGAGGTCGCGAAGGCGGGCCTGCCCATGGTGGCGTACAACAACCCGATCGACACCAAGGTCGACCTGGTACCCGAACTCCTCGCCCGGCTGCACGGCGAGGGCCTGATCCACGCGGTGAAGGAGTTCTCCGGCGATGTCCGCCGCGCCTACCGGATCGCCGAACTCGCCCCGGAACTCGACCTGTTGATCGGCGCCGACGACGTGCTGCTGGAGCTGGCCGTCGCGGGCGCCAAGGGCTGGGTGGCCGGATACCCGAACGCGCTGCCCGCCGCGAGCGTCGAGCTCTACCGCGCGGCCACCGCCGGCGATCTCGCCACCGCCGAGCCGCTCTACCGTCAGCTGCACCCGCTGCTGCGCTGGGACTCGCGCACCGAGTTCGTCCAGGCGATCAAGCTGTCCATGGACGTCGTCGGGCGGTACGGCGGTCCGGTACGGCCGCCGCGCATGCCGCTGCTGCCCGAACAGGAGGCGGCCGTGCGGGCGGCCACCGAGAAGGCCGTCGCGGCGGGACTGACCTAGGAGGAACGGGATCATGCGCAGCAAGCTCGTCCTGCACGCCGTCGACTCGCACACCGAGGGCATGCCCACCCGTGTGATCACCGGCGGGATCGGCACCATCCCCGGCGCGACCATGAACGAGCGGCGGCTGTACTTCCGTGAACACCGCGACGACATCAAGCGGTTGCTGATGAACGAGCCGCGCGGCCACGCCGCGATGAGCGGCGCGATCCTGCAGCCGCCGACCCGGCCCGACTGCGACTGGGGCGTGGTCTACATCGAGGTCTCCGGCTATCTGCCGATGTGCGGGCACGGCACGATCGGGGTGGCGACCGTGCTGGTGGAGACCGGGATGGTCGAGGTCGTCGAACCGGTCACCACCATCCGCCTGGACACCCCGGCCGGACCGGTCGTGGCCGAGGTCGCGGTCGAGGACGGCGCCGCCAGGAACGTCACCTTGCGCAACGTGCCGTCCTTCTCGGTGGGCCTGGAACGCAAGGCCGTGCTCGACGACGGGCGGACGGTGACGTACGACCTGGCCTACGGCGGGAACTTCTACGCCATCCTGCCGCTGGAGGAGTTCGGGCTGCCATTCGACCGCGCCCGCAAGGACGACATCCTCCGGGCGGGCCTGTCCCTGATGGCGGCCATCAACCGCGAGGAGGAACCGGTCCACCCCGAGGACCCGTCCATCCACGGCTGTCACCACGTCCACCTGTACGCGCCCGGCGCCACCGCCCGCCACTCCCGGCACGCGATGGCCATCCACCCCGGCTGGTTCGACCGCTCGCCCTGCGGTACGGGGACCAGTGCGCGCATGGCGCAACTGCATGCGCGCGGCGAACTGCCGTTGCACACCGAGTTCGTGAACGAGTCCTTCATCGGCACCCGGTTCACCGGCCGGCTGCTGGGCACCACCGAGGTCGCCGGGATCCCGGCCGTGCTGCCGAGCTTCACCGGCCGCGCCTGGATCACGGGCACGGCCCAGTACCTGCTCGACCCGACGGACCCGTTCCCCGCGGGTTTCGTCCTCTAGACTCCCCCGGTGATGCGTGACATGGCACAGCAGTCGCAGGGGCCGGACCGGGGCGCGGAGGTCCCCGCACTCCCCCGGCTGGGCGGCAGGCGCAGCAGCTACCGGGAGCGGGTCGCCGACGCGCTGCGGGCCGCGCTGATCGCGGGGGAGCTGCGGCCCGGCGAGGTCCACTCCGCCCCCTCCCTCGCCGCCCGCTTCGGGGTCTCGGCGACGCCGGTGCGGGAGGCGATGCTCGACCTGGCCAAGGAGGGCCTGGTCGACCCGGTGCCCAACAAGGGCTTCCGGGTCACGGCCGTCTCGGACCGGCAGCTCGACGAGTACACCCAGGTCCGCGCGCTCATCGAGATCCCCACCGTGGTGGCGCTGGCCGGCACGGCCGACCGCGCCCCGCTGGAGGCGCTGCGCCCGGTCGCCCGGGAGATCGTCGGCGCGGCGGCGGCCGGTGACCTCATCGCGTACGTCGAGGCCGACACCCGCTTCCACCTCGGCCTGCTCGCCCTCGCCGGCAACGCCCACCTCGTCGAGGTGGTCGCCGACCTGCGCGGGCGCTCCCGTCTGTACGGGCTGACCGCGCTGGCGGAGGCGGGCCGTCTGCCGGCCTCCGCCGAGGAACACCTCGAACTCCTCGACGCGTTGCTGGACCGCGACGAGCGGGCGGTGCGCGAGATCATGACCCGCCACCTGGGTCACGTACGGGGGTTGTGGGCCGCCCGGGACGGTGAGGCCTGACCGGGCGGCCGACCCGGGCGCATAACGAGAAAGGCCCCCGCGGACTTCCGTCCGCGAGGACCCTCGCACCGTCGGGACGACAGGATTTGAACCTGCGACCCCTTGACCCCCAGTCAAGTGCGCTACCAAGCTGCGCCACGTCCCGGTGCGGTGCCACGCGGTGTCCCGCGTGATCGCGCAGGTCAACCCTACCGCACGCGTACGGGTGCTGCTGCCGGACGCCCGGCGACCGGGCCGGCGGTCCGGGAGGTGCGCCCGACCGGGACCAGGAGCGCGGCCCCGGCGGCGGCCAGGCAGAGCAGCGCCAGCAGGGCGAAGCCGTGGGTGTAGCCGGATTCGTGGGGCAGCCCCGAGGACTGCGGGTGGCCGGTGACCAGGGCGCTGGTGAGCGCGGCGCCGATGGAGCCGCCGATGGTGCGGATGTTGGCGTTCATGCCGGTCGCGGCGCCGGTCTGCTCGGGCGGGACACTGCCCACGATGAGGTTGGCCATCGAGGCGAAGGCGAGGCCGATACCGAGTCCGAACACGCCCGCGACGAACCCGACCTGCCACCGGGCGTCGTGCCAGAGGGCGAGGAAGCCGCAGGCGAACGCGCCGAGCGCGGCACCGGCGGTGAGCAGCGTCTTGGCGCCGAGGACGGGCTCCAGGCGGCCGCTGAGGACACCCGAGACGAACATCGCGACGAGCATCGGCAGCATGAGCAGCCCGGACTCGGTGACGTCGGCGCCGAAGCCGTACCCGGCCGAGCCGGGCGTCTGGACGAAGCCGGGCAGGAAGGACCAGATCGCGTACATGCCCGCACCGAACAGCAGGGCGGCCGTGTTGGTCGTCCACACGGCGGGCAGCCGCATCACGCGCAGGTCGATCAGCGGGGTGCGGGAGCGGGTCTCGGCCCGCAGCCACACCGCGAACAGCACGGCGGCGGCGGCGAACAGGCCGGTCGTCCTCGCCGAGCCCCAGCCCCACCGGCCCGCCTGGGTCAGCGGCAGCAGCAGCGCGACCAGCCAGGCCGACAGCAAGGCGGCGCCGAGCCAACCGACCTTCCCCTGGCTCCTGTTGGGCGACTCGGGGACGTATCGCAGGGCGATCAGCACGGTGGCGGCGACGACGGCGACCGGGATCCAGAACAGCCAGCGGTAGTCGAGCGCGGACACGATGGGACCGGCGGCCACCATGCCGACGCCGCCGCCGGCCGCGATCACGGCGGAGAGGTTGCTGATGCTGCCGCCGACCCGGCTCGGGTCGAACTCGTCCCGGATGATGCCGAAGGACAGCGGGAAGAGGGCACCGCCGACGCCCTGGACGACCCGGGCGACGATGAGGACGCCGATGTCCGGCGCGAGCGCGGCGACGAGGCATCCGGCCAGGACGGTCAGCAGCACGGCGACCAGGGTGCGCTTCTTGCCGACGAGGTCGCCGACCCGGCCGAGGATGGGGGTGAAGACCGAGGCGGACAGCAGGTACGCCGTCATCACCCAGGTCGCGGTGGACTGCGAGGTGTGCAGCTCGTGCTGGACGGTCGGCAGGGCCGGGGCGATCAGCGACTGCAGCATGGAGAACACGCCCGCACCGGTCGCGAGGACCGCGAAGGTGAGGCGTGGGGACGTCCGGGGCATGAAAGAGCCTCTCCGAATCGGAGCGCGCGGGATGTGCGGTGGATGCGCGGAGGGGTGGAGGGAGGCGGGGCGCACATCGCCGGGCACGTCTGCCCAGGGCGGAGCGACCCCGCACTGCTAAAGTGGAGGTACCCCTCCACTGTAGCGGAGGACTACCTCCGCTTCAACCGAATCCCGCCCGGGAGGCAGCAGTGACGGCCACGCCGTTCCCCATCAGCGAGCTCGTCGCGTCCCGCCGACCGCACCGCAAGGACGCCGCCCGCAACTACGACGCCCTGCTCGTGGCCGCCCGCGAGGCCTTCGCGGAGCACGGCGCGGAGGCCTCCCTGGAGGACGTCGCGCGGCGCGCGGGCGTCGGCATCGGCACCCTGTACCGGAACTTCCCCACCCGCCGCGACCTCTTCGAGTCCGTCTACGCGGACGAGGTGAACGCCCTGTGCCGGGCAGCCGTCGAGATGGCCGAGCTGGCGCCCTGGGAGGCGCTGACGGCCTGGCTGGAGCGGTTCACGGACTACATGGTCACCAAGCGGGCGGTGCGCGAGGCCCTCAACGACGAGTCGGAGGTCTTCCAGGCCTGCCGCGAGTCGATGTACGCCGCCGGCGGTCCGCTGTTCGAGCGGGTGCAGCAGGCGGGCGAGGCGCGTACGGACATGGACTTCACGGACCTGGTGCGGATGGTCGCCGGGATCACGGCGACGGCCTTCGACGACGACGCCCAGCGCGACCGCGTGCTGCGGATCGCCCTGGACGGGGTCCGCGCCGCCCGCTGAGGTCAGCCGAGGCCGAGCGGGTGGTCAGGCGCGAGGGCCGCCGCGATGCGGTTGGTGATCGTCTGGGCCGTGTTGCCCTGGGGCGCCTTCTGTCCGACGGTCGTGGACACGGCGATGGCGAGCTTCTCGTCGGGCTCGTACGCCTGGACCGCGGCGAAGCCCGCGAAGGACGGGTTCTGCACGACCCAGCCGCTCTTGACGATGACGCCCACCCCGTAGTGGAGGTCCTCGGTCTGCTTCAGGCACACGGTGGCGGGGCAGCCCCCGGTCGCGGTGCCGAGGCCGGGGGTGCCGGGGTCGAGCTGCACCTGGTGGGAGCGCCGGGAGAGGAGTTCGCCGGAGCCGATGCCCCGGGCCGAGCGGGCGAGGTCGCAGATGTCGGTGGTGAGGACGGCGCCCGGGGCGGTGGTCCAGGACGGGTTCCAGAAGGTGGACTCCTCGTACCTGCCGCGTTCTCCGTCGTAGGCGTGCAGCACGGGCCGCGGGATGTCCGGGGTGAAGCCGTTGGCGGTCTGGTGCAGCCGCAGCGGGTCCAGGACCCGCTCGCGCAGCAGCCTGTCGAGCGGCGTGCCGGTGATCTTCTCCAGGGCCTGGCCGAGGAGGACGAAGTTGGCATGCGAGTAGCTCCAGTTCGATCCCGGCGCGTACCACAGGGGGTGGCTGAGCGAGAACGCGAGCACCTCGCGCGGGGTCCACTGGCGGAAGGGGCCGGCGTAGAACCGCTGCACGAACTTCGGATCGGTGACGTAGTCGTGCAGGCCAGAGGTGCTGTCGCCGAGCATCCGCAGCGTGATCTCGTCACCGTGCGGCAGGTCGGGCAGCCAGCGGGAGACCGGGTCGTCGAGACCCACCCGGCCCTCGTCGACGAGCTGGAGCAGCACGGTCGCGAGGTGGGCGATGGCGACCGACCCGGCGCGGAAGTGCATGGCCGGTGTGGCCGGGACACCGGCCATCGACTCACCGGCCGCGTCGGTGACCGGCTCGCCGCCGTCCACCGTGACCCGGACCAGTACGGCCTTCAGGTCGAGCTCCCGCTGGGCCTTCCGCACGATGTCGCGCACCTGCCGTGCCCGGCCGTCGGTGCTCTGCCCTGCGGCGACGCAGTCCTGCCCGGGGGGTTCGGCGGCCGGCACCGCGGGCGTCTGCAGCGCCACTGCGAGGAGAGCGGCGGCGCACAGTGAGGCGGTACGGACACCGCTCCTACGGGCCATGAACACCATGGTGGCACCGCGCGCGGCGGTCCGCGCGGCGCCGGGGCACGAGCCGTGAGCGCCGGCTACTTGATGATCGCGTTGGCCACCACGACGACCACCCCGATCAGCGCGTCCCCCACCCCGGTGGCCACCGAGACGGCCCATCCGCGTCCCACGGACTTCGCCGAGAACAGCCCCAGCACGAACAGCAGGATGATGTTGAAGGAGAACGCCGCGTACTCGACGCTCCGCGTCGGCCACCAGCCCCAGCCCGCCCCCGCCAGGATCAGGACGCTGGGCAGCATGGCCACGACCAGCGGCCACTCGGCGGCGAGTGCGCGAAGGGCCTGTCCGCGCCGGCGGGCGCCGCGATCGGCGATGTAGTGGGCGTAGCCGTGCGCCAGGGCGGAGGCCAGAGCGGTCACCAGCAGCCAGGCGGCGTCGTAGCGCCGGTCGGCGCGGGAGTAGCGCCCGTACTCGGTGAGCGCCGCGAGCATGGCGCTGGCGACCACGGCGCCGTAGACACCGCCGAAGAGCAGCATGGACCGGCGGTCGTGCGCGGGCCGCCGGGGAACGGCCTCCCTGCTGTCCGTCATGGGCCGCACTCTCCACGGGCTTACGGAGACGGTCCCTTCAACGATCACCCGGCCGGACCCGCCCCGCCACTGCACCGGGGCCGCGACGAAGCGTCTCGTGAGCCGCGCCGATCCCCCACACTGTGTCCACGGCCGGGTACCGTCCGCCCCGGCTAGGGTCGCCGCCATGACCCACAGTTTCGCCCTGCACGTACCCGACGCCGAGCTCGAACCCGAGCCCCTCGCCCCGGAGCAGATCGTCTCCGGGACGCCCGAGGTGACCGGGAAGGTGGTCTGGGAGTCGGCGGACGGGCGGCAGGTCCGGGGCGTCTGGCAGATCACGCCGGGGGTCGTCACCGACACGGAGGCGGACGAACTGTTCGTGGTGCTCAGCGGCTCGGCGACCGTCGAGGTCGAGGGCGGGCCGACGCTGCGGGTCGGCCCCGGGGACATGGCGGTGCTGCGCGCGGGCGACCGTACGACGTGGACGGTGCACGAGACGCTGCGGAAGGTGTACGCGATCAATCTGTGACGGCGGACCGGGGCGGCGCCGCCGTGGTGCCCCGGATCCGCAGCGTCGGCGCGGCGAGGTGGACGCCGCCCGCTCCCCCGCCCCCTTCGAGGCGGTCCAGGAGGCAGCGGGCGGCGCGGCGGCCGACCTCGTGGGGGGCGGTGTCGACGGTGGTCAGCCAGACGTGCCGGAGCCGGGCGATGCCGGTGTTGTCGTAGCCGGTGACCGACACGTCCCCGGGCACCCGCAGCCCCATTTCGGCGGCGGCCGAGAGCGCGCCGACGGAGGCGATGTCGTTCACGGCGAGCAGAGCGGTGGGCCGCTCGGGGCGGCTGAGCAGCCGTACGGCGGCGCGGTAGCCGTCCTCCTCGGTCATGTCGCCGGGCTCCACCACCGCCTGCCCGGCCAGTCCACGGTCCCGCATCGTCGCCTCGAAGCCGCGCCGGCGCAGCTCGCCGACGGCGCCGTACCCGGCGAGGTGCGCGATGCGGCGGTGGCCGAGCCCGATGAGGTGCTCGGTGACCAGCCGGGCGCCGTGCTCGTCGTCCCCGGCCACGATGTCCACGCCGGCCAGTACGGGCTCGCGGGCACCCGCGACCACCACCGGCAGCCGCTCGGCGACCGTGCCGAGGACGGCCGGGTCGGGCAGGGTGCCGACCACCACCAGGCCGTCGACTCCCAGGTCCAGGAAGGGACCGGTCAGGTCGTGGCCCGTACGGCGGTTCAGGCGGGCGTCGGCGAGCACCATGTGCAGACCCGCCGCGTGCAGCGGGGCGTTGAGGCCGTCGAGCAGGTCGACGAACCAGGGGTTGCGCAGGTCGTTGAGGAGGACGCCTATGGTGCGGCTGCGCTGTTCGCTCAGGCTGCGCGCGGCGGCGTTCGGGCGGTAGCCCAGCTCCCGCACCGCCCGCAGCACGGCGTCCCGCTTCTCGGGGCGCACCCGGCCGGAGCCGCGCAGCACCAGCGAGACCAGCGACTTGGACACCCCGGCCCGTTCGGCCACGTCGCGGATGGTCGGCGCTCTCATGGGATGGACCGTTCCACGTGGCGCGTCGCCCTGTCAAAGGGGTTGACATGCAGGACAGGCCCACTCAGGGTGGCCTGGAAGGAAAATGGACCGGTCCAAAAGGTCGTGGAAGCGCGGTCGTGGAGGGTGTGATGGTGGAGACGCTGGGGGTCGCCGTCGTCGGCTTCGGCTGGATGGGCCGGGTGCACACGCAGGCGTACGCCCGCGTCCCGCACCACTATCCGAAGCTCGGCCTGCGTCCGGAGCTGGTGACCGTCGCCGAGGACGTGCCGGGCCGGGCCGAGGAGGCCGCCGAACGGTTCGGCTTCGCCTCGGCCACCCGCGACTGGCGCGAGGTGGCCGCCGATCCGCGCGTCGAGGCGGTCAGCATCACCGCCCCGAACTTCCTGCACCGGGAGATCGGCGTCGCGATGGCCGCGGCCGGCAAGCACATCTGGATCGAGAAGCCGGTGGGCCTGACGACCGGCGACGCCCGGGCGGTGGCCGACGCGGCGGCGCAGGCGGGGGTGTGCGGCGCGGTCGGCTTCAACTACCGCAACGCGCCCGCCGTGGAGGCGGCCCGCCGGCTGATCACGACCGGGCGGATCGGGCGGGTCACCCATGCCCGCATCCGCCTCTTCAGCGACTACGCGGCGCACCCCGAGTCCGCGCTGACCTGGCGGTACGAGCGGGAGCGCGGCGGCAGCGGAGTCCTGGGCGACCTGGCCTCGCACGGCGTGGACCTGGCCCGGTACCTGCTCGGGGACATCGCCTCCCTGATGGCCGACACGGCGATCTTCGTACCGGAGCGCGCCCGGCCCACCGGCGCCACCGCCGGACACTCCCGGGCCACGGGCGGCGAACTCGGCCCGGTCGAGAACGAGGACTACGTCAGCTGCCTGCTGCGCTTCGCCTCCGGCGCCCGCGGCGTCCTGGAGGCCTGCCGGGTCTCGGTCGGCGAGCAGAACAACTACGGCTTCGAGGTGCACGGCACCGAGGGAGCGGTGTTCTGGGACTTCCGCAGGATGAACGAACTCGGTGTCAGCCGCGGCACGACCTACCAGGACCAGCCCGTCAGCACGGTCTACGTCGGGCCGGGCGAGGGCGAGTACGAGGCGTTCCAGCCGGGCGCGGCCAACGCCATGGGCTACGACGACCTGAAGGTCATCGAGGCGTACCGGTTCCTGCGCTCGATCGCCGAGGGCAGGCCGTACGGTGCCACGCTCACCGACGCCGTGCACAGCGCCGCCGCGCTGGACGCGATGGCGCTCTCGGCCGGTAGCGGCGCGTGGGTCAGCCCCCAAGCGCCGTAGGCATGTTGTAGGGCGTCACCACCTGGATCGCGGACGGCAGCACGGGCCCGGCGGGCGGCAGCGCGCCGTGGGCGCGCATCACCAGGTGGCAGGCCTCGCGCAGGTCCTGGCGCAGGTCGTGGTGGAGCACGGCGGACAGCCGGTGCTCGCGCAGCAGGCGGGTGTTGTCCTGGTCGAGGTCGTGCGCGACGAACACGGCACACTCGCGGCCCAGGTCCGCGAAGGCCCGCAGGGTGGCGATGTTGCCGCCGCCGATCGAGTACACCGCCCGGATCTCCGGGTCCCGCTCCAGGGCGGCCCGCACCAGGTCGTACTGCGTGGCGTCCAGCCCCTGCCCCTCGGCTATCTCCACCAGCGTGCGCTCGGGGTGCCGGGTCCGCATGGCGCCGCGGAAGCCCATCTCCCGCTCCTCCTCGTTGCGGAAGAAGCCGCTGCTGAGGCTGGTGAGGACGTTGCCGGGCCGGTCGCCGAGCCACTGGCCCGTCAGATACGCGGCGGTGGCCCCGGCCGCCCGGTTGTCGATGCCGACGTAGGCGAGCCGGCCGCTGGCGGGCAGGTCGGTCACCAGGGTGACGACCGGGATCCCGGCCTCCACCAGCCGGCCCACGGCCGCGGTGACCTCGGGGACGTCCGGGGCCTTGAGGATCACGCCCTGCGAGCCGCGCCGGGCGATCCGGTCCAGGACCCGCACCTGTTCCTCGGCCGGGCCGGTCTCCCGGAAGTGGAAGCGGGAGCGCAGCACGGCCGGGTGCAGCGCGGGCAGTTCGGCCTCCAGGGCGGCGCGCACGGCCGTACTGAACCGCTCGGGCGCCTGCATCACGATGTCGACCATGAAGGTCCGGCCGACCAGCCGGACCTGGGTGCGCTGCCGGTCCAGGTCCGCGATCGCCCGGCGCACCTCCTGCTCGGTGCTCTCCCGCACGCCGCCCCTGCCGTTCAGCACCCGGTCCACGGTGGCCTCGCTGAGACCGGCCTGACGTGCGATCTCACGGATCGGGAACGGGTGGCCCATGACAGGACTCCTCCGCTTCTTGAGGGGTTTTTGATGGCCGTGTGCTGGTTGTTCGAGGGGTTTGTACTGACAAGAATGGCAGGACCGCGTCGCACCCGTGACCGAAAGAAGGACACCGATGTCCCTCACCTCCGCACCAGGCCGTGCCTGGCTGTCCGAGCAGGACTGCGACCTCGACGCCTTCCGCGCCCTCGTGGAGCGCGCCACCGAGCCCGCCGACTACCCCTGCGCCTCGTCGGTGGAGGACGACGTCCTCGTCTACGACAGCGAACGGCTGCGCGGGGCCGGTGACGACCGCGCCGTGTCGGCGGAACTGGTCCGCGCGCTCACCGACGGCCCCGGTGTCGTGGTCTTCAAGGGCGCCTTTCCCGACCCGGCGGTCGTCGACCGGGCCACGGCCGTGTTCGACGCGCTGATCGACGGGCAGCGGGCCTCGGGCGCGGGCGGCGGGGACCACTTCGCCCGGCCGGGAGCCAACGACCGGGTGTGGAACGCCCTGGAGAAAGCGGCCCGGTACGACCCGGAGGCGTTCGCCGACTACTACGCGAACGACATCCTGGCCCTGGTGGCGCGAGCCTGGCTCGGCCCGGGCTACCAGGTCACCTCGCAGATCAACGTGGTCAACCCCGGCGGCGCCGCCCAGCGCCCGCACCGCGACTACCACCTCGGCTTCCTGTCGGCCGAGGCCGCCGCGGCCTACCCGGCGCACGTGCACCGGCTCTCCCCCGTGCTCACCCTCCAGGGCGCCGTCGCGCACTGCGACATGCCGGTGGAGTCGGGGCCGACGCTCTACCTGCCGTACTCGCAGCGCTACGAGCCCGGCTACCTCGCCTGGCGACTGCCCGAGTTCCAGGCCCACTTCGAGGCGCACCATGTGCAGCTCCCGCTGGCCAAGGGCGACGCGGCCTTCTTCAACCCGGCGCTCTTCCACGCCGCCGGGACGAACCGGTCGACGGACATCCGGCGCATGGCCAATCTGCTGCAGGTGTCCTCGGCCTTCGGGCGCGCGATGGAGAGCGTGGACCGCGAGGCGGTGGTCAACGCGGTCTACCCGGTGCTGCTGGAGCGCCGGGCGGCGGGCGTCGGCGAGGCCTGGCTGGAGAACGTCGTCGCCGCGAGCGCCGAGGGCTACCCCTTCCCCACCAACCTCGACAGCGACCCGCCGGTGGACGGTCTGGCCCCGGCCTCGCAGGCGGACCTCGTCCGGCGGGCGCTGGACAGGGAAGCGACCCCCGAGGCGCTGCGCGAGGAGCTGCGCGCCTCGGCCGAGCGACGCGAGAGCTGAGGACGCGCATGGGACTTCTCGACGACAAGGTCGTCCTGGTCAACGGCGGCAGCCAGGGGGTGGGCGCCGCCGTCGCGCGGGCAGCGGTCCGCGAGGGGGCGGTCGTGGCCGTCACCGGGCGGCGCCCGGAGCCGGGCGAGGCCCTGGTGGCCGAGCTGACGGCGGCCGGGGCCAAGGCCCGGTACGTACGCGCCGACCTCGCGGACGCAGAGCAGGCCAAGGCCGCCGTGGCCGAGGTGGTCGCCGTGTACGGCCGTGTCGACTGCCTGGTCAACTCCGCCGGGCTGACCTCCAGGGGCACCCTGCTGGACACCACGCCCGAGCTGTTCGACGCGCATGTCGCGATCAACCTCAAGGGGCCGTTCTTCGCCATGCAGGCCGCGGTCGCCGACATGCTGGCGCGCGAGGCGCCCGGCACGATCGTCAACATCATCACGTCCTCCGCGCACGGCGGACAGCCCTTCCTGGCGCCGTACGTCGCCGCCAAGGCCGGGCTGATCGGCCTGACCCGCAACGCGGCGCACGCCCACCGCTGGGACCGGATCCGGATCAACGGCCTCAACATCGGCTGGACCGCGACCGAGGGCGAGGACGCCACACAGCGGACCTTCCACGGCGCCGGGGACGACTGGCGGGAACAGGCCGCGGCCCGGCTGCCGATGGGCAGGCTCGGCCGACCGGACGAGATCGCCGACTTCGTGGTCCTCCTGCTGTCCGAGCGTTCCGGGGTGGTCACCGGTTCGGTGATCGACTGGGACCAGAACGTGCTCGGCGGGCTGGACTGAGCCGGGCGGAATCGAGCCCGTTCCCGGGGCGGAGCCCCAGCGACAGACAGCAACACCACTCACAGGAAGCAGCGGAGCGTATGCGCATCGGAATCCTCGGCCTCGGCCGCATCGGCGCCTTCCACGCCGAGACCCTCTCCGGGCTCGACGCCGTCGAGTCCCTCGTCGTCGCCGACCCGTTCGCGGACGCCGCCAAGACCGCCGCCGAGCGGTTCGGGGCCGAGGTCGCCGACTCACCGGAGGCCCTGCTGGCGGCCGGTGTGGACGCCATCGTCGTCGCGGCGGCCACCGACGCCCACCCCGCCCTGATCCTGGCCGGCGTCGAGGCCGGCGTCCCCGTCTTCTGCGAGAAGCCCGTCGCCCGCACCATGCGCGAGGGCGTGGAGGTGCTCAAGGCCGTCGAGGGCAGCGGCGTACCGATCCAGATCGGCTACAACCGCCGCTTCGACGCGGGCTTCGTGGCCGCGCGGGCCGCCGTCCGGGCCGGCGAGCTGGGCACACTGCACACGGTCCGCTCGACGACACTGGACCCGGCCCCGCCGCCGGCCGCGTACATCGCCGCCTCCGGGGGCATCTTCCGGGACTGTTCCGTCCACGACTTCGACATCATCCGCTGGGTGACCGGCCGTGAGGTGGCCGAGGTGTACGCGGTCGGCGGCAACCGGGGCGCCGACTACATCGAGGCGGCGGGCGACGCCGACACCACCGGGGCGATCCTCACCCTGGACGACGGCACCATCGCGGTGGTCTCCAACAGCCGCCACAACGCCCGGGGTTACGACGTCCGCATGGAGCTGCACGGCTTCACGGACTCCATCGCCGTGGGCCTGGACGACAAGCTCCCGCTGCGCTCCGTCGAGCCCGGCGTGACCTTCCCGGCCGGCACCCCGCACGACTTCTTCATGGACCGCTTCACCGACGCCTACCGCGCCGAACTCACCGCCTTCACCGAGGTCGTGGCCGGTAACCGGCCCTCCCCCTGCACGATCGCGGACGCCCTGGAGGCCGGCTGGATCGCGGAGGCCTGCACCCTGTCGCTGCACGAGCACCGGCCGGTGACGGTGGCGGAGGTCCGGGGCGCCTGACCTCTCACAGGCAGTACCGCACCAGCCACTCGTCCGGGTCGTAGGCGTCCCGCGCCGGATCCGGGCGGGTGGCCGGTGTCTCCTCCACCGTGTCCTCGGGGCGCACCCGCTCCGGCAGGGTCCCGAACCGGGCCCGGCGTACCGCGGCCTCGGCGGTGTCGTGCGTCGGGTCTTCCTTCATCTCGCCCTCCCCGTCGCGGAGTCCACACCCCGCCCTCCCTTTGAACGTTCTCACCGCGCCGCCGGTTCCGCGGGCAGGTTGAAGACGTGGTCCGGGGAGACGATCCGCGTGATCGCGTCACCGAAGACGGTGCTGGGCTCGGCTCCCTTGTAGTCGATGTCGGTGTTCAGCAGGACGACGAGGGTCGCCCGCGCCGACGGGAGGTAGATGGTGAGGGACTCGTAGCCGGGCAGCGAGCCGTTGTGGCCGATCCAGCCCTGGACGTCGAAGATGCCGAGGCCGTATCCGGCACCCGGGATGGGCGTGGGCGGTGTGATGAGCCGCTGCCTCTGCGTGGCGGGGCTGATCAGGGCGCCCCCGTCCGGGAGCCGTCCCGTGGCCACCGTCCGCGCCCATACGCGCAGGTCCTGGAGCTGGGAGATCATCGCGCCGGCCGCCCAGCCCCAGGAGGGGTTCCAGTCGGCCGTGTCGGCGACCTCGCCGTTCGCCGTCTGGTCGGTGTAGCCCTGCGCGTGCGGGGTCGGGAACTCGTTGCCGGCCGGGAAGAGGGTGTGCCTGAGACCGACGGGGTCCAGGACGTGGTCCTGGATGTAGTGCGCGAGCGGCTGACCGCTGAGCTTCTCGACCACCAGGCCGAGCAGGATCAGGTTGGTGTTGCAGTAGGAGAACTTCTGTCCCGGCGGGAACAGGACGGGGTGCTTGAAGGAGTAGTCGAGCAACTCCCGCGGGGTGAACGGCCGCTGCGGATCGGCGGTCAGCGCCTTGAAGAAGCCGTCGTCCTCGGAGTAGTTGAACAGTCCGCTGCGCATCCCGGCCAGCTCGCGCAGGGTGATGTCGTCGCCGTTCGGCACGCCGGCGACGTACTCGCCGATCGGGTCGTCCAGCCCCGCCTTGCCCTGGTCGACGAGTTCCAGCAGCGCCGTCACGGTGAACGTCTTGGTCTCGCTGCCGATCCGCATGTACAGGTCGGGGGACATCGGCATGCCGGTGGCCTTGTCGGCGACGCCGAAGGACTTGACGTACTGCCCCTTGTCGGGGGTCCAGAACCCGACGGTCACCCCGGGAACGCGGGCCTCCCGCATGACCCGCCGCACGGTCTGGTCGAGCTGCTGCCGCACTGCGGGGGTGAGCTCGCGGACGTCGCCGCCCGAGGCGGAGGGCGAGGGCGGTGTGGGGGCGGTGGCGGCCGGTGGTGGCGCGGCGGCGGCCCAGCCCGTGGCCGGTGCCAGCAGCGTTCCCACCGCGGCGGCGACTACGGCCCCCCGGCGCAGTCGTGATGACGTGTGCGACATGGGCGTGCTCCCGACGTCGGCTGTTCCCAGCATAGGAGCGCCCGCGCGCCGTCGCCTGTCGGCGATGACGCGCGGGCGTCGCACGCCCCTCGGGGCTCCGGTGTCAGGCCCCGCACGACCTCAGGAACTGCCGTGTGCGCACCGCGATGGGCAGCGGCTTGTCCGGCTCGCACGGGTACATGTCCTGCTCGACGATCGCGAACAGCTCCACGCCCAGCTTCTGCGCCGCTTCCAGCACCGGCCCCAGCTCCGGGACGCCGGACGGCGGTTCGCACATCACCCCGCGCTGGACGGCCGGGCCGAACGGGACCTCACGGGCGACGACGTCGGCCAGGATCTCCGGGTCCACCTGCTTGAGGTGCAGATAGCCGATGCGTTCGCCGTAGGTCTCGATCAGCTTGACGCTGTCACCGCCGCAGTAGGCGTAGTGGCCGGTGTCCAGGCAGAGGTTGACCAGCTCGGAGTCGGTGGAGTCGAGGAAGCGCTCCACGTGGTCCTCGGTGTCGATGTGGGTGTCGGCGTGCGGGTGGACGACGATGTCGAGGCCGTAGACCTCCTTGACCTCGTGACCGAGCCGCTCCATGCCCTTGGTGAGGTGCGCCCACTGCTCGGTCGTCAGCTCCGGCGGCTCCAGGATCTCGGCGGTCTTGTCGTCCCGCCAGAAGGAGGGGATCACCACCAGGTGCTTCGCCCCCATCGCCCGGGTGAGCGCGGCGACCTGACTGACGTGCTCCCAGGTGGACTCCCAGACCGAGGGGCCGCGGTGCATGCCGGTGAACACCGTGCCGGCGGAGACCTTCAGGCCGCGCCGGTTCACCTCATCGGTGAGGCGGGCCGGGTCGGTGGGCAGATAGCCGTACGGGCCCAGTTCGATCCAGGAGTACCCGGCCTCGGCGACCTCGTCCAAGAAGCGCTGCCAGGGCACCTGTCGCGGGTCGTCGGGGAACCAGACACCCCAGGAGTCGGGGGCCGAGCCCACCCGGATGCGGTCGAGGGCGTTGACCATGGTTCAGGGGGTCCCTTCCGGAGAGGTCGCCACGGGCGCGGTGAGGTCCTTCTCTTCGGGGAGTTCCTCCACGTCGACGCCTCGGACTTGGGCGAGTTCGTGTTTGAGGGCCGCGAGTTCGGCGCCGCCGGCCATGTGGTTGGTGAGTTCTTCGAGGCTGACCTCGGTGCGGTCGGCGGAGAGTTCGAGAGTGCCCAGGCGCAGGACGCTGAAGTGGTCGCCGACCATGTAGGCGTGGTGGGGGTTGTGGGTGATGAAGATGACGCCGAGGCCGCGGTCGCGGGCGGCGGCGATGTACTTCAGCACCACACCGGACTGTTTGACGCCCAGGGCGGCGGTGGGCTCGTCCAGGATGAGGACGCGGGCGCCGAAGTAGACGGCGCGGGCGATGGCCACGCACTGGCGCTGGCCGCCGGAGAGGGTGCCGATGGGCTGTTCGAGGTCGTCGAGGACGATGCCCATGTTGCGCAGTTCCTCGTCCGCGGTCTTCTTCATCGTGTCGATGTCGAGACGGCGGATGGGCCAGGGGCCCTTGGTCATCTCGGAGCCGAGGAAGAAGTTGCGCCATACCGGCATGAGGGGGACGGTGGCGAGGTCCTGGTAGACGGTGGCGATGCCGCGGTCGAGGGCCTCGCGGGGGCTGGTGAAGCGGACGGGGGTGTTGTCGACGAGGAAGTCGCCCTCGGTGTGCTGGTGCAGCCCGGAGACGATCTTGATGAGGGTGGACTTGCCGGCGCCGTTGTCGCCGAGCACGCAGGTCACCCGGCCGGGATGGACCTTCAGGTCGACGCCGTGCAGGGCGCGGATGTTGCCGTAGGACTTGCCGGCGCAGCGCAGTTCGACGAGGGCCCCGTCCTCGGGGGGCGCGGTGTCCTGGAGGATGGCGCCGTGGGTTCCGGTTCCGTCGGTCTTCATTCGGGTCACCTCCGGGTCGCCGTGCGCTGGACCCACAGATTGATCAGGACGGCGCCGAGCAGCATCACGCCGAGGAAGGCCTTGAACCAGTCGGGGTTCCAGCCGGCGTAGACGATGCCCTGGTTCACCATGCCGAACATGAACGCGCCGAACACCGGCCCGATCGCGGAACCGTAGCCGCCGGTGAGCAGACAGCCGCCGATCACGGCCGCCGCGATGTAGATCAGCTCCTGGCCCACACCCTCACCGGACTGCACGGTGTTGAACGAGAACAACTGGTGCATCCCGAGGAACCAGGCGCCGAAGCCCACGGTCATGAAGAGCGTGATCTTGGTGAACCTGACGGGGACACCGACCGCGCGGGCGGACTCCTTGTTCCCGCCGACGGCGAAGATCCAGTTGCCGTACTTGGTGCGCAGCAGCACCCAGGTGGCGATGGCGGCGAACACCAGCCAGTACACGACCGTGATCTTCACCTGGACGCCGCCGACGTCGAAGGAGGACGCGAAGATCTTCTGAGCCTGGTCGAAGCCGTCCATGTCGCTGATGTCGTCGGTGGCGACGTTGGTGGTGATCAGCTTGGTGACCGCGAGGTTCACGCCCTGGAGGATCAGGAAGGTGCCGAGGGTGACCAGGAAGCTGGGCAGCCCCGTGCGCACCACCATCCAGCCGTTGAACGCGCCGATGCCGAGCGAGACGATCAGGGCGACGATCACGCCCATCCACACGTTCAGCGTCAGCTGGTAGCTGAGCATGCTCGCGGTGAGCGCCGAGGTGATGACCGCGACACCGGAGGACAGGTCGAACTCGCCGCCGATCATCAGCAGGGCCACCGGCAGCGCCATGATCCCGATGGTCGACGACTGGTAGAGGACCGTCGCCATCGAGCTGCCCTGCCGGACGGTGGGCGCCGCGATCAGGAAGAAGACGAACACCGCCAGAGCGCCGAGGAAGACACCCACCTCGGGGCGGGCCAGCAGCCGGATCACCAGGGGCCGCTCGGTGGTACGCCCGTCGCTCTTGTGAGGGCCGGCACCCGGCGGTGTGTCCACCGCCGGCTGCGCGTGCTGGGTCATGCTCATCACCGGGTGCCCTTCGCGGCGAACTGGGCGATGGTGTCGACGTTGGACTTGTCGACGAAGGCCGGCCCGGTCAGCACCGGCTGCTCGCCGCCGCCGCTGTAGTTGCCGTTGTTCTTGTAGAGCCACAGGGAGTCGATCGCCAGGTAGCCCTGCAGATAGGGCTGCTGGTCCACGGCGAACTGGATGGTGCCCTTCTTGATGGCGTTGGTCAGCTCCTTGTTCAGATCGAAGGTGGCTACTTTGGCCTTGCTGCCCGCGTCGCCCACCGACTGCACGGCGGTGAGCGCGTAGGGGGCGCCGAGGGTGACCACGTAGTCGATCGCGGAGTCCTGCTTGAGCTTGGCGGTGATGGTCGACTTCACGGACGGCATGTCGGTGCCGTTCACGTACAGCGTCTCAGTCGTGCCCGAGAACGTCTTCTTCACACCGTCGCAGCGCTGGGTGAGTCCGATGTTGCCCTGCTCCTGGATCACACAGACGGTCTTCTTGGCGCCGGCCTCGTTCAGCCGCTTGCCGAGCGCCTCACCGGCCACGCTCTCGTCCTGCCCGAAGAACTCCAGCAGACCGAGCTTCTTCCAGTCGCTGACGCCCGAGTTGAGGCCGACCACGGGTATCTTCGCGGTGGTCGCCTTGTTGATGACACCCTTCATGGCGTCCGGCTTGGCGAGGGTGACGGCGATGCCGTCGACCTTCTGGTCGACGGCGTTCTGCACCAGGTTCGCCTGGTTGCCGGCGTTGGGGTCGTTGGAGTAGATGAGCTTGATGTTGTCCTTGGCGGCGGCGGCCTCGGCGCCCTTGCGGACGATGTCCCAGAAGGTGTCGCCGGCGGCCTGGTGGGTCACGAGCGCCACCGTCATCCGGGGGGTGCTGGCCTTGCCCGCGGAGGCGTCCGACCCTCCCTCTTCGGCCTTCTTCCCTCCCGAACTGCTGGAGCAGCCGGCGAGGGTCAGTGCTGCCGCGGCGGCCACGGCCACGACGGGGGCCAGTCTGCGGGAGCGGGAGTGAGAAGAGCGGTCCATTTTTCCTGCACCTCACTGTGCCTACGGGGGAAAGGACGCTGTTGCGCTGGGACGGGATCCAAGTCCCTGGCGAGCCCGCTGTCAATACTTTGTTAAGACATCATTTCACGAGCTAGTCAGAATGTAAGTACAAACCATTGACAGTGTCGTCCGCGGGCACCTACACCTGTGAGGCATGAGCCACTCACCTCACGCGAGCGTCCGCCTGACCGTCGCGCAGGCGCTGGTGCGGTTCCTGTCCGTCCAGTACACCGAACGCGACGGCGTACGGCACCGGCTGATCGCCGGAACCTGGGGCATCTTCGGCCACGGCAACGTCGCCGGGATCGGGCAGGCGCTCCTGGAGTACGGCGACGTGATGCCCTACCACCAGGGTCGCAACGAGCAGGCGATGGTGCACGCGGCCGTCGGCCACGCCCGGCATCTCGACCGTCTCTCCGCGCAGGCCGTGACCACGTCCATCGGCCCCGGCGCGACGAACCTGGTCACCGGCGCCGCGCTGGCCACGATCAACCGCCTGCCGGTGCTGCTCCTGCCCGGCGACTACTTCGCCTCGCACGCCCCCGACCCGCTGCTGCAGCAGCTGGAGCACCCGACCGAGGCCGATGTGTCCGTCAACGACACCCTGCGCCCGGTCTCCCGCTACTTCGACCGCGTCACCCGTCCGGAGGCGCTCATCCCCTCCGCCCTGAACGCCATGCGGGTGCTCGCCGACCCGGCGGAGACCGGCGCGGTCACCCTGGCGCTGCCGCAGGACGTGCAGGCACAAGGCTACGACTGGCCCGAGGAGTTCTTCGCCGAGCGTGTCTGGCGCGTACGCCGTCCCGCCCCGGACCCGGTGGAACTCGCCGCGGCCGTACGGGCGGTCCGCGCCGCCGCACGGCCGCTGATCGTCGCGGGCGGCGGCGTCCACCACAGCCGGGCCGAGGAGGCGCTCAGGGCCCTGGTGGACGCCACCGGCATCCCGGTCGCCTCGACCCAGGCGGGCAAGGGCTCGCTGCGCCACGACCACCCCGCCGACGTGGGCGGCATCGGCCACACCGGCACGGCGGTCGCCGACGACCTCGCCCGCACCGCCGACCTGGTCATCGGGGTCGGCACCCGGTACACCGACTTCACCACCGCCTCCGGCACGCTGTTCCAGAACCCGGCCGTCCGCTTCCTGGGCGTCAACATCACCGGCTTCGACGCCCACAAGCTGGCCGCCAAGGCTGTGGTGGCCGATGCCCGGGCCGCCCTGGAGGCCCTCGGCGAGGCGCTGGCCGGGTACCGCGTGGACCCGGCGTACGAGGCCGGGTACCGGGCGGGCAAGGAGCGCTGGGAGCAGGTCGTCCAGAGCGCCTACCGGGCCGCCGACGAGGACGCCGCGCCGACCCAGACGCAGGTGCTGGGCGCCCTGGACGCGGTGGTCGGCGAGGACGACGTGGTCATCAACGCGGCGGGCTCGCTCCCCGGCGACCTGCACAAGCTGTGGCGGGCACGCGGCCGGCGCCAGTACCACCTGGAGTACGGCTACTCGTGCATGGGCTACGAGATCCCGGCGGGCATCGGCGTCCAGCAGGCCGCCCCGGACACCGTGGTCTGGTCGCTGGTCGGCGACGGCACGTACCTGATGATGCCGACCGAGATCGTCACGGCCGTGCAGGAGCGGCTGCCGGTCAAGCTGGTGCTGATCCAGAACCACGGCTACGCCTCCATCGGCGGCCTGTCGGAGTCGGTGGGCGGCGAGCGCTTCGGCACCGCGTACCGCCATCGCGCCGCCGACGGCACCTTCACGGGCGCCCCGCTGCCGGTGGACCTCGCCGCCAACGCGGCCAGCCTCGGCATGGACGTGCTGCGCGCCAAGACCGTCCGGGAGCTGCGCGAGGCGCTCGCCACGGCCCGCGCCGCCGACCGGCCGACCTGCGTGTACGTGGAGACGGACCCCAGGAGTCCCAGCCCCACGGCTCCCCCGGCCGAGGCCTGGTGGGACGTACCGGTCGCCGAGACCGCCACCCGCGAGGCCGCCGTACGGGCCCGCGGGGACTACGACCGGCAGGTCGCCGACCGCCGCCGGCACCTGTGACCCCCACCCCCGAAGGAGGTGTCCCGATGGCCCGGACCGGTGACCGCGCCCGCCCCGCGACCGTCTGCGCGCTCGACTCCCTGGACTTCGCCCTGGACCGGACCAGTCCGGTGCCGCTGTACTACCAGCTCGCCCAGCAGCTGGAGTCGGCGATCGAACACGGGCTGCTGGCTCCGGGGAACCTGCTGGGCAACGAGATCGACCTGTCCGTCCGGCTGGGCCTGTCCCGGCCGACGGTCAGACAGGCGATCCAGTCCCTCGTGGACAAGGGGCTGCTGGTGCGCCGCCGGGGCGTGGGCACGCAGGTCGTGCACAGCCAGGTCAAGCGGCCCCTGGAACTCAGCAGCCTCTACGACGACCTGGAGTCGGCCGGGCAGGGCCCGACGACGCGGGTGCTGCGCAACGAGCCGGTGCCGGCGAGCGCCGACGTGGCCGCCGCGCTCGGCATGGCGGAGGGCGGCGAGGTCACGGTCGTGGAACGGCTGCGCTTCACGCACGGCCAGCCCGTGGCGTTCCTGTGCAACTACCTGCCCGCCGCCCTGCTGGAACTCGACACCGCCCGGCTGGAGTCGACCGGTCTGTACCGGATGATGCGCACCGCGGGGATCACCCTGCACAGCGCCCGGCAGACCATAGGCGCCCGCCGCGCCACCGCCGAGGAGGCCGTCCGCCTCGACGAGACGGAGGGCGCCGCCCTGCTCACGATGCAGCGCACGGCGTACGACGACACGGGCCGCCCGGTCGAGTACGGGACCCACGTGTACCGGGCCTCGCGGTACGCATTCGACTTCCAGCTGCTGGTCAGGCCGTGACCGTCACTTTGTGAACGAAGTCGCTGGTGGCCGTGTCGATTACGTTTCGGGCAAGAGACGCACGAGACGGACGGAAGGTATTGACGCATGAGCGGACATGCGGCTGTTATTACGCCCACGATGTTCGGTCGAGTTGGTTTCTGATCGGTTTCGAGGACCTTTCGGAGACCGGCTCTCCCCTTGTCCGAGCCCTGCCTTTTCAGGAGCCGCCATGCGCCTCTCCCCCTCCGGTCTTGCCCTCCCGGGTCCCAGCCGCCGTTCCCTCCTGCGCGGAGCGGGCGGAGCCGCCGTCCTCGCCGGCGCCGGCATACCCCTGCTGTCCGCCTGCGGCAGCAGCGGCTCGTCCTCCGACCCGAAGACCGTCTCCCTCGGCTCCAACTCCTCCGACGCGGTGCCGAAGAAGGCGTTCGCTCAGATCTACGCGGCCTTCACGAAGCAGTCCGGCATCAAGGTCGACGTCAACACCAAGGACCACAACACCTTCCAGGAGCAGATCAACTCCTACCTGCAGGGCACGCCGGACGACGTGTTCACCTGGTTCGCGGGCTACCGCATGCAGTTCTTCGCGGCCAAGAAGCTCGCCTCGCCGATCGACGACGTGTGGGCGAAGATCGGGGACAACTTCCCCGACGCGATGAAGAAGCTCAGCAAGGGCGAGGACGGCAAGTACTACTTCGTTCCGCTGTACACGTACCCGTGGGCGCTCTTCTACCGCAAGAGCGTGTTCAAGCAGCACGGGTACGAGGTCCCCACCACCTGGGACCAACTCGTCGCCCTGTGCAAGCAGATGAAGAAGGACGGCCTGGTCCCGATCGCCTTCGGCGACAAGGACGCCTGGCCAGCGATGGGCACCTTCGACCAGATCAACTTCCGCCTCAACGGCTACGACTTCCACACGTCCCTGATGGCGGGCAAGGAGTCGTGGACCGACGCCAAGGTGAAGGCCGTCTTCGACCACTGGGCCGAGATCCTGCCCTACCACCAGGACGGTTTCATGGGCCGCACCTGGCAGGACGCCGCCCAGACCCTGGTGTCGAAGAAGGCCGGCATGTACCTCCTGGGCTCCTTCGTGGCGCAGCAGTTCACCAACAAGGCCGACGTGGAGGACCTGGACTTCTTCGCCTTCCCGGAGATGAACTCCGCGTACGGCCAGGACACCGTCGAGGCGCCCACCGACGGCTTCATGGTCAGCAAGTCCCCGAAGAACCACGACGGTGTCGTGAAGCTGCTGGAGTACCTGGGCACCCCGGAGGCCGAGGCCATCTACCTGAAGGCCGACTCCAGTGTGGTGGCCGCCTCCAGCAAGGCGGACACGTCGTCGTACACCGCCCTGCAGAAGAAGGCGTACGCGATGATCAGCGGGGCCAAGAGCCTGACGCAGTTCATGGACCGCGACAGTCGGCCCGACTTCACCTCCACGGTGATGCAGCCCGGACTGCAGAAGTTCCTCCAGAACCCCAAGGGCGTCGACAGCCTACTGTCCTCGATCGAGCGCCAGAAGAAGACGATCTTCGCCTCCGCATGACCACCGACACCACCTCGAAGAGCCCGGAGGCGGCCCCCGTGCCGCCTCCGGGCCCCGCGCCTGAGAAGAAGCGGGTCCCGCAGGGCCACAAGCGCCTGCTGACCCGCCGTGACCGCGTCACGCTCGCCTTCATGGCCGGCGTGCCCACGGTCTTGCACGTGGCCCTCGTCTGGGTCACCGCCCTCGCCTCGATCGCCCTGGCCTTCACCACCTGGGACGGCATCGGCTTCGACTCGATCAAGTGGGTGGGCCTGGACAACTTCAAACAGCTGTTCAGCGACAACCCGCAGTTCTGGCCCGCCGTCCAGCACAACATCATCTGGTTCGTCGTACTCATACTGGTCCCGACGCCGATGGGCCTGTTCCTGGCCGTCCAGCTGGACAAGAGGATCCGCTTCAGCCGCGTCTACCAGACCGCGTTCTTCCTGCCGGTCGTGGTGTCGCTGGCGGTCACCGGATTCGTCTGGCAGCTCGTCTACAACCCCGACACGGGCCTGATCAACAGCCTCATCGGCGCCAACAAGCCCGGCCACTACATCGACTGGATCGGCGACCCGCACCTCAACCTGTGGGCCGTCCTGGTCGCCGCGTCCTGGCGGCACACCGGCTACATGATGATCCTGTACCTGGCCGGCCTGAAGGGCGTCGACCCGTCCCTGCGCGAGGCGTCCTCGCTGGACGGCGCGAACGAGTGGCAGACGTTCAAGAACGTCATCTTCCCGACGCTGCGGCCCACCAACACGGTCGTCCTGGTCGTCACCATCATCGAGGCGCTGCGCGCCTTCGACCTGGTGTTCGTCTTCAACAAGGGCGCCCAGGGCACCGAGCTGCTGTCGATCCTGATCACCAACAACATCATCGGCGAGTCCAGCCGGATCGGATACGGGTCGGCGATCGCCGTCGTCCTGCTGGTGATCTCCCTGGCGGTCATCATCCCGTACCTGATCGCGACCTTCCGGAAGGAGCGGCGCGCATGAGCACCCCCACCGCCGCGCTCGCCCGGCAGCGCACCCCGGTCCGCCCGGCCCGGGTCCTGCTGCACGTGTTCCTCGTCGTCACCTCGCTGGCCTGGCTCGCCCCGCTGCTGTGGGCGGTGTTCGCGGCACTGCGCCCGTACTCGGAGACCAGCGACAAGGGTTACGTCTCCTGGCCGGACAAGCTGAGCCTCGACAACTTCAAGAACGCGTTCGAGCAGTCCGACATGATGCACTACTTCGGCAACACGCTGCTGATCGCGGTGCCCGCCGTGCTGCTGACGCTGCTGCTGTCGTCGATGGTCGCGTTCTACGTCAGCCGCTTCGACTTCCGGCTCAACATCGCCCTGCTGCTGGTCTTCACGGCCGGCAACCTGCTGCCGCAGCAGGTCATCATCACCCCGCTGTACCGCATGTACCTGCTGATCGACCTGCCCGGCATCACGGTCAGCGGCAAGCTGTACGACTCCGCCCTCGGCCTGGTCCTCATCCACGTGGCGTTCCAGTCCGGTTTCTGCGCCTTCGTGCTGAGCAACTACATGCGGATGCTGCCGCACGAGCTGACGGAGGCCGCGCTGGTCGACGGCGCGTCGGTGTGGCGGATGTACTGGCAGATCGTGCTGCCGCTGTGCAAGCCCGCGATGGCCGCCCTGGCGACGTTGCTGTCCATCTGGATCTACAACGACTTCTTCTGGGCCATCGTGCTGATCTCCACCGGCGAGAACATGCCGATCACCTCGGCGCTGAACAATCTCTCCGGCCAGTACTTCACCGACCCCAACCTGGTCGCCGCCGGCGCCCTGCTCACCGCGATCCCCACGCTGATCGTGTACTTCGTGCTGCAGCGGCAGTTCGTGAGCGGTCTGACGCTGGGTGCCAACAAGGGCTGACGCCCCCCTTTTCCGCGAAAGAGAAGCCCGTGCACCACCCCTTCACCCCGGTCGCCTCGGTCCCCGTGGACCCGCGCACCGCGCGCGTCCACGAGGAGGGCTGGCAGTCCTGGAGCCCCAGCGGCACCTACGCCCTCGACGCCAGGCCGTACCGCCCGACGAACGACAACTGGGCGACCGTCTGCTACCGGCCCGGGGTCACCGTGCCCGCCGGGGTCTTCCAGGGGGAGGGGCTGCTCGCCCTGGCGCCCAAGGGCGAGGACGGACCGGTCGTCGTGTGCGCGGCGGCCGATCCGTCGGCCTCCGTACCCTCCATCCGGCTGGAGGTGCGCGACGGCCGGGCGGAGATCAGTGCCGACGGCAAGGTGGACTTCTACTCCTACCTTGGCCCCGGCGGCATCCAGGGCGCCCTCGCCGACTGGGCCGACAGCCTCGGCCTGGAGGAACCCGGCCCCGCGCCCACCGTCTGGTGCTCCTGGTACGAGTACTTCACCGCCGTCACCGAGGAGGACATCCACGAGAACCTTCGTGCGATGGACACCCTCGACCTGCCGATCGACGTGGTCCAGATCGACGACGGCTATCAGAAGGCGCTGGGCGACTGGCTCACCCTCTCCGGCCGCTTCCGCTCCCGCGCCGGGATCGCGGACGCCATCCGGGCCCGGGGCCGCCGGGCCGGGATCTGGACGGCGCCGTTCCTGGTGGACCCGGCGAGCGACCTCGCGGCCGAGCACCCCGAGTGGCTGGTACGCGACGCCGAGGGCGGTTTCGCGCACGCGGGCCGCAACTGGGGCCACGACCTGTGCGTCCTGGACACCACCCACCCCGAGGCGGCGGCGTACCTGGCCGAGGTCTTCCGGACCCTGCGCGCCGAGGGCTACGACTACTTCAAGGTCGACTTCCTCTACGCGGGCGCGCTGGACGGCGTACGCCACGAGGACGCGGACGCGCCGGCCGCCTACCGGGCGGGCATCGGCCTGATCCGGGAGGCGATCGGCGAGGGCGCCTATCTGCTGGGCTGCGGCGCGCCCGTCCTCCCCTCCCTCGGCCTGTTCGACGCGATGCGGGTCAGCCCCGACACGGCCCCGCACCGCCGCCCCGAGGCCGGCGACTACAGCCAGCCCGGGCAGGACCCGGCCGAGTTCACCGGCGCCGCCCGCCAGTGGCAGCACGGCCGGCTCTGGACCAACGACCCCGACTGCCTGATGGCCCGTCCGGCGGTGGAGACCCGTGAGCGCTGGGCCGCGCACGTGGAGGCCACCGGCGGTCTGATGGCCTCCAGCGACCGTCTGCTCTCCCTCGACCGGTGGGGCGTTCAGACCACGCGCCGCCTCCTCACGAAAGACGCCCGATGAAGCACACCCTGTCCGTCCCCGGCATCGCCTACGGCGGCGACTACAACCCCGAGCAGTGGCCCGAGGAGGTGTGGGCCGAGGACGTCCGCCTGATGCGCGAGGCCGGGGTGACCATGGTCAGCGTCGGCATCTTCTCCTGGGCGCTGATGGAGCCCTCCGAGGGCGTGTACGACTTCTCACGGATGGACAGGATCCTCGGCCTGCTGCGCGAGAACGGCATCGCCGCCGACCTCGCCACGCCGACCGCGGCGCCGCCCGCGTGGTTCTTCCGGGCCCACCCGGAGGCGCTGCCGGTGGACCAGGACGGCCGCGGGCTCTCGTACGGCAGCCGCCAGACGTTCTGCCCGAGCAGCCCCGCCTACCGCAGGGCGGCCCTGCGCATCGCGGACCAGCTGGCCCGGCGCTACGCCGACCACCCGGCGGTGGCGATGTGGCACGTCCACAACGAGTACGGCTGCCACAACGCGGCCTGCTACTGCGACACCAGCGCGGCGGCGTTCCGCGGCTGGCTGCGGGCCCGGTACGGCGACCTGGACGCGCTCAACGACGCCTGGGGCACCACCTTCTGGAGCCAGTGGTACTACGACTGGGACGAGATCCTCCCGCCGCGGGCCACCGGCGCCGTGCCCAACCCCACTCACCAACTGGACTGGCGGCGCTTCTGCTCGGACGAGCTGCTGTCCCTGTACACGGCGGAACGGGACGTGCTGCGCGCGGCGGCACCGTCGGTGCCGGCCACCACCAACTTCATGGTGAACTTCAGCTTCGAGGCGCTGGACTACTGGCGCTGGGCCCCGGAGCTGGACATCGTCTCCAACGACCACTATCTCCGGTCCACGGACGCCGAGTCGCACATCGACATCGCGCTCAGCGGCGACCTGATGCGCTCGCTCGCGGGCGGCCCGTGGCTGCTGATGGAGCACTCCACCGGCGCCGTGAACTGGCAGCCGGTCAACCGGGCCAAGAGCCCGGGCGAGCTGCGGCGCAACGCCCTCGCCCATGTGGCGCACGGCGCGGACGGCATCGCCTACTTCCAGTGGCGGGCGGCGAAGGCGGGCGCCGAGCAGTGGCACTCGGCGATGCTGCCGCACGCGGGCACGGACAGCCGGATCTGGCGGGACGTGGTGCGTCTCGGCGCGGACCTGAAGGCCCTGGCCGAGGTGCGCGGCAGCACCGGTACGGCCGAGGTCGCGATCGTGTGGGACTGGAACGCCCAGTGGGCCCTGGAACTGCCCTCCCAGCCGAGCGGCGAGCTGCGCCATCTGGACCTGGTGCGGGCCTGGTACGAGCCGCTGTGGCGGGCCGGGGTGGCCGTGGACTTCGTCCGCCCGGACGCCGACCTCTCTGCGTACCGCCTGGTCCTCGCCCCCAGCCTGTACCTCGTGGACGACGCGGGCGCCGCGAACCTCACCTCGTACGCCGAGCGCGGCGGCACCCTCGCCGTGGGCTTCCACAGTGGCGCGGTGGACGAGAACTGCCATGTGCGGCTGGGCGGTTACCCGGGCGCGTTCCGGGAGGTGCTGGGCGTGCGGAGCGACGAGCCGTTCCCGCTGCTGCCCGGCGAGTCGGTCGGCCTGGCCGGAAGCGTGCCGGAGGGAGCCACGGGCACGCTGTGGTCGGAGCGGCTCGCCCTGGCGGGCGCCGAGGCGGTCGCCTCGTACACGGACGGCCCGCTCGCGGGCGTACCGGCCGTGACCCGGCGCGCGCACGGGGCGGGCGCCGCCTGGTACGTGGCGACGCTCCCGGACCCCGACACCCTCGCCGCGCTCCTCGGCCGGGTGCGCGCGGAGGCGGGCGTGGAGCCGGTGCGCGAAGTGCCCGCGGGCGTCGAGGTGGTCCGGCGGCGCGGCGCGGACGCGGACTACGTGTTCCTCATCGACCACGCCGGGCGGGGCGCGCAGATCCCCGTCCCCGACGGCGCCACGGAACTCCTCACCGGCAAGGAGACCGCGGGCTCGGTCACGCTGGCGCCGGGTGACGTGGCCGTGCTGCGGGAGCCGCGCGCGGGCACGCCCTCCCAGGCCCTGCTCGCCTAGGCCCTGCTCGCCTCGGGTCTGTCGAAGAGGGCCCAGGTGAACAGGGTGACGGGGCGTTTGCGGCGTTCGCCGTCCACCGTGACGTCGACGGCCTCGTTGTAGAAGGCGAGGAGCCCCCTGACCGCGCCCACCGCGGGCAGGGGGTCCGGATAGCTCCAGACGATGTTGGACGGCACGTCCGCGTCGCCCCGCCAGGACCAGTACTCGGCGACGCCCTTGTACGGGCATCTGCTGCTGTGGTCGGTGGGGGCGAACAGGTCGAGGCGGACGTCCTCGCGGGGGATGTAGAACCGCGTCGGCAGGCCGGTCTCGAACAGCAGCACGGGGCGCCGGGTGTCCGCCGCGACCGTGCCGTCGATCTCGACCGTGACATGGCGGCTGCTCGGCAGGGCGTCGACGCGTTTGTGCGGGTCACGGGGGTGGACGAAGATCTCTTCCTCCTCCTCGTACCAGTGGTCGAGCCCTCTGGCCGCGGTCATGAACCAGGCGAAGGCGACATATCCGGCCAGCTGGCGGCCGGGGTAGGTCCAGGCCGCGTTCGCCAGCAGCTCGCCGCCGACGTCCAGGTCGTAGAAGCTGCGCGACCCGGCGTGCGCGCCGGTCGGGGGATGCGCCGCCGGGCGCAGAAGATCGGCGCGGACCTCCTCGCGGGGGAAGGCGTACTGGGGGACGGGCAGCCCGGGCTCCCACACGAGCACGGGGTGCCGGCTGTCCACGACGGTGATCTCGCCCTTCACACCGCGCACCCAGCGCTCGCTGGGCTCCCACAGGATGCCCTCCGGGGTGGTGCGGACGGAGTGGGCGGTCGGAAGTGTGGTCATGACCTGCTCCTCGGCCTCGGCCAGGGCCTCTCCCCAGGAGGGTACGTCGACGGCGGGCGGGCGGCGCGCCCAGTGCGCGGCGGCCGGCCGTGCGGAACCCTTCGCACGCCGGGCTCTAGCGGGCTCGGGCCCTCACGGCCGACCATGGCACGCATGAATGACCAACCCGCACGATGGAGCCGGGCGACCGTGTACCCCGACATGTGGGCCGACCCGGACGACGACCCCCGCGACAGCGACGGTGCCAGTCCGGACGGCGAGCTCGCGACGCTGCAGGACTTCCTGACGAACTACCGCATGACCCTGCGGATGAAGTGCGAGGGCCTGGATGCGGAGCAACTGGCCCGTCGGTCGGTTCCGCCGTCGACGATGTCGCTGCTCGGCCTTCTCCGGCACCTCGCCGAGGTGGAACGGGACTGGCGCAACTGGATCAGCGACGGTGATCCGGTGCCGAAGCTGTACGGCAAGCGTGACGCGGACTTCGACGGAGCCGTTGCCGATCAGGCCGAGGTCGACGCCGCGTACGCCGACCTGGAGCGCGAGCAGGCCGCGACCGACGCCGCGCTGGCCGGGCACCCGGATCTGGGCGAGCGGCTGGGCAAGGACGGGATCGCGGTCCGGGAGCTGCTGGTGCACAGGATCGAGGAGTACGCCCGTCACTGCGGGCACGCCGACCTGTTGCGCGAGTGCGTCGACGGAAGAGTGGGCCAGTAACGCCTCCCGGACATGATCGAGGGCCTTGCTCCACCGAAGTGGAGCAAGGCCCTCGCCGGGCTCCGAGCCCGTCAAGACCGTCGGGACGACAGGATTTGAACCTGCGACCCCTTGACCCCCAGTCAAGTGCGCTACCAAGCTGCGCCACGTCCCGGTGCGCTCACGCACGGTGAGTCGTGCGAGCGCGCGGACAGCACTTTACCGTACGCCGGGGGCCGGTCCGAAAGGGGCTCCGGGCGGGAGTGGACAATCGGGCGTATGGGCAGCACAGGCGGAAACGGCGGGCCGGCGCAGGCACGGGACCGGGACAGTGCGGGGCGGGCGCGCAACGCGCGGCCCCGGGACGGGCTGGGGCGGCCCCTGCCGTACGGCACGGAGGGGGTGGCGCGGCAGCCCGAGGGTGTCGTGCGGACTCCTCAGGAGACCGTCGGTGAGGCGCAGGCGCTGCTGGCGGCGGGGAAGCCGTTCCACGCGCACGAGGTCTTCGAGGACGCCTGGAAGTCGGGTCCGGAGGGTGAGCGCGCGCTGTGGCGGGGCCTGGCGCAGCTGGCGGTGGGGCTGACCCACGCGGCCCGCGGGAACGCCGGAGGCGGGGCCAGGCTCCTGCGGCGCGGTGCGGGTGCCGTGGAGGAGTGGGCGGCGCAAAGCGGGCAGAGGCGGCCGTACGGGATCGACGTCGACGGGGTCGCCCTCTGGGCGCGGGAGCTGGCCGGGGCCGTGGAGGAGGGCGGCGGGCCGGTGGACGCGCGGGCGCGGGCGCCCCGGCTGCGGGGGCCCGGGACGCCGTAGCGGCGCGTGTGGAGGCGGTGCACGCACTGTCAGTGGCATGCGGCAGACTCGGGGGCGTGCGAAAGATTCATGTCATCGGTATCGGCGCGGGCGACCCCGACCAGCTGACCCTGCAGGCGGTCCGGGCGCTCCAGGACACGGACGTGTTCTTCCTCCTCGACAAGGGCGAGGTCAAGAGCGACCTGACAGGGCTGCGCCGGGACATGCTGCGGACGCACATACCCGAGGGGTCCTACCGGCTCGTCCAGGCCCGGGACCCGGAGCGCGACCGCAGTGCGGGGGGCTCCGCCTACTCTCCCGCGGTCGGGGACTGGCGCAGCGCCCGGGCCGACATCTACGAACGGCTGATCGCCGGGGAGCTGGGCGAGGACCAGACCGGCGCGTTCCTGGTGTGGGGCGACCCGTCGCTGTACGACAGCACCCTCGCCGTCCTGGAAGAGGTGCTCCAGCGGGGCACCGTGGCCTTCGAGTACGACGTCGTGCCCGGCATCAGCAGCGTCTCCGCGCTCGTCGCCCGGCACCGCACGGGGCTGAACCGGGTCGCCCGCCCGGTGCAGATCACCACCGGGCGGCGGCTGGCCGAGGGCTTCCCGGAGGGGGTGGACGACGTGGTGGTGATGCTCGACGCCCACCAGGCCTTCCGGCGGTACGCGGGCGAGGACATCGACATCTACTGGGGCGCCTACATAGGCACCCCGGACGAGATCCTCGTCTCCGGCCCGATCGAGGAGGCCGCCCCGCGCATCGAGCGGCTGCGGGCCGAGGCCCGGGAACGCAAGGGCTGGATCATGGACACCTACCTGCTGCGCCGGCACCCGAAGGAGGGCTGACCCGACCGGCCCGGTGGCCATCGGGCCTCGGTCACGGCCGGCTGAGGCCCAGCCGTTCCAGGCGCTCCCGTACGGCCGCCACGTCGGGCAGCGCGGTCACGCCCTCCGGCAGCGGCGGGCGGCGTACGACGACCACGGGCAGCCCGAGTTCGCGGGCGGCCGTCAGTTTGGCGGCCGTCGCCTCTCCCCCGCTGTCCTTCGTCACCAGTACGTCGATCCGGTGGGCGCGCAGGAGATCCCGTTCGTCGGCGAGGGTGAACGGGCCGCGGGCCAGGAGGACTTCGAGGCCGGGGGGCATCGGCGGCTCGGGGGGCTCGACCGACCGTACGACGAAGTGCAGGCCGGTGAGGTGGGCGAAGGCCGCAAGGCCCAGGCGGCCGGTGGTGAGGAACACCCGGTGGCCGAGGCCGGGCAGCGCGTCGGCGGCTTCGCCCAGGGAGGGGACCGGGTGCCAGCGGTCGCCGGGGGCGGGCCGCCAGCCCGGGCGCCGCAGGACCAGCAGCGGCAGCCCGGCCGCCGTAGTGGCCCCTGCCGCGTGGGCGGTGATCCGGGCGGCGAAGGGGTGGGTGGCGTCGACGACGGCGTCCACGGCGTGCTCGCGCAGCCACGCGGCGAGACCGTCCTGTCCGCCGAACCCGCCGACGCGGACCTCCCCGTCCGGTGCCACGGGCCGGGCCACCCGTCCGGCCAGCGATGTGGTGACCCGGATCCCGCCACGCGCCGTCAGCCCGGCGGCCAGCCGGCGGGCCTCGGTGGTACCGCCGAGGATCAGGACGTGCGGCGTCGTGGCGTGCGGGGACATGGCGTCAGCGTACGGGGCCGCCGACCCGGTGATCGCCGGGCGTGATGTCGTACGGGCCGAAGCGCGGGCCGGATCGCTATCGTCCAGGCATGGAATCCGTGCGGGCCGTGCTGATCGACATCGACGGAGTGCTCACCGTGTCGTGGGAGCCGCTGCCGGGTGCGGTGGAGGCGCTGCGGCAGATCCGGGCGGCCGGGCTCGCCGTGGCGCTGGTGACCAACACGACCTCGCGTACGCGTGGATCGATCGCCGCGACCCTCGCGGACGCCGGTTTCCCCGTGGCCGCCGAGGACGTGCTCACCGCTCCCTCGGTCACCGCCGCCCACCTCGCCGAGCACTACCCCGGCGCGCGCTGCTCGCTGCTCAACAGCGGGGACATCGGGGAGGACCTGGAGGGCGTGCGCTTCGTGGCGGAGGACGCCGACCCCGAGGTCGTCGTCGTAGGCGGCGCGGGGCCCGAGTTCGGCTACGCGGCGCTCGACCGGGCCTTCGGGCACCTGCAGCGCGGTGCGCGGCTGGTCGCCATGCACCGCAACCTGTACTGGCGGACCGACGCGGGGCTGCGGCTGGACTCGGGGGCGTTCCTGCTGGGCCTGGAGCGGGCGGCGGGGGTGGAGGCGGTGGTCACCGGAAAGCCGTCGCCCGCGTTCTTCGAAGCGGCGCTGGGCCGTCTGGGGGTCGGCGCGGAGCGGGCGCTGATGGTCGGCGACGACATCGAGTCGGACGTCCTCGCGGCCCAGCGCGCCGGGATCACCGGCGTGCTCGTGAAGACCGGCAAGTACCTGCCCGAGACCCATGAGCGGGCGAGCGGCAGCCCGGATCACGTCCTCGACTCGTTCGCGGACCTGCCCGCGCTGCTCGGGCTAACGCAGTAGCAGCTGGACGCCGCCCACGATGGTCGCCGCGATCACCAGCTGCTCGAACAGCCGCTGGTTGATCCTGTTCACAGCCCACTTGCCGAAGAGCGCGCCCGGCACGACGAACACCGCGAGCGCGGCGTCGAGGAGCAGCGAGCGGCCGTCGATCAGACCGAGACCGGCGCTGAAGGGCACCTTGGACACGTTGACGATCAGGAAGAAGAAGGCCGAGGTCCCCAGGAAGCCCAGCTTCCGGAAGCCCGCGGACAGCAGGTACAGCGACATCACCGGGCCGCCCGCGTTGGCGACCATCGTGGTGAAGCCGCCGAGCACACCGTAGGAGCGGGCCTTGATCCGGCCCGCCGGGCTGGTGACCGGGTCCGGCGCCTCGTCCGCGTCGGCGCGGCGCCGCCGCCACAGCGTGACGGCGGCCATCAGCAGCAGGATCGCGCCGATCGAGGTCCGTACGATCCCGTCGTCGGCCCACATCAGGAACACCGTGCCGATGACCACCCCGGCCGCCACCGCCGGGAACAGCCGCCACAGCGTGGGCCAGTGGGCGTGGCGCCGGTAGGTGAGGACGGCCAGCACGTCGCCCGCGATGAGCACCGGCAGCAGCACGCCGGTGGAGGCGCGGGCGGGCAGCACCGCCGCGAAGATGGCGAGGCTGACGGTGTTGGCCCCGCTGACGGCGGTCTTGGAGAAGCCGACGAGCAGCGCCGCGAGGGCGAGCGCGGCGAATCCCCACCCGGATATGTGCCAGAGCGTCATCGTGTTCATGCCGGGCCGATGCTATGCGCATGCATCTGGCGGCGTAAGCACCGTCTCGCCAGTCGGCCCGCCGGGGTGGTGCCCCTAGGTCGTGTCCGCAAAGTCCCGTCGTCCGCCCGGAGGGGCAGGCGGGACTTTGCGGACACGGCCTAGTGCCGCTCGACGAGTACCGCGCTGCCCTGCCCCACGCCCACGCACATCGTCGCCAGCCCTCGGGCCGCCCCCGTACGCCGCATGCGGTGCAGCAGCGTGGTGAGGATGCGGGCGCCGGAGCAGCCCAGGGGGTGGCCGAGGGCGATCGCTCCGCCGGTGGGGTTCACCAGCTCGGGGTCGATGCCGAGCCGGTCCACGCAGGCCAGGGCCTGGGCGGCGAAGGCCTCGTTGAACTCGGCCTCCGCGAGGTCGGCGACCTCCCAGCCCGCCCGGGCGAGCGCCTTCAGGGTGGCGGGGACGGGGCCGATGCCCATCACGTCGGGGTGCACGCCCGCCGAGGCGCCGGCCACGTAGCGGCCCAGGGACTCCAGGCCCAGCTCGTTCAGGGCCTCCTCGCTGACCAGCAGCAGTCCGGCCGCGCCGTCGTTCATCGGCGAGGCGTTGCCGGCGGTGACCGTGCCGCCCTCGCGGAAGACGGGCTTCAGCCGGGACAGCTTCTCGTAGGAGGTGTCCTCGCGGACGCACTCGTCGGCGTCCACGACCACGCCGTCGGGGCGCTCGACGGGCAGGAGTTCGTCGTCGAAGTGGCCGTCCTTGCGGGCGGCGGCGGCCCGTTGGTGGCTGCGCAGCGCGAACTCGTCCTGGCGTTCGCGCGGGATGCCGTACCGTGCGGCGACCTCCTCGGCGGTCTCGCCCATGGACAGCAGCCCGTGCAGGTCCTTCATCGCCGGGTTGACCAGGCGCCAGCCGAGGCGGGTGTCGACGGTCTCGACGCGGTGCGGCAGCGCCTCGTCGGGGCGGGGCAGCACGAAGGGGGCGCGGCTCATCGACTCCGAGCCGCCCGCGACCACGATGTCGGCCTCGCCGGCGGCGACGGTGCGGGCGGCGAGGGTGACGGCCTCCAGGCCGGAGGCGCACAGCCGGTTGACGGTGGCGCCGGGCACGGTCTCGGGGAGGCCCGCGAGCAGGGCGGCCATGCGGGCGACATTGCGGTTGTCCTCGCCCGCCTGGTTGGCGGCGCCCCAGTAGACGTCGTCGATCCGGGCGGGGTCGAGGGCGGGGATCTCCGCGACGAGGGTGCGGATCACGGTGGCCGCGAGGTCGTCGGGGCGCACGGAGGACAGGGCTCCGCGCAGTTTGCCGATGGGGGTGCGGCGGGCGGCCGCGAAATGGACGGGACGCACGGGGAGGACTCCTGACCGACTGTTTCCGCACTTGTTAATTAGCACCGCTAGTTTTGGACTATAGACCGCCCACCGGCCCGCTGGGAAGATCCCCGGGTACCGTCACCGACGCAGCCGGAGGAGCCATGGCCGACGCCCGCGAGCACGTCCTGACCGGGACGCGGGGCACGATCACCGCACGCGAGTGGCCGCACCCCCGGCCGCGCTACCTCGCCCTCGTGGTGCACGGGTACGGGGAGCACATCGGCCGGTACGGGGAGCTGGCCGCCGTGCTCGGCGCGCACGGCGCGGCCGTGTTCGGGCCCGACCACATGGGCCACGGCAGGTCGGCCGGCGAGCGGGTGGTGGTCGAGGACTTCGAGGACGTGGTCACCGACGTGCACGCGGTGGCCCGGTCGGCCCGCGCCGCGCACCCCGGCCTGCCGCTGGTCCTCGTCGGCCACTCGATGGGCGGCCTGATCGCGGCCCGTCACGCCCAGCGGTACGGTGCCGAGCTCGCCGCGCTCGTGCTGTCCGGCCCGGTGATCGGCGCCTGGGAGCTGCCGGGACGGATGCTCGCCCTCCCCGAGATCCCGGACACCCCCGTCAGCCCCGCCGCGCTCTCCCGCGACCCGGCGGTGGGCGCCGCGTACACCGCCGATCCGCTGGTCTGGCACGGTCCGATGAAGCGGCCGACGCTGCAGGCGTTCGTACGGACCCTGGAAACCGTCGACGAGGGCGGCGACGTGGGCCCGCTCCCGGTGCTGTGGCTGCACGGCGACGACGACCGGCTGGTCCCGCTGCCCGGCAGCCGCCCCGGCGTCGAGCGGCTGACCGGGGGCCGGGCGACCGGGCGGATCTACGCCGGGGCCCGGCACGAGGTGTTCCACGAGACCAACCGCGCCGAGGTCTTCGCGGACCTGACCGCCTTCCTGGACGGCGTGTTCACGGCACCGGACACGGCCTAGGGCGGAACCCGGATACGCCCTGCTCGGCGCCGCGTTTGCCGGTGTACGCGCGGGGCACCCGCGCCCCCATGGAGTGGTTGCGCACTGCCGCCTGCGTGGGCGAGGACCCCGAGCTGTTCTTCCCGGTGGGCACGACCGGACCGGCGCTGCGGGATGTCGCCGCCGCCAAGCGCGTCTGTGCCCGTTGCCCGGTGATCACCCAGTGTCTGGCCTACGCACTGGCGAACGGCCAGACCTCCGGCGTCTGGGGTGGCACCTGCGAACAGGAGCGCGACGCACTGCTCCGTGAGTCCAGGCACGACAGAGAGCTCGAGAAGGAGAGAAGCGCCCTATGACCGTGGTGAAGAGCACGCTGCCCGAGGAATCGCTCCGGGTGACCGGCAACGCCCTCCAGGAGACCCTCGTGGACCTGCTGGGGCTGTCGCTGATCGGGAAGCAGGCGCACTGGAACATCGTGGGACCCCGGTTCCGGTCGATCCATCTGCAGCTCGACGAGGTGGTGACGGCGGCGCGCGACTACGCCGACACGGTCGCGGAGCGCGCCGCGGCGCTGGGCGTGGCGCCGGACGGGCGCCCGGAGACCATCTCCGCGACCTTCGCGCTGCCCGGCACCAAGGACGGCTGGCTGCGCGACACGGAGGTCGTACAGCTGCTGGTGGAGTCGCTGCAGGCGGCGATCGGGCGGCTGCGCGAACGGATCGACGCGACCGAGAAGGCCGACCCCGTCACCCAGGACCTGCTGATCGGCATCACCGCCGACCTGGAGAAGCAGCGCTGGATGTTCGAGGCCGAGAACTGGCCGCCCGAGGACAAGTGACCCGCGCGGCCCGAAGCACACGTACGTACGGAAGGGGACACGGCATGGCCGACGCCCTCGAACTCGACGCGCTGTGGGAGGACTTCCACCGCGTGGTGAACATGACCTCGCAGGAACTGGCCGCCTGGCTGCGGGTGCGCGACGCCGACGAGAACGCGGAGCCGCTGCCGGACGAGGCGGGCACTCCCACCGGGCAGCATGTGCTGGCGATCCTGCAGAAGCGGCGCACGGACCTCACCGACGACGACATCCGGGTGATGTACAGGGTCGTGGACCGGGTCACCGGCCTGGTGGACGTGGAGAACGAGCCGCTGCCGGAGATCACGCCCGAGGACACCCGCCGCCGGCACCAGCTGATGACCATCGGCCACGACCCGCTCAAGCCGTAGCCGTGACCGGCGCCGAGCGGTCCGGCCGGATCCTCGCCGAGCTGGTGTCCGGGTACGGGCGGACGTACGCGCAGGAGGCGGGCATCCGGCTGAGGGACACCCCGCAGCCGCTGTACCGGCTCCTCGTCCTGGCGGTGCTGCTCAGCGCCCGGATCCGCGCCTCGGTCGCGGTGGCCGCCGCCCGGGCCCTGCACGAGTCGGGCCTCGACACCGCGCGCCGCATGGCCGGGTCCGACTGGCAGGAGCGGGTCGACGCGCTGGGCCGCGGCGGCTACCGGCGCTACGACGAGCGCACCGCCACCCAACTCGGCGACGGCGCCGAGCTGTTGACCGAGCGGTGGGCCGGCGACCCGCGCCGGATGCGCGCCGCGGCCGACGGCGACCTCGGCGAACTGAAGCGGCTGCTGCGGGAGATACCGGGACTGGGCCCGGCGGGCGCCGACATCTTCCTGCGCGAGGCGCAGCGGGTGTGGCCGGAGGTGGCGCCGTACCTGGACGGCAAGGCGCTCGCCGGCGCGGAGCGGCTGGGCCTGCCGACGGACCCCGAGCGGCTGCTGGACCTCGCCGGTGACACCGAACCGGCCGTGCTCGCCGCCGCGTTGGTGCGCGCCGCCCTGGACAAACAGGTGACCGAAGACAGCCTTCGACGCGCCGTGTGATCATGCCAGACTGCTCGCGGGCCCCGCCTGGGCGGGCGGGGCCGCACGAGCAGAGGGAGCACCGCGTGACCGGGACCGAGCCGGCCCTGACCGAGATCGACACGACCCGGCCGCATCCGGCCCGGGTGTACGACTGGTTCCTCGGCGGCAAGGACAACTACCCGGTCGACGAGCGGCTCGGGCGGCAGATCATGGCGATCGAGGCCGGTGCGCCGCGGGCCGCGCGCGCCAACCGCGCGTTCATGCGGCGGGCCACCCGGCTGCTGGCCGGGGAGGCGGGAATCCGCCAGTTCCTCGACATCGGCACCGGCATCCCCACCGAGCCCAACCTCCACCAGGTCGCCCAGTCCGTGGCCCCGGACGCGCGGGTGGTCTACGTCGACAACGACCCGATCGTGCTGGCCCACGCGGGCGCCCTGCTGCGCGGCACCCCCGAGGGCGTGACGGAGTACGTCCAGGCCGACGCCCGCGAACCCGCCGCCATCCTCGAACAGGCCGCCCGCGTACTGGACTTCGGCCGGCCGGTCGCCCTGTCCCTCATCGCCCTGCTGCACTTCATCGCGGACGAGGACGGCGCCCCCGACCTGGTGGCCACCCTGCTCGGCGCTCTGGCTCCGGGCAGCTGCCTGGTCCTGTCGGCGATGACCGCCGACTTCGAGCCCGAGAACGTCCGGCGGGGCGTCGCGGCGTACGCGGCGGGCGGGGTGACCCTGGTGCCGCGCTCGCGGACCGAAGTCGGCCGGTTCCTCGCCGGACTCGACCTTCTGGAGCCGGGGATCGTCTCCGTGGCGGACTGGCGTGCCGAAGCGGCGGACCAGGACGGGGCGGGCCCGGTGTCCCTGTACGGCGCGGTCGGGCGCAAGCCCACCGGCTGAGAGGGGCCGGAGAACTGAGCGGGGCTCAGGCCTCGGGTATCCCCAGCACCCGGGCGACGGTGCGCAGCACGCCGTTGTCGTTGTTGGAGGGGGCCAGGTGGCGGGCCCGGCGGATGACCTCGGGGTGGGCGCCCGCCATGGCGAAGGACCACTCGGCGGCGTCCAGCATCTCCAGGTCGTTGAGGTAGTCGCCGAACACCATGGTCTGCGCGGGCGTGATGCCCAGCTCGCGCTGGAGGAGGCGCAGGGCGGCACCCTTGTTGGCGGTGGGGTTCATGACGTCGACCCAGTGCTCGCCGGAGACGACCACCTGGTGGGTGGCGGTGAACTCGGCCAGCGCGGGGGCGGTGGTCCGCTCGGCCGGGCCGAAGTCGAACAGCGCCACCTTGATCACCTCGTCCTCGACGGCGGTGACGTCCTCGACGATCCGGTGCTCCACGTAGTACCGGCGCACCTCGGCGAGGAAGGCCTCGTCGGTCCGCTCGACGTAGGCGGACCGCTTGCCGCAGACCACCGCGCCGACGTCCGTGCCGCCGGCCACCAGCCGCCGCACGGTTCGCGCGAGGCGGGCCACGACCGGCTTCCGCAGCGGGTCGGAGCTGAGTTCCACCCCGTCGCGGACCACGTACGTGCCGTTCTCCGCGATGAACACCATGCCCTCGGCCACCTCGGCGAACTGCCGGGCCAGCGTGGCGTACTGCCGGCCGCTCGCCGGGCTGAACAGCACCCCGCGCCGGCGCAGTTCGGCCAGCATCGGCCACAGTCCCTCCGGGATCCGCTTGTCGTCGTCGAGGAGCGTGCCGTCCATGTCGGTGACGACGAGGCGGATGTCGGCGGAGCCGGCCGGGAGGCCGGAGGCGGTCGAGAGGGACGAGGGGGAGGCGGACATGTGCTGCTTCCGGTCGGCGGCGGGCGTAGGGGAACCAGTGTTCCTCATGGCCCGTCCGGGCCCGGACCCCGGCCGGTCGGCGGATTCCCGGGACAGCGCGATCACCGGACGGCACAATGGCCGCGGAGATCGCACGGGCGGGGGGCGGCGACGTGAACGAGGGCGGATCGGCGGGGCCCACCGGGTCCGTGGCGCACGCCGCGCGGGTCTGGAACTACTGGATCGGCGGTCGCGACAACTACGCGGTCGACCAGCGGGTCGGCGAGCAGGTCGCCGGGATGCTGCCGGTGATCCGGGACGTGGCGCGCGCGGACCGCGAGTTCCTCGGGCGGGCGGTGCGGCTGCTGGCCGAAGAGCACGAGGTGCGGCAGTTCCTGGACATCGGCACCGGGCTGCCGACGGCGGAGAACACCCACGAGATCGCCCAGGGCATCGCGCCGGAGTCACGGATCGTGTACGTGGACAACGACCCGATCGTACTGATGTACGCCCGCACCCTGCTGACCAGCAGCGCGGAGGGCGTCACCGACTACGTCGACGCCGACGTGCACGACCCGGACGGCATCGTCCGGCGCGCCGCCGAGACCCTCGACCTCACCCGGCCGGTCGCGGTGATGATGCTGGGCATCCTCAACTTCGTCCTGGACGACGGCGCGGCGCGGGACGCCGTGCGCCGGATCATGGCGGCGGTCCCCTCGGGCAGCTTCCTGGTGCTGACGCACCCCACCTGCGACCCGGAGCTGGGCGGCGCGGGCAACGAGGCGGCGATGCGGTTCTGGAACGAGCACGCCACCCCGCCGGTCACCGCCCGCGACCGCGCCCGGACCGCCGCCCTCTTCGACGGGCTCCAATTGCTCGAACCGGGCCTGGTGCCCTGCTCCCGGTGGCGTGCCGGGCCCGGCTCCCCGGCCGTGGTACCGCAGTTCGGCGGGGTGGCCGTGAAACCCTGACCGGAACCGGAGGAGGACGGATGACCACCCTTGCCGATCCCGTGCCCGGCGGGCGCCCCGGCGACGTCCAGCGGGCCACCGCGCTCGCCGCCGAGCTGACCGGGCGGGGCGTGCACGGCGTCGTGCTGGCCTACGTCGACACCGCGGGCATCGGCCGGGTGAAGACGGTCCCGGCGGCGCGGCTGCCCTCGGCGGCCGCCTGGGGCGTCGGCATGTCGCCGGTCTTCGACACCTTCCTGGCGAACGATTCCATCGTCACCACCGACGTCCTCGGCTCCCCGGACGGCGACCTGCGCCTCTACCCGGACCTCGACCGGCTGGTGGTCCTGGCCGGGCAGCCCGGCTGGGCCTGGGCCCCGGTCGACCGGATCACGCAGGAGGGCGAGCGGCACCCCGGATGCGGGCGCACCTTCCTGCGGCGGATCGTCACGGACGCCACCGAGCGGTACGGCCTCTCCTTCCGCGCCGCCGTGGAGGTCGAGTGGGCCGTGGGGCTGGCCTCGGCGCCCGGCGGGGAGTTCGTCCCGGCGGTGTCCGGCCCGGCGTACGGCGCCGTCCGGCAGGTGGAGCTGAGCGACTACGGCGCCGACCTGCTCGCGGCCTGCGCGGCACAGGGCATCGACGTGGAGCAGTTCCACCCCGAGTACGCGGCCGGCCAGTTCGAGCTGTCGGCGGGCGCCCTGGACCCGGTGGCCGCCGCCGACCGGAGCGTGCTGGTACGGCAGACCGTCCGGGCCGTGGCCCAGCGGCACGGCCTGCGCGTCTCCTTCGCCCCGGCCGTTCTCGCCGAGGGCGTCGGCAACGGCGGCCATCTGCATCTCTCCGCCTGGCGCGAGGGGGCGAACCTGCACGCCGGGGGGCCGGGCCGGTACGGCATGACGGCCGGGGCCGAGTCGTTCGCGGCCGGGATCCTCGCGCACCTGCCCGCCCTGACGGCGGTGACCGCGCCCAGCCCGGCCAGCTACCTCCGGCTCAAACCCTCCCAGTGGGCGGGGGTGTTCACCGCCTGGGGCCGGGAGACCCGGGAGGCGGCGGTGCGCGTGGTCACCGGTACCGCGGGCCACCGGGAGCAGTCGGCGAACCTCGAGGTCAAGCCGGTCGACCTGGCCGCCAACCCGTACCTCGCCCTCGGCTGCGTCATCGCCGCCGGACTCCACGGCGTCGCCTCGGCGGCGGCGCTGCCCGAGGAGACCACCGGGGACCCGGCCCGGTTCGACGCCGGGGAGGCGGCGGCGCGGGGCGTGCGCCGGCTGCCTCTCTCGCTGCCGGAGGCCGTCGCCGAGTTCCGCCGCGACGAGGTCCTGCGCACGGCGCTGGGCCCGGTCCTGGCCGACGCGGTGACCGCCGTGCGCCTCGGTGAGGCGGCGGCCGTGGACGGGCTGGACGACGAGCGGGTCGCGGCGGCCTACCGCTGGAGGTACTGACCGTGGGCGGCCCGGCGTCCGGCCCGGTCCAGGAGTTCCTCGACGCCCTGCCGCTGGTCGACCACCACTGCCACGGCGCCGTCACCGCCGATCTCGGCCCCGAGGAGTTCGCCTCGCTGCTCACCGAGGGCGAGGGCCGGCCCGGCAGCGGGACCTCCCCCTTCGACACCCCCGCCGGTGTGGCCGTACGGCGGCACTGCGCTCCCCTGCTGGACCTGCCCCGGCACGCTCCCGCCGCCTACACGGCGCGGCGGGCGGCGCTGGGCTGGCGCGAGGTCAACCGGCGGTTCCTCGCGGCGGCCGGGGCGGAGGTGTTCTGCGTGGACATGGGCTACGCCCCGCACCCGGTGACCTCCCCGGCGGACCTGGCGGACGCCTCGGGCGGTACGGCGTACGAGATCGTCCGGCTGGAGGGCGTGGCCGAGTCGGTGGCCGCGCGGGGCGTGGAGGCGGGCGAGTACGCGAGCGCGTTCGGGGCGGCGGCCAGGGCCGCCGTGAGCCGGCCGGGGGTGGTGGCGGTGAAGTCCGTGGCCGCCTACCGCACCGGCTTCGCCCTGGACCCGGCGCGGCCCGCCGGCGCCGAGGTGACGGAGGCGGCCCGGCGCTGGCTCGCGCACGGCGGCCGGCTGGCCGACCCGGTCCTCGTACGCCACCTGCTGTGGACCGCCGTCGACCTCGGTCTGCCGCTGCAGCTGCACACCGGGTTCGGGGACGACGACATCCGGCTGCACCGGGCCGACCCGGCCCTTCTGACGGACTGGCTGCACCTGACGTCCGGCACGATCCCGGTGCTGCTGCTGCACTGCTGGCCCTACCAGCGCCAAGCCGCCTATCTGGCCGCCGTGTTCGAGCGGGTGTACCTGGACGTCGGGCTGACTCTGCACCACGTGGGCCCGGCCCGCTCGCGGGCGATCCTGGAGGAAGCCCTGGAGATCACACCGTTCCGCAAACTTCTGTACAGCTCCGACGCGTACGGTGTGGCCGAATTCCACCACCTCGGGGCGCTGTGCTTCCGCCGGGGGCTGGCCGCGCTGCTCCAGGAGCGGGTCGACGCCGACGAGCTGGGTCTGCCCGACGCCCTGCGGATCGCCGCCTGGACGGGGCGCGACAACGCCCGCCGCCTGTACCGACTGCCCTCGCCGGAGCCTCCCGTACCGGGCCGTCCGTGACCGCCGTCTGTGACTGAGGCCACGCCATTCCCGATCCCCGGAAAGTATGATCAAGCAATGTCTGACATGACCGAAACCACGCCCGGCTGGCTGACCCCCGACGAGCTGGAGATGGCGCGCGCCCGCATGCCGATCCTGTACGTGGAGGCCGTGCCGGTGCGCGTCGACGACAGCGGCGAAGTCACCAGCATCGGACTGCTGCTCCGTATCGGACCGGACGGAACGGTCAGCCGGACGCTGGTCTCCGGCCGTGTCCTGCACCACGAGCGGGTCCGCGACGCGCTGCTGCGGCACCTGGAGAAGGACCTCGGCCCGGTGGCCCTCCCCCGGGTCCCCGCCTCCCTGCAGCCGTTCACGGTCGCCGAGTACTTCCCCACCGCGGGCATCACGCCGTACCACGACCCCCGTCAGCACGCGGTGTCCCTCGCCTACATCGTTCCGGTCTCCGGCGACTGCCGGCCCCGGCAGGACGCGCTGGACCTGGTGTGGTTCAGCCCGCAGGAGGCGGCGTCAGCGGCGCTGCAGAGCGAGATGCCGGGCGGCCACGGGGTGCTGCTGAAGCAGGCCCTCGCCCATGTGGGTCACGTCTCCTGAGGCGGGGCCCCGCGTCACACCTTCGCCCGCGTCCAGGACCGGCCCGGCCGGCTGCCGGAGGCGGCGTGGACCGTGCGCGAGTCGCGGCCGGCGTGCGCGTTCATCGCCGACCACAGCCGGTGCCGGAAGGTGAACCCCGGGGCCGGTCCCGCCTTGGCGGAGCGCTCCCGGACGTCGGCCTTCGTGCACAGCAGGTCCCACACCCGGTCCGGGCACTCCCCGCGCCGCCACAGGAAGTCGCAGTACGGAATGTGCGCGATCTCCAGGTTGAGCCAGCCGTCCTTGGTCAGCGCGCCGTTCCATTCCCCCGCGCGGAGTTTCAGGTAGCCGCGCGGCCGGCCGGACTTGTCGGCGCTGGTGACGTAGAGCACGCGGACGAAGCCCGGGGTGTGCTCCAGCACCACCACCGGGCGCTCCTTGTAGGTGTCGTCGTCGTGGGTGAGCTCGGCCGTCCATACGTAGCCCACCGCCGGCGGCCAGGAGGTGACACCCGGCGGCGCGGGACGAGCCGGTGGACCGAACCGCAGCCAGCGCACCAGCCGGACGACCGCGACCAGCGCGCATCCCCCGGACAACGCCACCAGCGACCACCACAGCAGGGCCAGGAACCGGGCCCCGGTGGCCGAGTCCTGCGGATCGGGGACGAGGGTGCCGCCGGCACGGTGGATCCAGTACCCGGTGGCGACGGCCACGAGTGCCTTCTTCGCCGCCGTCCACAGCAGCACCAGCGGGAAGTAGCCGTGGTCCGCGATCCGCAGCAGGGCCAGCACCGCGGCCGTCGCCGCGAACACCACCATCCACTGGGTTATCGCGGGGGAGGACCGGAAAGCCCCCGCCTCCAGCGCCGCCGCCGCGGCACAGACGACGGCCACCGCGCGTGCCGCCAGGAGCAGCCGGTTGCCCTTGAGCCGTCCGGGCGCCACCGTGCGGACCATGGGGAAGGCGACCAGCGGGCAGCACGCGAGCAGCGCCAGGGCTAGCCGGCTGTCCCCGAGACCGGCGAAGCCGAGGTGCAGCAGCGGAAAGGCCAGAACCCACATGACCCAGGTGCCGAACGCCACGGCGAACGGCGCCGCCGTCGAGAACTCGGGCGTCAACCGCTTCGCCCTGAACCGCGGCCGCTGAACCCCTCCGGCCAGCGGCGTGATCAGACACACCAGAAGTACGGCCCCCGCCAGGAATGCTTGCACGTGCCCCCCGATCTCGTTGCTGGGAGCAGCATGGCGCAAGTCCGTCGGGCCTGTCGGGTTTCCGTCGTCCGGCCCCTGCCGGGCCGGTCAGTCTGGTAGGACGCGCAGGTCCGCCCGGGCGGGGTCGTCGTCGAGGAAGCCGCCCGACTGGTGCTGCCACAGCTTCGCGTAGGCGCCGTCCGACGCGAGCAGTTCCCGGTGCGTGCCCTGCTCGACGATCCGTCCGCGGTCGAGGACGACGAGCCGGTCCATGCCGGCCACCGTGCTCAGCCGGTGCGCCACCACGAGCGCCGTCCGCCCCTCCATCAGCCGCCACAGCGCGTCCTGGACGAGGATCTCGCTCTCGGAGTCCAGGGCGCTGGTCGCCTCGTCGAGCAGCAGGACCGGCGCGTCGCGCAGGATCGCCCGGGCGAGGGCGACCCGCTGGCGCTGCCCGCCGGACAGCTTGACCCCGCGCTCGCCCACCATGGTGTCGAAGCCGTCCGGCAGCGCGTCGGCGAACTCCGTGACGTGCGCCGCCTCGGCCGCGCGGCGGATCTCGGCGTCGGTGGCGTCCGGCCGGGCGAACGCGATGTTGTCCCGCAGCGTGCGGTGGAACATCGCGGGGTCCTGCGGCACGTAGGCGATCAGGCCGCGCAGGTCGGACTGGCGCAGCCGGCTGATGTCCTGACCCCCGATCAGGATCCGGCCGGAGTCGATGTCCGTCATCCGCAGCAGCAGCCGGGTGAGCGTCGTCTTGCCTCCGCCGGACCGGCCGACGAGACCGATCCGCGCGCCGCTCGGCACCGCCAGGTCGAGGCCCTCGAACAACGGCTCGGCGCCCCCGTGGGCGAAGGTCACCTGCTCGAAGCGGACGTCGGCCGAACCGGGCAGCAGCGGCTCCGCAGACGCCGGGTCGAGCACGGTCGGCGGCACCAGCAGTAGTTCGGTGAACTGCGCGGCCTCCGTCATCGAGCTCTCCAGCCGGCGGTAGATCTGGTTGAACTCGAACATGATCCGCGTCGCGTTGCCGTAGTACGTGAAGGCGACCACGACCGCCTCCACCCCGTGCTCCCCGCCGCCGAGCGCGACCGCGAGCAGCAGGCCCAGCGCGTTGGTCAGCACCGACATCGGCGCGACCAGGGTGTCGATGCGCAGGTTGCCGTAGTCCCACGACCGCAGCGTGAGCCGGCGTGACGCGGCGACCCGGGAGCGGTGTTCGGCCGCCTCGTGTTCCTCGGCGGCGAACGCCCGGACCGTGTCCATGTTCATCAGGCTGTCGGCGACGTGCCCCGACACCCGGGCGATCGCCTCCTCGCGCTGGTCGACGAGTGCCTGGCGGCGCCGGATGAGGGGCGCCACGACCAGTGCCGTCAGGGCGATCATCGTCAACAGCCCGAGGACGAGCAGCGGTTCGTAGCTCCACAGCACCACCGACCCGAACAGCAGTGGCACGAGGCTGCCCACGACCTGGAAGGTCAGTGTGTCGACGCACTCCTCGAAGCGGGAGGCGAAGCTGAGGACCCGCTTGGTCAGCGACCCGGCGAAGTTGTCGTGGAAGAACGCGGCGTCCTTCGCGAACAGTTCGTCCATGCCGATCACGTACAGGTGCTCGATACCGAGGGCGTCCAGACGGTTCAGGCAGTGCATGCCGAGGCGCCACAGCGTCTCGGCGAGCAGCAGGACGCCGGCGAAACCGAGGACGTAGGGCAGTGTCGGGCCGACGGCGGCACCGGTGTCGCCGGCGATGCGGCCGACGAGTTTGGCGACGACCAGCGGCGCGGTGTAGTTGATGCCGATGTTGCCCAGCGCCGGCAGCAGCATCGCGGGCACCGTGAGCCGCCGCAGCCGGGCCAGCTCTCGTCCGTAGTAGCGAAGGGCGAGGAGCACCGGGCCCCGGCCCGGCACAACCCCGCGCGATTCAGGCGATCCCATGCCACCCCCCGGGAATCGCAGTGTCCCGCGGCGGTGGTCACGCGGTCCAAGCGTTTTCCGCCCAAAAGCCGGGTGCGGCCTATTCTTCGACCGTGGCTGAGACCGAAGTGATGCGGCTTCCCGACATGCCGCTGCACGACCCGTTCATCGTGGCGGACGACAAAACCCGTACCTACTACCTCTACACGGCCAACGACCCATCGGTGTCGGGCACGGACGGCACCGGCACGATGGTCTACCGCAGTCACGACCTCCGTGACTGGCTGCGCCCCGTCGTGGTCTTCCTGACCGCCGAGCAGAAGGGGATCTGGGCCACCGACGGCGGCTGGGCGCCGGAGGTGCACGCATGGGGCGGCAAGTACTACCTGTTCACCACGCTGCACAACGAGGACGAGCCGCTCGCGGTATCACCGCCCGGCCCGTGGGGCACGCCGTTTCGGATACCGAACCACATGCGCGGCACCATCACGGCGGTGTCCGATTCGCTGCTGGGCCCCTTCACCGTCGTCGACCCCTCACGCCCCACCCCGCCCCAGCACCTCATGACGCTCGACGGCACGCTCTACGTCGATCCCTGCGGCCAACCGTGGATGGTGTACGCGCACGAGTGGCTGCAGACCATCGACGGGACCATGGAGGCGATCCGGCTGGCTCCGGATCTGACCCGGACCATCGGTGATCCGGTCTTCCTGTTCAAGGCCTCGGACGCGTTCTGGATCAGCGAGCAGATCCCCGCCGGCGTACCCCACCAGCTCCCGCCCTACGTCACCGACGGCCCGCAGCTGTACCACACGCCCGACGGGTCCCTGCTCATGCTGTGGTCGACGTACGAGAAGAACGTGGCTGAAAAGGACGGCACCGTCGGCGGTGGCTATGTGCAGACCTCGGCCGTCTCGACGTCCGGCAGCATCGAGGGATCGTGGCGACAGCACCGGCCGCTGGTCCGCGACGACAGCGGTCACGGCATGCTGTTCCACACCTTCGACGGCAGGCTGATGATGGTCCTCCACCGCCCCTTCACCAACGCGCGCGGGAAGCTGTACGAGATGCAACTCCTCGGTCACTGGCTACGGGTGCTCCGCCGGCGCACCGACCTCGACGGCGGCGGTTGACGCCCCCGCGCCGGACCCCGGTCGCGGAAACACGACGGAGGCCGTCCCCTCATCGCTGAGGAAACGGCCTCCGAGCTGCGACTTCAACAGTCGGGACGACAGGATTTGAACCTGCGACCCCTTGACCCCCAGTCAAGTGCGCTACCAAGCTGCGCCACGTCCCGATACTCGTTGACCTGGGGTTTCCCTGGCCGAACGCGCACGGAAACAATACCGCACTCGGGTCGGTGGTCGCGCGCTCCTTATTCGCGGGATGTTCGGGATTGACCTCAGGTTCGGTCGAGGTTGCAGGATCGTCCGCATGACGATCACGTACGCGGACCTGCCCGGGCTGATGAGCCTGATGACCGGAGACGAGAAGCACGGACCGGCGGCGACCTCGACCCTGGACGTGCTGTGGGTGCTCTACGACCGGGTGCTGCGGGTCGGCCCGCAGGGGATGGAGGACCCGGCCCGGGACCGGTTCCTGCTGAGCAAGGGGCACGGCCCGATGGCGTACTACGCCGTGCTGGCCGCGAAGGGGTTCGTGCCGGTGGAGTGGCTGCCGGACTTCGGCTCCTACGACTCGCCGCTCGGCCACCACCCGGACCGGGTGCTGGTGCCGGGTGCCGAGATCGGCAGCGGGTCGCTGGGGCACGGGCTGCCGATCGCCGTGGGCACCGCGCTGGGGCTGCGCGCCCAGGGGCTCCACGAGCCGCGGGTCTGGGTGCTCATCGGGGACGCCGAACTAGACGAGGGCAGCAACCACGAGGCGATCGCCTTCGCCGGGCCCGCGGGGCTGGAGCGGCTGCACACCGTCGTCGTCGACAACTCCTCCGCCAGCCACGCCCGGCCCGGCGGCATCGCCGCGCGCTTCGAGGCGGCCGGCTGGTCCGCCACGACCGTCGACGGACGTGATCACGAGGCGCTGTACGCGGCCTTCACCGCGCCGCACCCGGGCCGCCCGCACGTGGTCGTCGCCCGCGTCGAGCCCAAGTACGCCTGACCGCCTCCCCTCCCCCGAACTGCAGAAGGGTCCCACCGCCATGGACACCATGCGTGACCGTTTCGCCCCCGTCGTCTCGCGGCTGCTGGACGAGGATCCGCGGGTGGCGGTCGTCCTCGCCGAGATCGGCACGGACGGCTTCGCCGAGGCGCGGCGCCGGCATCCGGACCGGGTGATCAACGTCGGCATCCGTGAGCAGCTTCTGGTCGGGGCCGCGGCCGGGCTGGCGCTGACCGGACTGCGACCGGTCGTGCACACCTTCGCCAGCTTCCTCGTCGAGCGGCCGTTCGAGCAGGTCAAGCTGGACCTGGGGCACCAGGACGCCGGGGCGGTGCTGGTGAGCGCCGCGGCCTCCTTCGACTGGCCCGCCGGCGGCTACACGCACATGGCGCCCGGCGACGTGGCGCTGCTCGACACCCTGGACGGCTGGACCGTGCACGTCCCCGGGCACCCGGACGAGGCGGAGACCCTGCTCCGGCAGGCGGTCGCCGCGGGCGACGACAAGGTGTACGTCCGGCTGTCCGTGCAGGCCAACCGGCAGGCCCGCGCCGTCGACGGACAGCGGTTCGTCACCATCCGCGAGGGGCGCTCCGGCGTGGTGGTCGCCGTCGGGCCGACGCTGGACGCCGTGCTGGCCGCCACCCAGGGCCTGGACGTCACGGTCCTGTACGCGACGACCGTACGGCCCTTCGACGCGCCCGCGCTGCGCCGCGCCACACAGCGGGCGGGCACGGACGTCGTCCTCGTCGAGCCGTACCTCGCCGGGACCTCGACGGCCGCGGCGAACGACGCGCTGTCCGACCTGCCGCACCGGGTGCTGGGGCTCGGCGTCGGCCGCCGTGAGCTGCGCCGGTACGGGACCGTCGAGGAGCATCTCGCCGCGCACGGCCTGGACGCCGAGGGCCTGCGGGCCCGGATCGGCGGCTTCGTCGCAGGTCAGGCATCCGGCCTGCCCAGCTCCGGGTAGGCCTCCAGCAGCCGGGGCGGGGCCGCCTGGCGCCAGGAGTCGGCGAGGATGTCGCGCAGTTCGGCCTCGTCCTCCAGGGCGGCGAGCCGGGCCCGTACCCAGGCGAACTGGGCCTCGTGACCGGCGATCCAGAACTTCTCCGGCTCGGCCAGCACCAGTTCGTCGCGCTCCTCCTTGGGGCAGCGCACGGCGATGGACGTCTCGTCCTCGGGCAGGGTGGCGAACATCTTCCCGGCCACCCGGAAGGTGGGCATGCTCCAGGCGGTCTTCTCGGCCGTGTCCGGGAAGGAGAGGGCGATACGGCGTACGTCTTCGGCATCCGGCATGCTCCGCACCGTAGCCCGTCCCACTGACAGTGCCCCCGGCGGGCGAATGGGGTGCCCGCTACGCCCGCGCCGCCTCGCCCAGCGCGTCCAGCACCGGGCGGATCAGGGGATGCCCCTCGGCTCCCCGTCGTACGGCCGCGAAGACGCGGCGGGTGGGGGCGACGCCGTCGACGGGGCGGACGACCACGCCGGTGAGGTCCATGCCGCGCAGGGCCGAGCGCGGGACCAGGGCCACACCCACGTCGGCCGCGGCCAGCGCGACGACCGCGCGGAAGTCGTCGGAGGAGTGTTCGAGACGGGGCTGGAACCCGGCGTTCTCGCAGGCCAGGACGACCACGTCATGGCAGGGGTTGCCGGGGTAGGGGCCGATCCACGAGTCCTTGGCCAGATCCGCGAGGGGGACCTCGGCGGAATCGGCCAGGCGGTGGGTGACCGGGACGACCGCGTCGAAGGGCTCGGCGTACAGCGGGACATGGGTCAGCCGGGGGTCGTCGGCGGCCGGGGCGCCGCGGTACTCGACGGCGACGGCCACGTCCACCTGCCGGTCAAGGACCATCGGCAGGCTGGCGTCGCCCTCGGCGTCCTGGACGCGGATGCGGATGCCGGGCGCGGACGCGGCCAGGCGGGCCACCGCCGGTGCCACCACCTGGGCGATGCCGGTCGCGAAGGCGGCCACCGTGACGGTGCCGGCCTCACCCGACCCGTACGCGGCGAGTTCCGCCTCCGCCCGCTCCAGCTGGGCGAGGACCGCGTTGGTGTGGCCGAGCAGGATCTCCCCGGCCGGGGTCAGCCGTACGCCCTTCGCGCCGCGCTCGACCAGCCGGTGGCCGGTCTCCTGCTCCAGGGCCGTCAGCTGCTGGGAGACGGCGGAGGGCGTGAGGTAGAGCGCGGCGGCAGCCGCCGTCACCGTGCGGTGGTCGGCCACCGCACGGAGGATGTGGAGCCGCCGCGCCTCGATCATGACTCCGATTATCGCAATATGTCCGGGCCGACCAGGCCCGGGAGCCTCACGCGTCCAGTTCCGCCCGCGCCGCGACGAACGCGTCGACCGCCCGGTCGACGTCCTCGGTGGAGTGCGCGGCGGACAACTGGACGCGGATGCGGGCCTGGCCCTGCGGTACGACCGGGTAGGAGAAGCCGATCACGTACACCCCGCGGTCCAGCAGCAGCTCCGCCATACGGCCCGCCCGCGCCGCGTCGCCGATCATCACCGGCGCGATGGCGTGGTCGCCGGGCAGGACGTCGAAGCCCTCCTCGGTCATCCGGCGACGGAACAGCGCGGTGTTCTCGGCGAGCCGCACCCGCAGGTCGTCCGCCGACTCCAGCAGGTCCAGCACCTTCAGCGAGGCCGCCGCGATCACCGGGGCGAGCGTGTTGGAGAACAGGTACGGCCGCGAACGCTGGCGCAGCAGGGCGACGATCTCGGCGCGGGCGGCGACGTAGCCGCCGGAGGCGCCGCCGAGCGCCTTGCCGAGGGTGCCGGTGATGATGTCGACGCGGTCCATGACGCCGTGCAGTTCGGGCGTGCCGCGGCCGGTCGGGCCGACGAAGCCGACCGCGTGGGAGTCGTCGACCATGACCATCGCGTCGTAGCGGTCGGCGAGGTCACAGATCTCGCGGAGGGGGGCGACGTAGCCGTCCATGGAGAACACGCCGTCCGTGACGATCAGCCTGCGGCGAGCGCCGGCCGCCTCCTTCAACTGCCGCTCCAGATCCGCAAGGTCGCGGTTGGCGTAGCGCAGGCGGCGGGCCTTGGACAGCCGGATGCCGTCGATGATCGAGGCGTGGTTGAGGGCGTCGGAGATCACCGCGTCCTGCTCGCCGAGGAGGGTCTCGAAGACCCCGCCGTTGGCGTCGAAGCAGGAGGAGTACAGGATCGTGTCCTCCTGGCCGAGGAAGGCCGCGAGGCGCGCCTCCAGTTCCTTGTGCACCTCCTGCGTACCGCAGATGAAGCGTACGGAGGCCATGCCGTAGCCCCAGCGGTCCAGGGCCGCGTGGGCGGCGGCGACGACCTCGGGGTGGTCGGCCAGGCCGAGGTAGTTGTTGGCGCAGAAGTTGAGGACCTCGCCGGGGCGGCCGCCGGCGGTGACGGCGACGGTCGCGGACTGCGGGGTGCCGATCACCCGCTCGGGCTTGTGCAGGCCGGCGGCGCGGATCTCGTCGAGGGTGGCGCTCAGGTCGTCGCGGACGGAGTCGAACATGGGAAAGCTCCTGAAGGTGCCGACGCGGAAGGGGGTACGTGGTTCCCGGGGGTTACGCGGTCCAGTCGAGGATGACCTTGCCGCCGCGGCCGCTTGCCGCGTCGGCGAACGCCGCCTCGTGGTCGCGGTAGTCGTACCGGCCGGTGATCACGGGGGCGAGGTCGAGGCCGCCTTCGAGCAGGACGGACATCGCGTACCAGGTCTCGAACATCTCCCGGCCGTAGATGCCCTTGAGGGTGATCATCTTGGTGACGATCCGGGCCCAGTCGACCGGGAACTCCTGCGCGGGCAGCCCGAGCATGGCGATCCGGCCGCCGTGCGTCATGTTGGCGATCATCTCCCGCAGGGCCTCGGGGCGGCCGGACATCTCCAGGCCGATGTCGAAGCCCTCGCGCAGGCCCAGTTCCCGCTGGCCGTCGGCGATGGTGGTGTCCGTGACGTTCAGGGCGAGGTTCGCGCCGGTCTTGCGGGCGAGGTCGAGCCGTTCCTCGCTGACATCGGTGATCACCACGTTGCGGGCGCCCGCGTGCCGGGCCACGGCGGCTGCCATCAGGCCGATCGGCCCGGCGCCGGTGATCAGGACGTCCTCACCGACCAGCGGGAAGGACAGCGCGGTGTGCACGGCGTTGCCGAACGGGTCGAAGATCGCGGCGACGTCGAGGTCGACGGGGACGCGGTGCACCCAGACGTTGGCGGCGGGCAGGGCGACGTACTCGGCGAACGCGCCGTCGCGGCCGACGCCGAGGCCGACGGTGGCCCGGCACAGATGGCGGCGCCCGGCCAGGCAGTTGCGGCACTTGCCGCACACCAGGTGGCCCTCGCCGCTGACCCGGTCGCCGATCCGGATGTCGGTGACGTCCCGGCCGGTCTGAACGACCTGGCCGACGAACTCGTGCCCGACCACGAGCGGGGTGCGGATCGCCTGCCGCGCCCAGCCGTCCCAGGACCGGATGTGCAGGTCGGTGCCGCAGATCCCGGTCCGCTGGACCTTGATCAGCACGTCACCGGGTCCGACGGCGGGCTCGGGCACGTCCGCGAGCCACAGCCCCGGCTCCGCCTTCTCCTTGACCAGCGCCTTCAACGCTACGGCTCCTGTGGGTACGGTCCCGGTCCGCGGGCATGCCGAAGGCGCCCGCGTTCGGGGAGGGAAGTGGATTCGCACAGCAATCTGCCGTACGGCGGCGCGCTGGTCCATCGAGGATTTCTTAAGCGGCGCCACAGCTCCGCTTCACACCGGGCATCCTGGTGCCGTCACAGCGGGAATCCGTCGTCCGCGCGCCGCTCCAGGCGTACGGCGAGTTCGGCGGCCCGCGCCTTGATGGTCTCCAGCCCGGTCTTCCCCCAGGGCCGGGGGGCGATGTCGGCGACGCAGACCGTGCCCAGCACCATCCCCGTGCTGTCGATGAGCGGGGCGCCCAGGTAGGAGTGGATGCCGTACTCGTCGACGACCGGGTTGCAGGCGAACCGCGGGTAGTCGCGGACGTCCTCCAGGACCAGCGCCCGGTGTCGCACCACCACATGGGGGCAGAACCCATGGTCGCGCGGCAGCCAGCGGCCCACCTCGGGCCGGGTGCCGTCGGCCTTGGCGAACGGCCCGGCGGCCGGTGTGCGCAGGCCCGCGAAGAACTGCCGTTTCGCACCGACGAAGTTGACCATCGCGTACGGGGTGTCCGCGAGCCCGGCGAGGTGGTCGGCGAAGGCGTCGAGGGCGGGCTCGGCCCGCTCCCCCAGGCCTAGCCCGCTGAGCCGCCGGGTGCGGGCGGGGGCCTCCTTGTCCTCGGGCGTGAGCAGCAGACCCCGGACCGGCCGCGGTGGGTCGTAGCTCATGACCGGGTCCCGCCGCTGTGGGCATAGCTCATATGGGCATGGGTCATATACGGGCTCCGTGGGCGGTGTGGGGATCACATGTGGGCGCCGTGGCTCGGCGCGGGCGCCGGGGCGTGGGCGATGAGGTGGCGTACGAGGGTGAGCAGGGTCTGGACGCCGGAACTTGAGATGCGGGCGTCGCAGGGGACGACCGGGATCCGGGGGTCGAGGTCTATGGCGGCGCGCACCTCCTCGGGGTCGTACCGGTAGGACCCGTCGAACTCGTTGACGGCGACGACGAATCCGAGGCCGCGTTCCTCGAAGAAGTCGACCGCCGCGAAGCAGTCCTCCAGACGGCGGGTGTCGGCCAGGATGACCGCGCCGAGGGCGCCCTCGGACAGTTCGTCCCACATGAACCAGAACCGCTCCTGCCCGGGCGTGCCGAAGAGGTACAGCACATGCTGCGGGTCGAGGGTGATGCGGCCGAAGTCCATGGCCACCGTGGTCTCGACCTTGTTCTCGATGCCGTCGAGGTTGTCGGTCGCGGCGCTGACCGTGGTGAGCAGTTCCTCCGTGCTGAGCGGCGCGATCTCGCTCACCGCGCCCACGAAGGTGGTCTTGCCCACCCCGAACCCACCGGCCACCAGGATCTTCAGCGCGGTGGGAAACGGGTCAGAGCTGTCGTCGTAGTCCATCGAGCACTGCCTCCAGAAGAGACCGGTCAGTGGGGTTGTGGTGGAACGCGGGGGGCTTGGCGGTGAGCGCCCCGCAGTCGACGAGATCGGAGAGCAGCACCTTGGTGACCACCGCGGGCAGTTTCAGATGCGCGGCGACCTCGGCGACCGGGACGGGCGCCCGGCACAGGTCGAGCGCCTGGGCGTGCTCGGGGCCGAAGTAGCCCAGGGGCGTGGCCCCGGTGGCCATCACCTGCGACAGCAGGTCGAGCGCGATGCTGGGCCGGGTACGGCCGTTGCTGACCGTGAAGGGGCGCACCAGCCGTCCGGCCGCGTCGTCGAGCCAGGGCCCGTCGCCGGCCGCCGCCACCCTCAAGGCCTCGTCGCCGTGGGTCCGACGGAGTGCTGGCGGGGCGCGGTCACCAGGTAGGGGCGGACGCTCTTGACCAGCATGGCCATCTCGTAGCCGAGCACGGCCGCGTCGGCCTCGCGGCCGGCCAGCACGGCGAGGCAGGTGCCGGAGCCGGCGGTGGCCACGAACAGCAGGGCCGAGTCGAGTTCGACGACGACCTGCCGGACCTCTCCGCCGTCGCCGAACCGGACGCCCGCGCTGCGGCCCAGCGAGTACAGGCCGGAGGCGAGGGCCGCCATGTGGTCGGCGCTGTCGGCGTCGAGGCCGTGGACGGACTTCACCAGCCCGTCGCAGGACAGCAGCACCGCGCTGCTGGTGTGCGGTACGCGCTGGACGAGGCCGCTCATCAGCCAGTCGAGGTCGGATGCCTGGGCGGTCGGCGCATCGCTCGCCATGGTGGATCGACTCCTTGGGGTACGAAGGTCTTCGGGAGCGCTGGGAGTGGAGACGGGGGTGGGGGTGCGGGTGGGGACGGGGCTGGCGAGGGGGGTCATCCGGCCGGTGCGCTCCCGTCGGGCCGGACGGTGAGACCGGCCCCGGGCGTGTGCGGGTGCGTCTCGGGTCTGGGGGGAACGTCCATGTCGGCGGGGTCCACGGCCCGTGCCTTGATGGGGGCCCGCTCGGTGTGGGGTGGCTCCAGGTGGGCCGAATCCGTGTGGGCTCGGCCCCCGTACGTCGACTCCATACGGCCTGTCTCCATACGGCCTGTCTCCGGAAGGCCTGTCTGCTGAAGGCCTGTCTCCGGCTGTGCCGATCGCACGGGGACCGACTCCACGTGTGCCGAGCGCACATGTGCTGCGTCCATATGGAGCGAGCCCATAGAGGCGGAGCCCGCAGGCGAGGGCTCGGCATGCCCCGCCGGGGGCGTCGCCTCCCTGTGCTGCTGCGCCTCGGCCAGGCCGATCCCCCGCTGGAAGGCCGCCATCAGGCCGGGGTCGTGACCGGCGAGGGTGTCGCTGTCCTGGCGCGGTGCCGGACCGCCCCGCAGTTGGGGGGCGATGTGCTCCTGGGCGCGGCGCCGGGGCAGCTGGGGCTTGCCCATGGTGCCGCGCACCGTGCCACCGGTGCGCGGGGCGGGGGGCGCGGCCGTGTCCGGCGCGGCCGTGCCTCGCTCGTGGGGCCGGGTGCCGGGCGGGGTCTGCGCGGGTGCGGGCCGCGCTTCGTGGGCTCCGCGCACCGGCAGCGGCGGCGGTGCGCCGTCGTTCGCCGGGTCGCCCGCCCGGGCGGTGTCCCGCTGGGCGTGCCGCCGCCGACCGGTCGGCGGCTCCGCGGCGCCGCCTTGCGGACCGGTCCGCCCGCCCAGGTCCCCCACAGCCTCCGGACCCGCCGCCGGTACGGGGGGCACTGCGGGCAGCGGGGGCGCCGGAACCCGGCCCGCTCCGGCGTCCGCACGCCCCGTACCCGTCGTGTCGTCCGGCGCCGTACCCAGCAGCCCCTGCGGCACCACCAGGACGGCCTGCACACCGCCGTAGATGTTCGTCTGCAGCCGGACGGTGATGCCGTGCCGCCGGGCGAGCTGCGAGACCACGAAGAGGCCGATGCGCCCGTCCGCCAGCAGGCTGGCGACGTTGACCTGGTCGGGGTCGGCGAGCAGGGCGTTCATCCTGGCCTGCTCGCCGACCGGCATGCCGAGCCCGCGGTCCTCGACCTCGACGGCGAGCCCGGAGGTGACCAGGTTGGCGCGCAGCAGCACCGGGGTCTGCGGGGCGGAGAACAGCGTGGCGTTCTCGACGAGTTCGGCCAGCAGATGGATGACATCGGCGACCGCGTGGCCGCGCAGCATGCCGTCGACGGGCGGGACCAGCCGGACCCGCGAGTACTGCTCGACCTCGGCGACGGCGGAGCGCAGCACCTCGGTCATGGAGACGGGATGGCTCCACTGCCGCCGGGAGACGGCGCCGCCGAGCACGGCGAGGTTCTCGGCGTGCCGCCGGATGCGGGTGGCGAGGTGGTCGACGTGGAAGAGGCCCTTGAGCAGGTCGGGGTCCTCGATCTCGTTCTCCAGCTCGTCGAGGATCGAGATCTCGCGGTGCACCAGGGACTGCAGCCGCCGGGCGAGGTTGACGAAGACCTCGAGTTTCTGTTCGCTGCCCGCCTGGCTGGAGAGCTGGGCGGCCTGGACGACGGCGGTGACGGCGCCGTCGTGGGCGCGGGCGAGGTCGGCGGCGAGCAGTTCGAGGTCGTCGGCGTCCTGCGGGGGTTTGCCGCGCGGCCCCCGCGGGGCCGGGGTCTCGCCGCGCCGCAGCGCTTCGACGAGGGCCCTCAGGTCGGCCTCGCCGCAGGCGGCGCTGCGCCGTAGGGCGCCGACCCGGTCGCTGACCGACCGGGCGGCCCGGTCGGCGGCCACGGCGGCGATCAGGATGCCGGCGACGGTGACCGAGACCGCGCCGCTGAGCACGGCCCACAGGGTGATGCCTGGCCGCACTCCGGCGGAGCGGACGGTGACCAGGACGGCCGCGCTGGCGCTGAGCGCGACCGCGACGGGCGGCAGCACCGCGAGGCGCATCAGCTGTGGCCGTATGTGGGCCTCGGGCAGTGCGGGAACGGGACGGGCGACCGGCCGCCCGTGCCGGCCGCCCTCACGGCGGTCGGCGCGAGCGGCCGGTGCACGGAGGTGAGACATCGGTGTCCTCGTACTGGTCCGTCGGGCCTGGTTTCCTCGCGCGGGATGCGCGACCTGGGCATGCGCCATCGCGGTGCCGGGCGGGAACCGACGGGTCGGCCCTGCGTCGCCCGGCGGACACTCACCGTAGTCGCATCGGCGTCGCGCGGGATGGGCAGTTGACGAACTCCCCCGGAGAGGGTCCCGCTCTGGTATGAGGCCTCGTACGAAAGACCGATAACCGTGCCGGACGCGCGAAACAGAGCGGGAAAATACCGATCCGACCTGGTCGAATGCGGTCACGAACAGACGACGAGGGCCGGGGAGTACGAGACTCCCCGGCCCTCGGCTGTCGCGCCCGGCCCGGCTGTCGTCCGCCCGCGCTCAGCCGGCCGGAACGGTTTCCGGGTCCCCCTCGCCCTCGACCGTGCCGTCGGCGACGTCACCGGCCGTGTCGGCCTGGGCCCTGGCCGCGGAGTCGGCGGTCGCCTTGACCGCCGCCTCCGTCACCGCCGCCTCCGTGACCGCCGTGGGCCAGCCGCCCGCCGGGGCCAGGGCCACACCGCGCCACCACGGCTCGGACGGGACGGTCTCGGCGGTGGGCTCGAAGGGCTCGCCGGGGCGGGGCAGCGCGGCCCGGGCGCCGGCCGCGCGGGCGGCCGCGACGGTGCCCTCGCCGGGCTCCGACCAGGCGTGGGTCGCCAGGTTGAAGGTGGCCCAGTGGATCGGCAGCATCACGCCGGAGGCCCGGCCGCCCTGGAGGTCGAGGTGGGCACGCATGCCCTCCTCGGGCGTCATGTGTATGTCGGGCCAGAAATCGCTGTAGGCACCGATCTGGATCATGGTGGCGTCGAACGGGCCGTGGTCGGCGCCGATGTCCTTGAAGCCGTCGAAGTATCCGGTGTCGCCGCTGTGGTAGATCCGGTGCGACTCGCCGGCCACGGTCCAGGAGGCCCAGAGCGTGTGCTGGGTGTTGCGCAGGCCCCGGCCGCAGAAGTGCCGGGCGGGGGTGGCGGTCAGGGTGAGTCCGCCGACCTTGGTCGCCTCGTGCCAGTCCAGCTCGCGCAGCCGCCCCTCGGACACGCCCCAGTGTTCGAGGTGGGCCCCGACGCCCAGCGGCACGGCGAAGAGGGTGTCCGTCCCGGCCAGCGCCTCGATGGTGGGCATGTCCAGGTGGTCGTAGTGGTCGTGCGAGATGACCACCACGTCGACCGGGCCGAGCGCGGCCAGCGGCAGCGGCACCGGGTGCAGCCGCTTGGGACCGGCGAAGGGGAACGGGGAGCAGCGTTCGCCCCACACGGGGTCGAACAGCACGCGCTGCCCGCCGATCTCGGCGAGCACGCTGGAGTGGCCCATCCAGGTCAGCCGCAGTCCGGTGGCGGGCGGCCGGGCGAGGTCGGCGAGGGTGGTGGCGTGCACCGGGACCGTGCCCCGGGGGGAGCGCCGGGGCCGCTCGTCCTTGTCGAAGAAGACCTTGGCGAAGTCCAGCGTGGAACCGGAGGGCCGGGTCCGGGCGGTGCCTCCTGGGTTCTGGAAGACGCCGTCCTTGAAGTGGGGCGAGCTGTGGATGCGCGCGAGGCGCTCACCACCGGGGTCCGCGCCGAAGGCCGCGGGCCTCAGCGCGCGCAGCCCCGAGCTCAGGGAACCCAAACCGGTCACGGTACCTCCAGGTGGAGTCGGCGAGGTCATCCATTATGGGCGGCCCCTCCGACAGCCCGGGAGGGCCGGGGTCCGGTTCGCTCTTGCCCGGCCGCCCGCGGCCCCGATACTGTCGGACACTCTCCATTACTGACCCGCTGTTCAGTAGCGGTACCGCCCGCCACCCGCTCCCCTCCGTGGCACGCCCCTAGGAGTCCGCATGACCGCCCCCCTGATCTCGCTGGTCTGGACGGACCACGTCACCGGCCGCCAGGGGTTCCTGGTCGTCGACCGGCTGGTGCGGGGGGTGGCCAGCGGCGGGCTGCGGATGCGGCCCGGCTGCACGCTGGAGGAGGTGACCGGGCTCGCCCGCGGCATGACCATGAAAGAGGCGCTGCACTACGACCCCGAGGCCCGGTACGTGCCGCTGGGCGGCGCCAAGGGCGGCATCGACTGTGATCCGCAGGACCCGGAGGCGTACGGACTGCTGGTGCGCTATCTGCGGGCCGTGCGGCCGTATGTCGAGAGCTGCTGGACCACCGGTGAGGACCTCGGGCTCACCCAGGACCTGGTCGACCGGGCCGCCGCCGAGGCGGGGCTGGTGTCGTCGATCCAGGCCGTGTACCCGCTGCTCGACGACGAGGCCGCGGCCCGGCGGCGGCTCGCGGACGCCTTCGCCCTGGAGGTGGACGGCATCGGCCTGGACGAGCTGGTCGGCGGCTGCGGGGTGGCCGAGTCGGTGCTCGCGGCCCTGGACCGGGCCGGGGTGCCCCACGCGGGGACGCGGGTGGCGGTGCAGGGGCTGGGCACCATGGGCGGGGCCACGGCGCGCTTCCTGGCCCGCGCGGGTCTGCGGATCGTGGCCGTCGCGGACATCAAGGGCACCGTCGCCAACCCGGCCGGTCTCGACGTCGAGGCGCTGCTGGCCGCCCGGGACGCGTACGGCACCGTGGACCGGGCCGTGCTGCGCCCCGGCGACCGTGAACTCCCGGGCGACGCGTGGCTGTCCGCCGACGCCGAGGTGCTGGTGCCGGCGGCGGTGTCGTACGCGATCGACACCGCCAACCAGGACCGTGTCACCGCCCGCTGGATCGCCGAGGCGGCCAATATGCCGGTCCTCCCGGCCGCGGAGGAGGCGCTGTCCGCGCGCGGGGTGACCGTGCTGCCGGACGTGGTGGTCAACTCCGGTACGAACGCCTGGTGGTGGTGGACGCTCTTCGGTGACATCGGCCCCGAGGCGCGGGAGGCGTTCGCGCACACCCGGCGCTCGATGCGGGCCCTGATCGACCGGGTGCTCGCCCGCGCGGAGGCCGACGGGACGACCCCGCGGGCCGCCGCGCACGCCCTGGTGGCCGACCGGCTGCCGGTGATCGCGGAGCGCTTCGGCCGGTACCGCTGACCGGGCGGCCGGGCGCTTCGCCGCCGCGCCCGGGTGACCGTTTAGGGTGACCGCGTGGCGAGAGTGCGGTTGAGCGTGGCGGAGCGGCGGGAGGAACTGCTGCGGGCCGCCGTCGAGCAGATCGAGGCGCGGGGCGTGGCGGCGGTGCGGATCGCCGACGTGGCCTCGGCGCTCGGTGTGAGCAACGCGCTCGTCCTCTACCACTTCTCCACCAAGGAACAGCTGGTCGCCGCCGCGTTCACGCACGCCGCCGAGGGCGACCTCGCGCACCTGCGGGGGCTGCTGGGCCGCCGTACGACCGCGCTGCGCCGGTTGCGGGCCGCCGTGCGCTGGTACGCGCCCACCGGTCAGGCCAAGGGCTGGCGGCTGTGGATCGAGGGCTGGGCGGTGGCGCTGCGCGAACCCGCCCTGCGGGAGGTCACCCGGGAGCTGGACAGGCAGTGGAAGGCCGCGCTCACCGAGGTCATCGCCGAGGGGGGCGGCGCGGGCGAGTTCCACTGCCCGGACCCGGCCGCAACGGCCCTGCGCCTGACGGCCCTCCTCGACGGTCTCGCCGTCCAACTGACCTCGTACGCGGGCGCGGTGCCCCGCTCCCGGGCCCAGCGCTGGGTGGACGAGGCACTGGCCCGCGAACTGGGCCTGGACCGCGAGGCAGTGGCGGAGGACTGAGGTGAGCGGGTGACCGGGTGCGGCCCACGTTGGGCCGGTCACGTCCGGCCGAGTGCGTTCCCCGCCCCCCGTCGGCGGGGAACGCACAGACGCCGGACCCCCGGAGGGGACCCGCTCAGGCCACCACTCCGATCCGCATCCTGATGTCGTCCGGGGACAGTGCCCCCTTGGCCGTCACATGGTCACCGGAGGACTCGCCGCGCAGACGGCGGCCGATCCACGGGACCAGGTACTCGCGGGCCCAGTGGACGTCGTCGCGGCGGACGTCGAGCGTGCCGCGGGGCGGGAGCGGGGGCCAGGGCTGCTCCGGGTCGGCCGGGACCTCCAGTCCGAGGACCTGGCCGGCGCGCAGGGCCACGCGCGTGTGTCCGTCGGGCGAGAGATGGAGCCGGTCGTGGTCCCAGGCGCGCCGGTCCTGGATCGTCTTGAGGGACCACAGGTCGAGCACGGGACAGCCGTACCGGTCGGCGATGGCCCGGACGTGCCCGTTGTACGTGGCGATCTTGCCGCGCAGATGCTTGAGCACGGGCACACCGCGGGTGTCGAAGCCGGTCGTCACCAGGACCGTACCGGCGACGGAGACGAGCCGCGCCACCGACCGCTCGAAGCGCTCGGCCACCTCGTCGGGGTCGGTGCCGGGCCGGATGATGTCGTTGCCGCCCGCGCAGAAGGACACCAGGTCCGGGGCGAGTTCGACGGCCCGCGGGACCTGGTGCTCCACGATCTGGTCGAGCAGTTTGCCGCGCACCGCGAGGTTCGCGTACCGGAAGTCGCCCTCGGGCCGCCGGTCCGCGAGCAGTACCGCGAACCGGTCGGCCCAGCCGACGAACGCCCCGTCGGGGCCGGGGTCGCCCACGCCCTCGGTGAAGCTGTCCCCCACCGCCACGTACGACCCGATCACTGATCTGTTGTCATTCTTCGAATCGTCTGCCACGTCGGACCATGATTCACCTTCCGATGTGACCTACGCGACCGTAATACGGGGTTGACGGTCGGTGAGATAAGCCACTGCCCCAATAAGCGTCATCCGGGAATACGCCACACCCGGAAGCCGGTGATCCGGAAATGGCTCCCACGGTCCGACGGTCGGCACACCGAAGGCCGGACCCGGGGATCAGGGGTCCGGCCTTCGGTGGCCTTGATGGCCCGCCTGTCAGGCGACGGCGACGCCGTGCGAGCGCAGGTAGGCGACCGGGTCCACGTCGGAGCCGTAGTTCGGCGTGGTGCGGATCTCGAAGTGCAGGTGCGGGCCGGTCACGTTGCCGGTCGCGCCGGAGAGGCCGACCTGCTGGCCCGCGGAGACGGTCTGCCCGGCCGAGACGGAGAGCGCGGAGAGGTGGCCGTACTGGGCGTAGTAGCCGTCGGCGAGCTTGATCACGACCTGGTTGCCGTAGGCGCCGCCCCAGCCCGCGGAGACGACCGTGCCCGCGCCCACGGCCTTGAGCGGGGTGCCGGTCGGGACCACGAAGTCGACGCCCGTGTGGTAGCCGCTGGACCACATGCTGCCCGCCACGTGGTAGCCGGTGCCGACGGCGGCGCTCGCCACGGGGAGGGTGAAGCCGGTGGCGGCGCCGGACGACGACCGGGACCGGGTCTGCGACGCCGACTGCGAGTCGGACTTCACCGACGGCTTCGACGAGGGCTTGGACGGCGACTTGGCCCGCGAGGCGGTCGAAGAGCCGGTGGAAGCGGAGGACTCGGTGCTCGTCGGCGCGGCCTTCTTGCCGAGGCTCAGCTTCAGGCCGGGGTGGATCAGTGAGGGGTCGCTGCCGACGGCCTCGCGGTTGTCCTCGTAGAGCCGGTGCCAGCCGCCGCTGACGTGCTGCTCGTCGGCGATCCTGGAGAGGTAGTCGCCGGCCTTCACCGTGTAGGTGCGCACTTCCGACTGCGCGGTGGAGGTCTTCTTCTCGGCCACCGGCACGGCCTGGACGGCCTTTTCGGGAGCCGAGTCCTTGGCGGGGGTGGCGGCATGGGCGCCGGTGGCACCCATGAGGGGCAGGGCCAGCGCGGCGCCGCCGGTTCCGGCCACGGCGATCGAGCGGGTGAAACGCCGGTTCTTGGGACGGCGGTGCTTACCCTTCGCGGGCATGACGGGTTCCTCTCCGGCGCCTGCGAGGTGAGCTGTCGGGTTCGGGCTGGAGATGCCCGGCCGCGCGGTGCGCGGCTTCACCCCTAGCCTGTTCCGGAGACCGGAACAGGCAGTCGTGCCTGGTGGGTCCCCCGCTCCTGCCGGGCACGGGTGAGTGTGTGCGGGTTCCGGGCGGCGGCAGGATTCGGCGGTCCGTCCGGAGTGGTGGCGAACGTAAGCGAGCAGGACACACAGGGACAAGCGGATGGTTCCCTCTGTCCGTGTTTCGCTTGATCCGTTATGGGAATTCCCGGTCACCCTCCGTGAATTCCCCCTGGCTTCGCGCCCTCAATTCCCAGGAAAACCCTGCGAATTACGTGGACATGACGCGCGACGCTCGGTCACCACTATGACGCTCCTCACCCACCCGTCCCCCATGTCCCGCTATTACATGGCGAGTTGTGATGAAGGGGCTAATTCAGGCAGAAGACTCAGATGCGACGCAGACGGACAACCGTCGCATCGAAGTCACCGCGCAGTCCGGTGCGCAGTCCGTGGTGCAGCAGGACGGCACCCCGGTGAACTTCGCCCGTTTCGCGGCATTCGTACGCTGCCGTGGGGTCGAGGCCGCTGAGCCTCAGCGCCGGGACCGGCTCGCCGTACCGCTGTGCCTGGAGCCAGGCGAGGACGACCGCCTCGTCCCCGAGGACGTACTGCAACGCGCTCAGCCCGCCCTCCGGGGGCCGCAGCCGGTAGAGCTCGCCGCGCTGCACGACCGGACGGATCTCCTTGTAGAGCTCCACCCACTCCCGGGCCTCGGTGAGCTCCTCCTCGGTCCACTCGGAGAGGTCGCCGCCGACGCCGAGGACTCCGGCCATGGCGCTGACGAAGCGGAAGCGCAGGGTGCTGACCCGGCCGTTGAGCTGGGTGTTCGGACTGTCGGTGACCCAGGCGGCCATGGTCCGCGCGGGGTGGATCTGGCTGAAGCCGTGCTGGATGGCGAGCCGGTCCAGCGGGTCGGTGTTGTCGGAGGTCCACACCTGGTCCGTACGGCTCATCACGCCGAGGTCGATCCGGCCGCCGCCGCCCGAGCAGGACTCGAAGGCCACGCCCGGGTGGGCCGCCCGCAGCCGGTCGAGCAGCGCGTACAGGGCGTGGACGTGGTCCACCCACAGCCGCTGCGGGTACGGCTCGCCGGGCCAGCCCGCGTCGGTGAAGCAGCGGTTGAAGTCCCACTTCACGTAGTCGACCGGGGCGTTGGACAGGAGACCGTCGAGTTGCCGCCAGAGGTACTCCTGGACGTCCTCACGGGCCAGGTTGAGGACGAGCTGATTGCGGAATTCCGTCCGCTTTCGTCCCGGTTGGAACTGCACCCAGTCGGGGTGGGCGCGGTACAGCTCACTGTCGGGGTTGACCATCTCGGGCTCGACCCAGATGCCGAACTGCATGCCGAGGGCGTGCACGTAGTCCGCGAGCGGCTTGAGGCCGCCCGGGAAGCGCTCGGGGTTGGGCGTCCAGTCGCCGAGTCCGGCCCGGTCGCTGGTGCGGGCGCCGAACCAGCCGTCGTCGACCACGAAGAGCTCCACGCCGATCGCGGCGGCGCGCCGGGCGAGGGTGGCCTGCTGGTCCTCGGAGATGTCGAAGTTGGTGGCCTCCCAGGAGTTGAACAGCACGGGCCGGTCCCGGTCCGCGTCCGGGATGACGTACGCCCGCTGGTAGGCGTGCCAGGTGCGGCTGGCGCCGCCGAAGCCGCCGTCGCTCCACAGGCCCGCGAAGACGGGCGTGGTGTACGACTCCCCGGGCGCCAGCGCCAGCAGGCCGGAGTCGTCGTAGCCCGCGCCCCCGGTGATCTGCACGCGCGCGTCGGGGAGTTGGGCGACCGCGATCCGCCAGGACCCCGACCAGCCCAGGGCGCAGCCGTAGACCTCCCCGCGCTCCTCGGTGGCGTCGGTGTCGAGCGCGACCCAGGGCAGGTGCTGGTGGCCGGTGTGGCCGCGGCGGCTGCCGATGACCTTGTCGCCGTAGGTGAGCGGCGCGCGCGCCAGCCGGGACTCGGCGGCCCAGCGGCCGTGCAGCTGGGACAGCCGCCAGCCGTCCCGGTCGGGCAGCGTCCAGGTGGCGGCGTCGGCGCGCAGCAGCTCCACGCGCGCGTCCCCCTCGTTGCCGACGCTCACCCAGCGCTCGACGACGTCCCCGCGCATCCGGTAGTGCAGGGTGATCGCGAGCCCCGCGTCCCGGAAGCGGAGCCGGAGTTCGTCGCCGTCGGCGTCGTACGCCTCGAAGGTCCACTCGGTGCCGCGCCGCTCCTCGGTGCGCACGGACAGGGCGGGCCTGACGAAGCGGGGGCCGCCCTCGACCGGGTACTCCTCGCGGCCGTCGAGCGGGGACTCGAAGGGCCAGTAGCCCGGCAGCGGGTGCTCGGCGAGCGCCTCGGCGTCGGCGAGCGCGATGCGCGGGCCCCAGTGCAGGTGGAGCAGTTCGTGCTCCTCGGTGAGGTGCAGCGCGTAACCGCTGGTGGGCCCCGTCAGGAGCCATGTACGACCGTTTTCGGCGATGTCCACCATCGAGCCCTCACAAGTGGCAACAGATCCGCTCAAGCACCAACATCATCGACGGCTCACGGCCTCCGAGGCAACGCCTGTGGACAACTCATTGCCCGGGAAAACCAATGTCGTATGGTCGACGGCGGGCCCGCCGACGAGCCGCGACGGCGGGAGCGACCGTGAGGAGCCCACGTGACGCAGCAGGTCCCGTCGACCGAGCCGGAGCTGACCGGAGTGCGCAATTTCCGGGACGTGGGCGGTCTGCCCACGAGGGACGGACGGCGGGTGCGGCACGGGGTGCTGTTCCGCAGCGGTCACCTCGCGCACGCGACCGAGGAGGACGCGGCGTTCCTCGCCTCCCTGGGGCTGCACACGGTCTTCGACTTCCGCAACGCGGCCGACAAGAGGCTGGAGGGGCCGGACGTCGAGCTGCCCGGTGTGCGGAATGTGAACCTGCCGCTGAGCGACCCGGCGGACGGCGCGGAGTTCTGGGCGATGGTCCGCGACGGCGATCTCGACCAGTTGCGCGCGCTCCTGTCCGACGGCAAGGCGGCGAACCGGATGATCGCCTCCTACCGCAGGATCGTGAAGGAGCGCACCGCCGAGCACTCCCGGGTGCTGCACGCCCTCGCCGAGGACAGCGTCCCCGCCCTGATGCACTGTGCGGCGGGCAAGGACCGTGCGGGCCTGTCCATAGCCGTCACCCTGCTCGCGCTGGGCGTGGAGCGGGACGCGATCCTGGCCGACTACCTGGAGTCGAACGCCAAGCACCGCCGCTACAAGGTGCGCCGCAGCGGCAGTTCCGACTCGGCCTACTCCCCCGAGGTCATGGAGCTGCTCGGTCCGCTGTTCGACGCACGCGCCGAGTACCTGGCGGCGGCGATGGAGACCGTCGAGGAGACGTGGGGCGGCGTGGACGCCTACCTGGAGCAGGGGCTGGGAGTCACGCCGGAGATCCGCGGGCGGCTGCGGGAGCGGCTGCTCGACTGACCCCGGCCGCGCCCCCGCGGGGTGTCATCCCTTGGCGCCGACCGCGAACAGCAGGTAGAGGAAGGCGGCGAAGAGGTGGCCGACGGCGATGTAGATGATCAGCCGGACCCACAGGGCGCGGGGGAACTTGTCCTCCAGGTTGCTCATGGCGTCTCTCCATTGAGGGGGCCCAGGCACAGGGTGGCCGTGGGGCTCTGCAGCAGGGTGTGGACGAAGAGGAGCTCGACCCCGTCGTGGTCCTCGGCGGCGAGGCGGTGCGGGGTCAGCGAGTCGAAGTGCGCGCTGTCGCCGGGCGCGAGCAGGTGCGCGGCGTCCCCGAGGCGCAGCCTGAGCCGCCCCTTGAGGACGTACAGCCACTCCTCGCCGGGGTGCACGCGCACGATGTCGCCCTGCGAGCCGTACGGCACGCGGACGCGCAGCGCCTGCATCCCGCGGCCGGGCGCGCCGGCCGGCCAGTAGGTCCAGCCGCCCGCCCGGGTCGGTTCCATGTCGGCGGCGCGCACGATCGCGTCCCGCTCGGCGACCGTCTCACCGAGCAGGTCCGAGACTGTCGTACCGTAGGTGCGGGCCAGTGCGAGCAGCATCGGCAGCGAGGGCTGGCGCTGCCCGGTCTCCAGCCGGGAGAGGTGGGCGGGCGACAGTCCGGCGGCGCGGGCCGCCGCCTCCAGGGTGAGGCCGGTGCGGCGGCGCAGCGCGCGGAGTCGGGGCGCGACGGCGGGCAGCTCGGTGACCGGCCCGTCCGACGGCCCTGGTCCGTGCTCGGGCGGGTGCTCGGCTGCGGAGGAGCTCATGCCTCCATGAAGCCGCAGGTTTGCCCCAGTGGCAAATTTCTTGCCTCAGAGGCAAACCCCTGGCGGTGAGGTCAGCGGTTGGCCACCGCCTGCTTGATCAGCGTCTTGCCGAAGTCCCACATCAGGCCGCCGCCGCTGTGCGCGTCGTCCATCACGGCGGTGAAGGCGTCCACGAACCGGTCCACCTCCCGCTCGCCGATGACCAGCGGCGGAATCAGCTTGATCACCTCCAGGTGGTCGCCGGAGACCTGGGTGAGGATCCGGTGGCGCTGGAGCAGCGGGACGACCACCATCTGCGCGAACAGTCCCTTGCGGGCGGCCTGCAGCATGGTCCAGCGGCTGCGCAGCTTCAGGGACTTCGGCCTGCCGAACTCGATGCCGATCATCAGGCCCCGGCCGCGCACGTCGGCGAGCAGTTCGTACCTGTCGGTCAGGGCCGCGAGCCGCGACTTCAGCCGCTCCCCCGTGGCGCGGGCGTTCGCGACGATCTGCTCGTTCTCCATGACGGACAGCACGGCGAGCCCGGCGGCCATCGCCTGGGCGTTGGCGCCGAAGCTCGCCGAGTGGACCAGCACCCGGTCCATGGACGAGTAGACCTTCTTGAAGATCCAGTCCTTGCCGAGGGTGGCGCCGACCGGGACATAGCCGCCGGACAGGGCCTTGGCCACGCACACCAGGTCCGGCTCGACGCCGTCCTCGTGCTGGTGGGCGTAGAAGTCCCCGGTGCGGCCGAGGCCGGTCTGCACCTCGTCGGCGATGAGCAGCGCCTTGTGCCGGTGCAGCAGTTCCTGGGCGGCGCGGAGGTAGCCGGGCGGGGCCTCGTGGACGCCCTTGCCCTGGATCGGCTCGACGATCAGGGCGGCGACGTCGCCCTTCCTCAGCTCCCGGGCGAGGGCGTCGAGGTCGCCGAGCGGTACGGGCGTGTCGGGCAGCAGCGGGGCGAAGCCGTCCCGGAAGCCGTCCTCGCCGTTGACCGACAGGGAGCCGGTGGTCAGGCCGTGGAAGGCGTGGTCGCAGTACAGGATCCTGGGCTTTCCGGTGGCGTACCGGGCGAACTTCAGGGCGGTCTCCACCGCCTCCGTGCCGCTGTTGCCGAAGAACACCCGCTCCAGGTGCGGGCTGTGCGCGAGGAGCTTCTCGGCCAGCAGGCCGGGCAGGGGCTGGCAGTCGAAGCGGGTGAGGTCGGCGAGGGAGGCGTCGAGGACGTCGTGCAGCGCCTTGCGGACGACGGGGTGGTGGCGGCCCAGGCCCATCACCCCGAACCCGGCGAGCATGTCCAGGTAGTCGTCGCCGTCGGTGTCCCAGAAGTAGGCGCCCTCGGCCCGCTCGTAGACCTTGTCGAAGCCGATGGTGTGCAGCATGCGCGGGAGCTGGTGGTTGAGGTACCTGGCGTGCAGCTCGTAGCGCTCGGCTCCGCGCTCGGCCAGGAGTGCGCCGAGGTCGAACTTCGTGGTCATTCAGCTCTCTCCTGTTTCTCCGCCTTCTCGGGGCCCGCGGCGTCCTTGACGGCCAGGCTCGCGCTGATCCTGCCGGCCACCTCGACCGGTGTGAGGCCGATGTCGGCCAGCACCTCGCCGCGCTTGGCGTGTGCGAGGAACTGCTCGGGGATCCCGAACCGCCTTACGGGTACGTCCACTTCGGCGTCGCCGAGGGCCAGCGCCACGGCGGAGCCGACGCCGGCCGCGCGGCTGTTGTCCTCGACGACGGCCACCAGGCGGTGCTCGGCGGCGAGCCCGGGCAGCGCCGGGTCGACCGGCTTGACCCAGCGCGGGTCCACCACCGTGCAGTTGATGCCCCGGGCCGCCAGCAGCTCGGCCGCCTGGAGGCACACCGGTGCCATGACGCCGACGGCGACCAGGAGCACCTCGGGGCGTTCCGCGCGGTGCAGGACGTCCATGCCGCCGACCTGGCCGACGGCGCGGATCTCCGGGCCGACCGACTCCTTCGGGAAGCGGACCAGGGTGGGCGCGTCGTCCACGGCGACGGCCTCGCGCAGCTGGGCGCGCAGCTGGTCGGCGTCGCGCGGGGCGGCGATTCTGAGGCCGGGGACGACCTGGAGGACCGACATGTCCCACATGCCGTTGTGGGAGGGCCCGTCGACGCCGGTGACGCCCGCCCGGTCCAGGACGAAGGTGACCCCGCAGCGGTGCAGCGCCACGTCCATCAGGAGCTGGTCGAAGGCGCGGTTGAGGAAGGTGGCGTAGACGGCGACGACCGGATGCAGGCCGCCGGTCGCCAGGCCCGCCGCCGACACGGCCGCGTGCTGCTCCGCGATGCCGACGTCCCACACCCGGTCCGGGAAGCGTTCGGCGAACTTGCCGAGGCCCACCGGGTGGAGCATGGCCGCCGTGATCGCCACGACGTCCTCGCGCTCCTCGCCGATCCGCGCGAGCTCCTCGCCGAACACCGAGGTCCACGACGGGCCGCCGGCCGGCGCGAGCGGCGCGCAGGTCAGCGGGTCCATCACGCCGACGGTGTGGAAGTGGTCCTCCTCGTGGGCGAGGGCGGGTTCGTAGCCGCGCCCCTTCTCGGTGAGGCAGTGCACCAGGACGGGCCCGTGGAAGCGTTTGGCCCGGCGCAGCGCGGACTCGACGGCCCCGATGTCGTGGCCGTCGATCGGGCCGAGGTACTTCAGGCCCAGGTCCTCGAACATGCCCTGCGGGGCGAAGGCGTCCTTGAAGCCCTTCTTCGCGCCGTGCAGGGACTCGTAGAGGGTGTTGCCGACCACCGGGGTGCGCAGCAGTACGTCCTTGCCCCAGGCCAGGACCTTCTCGTAGCCGTCGGTGGTGCGCAGGGTGGCCAGGTGGTTGGCGAGGCCGCCTATGGTGGGCGCGTAGGAGCGCTCGTTGTCGTTGACGACGATGATCAGCGGCCGGTCCTTGGCGGCCGCGATGTTGTTCAGCGCCTCCCAGGCCATGCCGCCGGTGAGCGCCCCGTCGCCGATGACCGCGACGACATGGCCCGCCTCGCCCTGCACCTGGCGGGCCTTGGCGAGCCCGTCGGCCCAGCCCAGCGCGGTGGAGGCGTGGCTGTTCTCGATGACGTCGTGCTCGGACTCCTCGCGCGAGGGGTAGCCGGACAGGCCGCCCTTGCCGCGCAGCTTGGAGAAGTCCTGACGCCCGGTCAACAGTTTGTGTACGTAGCTCTGGTGGCCGGTGTCCCACAGGATGCGGTCGACCGGGGACTCGAAGACCCGGTGGAGCGCGACGGTCAGTTCCACCACCCCCAGGTTGGGCCCGAGGTGTCCGCCGGTGCGGGCCACCGCGTGTACCAGGAACTCGCGTATCTCCTCCGACAGTTGCCCGAGTTCCGCCCCGGACAGCGCCTTCAGGTCTCGTGGTTGCCGGATCGTCTCCAGAATCGTCACGTCGGGCCCCCTCTAGGTCCGTGCCTGGCTTCGGACTCACTTCATCTGCTCGGCGAGCTTCAGGGCCTCCTCGATCAGGGTCTCCACGATCCTGGACTCGGGGACGGTCTTGACGACCTCGCCCTTGACGAAGATCTGACCCTTGCCGTTGCCGGAGGCGACGCCGAGGTCGGCCTCGCGGGCCTCGCCCGGACCGTTGACGACACAGCCCATCACCGCGACGCGCAGCGGGACCTCCATCCCCTCCAGGCCGGCCGTCACCTCCTCGGCCAGCTTGTAGACGTCCACCTGGGCACGGCCGCACGACGGGCAGGAGACGATCTCCAGACCGCGCTGCTTGAGGTTCAGCGACTCCAGGATCTGGATCCCGACCTTGACCTCCTCCACGGGAGGCGCCGACAGCGAGACCCGGATCGTGTCGCCGATCCCCCTGCTGAGCAGCGCGCCGAACGCGACGGCCGACTTGATCGTGCCCTGGAAGGCCGGTCCGGCCTCCGTGACGCCCAGGTGGAGGGGATAGTCGCACTGCTCGGCGAGCTGCCGGTAGGCCTCGATCATCACGACCGGGTCGTTGTGCTTGACGGAGATCTTGATGTCCCGGAAGTCGTGCTCCTCGAACAGCGAGGCCTCCCACAGCGCGGACTCGACCAGCGCCTCCGGGGTCGCCTTGCCGTACTTCCGCAGCAGCCGACGGTCCAGCGAGCCCGCGTTGACGCCGATCCGGATCGGCGTGCCGTGCTCCTTCGCCGCCCTCGCGATCTCCTTGACCTTGTCGTCGAACTGCTTGATGTTGCCCGGGTTGACGCGGACGGCCGCGCACCCGGCCTCGATCGCGGCGAACACGTACTTCGGCTGGAAGTGGATGTCCGCGATCACCGGGATCTGCGACTTGCGGGCGATCGTGGCCAGCGCGTCCGCGTCGTCCTGCGTGGGGCAGGCCACCCGCACGATCTGGCAGCCGGACGCGGTCAGTTCCGCGATCTGCTGCAAGGTGGCGCCGATGTCGGACGTACGGGTCGTGGTCATCGACTGCACCGACACCGGCGCGTCCCCGCCGACCGCCACGGATCCGACCTGGATCCGCCGCGACACACGCCGCGGCGCCACCGGCCGGGCCGGCACCTCGGGAACGCCCAGGGGAACGGCCGTCATGACGTCACTCCCGGTTTCCGGAGACCGTCTCACGCATGGCGCGCAGGGACTCCTTCAGGGAGCCCATGGTGGCCAGCACGGCGGTGGGCTCGTAGCCGCAGTGCGCCATGCAGTTGGCGCAGCGCGGGTCCTTGCCGCGGCCGTACTTGTCCCAGTCGGTGTCCTCGATGAGCTCGCGGTACGTCGGCACGTACCCGTCGCTCATCAGGTAGCAGGGGCGCTGCCAGCCGAAGAGCGAGTAGTTCGGGATCGCCCAGGCGGTGCACGGGAAGTCGACCTTGCCCTCGAGGAAGTCGAGGAACAGCGGGGAGTGGTTGAGCCGCCAGCGGCGCCGGTTGCCGCCCGAGAAGGCCTTCTTGAACAGCTCCCGGGTCTGCTCCACGCCCAGGAAGTGCTCCTGGTCGGGCGCCTTCTCGTAGGCGTAGGCGGGCGAGATCATCATCTCGTCGACCTCGAGGTCGTCGTTGAGGAAGTCGAGCACCTCGATGACGGTCTGCGGGGTGTCGGTGTTGAAGAAGGTCGAGTTGGTGGTCACCCGGAAGCCGCGCCGCTTGGCCTCCTTGATGGCCTCCACCGCCTCGTCGAACACGCCCTCCTTCGCGACGGACTCGTCGTGCCGCTCCCGCAGCCCGTCGATGTGCACGGCGAAGGCGAAGTAGGGAGAGGGCTTGAACTTGTCCATCTTCTTGCGCAGCAGCATGGCGTTGGTGCACAGGAAGACGTACTTCCGCTTCGCCACCAGCTGACGCACGATCTCGTCGATCTGGGGGTGCATCAGGGGCTCGCCACCGGCGATGGAGACCATGGGCGCGCCGGATTCGAGCACCGCCCCCACGGCCTGCGCGACCGGCATGCGCTGCTTGAGCACTCCGGCCGGGTGCTGGATCTTGCCGCAGCCCTCGCACTTGAGGTTGCACGCGAAAAGCGGCTCCAGCTCCACGATCAGCGGGAACTTCTCCCGCTTACGGAGCTTCTGTTCGGCCAGGTATGTAGCGACCTTGATGGACTGACGCAGCGGCATGGCCATCTGGCTCACCTCCGGGGGAGCAGCAAAGAACGGTGCCATTCGTAAAAAGCGGGAAGGACGGAGCGAAGGACACGGAAAGCCGATATTCCACCGCGCACCGTGCCGATCCGGACGAGTTCATGTTCTGGAGCGTCCACGACCACCCGTACGGCCGCAACCGGGCGCTCGCCCGCGCGGACGGCGCTCAGGAGCGTGGCCGCCGACTCCATGTCGACCGCGATCGCGCCGGTCGCGAGCAGACCGGACCGCTCCTGACCGCGCACGACGTGGTCGGAGCCGGTGAGCGGGCCGGTGTGGACGGCGCGCCCGGGCAGGGCGCGCGCGAGTTCCTTGACGAGCAGGTCGGTGGCCACGCACGGGACGGTCCCGCGCGGGTCCCGGGTCTCCTCGGCGACGACCAGGTCGCCGGGGTGCATGCCGGGGGCGAGTCCCGCGCAGAAGCCGGTGGCCAGCACGGCGGCCCCGGTGAACGCCGGGTCGGCCAGCAGGCGGGTGACGGAGCGTTCCGCCGCCTTCGGGCCCATCCCCGTACGCAGCACGGTGACCGGCCCGCCGGCGCCGCCGCGGTCGCGGGTGCGCAGGGCGAGGTGCTCGATGCCGAGCGCGCAGGCGATCAGCAGCGGGGCCGGGGCGGAAGGTGCGCTCATCAGCTCCCCTCGGCCTCGACGAGGGACGCCCCGACTTCGACGGACCGGGTGGCGGGCTTCGGGGTGAAGGGCTCGCCGTGCAGGTAGCGGCCGAGCGCGGTGAGCGGGAAGACCTGCCGGTAGAGGTGGTAGTTGATGGAGAAGTCCCAGGGGAAGCCGGTGCCGGTGAAGTACGGCTCGTCCCAGGAGCCGTCCTCCCGCTGGGTCGCCGCGAGCCACGCGATGCCGCGCTCGACGGCCCTGGAGCCCGCCTCCCCCGCCGCGAGCAGCGCCATCAGCGCCCACGCGGTCTGGGAGGCGGTGGAGGCGCCCCGGCCGCTCCACTCCTTGACGTACTTGTAGGAGCGCAGGTCCTCGCCCCAGCCGCCGTCGTCGTTCTGCACCGACTCCAGCCAGGCGACCGCGCGCCGGATCGCGGGATGCGAGCCCGGCAGCCCCGCCGCGGTCAGGGCGGGCACCACGGACCCGGTGCCGTAGATGTAGTTGACGCCCCAGCGCCCGAACCACGAACCGTCCGGCTCCTGTTCGGCCAGCAGCCACTGGATGCCGCGCCGGGTGCGCGGGTCGTGGGCGAGGCCCTCGACCGCGAGCATCTCGACGACGTGGGCGGTGACGTCCGCCGACGGCGGGTCGATGACCTCGCCGAAGTCGCAGAACGGCAGCCGGTTGGGGAACGGGCTGGTGTTGTCGACGTCGAACGCGCCCCAGGCGCCGTTCTTCGACTGCATGCCGAGGTTCCAGCGCACCCCGCGGCCGATCGCCTTGTCCACCCGTTCCGGGTCGTGGTGCTTGACGCGGCGCAGTGCGAGAACGACCTCGGCGGTGTCGTCGATGTCGGGGTAGTTGTCGTTGTGGAACTCGAACGCCCAGCCGCCGGGCGGCAGTCCGGGCCGCTTGACCGACCAGTCGCCGGGCCGCACGACCTGTTCGCCCAGCATCCAGTCGGCGGCCTTGACAAGTGCCGGGTGGTCCTCGGGGAGCCCGGCGTCGGCGAGCGCGATGGTGGCCAGGCAGGTGTCCCACACCGGCGACTGGCAGGCCTCGATCATCCGGGCCCCGTCCTCGCGCCGGACGGCGAAACGGTCCAGCGACTGAAGGCCCGCGCGCATCACCGGGTGCTGGAGGTCGTAGCCGAGCAGGTGCAGCGCGATGACCGAGTACACGGCGGGCGGCTGGATGCCGCCCCAGCAGCCGTCGTTCTCCTGCCGTTCGATGATCCAGCGGGCGGCGGAGTTCATGGCGGCCCGGCGCAGTCTGCGCGGCGCGACCTTGCGCAACCGGTGCAGCGCCTTGTCCAGGCGCTGGAAGGCGCCGTCCCAACTGGCCGCGGGCGCAAGGGGCTTGGGCGGGTTGGGGTTGTCCGGGTCGGTGTGCAGCTCGTCCAGCGGGAAGGGCGCCGGACGTACCGGGCGCTTCGCGGAGACGACGGTCAGCGGCACGATGGTCTGCCGGGCCCAGCAGCCGAAATCGTAGATGTTGAGCGGGAACCACGTGGGGAAGAAGATGAGCTCCGGCGGGAGTTCGGGCAGGTCCTCCCACTTCCACCAGCCGAACAGGGCCAGCCAGATCCGGGTGAAGACCCGCGAGGCGGCGATGCCGCCCCGCTCGCGGACCCAGGCCGAGGCCCTGGCCATGTGGGGGGCGTCGGGCTCGTCGCCGGCCAGACGGAGGGCGACGTAGGCCTCGATGGTGGTGGAGAGTTCGCCGGGACCGCCGTAGAAGGAGGCCCAGGTGCCGTCCTCGCGCTGCTCGCCGCGGATGAAGAGCGCGGCGGCCCGGGTGGTCTCCTCGTCGAGGATGCCCAGGAACTGACGGAGCAGCAGATCCTCGGCGTCCATCGTGACGTTGGTCTCGAGGTCGCCCTTCCACCAGCCCTCGGCGTCCTGCCGGGACAGGAGGAAGTCGGTGGCGCGCCGCGCGGCGCGTGCGGCGGCTTCGTGCACCCCGGCCGCCACGGGGATGGTGATGTCGGTGTCGCTGGCCGCGGCAGCGCGGGACGGCAGTGCGGCCCCGGTGCTTCCGTCGGTCGTCGCTGTCATGGCTTCCCCTTCGTGCAGTCGTGCGAGTCGTGCTGCTGTGGGTCCGCCGTCGGCCGGTGCTCGGGTGCGGGACGAGGCACCGGCCGGCGACTACGCGAGGGCTGTTCGACCGATAACGATCATCTCTTCCGTACGACGACGAAGTCGGCGAGCGCCGTGAACGCGGCGCGGACCCGGTCGGGCATCTCGACGGTGTCGAGGGCCTCCACGGCGATGGTGTGCTGGCGGCGTGCCTCCTCGGCCGTCCACTCCCGGCCCCCCGCCTCCTCGATGAGTGCGGCGCGGGCCGCGAACTCCTCCTCCGAGAAGTTCTCGAAGTCGCTGCTCTTCGCGTCGGCGGCGAGCATCTCGCCGAGCCGCTCGGAGGCGGATCCGCCCGCCGCGAGCGCGGCCACGACCGGCAGGGACTTCTTGCGCTGGCGCAGGTCGCTCCAGGTCTGCTTGCCGGTGGCCTCCGGGTCGCCCCAGATGCCGAGGAGGTCGTCGACGGCCTGGAAGGCCAGGCCCAGGTGGTAGCCGTACTTCTCCAGCGTGTCGGCGGTGCGCTCGTCGGCGCCGCCGAGCACCGCGCCGATGGAGCAGGCGCAGGCGAGCAGGGCGCCGGTCTTGTTGCCCTCCATCTCCAGGCACTCCTCGACGCTGACGCGGTCGCGGTGCTCGTAGGAGATGTCCTGCGCCTGACCGTCGATCAGGGCGCGGGTGGCGGTGGTCAGGCGGCGGGTGGCGCGGCCCGCGTCGACCGTGCCGAGTTCCAGGAGGACCTCGTTGGCCAGGGCGAACAGGGCGTCACCGACGAGGATGGCCTGGGCGGGGCCGTGCACCTTCCAGACGGTGTCGCGGTGGCGGCGCTGTTCGTCGCCGTCCATCAGGTCGTCGTGCAGCAGCGAGAAGTTGTGCACCAGTTCGACGGCGACCGCGCCGGGGACACCGGTCTCGGGCGCGGCGCCGGTGACCTCGGCGGAGAGCACGGCGAGCGCGGGGCGCACGGCCTTGCCTCCGTCGCCGTCGGCCGGGTTGCCCTGCGCGTCGATCCAGCCGAAGTGGTAGGCGGCGACGGTGTCCATGGGAGGCGCCAGGCGGTCGACGGCCGCCCGCAGTACCGGTGTGGCCAGGGTCCGGCCGCGCTCCAGGAGCGCGGTCACGTCCACCGCGGTCTCTCGAGCGGCCGTCTCGGCCGGGGGCACAGTGGGCACAGTTACTCCTCTTGTCGCGGTACCGGGGGTGCGGGGGCCCGCCGCATGCCGGTCGGGCATCAGGCCGCCTCCTCGAACGCGAAGAGGTGGCTGGGACGGGGCCGGCCGAGGGCGTGCAGCACGGCGTCGGCCGCGCTCACTCCGCTGCGGACCGCACTCTCCATGGTCGCGGGCCACCCCGTGGCGGTCCACGATCCGGCCAGGTAGAGGCCGGGGGCCTGGGTACGGGCGCCGGGCCTGAGCCGCCCGACACCGGGGGTGGGAGCGAAGGTCGCCGTGCGCTCCCTGGTCACGAAGAAGTCCCGCACCTCGGCCCCGCGCGCGCGGGGCAGCAGCCGCTGGAGTTCGGGCAGGTAGCGCTTGCGCAGCACGCCGACGGAGGCGTCGATCTCGTCGTGCGCGGCCGACTGGGACAGGGCGAGGTACTGGCCCTCGCGCAGCCCGGACGACTCGGTGCGGTCGAAGACCCACTGCACGGGCGTGCCCAGGGCGGCGAAGAAGGGACGGCCGAGCACCCTGCGGTCGTAGACGACGTGGACGTTGAGGATCGGCGCGGTGCCGATCGCCAGCAGCCGCTCGGGGGCGTCGAGGGCGCCGGGCGGCAGCAGGTCGTGCGCCTCGCGCTGCGGTACGGCGAGCACGACCGCGTCGGCGGCGAGGTTCTCGCCGGGAACCTGAACGCTCCAGGTCCCGTTTTCGTTGGTAGAGACGGAGGTGACGCGTGAACGGACCTCGGTACGCACGCCCGCGGAGTCGAGCGCCTTGCGGGCCAGCCGGTCGTGCAGTTCGCCCAGCGGGACGCGCGCCCACCCGATGTCGGCGGCGCCCGGGTCGGACAGCAGACCGGTCTTGAACACCATCGCGGCGAGCCCCAGCGAGGCGTCGCCCGCGACCGCGTTGAGGGTGGCGATCCCGACCAGGTTCCACAGGGCCTCGACGGCACGCGCCGACTGGCCGTGGGCGGCCAGCCAGCTGCCGAAGTCCTGGGTGTCCAGGGCCGGATCGGCGAGGTCGAGCCCTTTGAGCGCGAGCGCGGCACGCCCCACCCTGGCCCGCTCGGCGAGCGAGAGGTGCGGGTAGGCGGCGAGGCTGCGCCCCAGGTGCAGGGGCACCGGCAGCGCGTCGCGCCGCAGTCTGCCGAGCCGTCGGCCCTCGGGCCTGGTGACGTCGAGGACGGGTACGTCGAGACGTTCCTGCAGCGGTGCCAGCGCCGCGCCCTCGATCCGGTCGAGGAACCAGCGGTAGGCGGTGCAGCAGCGCAGGTACACGTGCTGTCCGTTGTCGACGGTCAGCTCGCCGCGCCGGAAAGAGAAGGCGAGGCCGCCCAGTCTCGGCCTGCCCTCCAGCAGGGTGACCCGCACGCCCGCGTCGGCGAGCGCGAGCGCCGCCGTGATCCCGGCCAGGCCGCCGCCGACCACCACGGCCGTGCGCCCGGACGGTCCGTCGGACCGCGTCCCATCGGTCATCGTGCGCCCTCCCGTGCGGCCCCGCCGTGCGGCCGGCCCGGTGCACGGCGCGTCGTCGCAGTCAGGGACGCCACGCCGCACCGGAGGGTTGCGTGCCGCATGCCGGGAGTGCGGTTGGCCGTGTCCAGGTGGTCCATCAGGCACGCCTCCTGACGGCCCGCCGGGTGACGTGCCGGGTCACGTGCCGGGTGTCCAGCCCGGACAGACCGCGCACGGCGACATACGCCTTCTCGCGTCCGGGCAGCGAGACCCGGCCGCGCAGCACGGCCTCCGGCTCGCGCTCGATGCGGTCGAGCAGGCGGCGGTAGATGCCGGCCATCGCGGCGACGCAGGCGCCGCTGCGCCGGTCGAGCATGGGCAGCAGCCGGTAGCCCTCGGCGAAAAGGGCGCGGGCCCGACGCACTTCGAAGTGCACGAGGCCCGCGAAGTCGGCGCCCTCCGGTGGTGTCGGTCCGCCGATCCCGGCCGAGCAGCCGAATTTGGCGAGGTCGTCGGCGGGCAGATAGGTGCGTCCGCCCTCGGCGTCCTCGCGGATGTCTCTGAGGATGTTGGTGAGCTGCAGGGCGAGCCCGAGGGTGTCGGCGTACTCGGGTGCGCGCTCGGCGCCGCGCGCCCCCGGTTCCGTACCGAACACGCCGAGGGAGAGCCGGCCGATGGCGCCGGCCACGCAGCGGCAGTAGACCTTGAGGTCGTCCCAGGTCTCGTAGGTCTCGCCGCGCACGTCCATCAGGACGCCGTCGATGAGTTCGTCGAGGCCGCCGAGCGGGATCGGGAAGATACGGGCGGCGTGGGCGAGGGCGACCGCGACCGGGTCGGTGTCGTCCTCGTCGACCGCGCCCTCCCGGACCCGGGTGAGCAGCGCCCGGGTGTCCGTCAGCCGCGCTGCCTTGACGTCGTCCGCCAGCGCGCCGTCGCCGATGTCGTCGACACGCCGCGAGAACGCGTACAGCGCCGACATCGCGCGGCGCTTGGGCGTCGGCAGCAGCCTGATCCCGTACGCGAAGTTGCGGGCCTGCTGCCCGGTGACGGCCTCGCAGTAGCTGTAGGCGGCGAGTACCGGTGCGGACACGTGCGGCACAGACTCCACGGTCCGGATCACCCCTCTCCTCGCAGAGACACGCCCACCTCACGCAGCAACTGAGCCTTGCCGGGCTTGGGCGGGCCGGGAAGTACGTCGTATTCGGCGGCGGCGATCGCGTGGATCGCCGCCCTTCCCCCCGCCACGAACCCCGCGAGCAGCAGCTTCAGCCTGCCGTGGACGCTACCCACCAAGGGGGCGCCTTCATTCAGCAGATCGAGGGCGCGTTCCGCTTCGTACGCGACCAGGGCGCGCACCGATGCGCCCGCGGTCGCCGTGGCGAGGTCCGCCTCCTGGACGTGAAAGCGTTTCATGTCCGCGGCGGGCAGATAGATCCGGTCGCGGCCGAGGTCCTCGGCGACGTCCTGGAGGTGTTCGACGATCTGCAGAGCGGTGCAGATCCGGTCGGAGAGACGGATCCGTTCGGGGGTGGTGGTGCCGGTGACGGCGAGGACGAGACGGCCGACGGGGTTGGCGGACAGCTCGCAGTAGGCGAGCAGGTCGTCATAGGTCTCGTACCGCCGGGCGAGTTGGTCCTGGCGGTTGGCGGCGATCAGGCCGAGGAACGGGCCGGGGGTGAGCGAGCGGCGGCGGACGGTCGGCTGCAGACGGCGCAGGAGGGGGTGGCGGGGGGTGGCGTCGAAGACCCGGCGCAGGTCGGCCTCGAAGGCGTCGAGGAGGACGAGGCGGTCCTCGGCGTCGGTGGCCGACACGCCGAGGAACCGGGCGTCGGCGCCGCCGGGGGCGAGGTCGCCGTCGCCGATGTCGTCGACCAGGCGCGCGAAGCCGTAGACGGCCATGAGGTCGTCGCGCCAGGCCCGGGGCAGGAAGAACGGCGCCACGGGGAAGTTCTCGCCCGCGGCCTTGTCGAGGGTGGCGCGCTCCAGGTCGTGCGCCGTCCCGGTTCCCGTCACCGTGGGCTGCCCGTGGGGGGGACGGCACATGCTGCGTTGAGCTGGGGAGTTTCCGTAGCCATTGCCGTCACATCTCCCGTTCTACACCGCCGACCCAATACTCACTATTTCGGACACGCCGCCCGGCCGCCCGCGGGGCGCCACGGGCGGAGGGTGTCGCGCATTATCGCCCCACTTGCCGCTTTCGGGGACCGGTACAGCTTACGTTGTACAACGCGCCATGGTCCGTCGGGGTGTCCTGCACATCACAACAACACACCGATTGGCGTCAAGATTCCTGACAACAGACCGAGTTGACGTTTCTTTTGCAGACGCAGGGCCCCGCCGGAGAGGTTCCGGCGGGGCCCTGGCCGAATCAGGTCACTTGCCCGTGAACTTCTCGTACTCCTTGAGGACCTCGTCGGTCGGGCCGTCCATGCGCAGTTCGCCGCGCTCCAGCCACAGCACCCGGTCGCAGGTGTCACGGATCGACTTGTTGTTGTGGCTGACCAGGAACACCGTGCCCGCGTGCTTGCGCAGCTCCCGGATGCGTTCCTCGGAGCGCTTCTGGAACTTGCGGTCGCCGGTGGCCAGTGCCTCGTCGATCATGAGGACGTCGTGGTCCTTGGCGGCGGCGATGGAGAAGCGCAGACGGGCCGCCATGCCGGAGGAGTAGGTGCGCATCGGCAGGGTGATGAAGTCGCCCTTCTCGTTGATGCCGGAGAAGTCGACGATGTCCTGGTAGCGCTCCTTGATCTCCTCGCGGGTCATGCCCATGGCGAGCCCGCCGAGGATGACGTTGCGCTCGCCGGTGAGGTCGTTCATCAGGGCCGCGTTCACGCCGAGCAGGGAGGGCTGGCCGTCGGTGAAGACCTTGCCCTTCTCCGCCGGGAGCAGGCCGGCGATGGCGCGCAGCAGCGTCGACTTGCCGGAACCGTTGGAGCCGATCAGGCCGATGGCCTCGCCCCGGTAGGCGACGAAGGAGACGCCACGCACGGCGTGCACCTTGCGTACGCCCCGCGCCGCGTCGTCGGAGCCGCGCTTGACGATCCGGCTGAGGGCCGCGGTGGCGCTGCCCTTGCCGGTCTTGGCGCCGTTGACGCGGTAGACGATGTGCAGGTCGTCCGCGATGACGGTGGGGATGAGCTCCCCGGTGTGCTGCTCAGCCACGGCCGTACCGCTCCTCCGCCTTCCAGAAGTACACGAAGCCGCCGGCGAAGACGACCACGGCCCAGAACAGGGCGATGGCCCACACGTGCGGCGGGAGGTTCGAGGCGCCGTAGCCGTCGATCAGGGCGAAGCGCATCAGGTCCATGTAGACGGCGGCCGGGTTCACCTGGAGCACCCGGACGATCCACTCGGGACGCCCCTCGAGCATCTTGTTGATCGAGAACATGACGCCGGAGGCGTACATCCACGTGCGCAGGACGAACGGCATCAGCTGGGCCAGGTCCGGCGTCTTGGCACCCATACGGGCCACGATCAGCGCGAGCCCGGTGTTGAACAGGAACTGGAGCACCAGCACCGGCACGATCAGCAGCCAGGACAGGCCCGGGTAGCTGCCGAAGCCGATGGCCACGAGGAACAGCACGATCATCGAGAACAGCAGCTGCTGGAGCTGCTGCAACGCGAAGGAGACGGGCAGCGAGGCGCGCGGGAAGTGCAGGGCGCGCACCAGTCCCAGGTTGCCGGAGATCGCCCGTACACCGGACATGAGCGAGCTCTGGGTGAAGGTGAAGACGAAGACGCCGGTGACCAGGAACGGGATGTACACGTCCTGGGACATGCCCCGGCTGGCGTGGAGGATCAGCCCGAAGATGAAGTAGTACACGGCCGCGTTCAGCAGCGGGGTGGCCACCTGCCAGAGCTGGCCGAGCTTGGCCTGGCTGTACTGGGCCGTCAGCTTCGCCTGGGAGAAGGCGAGGATGAAGTGCCGCCGTCCCCACAGCTGCCGGACGTACTCGACGAGCGAGGGCCGGGCGCCGCTGACGGTCAGCCCGTACTTGGCGGCGAGCCTCGCCGCCGTCAGTCCCTCGTCGGGCGACGGGGCGGCCGCGCTCACCGCGACGCCTCCGTCGTGCGTTGTCTCACTCACGGGTGTGGAAACTTTCGTCTTCGAGTTCGTCTTCGAGTTCGTCTTCGGGATGCGCGACCCCTCACGGTCGAGCTTGTCAGATCACCGGCGGCCGGCCCAGTCGCGTCAGCCGCCACACGGTACGCCACTTCATCGGCCGGCGGGGACCGCACGGGGTGGTCCAGCCCTCCTTGAACCCGCCGAACCAGGCCTTCAGGGCCGGGCGGGAGGGGCGGCGCAGCAAGGTGAGCAGCATCCAGACCCCGAGGTAGACCGGGACCAGGAGGGCGGGCAGGTTGCGGCGGGCCAGCCAGACGCGGTTGCGGGCGACCATGCGGTGGTAGACGGCGTGCCGGGAGGGCGCGGTCGTCGGGTGGTACAGCACCATGTCGGACCGGTAGTCGATCATCCAGCCCGCGTCCAGGGCCCGCCATGCCAGGTCGGTTTCCTCGTGGGCGTAGAAGAACTCGTCCGGCAGGCCGCCGACGTCGGCGAAGACCTGGGCACGCACGGCGTTGGCCCCGCCCAGGAAGGTGGTGACCCGGGAGGAGCGCATGGGGTCGGAGGCCCGCAGCCGCGGCACGTGGCGGCGCTGGGTGACGCCGGTGTCCGGGTCGGCGATGCGGAAGCTGATGATGCCGAGCTCGGGGTCGGCGGCGAAGGCCTGGCGGCACAGCTCGGCGGTGTCGTGGTGGGCGAGCAGGCCGTCGTCGTCGAGGAAGAGCAGGATGTCGACGTCCCGGCCGCCCGGCCCGAAGGCCTCGATACCGACGTTGCGGCCGCCGGGGATGCCGAGGTTCTCGGGCAGCTCGATGGTCCGTACGCCCTCCGGGACGTCCGGGACGGGCGAGCCGTTGCCGACGACGACCACCTGGACCGGGTCGCCGTCCTGCTTGGCGACCGAGTCGAGCAGGGCGCGCAGCTCGTCGGGGCGGTTGCCCATGGTGATGATCACCGCGCCGACCTTCGGGGTGCTGGTCACGGCGGTCACCTCAGCCTGCTGGAGGCGAGGATGGACACCAGGTGCAGCACGGTCTGCAGCAGCGCGATCCCGGCGAGTACGGCGGTGCCGAGCCGGGTGAAGAACAGGTCGCCCCGGATGTGGTCCACGACGGCGAGGACCAGGATCAGCAGGGACGCCTCGATCCCGAGGATCAACCGGTGGAACTTCAGCGCCCCGGCGGCCCGGCGGGCCAGCGCCATGCCGGAGGAGCGCGGCTCGGACGCCGCCTCCTTCACCGGCGGCAGGCCGCCCTGGTGCCGGGCCACGCCGACGAGGTCGGTCTCGGCCTTGACCAGGATCGCGCCGAGGGCGGCCAGGGTGCCGAGGAAGGCCCACAGCCAGTCGATCCGCCCGGTGCCCCACAGGTCGGCGGCGCGCAGGCCGAGCCCGACCAGTACGGCCGCGTCCGTCAGGTAGGCGCCGACCCGGTCGAGGTAGACGCCGCCCAGCGAGTACTGCTTCTTCCAGCGCGCTATTTCGCCGTCGACGCAGTCCAGCAGCAGGTACAGCTGGACCGCGACCACGCCGAGGACGGCGCCCGTGATCCCCGGCACCAGCAGGGCCGGGGCCGCGAGCACGCCGCAGACGGTCATCAGGTACGTGAGCTGGTTGGGCGTGACCCTGGTGTTCACCAGGTAGCGGTCGACCCGCAGGGACACCTCACGCATGTAGAGGCGTCCCATCCAGTGCTCACCGCTGCGCCGGTCCTTCACCCCTGCGGGGTGTACGACCGGACGGAGTTCAGCTACCGATGGCCTTGACATAGTCGGCGTAGGTGTCCTTGATCTGTTCGGTCTTGAGGTCGAGGTGTTCGAGGATCGTGTAGCGGCCGGGCCGGGTCTCGGGGGCGAACTCGACGGCCCGGACGAATTCGTCCACCGTGAAGCCGATCTCCTCCGGCAGCACGGGCAGCCCGTGCCGGCGCAGCACTTCGGCCATGTAGGCCGACTCCTCGTGGGCTCCGCGCAGGTACATCGCGAAGGCCGCGCCGAGCCCGCACTGCTCGCCGTGGCTGGCGGCACGCTTGGGGTAGAGCAGGTCGAAGGCGTGGTTGATCTCGTGGCAGGCGCCGGAGGACGGGCGGGAGTCGCCCGACACCGACATGGCGATACCGGTGAGGACCAGCGCCTCGGCGAGGACCTGGAGGAAGCCGTTGTCGCCGACTCCGCCCGGGTGCCTGAGCACCGCCTCGCCGGCCTGGCGGGCCATGGCGGCGGCGAGGCCGTCCACCTTCTCGCCGTTGACCCGGTGGGACAGCTCCCAGTCCGCGACGGCGGAGATGTTGGACAGCGCGTCGCCGATGCCGGAGCGCACGAAGCGCGTGGGCGCCTCCCGGATCACGTCGAGGTCGATGACGACCGCGATCGGGTTCGGAACGCCGTACGAGCCGCGGCCCGCGTCGTTGTCGAGCGTGGCCACGGGCGAGCACAGGCCGTCGTGGGCGAGGTTGGTGGCGACGGCGACCAGGGGCAGGCCCACGCGCGCGGACGCGAACTTCGCACAGTCGATGATCTTGCCGCCGCCGAGGCCCACGACGGCGTCGTAGCGCCCGGACTTTATGGCGTCGGCCAGCCGGACCGCGTCGTCGATGGTGCCGCCGCCGACCTCGTACCAGTCGGCGCCGGGCAGTGACGGTGCGAGCCGGTCGCGCAGCCGGGCACCGGAACCGGCGCTGATGGCCACGGCGAGCCGCCCCGACTGTGAGATGCGCTGGTCCGCGAGCACGCACGCCAGGTCGTCGAGGGCACCCGGGCGGATGTCCACGACGACCGGCGAGGGGATGAGCCGGGTCAGTACTGGCACGCGATCTCCCGTCCACGGGCGAGGTCGTCGTGGTTGTCGATCTCGACCCACGGCACGTCGCCGATCGGCGCCACGTCGATTTTGAAGCCCCGGTTCACCAGTTCCTGGTAGCCGTGCTCGTAGAACTGCTGCGGGTCGGTCTCCCAGACGGTCTTCAGCGCGTCGGCCAGCTCGGGGGCCGCGTCGCCCTCGATGAGGGTGACGCCGATGTACTCGCCGGTCGCCTCCGCGGGGTCCATCAGCTTGGTGATCTTCCGCACGCCCTTGTCGGGGTCGACGACGACCTTCATCTCCTCGTCGGCGAGGGACTTCACGGTGTCCAGCGCGAGGATGATCCTCCTGCCCTCACCGCGGGCGGCCAGCAGCGTCTTCTCGACGGAGACCGGGTGCACGGTGTCGCCGTTGGCGAGGATCACGCCGTCCTTGAGGGCGTCACGGCCGCACCACAGGGAGTAGGCGTTGTTCCACTCCTCGGCCTTGTCGTTGTCGATGAGGGTGAGCTTCAGGCCGTACTTCCGCTCCAGGGCCGCCTTGCGCTCGTACACGGCCTCCTTGCGGTAGCCGACGATGATCGCGACCTCGGTGAGACCGATCTCGGCGAAGTTGCCGAGGGTGAGGTCGAGCACCGTGATCGAGTCCTCTATGCCCGCGGGGCCCACCGGCACCAGAGCCTTGGGAAGGCTGTCGGTGTAGGGGCGCAGACGCCGTCCGGCGCCGGCCGCCAGCACGAGGCCGATCATGCGGGTTCTCCTTCATCGTGTACGGCGGGCGCCCCAGCGGACACCCAGAAGCGGATGCTCTCGACGAGCACCACCAGGGCGACGGCCACGGCGAGGACCGTGAGCGCGACCTTGAACTGCGAGGCGGTGAGCAGCGCGGCCAGGACCGCGACCAGCAGCGTCCGTCCTTCCTGCCCCCCGACGGCGCGCACCAGCCAGGCCGGCGGCGCTCCGGCGTCGCCGCGGATGCGGTACACCGTGTCGTAGTGATGGTAGGCGACGGCGGCCACCAGCCCGAAAGCCGCGGGAAGCACGCCGTTCACCCCGGATTTCGCCGCCAGGAGCAGTACGGTGCCGTACTCGGCGGCGCGCAGGATCGGGGGAACGAGCCAGTCCAGGGCGCCCTTGAGGGGGCGGGCGACGGCGACGGCGGACAGCGCGGCGTAGCCCGCGGCGCACAGCACGGTCGGCCAGCCCGCGCCCCAGAGTGCGGCGGAGATCACGACGAGGAGAGCGCCGACGGCGGCGGCGACGGGCGCCGGGAGGCGCAGGCCGCGCGCGGCGGGGGCCAGGGCGGCGGCGAGCGGCCCGTTGTCCGCGAGGTCCGCCAGCGCCTGCGCCGCCCGGTCGGTGCGCCGGGCCTTGCGGGTCACCGAGCGCAGCACCCGGCCGGCCGTGGTGTACGTCGCGGCGAAGGCGCAGCCGACGAGCAGCGCGTAGAAGGTGATGCGGGGGGTGGTGGCCGCCGTGAGGACGGCGATCATGGCCCAGCGTTCGCCGATCGGCAGCACGATCATCCGGCGCACCCAGACCGTCCAGCCGACGCTGTCGAGCTTGTCGGAGAGCGCGGCGGTGGGGCTGGTGTTGGCGGTGGCGTCGTGGTTGGCCTCGTTGAAGGAGAAGTCCACGACGTGCCGGCAGGTCTGCAGGACCATCGCGCCGAGGGCGAGGGCCCATACATCGTCGCCGCCGCGGGCCGCGCCGAGGGCGAGCCCGGCGTAGTAGGCGTACTCCTTGGCCCGGTCGAAGGTGGCGTCGAGCCAGGCGCCGAGCGTGGAGTACTGCAGCGAGTACCGGGCGAGCTGCCCGTCCGTGCAGTCCAGCACGAAGGAGGCGATGAGCAGCACGCCCGCGGCGACGAACCCGCCGCGGGTGCCGGTCGCCGCGCAGCCCGCCGCGATCAGGGCGGTGAGCAGCGAGGCGGTGGTGACCTGGTTGGGGGTCAGGCCGCGGCGGGCGCACCAGCGGGCGATGTAGCGCGAGTAGGGGCTGATGAAGAAGGTGGTGAAGAAGCCGTCGCGGGCCTTCACCGCGGACTTCAGGCGTACGGCCTCGTCGTCGACGGCGGCGACGGCCTGGCGGGCCTCGTTGCGGGCCTGCGGGTCGGCGGGGACGGCGGCGACCAGGCTGCCGAGCTCGGGGCGGTGCACCTCGGCGCCGTCGGCGGCGAGGGCGGTGGCGAGACGGTCGGCGAGGCTGTCCACGGCTATCGCGGTGCCGCCGCCCGCCGAGGTCTCCCGGGCCACCGCGCGGGTCAGCGCCTGGCGGCCGGCCGGCTGGGCGGTGACGGCGCCGGCCACCGCGGCGACCGGGAAGCGGGGGTCGGTGAGGCCGAGCCGGAGTGCGTGCGGGTGGCCGACGAAGCGGGCGTCGACGACGGCCACGCGCTCACCGGCGGGGACGGCCGCGAGGAGCGTCTCGGTGTCGGAGGCGTCGGTGGCCGTGAGCACCTCGAAGCCGAGGGACCGCAGATCGCTCTCGAGCGACGATCCGGGGACCGGCTGACCGGTCACGATGGCGGTCGACAACCGAACTCACTCCCTGGGTGCCGACGCCTGAGCGCCGGTCGTCTGCGTGGTGGGGCGCCGCTTGCCTGGGCACCCGGGCGGCATGTCGGCAGAGGCTATCGGATGACGACAAGCCCGTGTTCACCGCCCGTTCACGGGCCGGTCGACGCGGTCTGCACCGGCCTTTGCCGCGATCATCATCGGGGATCCGGGGGCCGGCCCACAAACCGCGTCCCGCGCGCGACCCCGCGGGACCGGGCATCCGGGACATTGGGGATGGCCGCGGGGCGTCGGCATAGGGTGGGCGACCATGACGTGGCTGATCACCGGCGGGGCCGGATACATAGGGGCTCATGTGGCGCGGGCCATGACCGGCGCCGGGGAGCGCGTCGTCGCGCTGGACGACCTCTCGGCCGGGGTGCCCGCGCGGCTCCCGGCGGACGTACCGCTGGTCAAGGGCTGTGTGACGGACCGGGACCTGCTGGGGCGGGTCTTCGCCGAGCACGCGGTGACGGGCGTGGTCCACCTCGCGGCGCGCAAACAGGTCGCCGAGTCCGTGGCGCAGCCCACCCGCTACTACCGGGAGAACGTGGGCGGTCTCGCCACGCTCCTGGAGGCGGTCGCGGAGGCCGGGATCGAGCGCTTCCTGTTCTCCTCGTCGGCGGCCGTCTACGGCAACCCGGACGTGGAACTGATCACGGAGGACACCCCGTGCGCGCCAATGAACCCCTACGGCGAGACCAAACTCACCGGGGAGTGGCTGGTACGGGCGGCGGGGCGGACGCACGGCATCGCGACCGTCTGTCTGCGCTACTTCAACGTGGCGGGCGCCGCCGCGCCGGAACTGGCGGACACCGGCGTCTTCAACATCGTGCCCATGGTCTTCGACCGGCTCACCCGGGACGAGGCGCCGCGGATCTTCGGCGACGACTATCCGACGCCCGACGGCACCACTGTCCGTGACTACATCCACGTCGCAGACCTGGCCGAGGCGCATCTGGCGGCGGCCCGGCGGCTGGCCGAGGGGGACCTGACCGGCGATCTGACGGTGAACATCGGCCGGGGCGAGGGCGTCTCGGTGCGGGAGCTGGTCTCCGTCATCGGCGAGGTCACCGGGGACCGGCGTCCGCCCGTGGTCGAGGGCCGGCGCCCCGGGGACGCGCCGCGCGCGGTCGCCTCGGCCGAGCGGGCCGCCGAGACGCTGGGCTGGCGGGCCCGGCACGGAGTGCGCGCGATGGTGGAGTCGGCCTGGCAGGGCTGGCTGCTGCACCACGGCGCAGATCTCCACGGCCGGTGACGTGCACGGCCCGGCGACGTTCACGGCCGGCCGCGAAGGTCCCTGACCTGGGCATCGTTTCCGCAGGTCAGGTCACATGACAACGGTGTTCAATGCCGCGTTGCCGGGTACCCCCCGGCCGTAGTTGACTGGGCTCCCGGCGGACGACACAGGAGGGCTTCGCGTCATGGGGGCTGGGCACGATCACGGCCATGCGCACGCGCACGCGCCGGCCACCGGGACGGCCGCGGCGGCCTACCGCGGCAGGCTGCGCGTCGCGCTGTCGATCACGCTCGCCGTCATGGTGGTCGAGATCGTCGGCGGTCTGGTCGCCGACTCCCTCGCGCTCATCGCGGACGCGGCGCACATGGCCACGGACGCGCTGGGCCTGGGCATGGCGCTGCTCGCGATCCATTTCGCGAACCGTCCGCCGAGCACCAACCGCACCTTCGGCTACGCGCGCGCCGAGATCCTCGCCGCCCTGGCCAACTGCCTGCTGCTGCTCGGCGTCGGCGGCTACGTCCTGTACGAGGCGGTCCAGCGGTTCCTGACCCCCGCCGCCACCGAGGGCGGGCTGATGATCGTGTTCGGCGGGATCGGTCTGGTCGCGAACACGGTCTCGCTCACGCTGCTGATGCGGGGCCGGAAGGACAGCCTGAACGTGCGCGGCGCCTTCCTGGAGGTGGCCGCGGACGCGCTGGGCTCGGTGGCGGTGATCATCTCGGCGGCGGTGATCCTGGCCACCGGCTGGCAGGCCGCCGACCCGATCGCCTCGCTGGTCATCGGGCTGATGATCGTGCCGCGCACCGTCAAGCTGCTGCGCGAGACCCTGGACGTGCTGCTGGAGGCGGCTCCCAAGGACGTCGACATGGCCGAGGTGCGGGTCCACATCCTGGCCCTGGACGGTGTGGAGGACGTACACGACCTGCACGCCTGGACGATCACCTCCGGGCTGCCGGTGCTCTCCGCGCACGTGGTCGTCCGCTCCGACGTCCTGAACGCCATCGGCCACGAGAAGATGCTGCACGAGCTGCAGGGCTGCCTGGGCGACCACTTCGACGTGGTGCACTGCACCTTCCAGCTGGAGCCGAGCGGCCACGCGGAGCACGAGGCGCGGCTGTGCCACTGACGGCCCGTCCCTGAGGGTCGCCGCCGGTGGCGCGCGGCGCTCCCGCGTGCCTGTGTTCGAGGCACTCCTGAACGGTTCCGGGCCGTCCCCGCCGGGCACGATCACCTACCGGGTCCTCCTTCCGGCATCCGGCCGGGGCGACCGCGCCGCGCGCCGCGCGCGGGACATGCGGACGTGCCGGGAAGTGACGGGAGTGCCGGATTCGTACGGCAGACTTGGAGTGCGAAGACCGAGGCGAAGGATGGGTATGCCGATCACACCTGCCACCGCGACGCACAGTTCGTCGAACGGCACCGCAGACGCGATTTTGCTGGAACTGGTCGACGAGGACGGCGTGACGATCGGCACCGCGGAGAAGCTCGCCGCCCACCAGCCGCCGGGGCAGCTGCACCGCGCGTTCTCGGTGTTCCTCTTCGACGAGCGCGGTCGGCTGCTGCTCCAGCAGCGGGCGCTCGGCAAGTACCACTCCCCCGGCGTGTGGTCCAACACCTGCTGCGGCCACCCCTACCCCGGCGAGGCGCCCTTCACGGCGGCGGCCCGGCGGACGCACGAGGAGCTCGGAGTCTCCCCGTCGCTGCTGGCCGAGGCGGGCACCGTCCGCTACAACCACCCGGACCCGGCCTCGGGCCTGGTGGAGCAGGAGTACAACCACCTGTTCGTCGGCCTGGTGCAGACCCCGCCGGCGCCGGACCCGGAGGAGGTCGGCGCGACCGCCTTCGTGACCCCGGCGGAGTTGAAGGAGCGGCACGCGGCGGACACCTTCTCGTCCTGGTTCCTGACCGTGCTGGACGCCGCCCGCCCGGCGATCAGGGAGCTGACGGGCCCGTCCGCGGGCTGGTGAGGCGGCTCACCACGGCCGCCCGGGTTTGAGCGGCAGGGCGGCCCAGATCACCTTTCCTCCGCTCGCCGTGTGCTCCACGTCGACCACCCCGCCGGCCTCCCGGGTCACCTCGCGGACCAGGAGCAGCCCCCGGCCGCCGGTCCGGCCGTGGTCGGCCTCCAGGGCGGTCGGGCGGTAGGGGTGGTTGTCCTCCACCGACACCCGCACCCACTCGGCACCGACGGCGACCTCCACGGCGAGCGTGGGCGACAGCAGCGCCGCGTGCTTGACCGCGTTGGTGACCAGTTCGGAGACGATCAGCAACAGCCCGTCGACCAGGTCGTCCGGGATCGGGACGCCCTGGCGGTGGAGCAGGTCGCGCACGGCGCGCCGCGCCTGCGGGACCGAGGCGTCGACGGCGGGGGCGGTGAACCGCCACACTCCCTCGTACGGCAGCGGGACCGGCTCGAGCCGGTCGCCTCCCTCTGGGCGCGGGGCCGCCCCACGCCCGTGGTTCTCCATCGTCCGGTCGCCACCCTCGCGCTCGATTGTCACCACACGTCGAGTGTTGGTAACGAACCGCTCCGGCTCGCGGAACTGAACACAAGTCAGCGGATTTCGGCTGCTTTCTGACCGTTGCGCTCTGCGCACTGTCCGGGATTGACATGTTTCCCGGGCAGGTCCTGGGTCACGTCCTAGGTCACCATGCCGACGATGCGCCGTCCGCCGAAACCGGTGGCGAGCAGGCCGAGGCCGTCGAAGAGCAGCGCGAGCGAGAAGAAGCAGCCGATGACGTACTGGCTGCTGCTCGGCCAGGAGACGAGCACCAGGACGCCCAGCAGCAGGTCGAAGGCGCCCAGCAGCAGGGTCAGGCCGAACTGCGGGCCCCGGACCACCAGGCTGCCGACCAGCCGGAAGAGGCCGGCGGTGAGGAAGAGCAGAGCGGCGAACATGGTGAGCGCGTCGGCGGCCGCGTACGGCAGGCGGATGACGACCACGCCGGCGGCGATGTTCAGGGCGGCGACGATGACACCGACCCACAAGGCATTGGTACCGCGCGCCTGGACCGCGTGCGCCAGGCCCACCAGGCCGCCGATCAGCAGCAGCCAGCCGAACAGGATCATGGAGGTCAGGGTGGCGACGGCGGTGTAGACGAGACCGACCACCCCCGCGAGCACCAGAATGAGGCCGAGTACGGCGAGCAGGCCGAAGCCGCGGCGCATCCTGGCCGCCTTGCTCCGGGGTATGCGCTTCCTGGCCATCGGTGCCTCCTCGGTTCACTGTAATCTCCCGCTCCTCTTCCCGGCCTTCTTGATCGGCCGTTCGGCTCGGCCGATAGCATCCGGCGCATGGAGCCCCAGCTGCTGCACGGGATCACCGACTCGGTGGCCACCGTCGTCGTCCACCACCCCGCCAAGCGCAACGCCATGACGGCCGCCATGTGGCGGGCGCTGCCGCCGCTGCTGGACGCCCTGGCCGCCGATCCGGCCGTACGGGCGCTGGTGCTCACCGGCGAGGGCGGCACCTTCTGCGCCGGGGCCGACATCTCGACCCTGCGGGGCTCGCCGGAGGAGGCGCAGGGGCTCGCCGTGCGCGCCGAGGAGGCCCTCGCGGCGTTCCCGAAGCCGACGCTGGCGGCGGTCCGGGGCCACTGCGTGGGCGGCGGGGCGCAGCTCGCGGCCGCCTGCGACCTGCGGTTCGCCGAGGAGGGGTCGCTGTTCGGCGTGACGCCCGCGAAACTCGGCATCGTCTACCCGGCCTCGGCGACCCGGCGGCTGGTGTCGCTGGTGGGCCCGGCCACCGCCAAGTACCTGCTGTTCTCAGGCGAGTTGATCGACACGGACCGGGCGCTGCGCACGGGGTTCGTCGACGAGGTCCTGCCGGAGGGCGAACTCGGCAAACGGGTGGCGGAGTTCACCCGCGTCCTGGTCTCCCGCTCGCGGCTGACGCAGGCGGCGGCGAAGGAGTTCGCGGACGGCCGCACCGACCGCGACTCGTACTGGACCGGGCAGATGCGCGACAGCGGGGACACCGCGGAGGGGGTCGCCGCGTTCCTGGAGCGCCGGCCGCCGCGCTTCACCTGGAGCGTGCCCGCGTCGGGCTGACGGCCCACCGGCATGCTCCGGCGCAGGTGAGGTACCCGTGCCTTCCCGGCCGGAGCGGCCGGGAGTGGAAAGGAGCTGTCCGTGTTCCGTGCCATCGCAGACGTACTTCGGCAGATCGGCGGGGCGATCGCCACGGTGGTGACGCTGCCGTTCCGGGCTCTGGCCCGGCTCTTCGGCGGAGCCTCCGCCTCGACACGCGGCGGCAGGGCCTGACCCCCGGCCCCGGCTCGCGGGCGTTGCCGCCCTGATCCCCGGTTGCCGGTGCGACCTGCCACAATTGCCGCGCAACCCCAGTGGAGAAGGCGGTACGGGATCGTGACGACACCCGGGTCCCTCGAAGTAGGGTCCATCGAAGGCAGGATCGCCGAGGAACTCGGCGTACGGGAGCGGCAGGTGAAGGCCGCGGTGGAGCTGCTCGACGGCGGCTCCACGGTGCCCTTCATCGCCCGCTACCGCAAGGAAGCGACCGAGATGCTCGACGACGCGCAGCTGCGCACGATCGAGGAGCGGCTGCGCTATCTGCGGGAGCTGGAGGAGCGCCGGGCCGCGATCCTGGAGTCGGTGCGCGAGCAGGGCAAGCTCACCGGGGAACTGGAAGCCCGCATCCGGGGCGCCGAGACCAAGGCGCGCCTGGAGGACATCTACCTCCCCTACAAGCCCAAGCGGCGCACCAAGGCGCAGATCGCCCGCGAGGCGGGGCTCGAGCCGCTCGCCGAGGGGCTGCTCGGCGACCCGAGCGTGGCGCCGCCGGCGGCGGCCGCCGCCTTCGTCGACGCCGACAAGGGCGTCGCCGATCCGCAGGCCGCCCTCGACGGCGCCCGGGCGATCCTCACCGAGCGGTTCTCGGAGGACGCCGACCTGATCGGCGAGCTGCGCGAGCGGATGTGGGTGCGCGGGCGGCTGGCGGCGAAGGTGCGGGAGGGCAAGGAGGAGGCGGGCGCCAAGTTCGCCGACTACTTCGACTTCGCCGAACCGTTCACCGAGCTGCCCTCGCACCGCGTTCTCGCCATGCTGCGCGGCGAGAAGGAGGAGGTGCTCGACCTCGTCCTGGAGCCGGAGGAGGCGACGGAGGGGCCCTCGTCCTACGAGGGGATCGTGGCGCACCGGTTCGGGATCGCCGACCGGGGCCGCGCGGCCGACAAGTGGCTGCTGGACACGGTCCGCTGGGCCTGGCGCACCCGCATCCTCGTCCACCTCGGCATCGACCTGCGCCTGAGGCTGCGTACGGCCGCCGAGGACGAGGCGGTGAACGTGTTCGCGGCGAACCTGCGCGACCTGCTGCTGGCCGCCCCGGCCGGCACGCGCGCGACGCTGGGCCTGGACCCCGGCTTCCGTACGGGCGTGAAGGTCGCCGTGGTCGACGCGACCGGCAAGGTGGTGGCCACCGACGTGATCTACCCGCACGTCCCGGCCAACAAGTGGGACGAGGCCATCGCCAAGCTGGCCCGCCTGGCCAAGGAACACTCGGTCGAGCTGGTCGCGATCGGCAACGGCACGGCGTCCCGGGAGACCGACAAGCTCGCCGGGGAACTCATCGCGAAGCACCCGGAGTTGAACCTCACCAAGGTGATGGTGTCCGAGGCGGGCGCGTCCGTGTACTCGGCCTCCGCCTTCGCCTCCCAGGAACTGCCCGACATGGACGTGTCGCTGCGCGGCGCGGTCTCCATCGCCCGCCGCCTCCAGGACCCGCTTGCCGAGCTGGTGAAGATCGACCCGAAGTCCATCGGCGTCGGCCAGTACCAGCACGACCTGTCCGAGGTGAAGCTGTCGCGTTCGCTGGACGCGGTGGTCGAGGACTGTGTCAACGGCGTCGGCGTGGACGTCAACACGGCGTCCGCTCCGCTGCTCGCCCGGGTGTCCGGCATCACCTCCGGCCTCGCCGAGAACATCGTGGCGCACCGTGACGCCAACGGCCCGTTCACGTCCCGCTCGGCACTGAAGAAGGTGCCGCGGCTCGGCCCGAAGGCGTACGAGCAGTGCGCGGGCTTCCTCAGGATCCGCGGCGGCGACGACCCGCTGGACTCCTCCAGCGTGCACCCGGAGGCGTACCCGGTCGTGCGGCGCATGGTGAAGACGACCGGGCAGGAGGTGGCCTCGCTCATCGGCAACACCGGTGTGCTGCGGTCGCTGCGGCCGGCCGACTTCGTGGACGACACCTTCGGTCTGCCGACGGTCGGCGACATCCTCAGGGAGCTGGAGAAGCCCGGGCGCGACCCGCGGCCCGCCTTCAAGACGGCCACCTTCAAGGAAGGCGTGGAGAAGATCTCCGACCTGTCCTCCGGGATGGTCCTGGAGGGGGTCGTGACGAACGTGGCGGCCTTCGGGGCGTTCGTCGACGTCGGCGTCCACCAGGACGGCCTGGTGCACGTCTCCGCGATGTCGAAGACGTTCGTGAAGGACCCGCGGGACGTGGTCAAGCCCGGTGACATCGTCAAGGTGAAGGTCCTCGACGTGGACATCCCGCGCAAGCGGATCTCGCTGACGCTGCGCCTGGACGACGAGGCGGCGCCGCAGGAGCGGCAGCAGGGCGGCGAGCGGCGGCAGCGCGGCGGGCGCCCGCCGCAGCAGCGCCAGGGCCGCGGCGGCGGGGGTGGCGGCTCCCGTCAGGCTGCCCCGCCGCCGGCCAACAGCGCGATGGCCGACGCGCTGCGGCGCGCGGGGCTGGTCGACCCGAAGAAGGGACGGCGCTGAGCGAGGGGCCGGGCGCTTCGCGTGAAGCGCCCGGCCCCGCCCGGGAAACAAACCGGTGGACAGGGATCACCGGGCCGGGAGACTGGCGGGATGACCGGATCTGATCTCAAGGCCGACCTCCAGATCTATCTGCAGGACGCCCGCGACGCGCTGCTGTGGAAGCTGGAGGGCCTGTCGGAGTACGACGTCCGCCGCCCCATGACCCCCACCGGTACGAACCTGCTCGGGCTGGTCAAGCATCTGACCGGCGCGGAGGCGCTCTACTTCGGCGCGACGTTCGGGCGGCCCATCGACGGACCCGCACTGTGGTTCACCGGTGACGCCGAGCCGGACGCCGACCTGTGGGCGCGGCCCGAGGAGACGCGGGAGGAGATCGTCGACGGCTACCGGCGGGTGTGGGCCCACTCGGACGAGACGATCGCCGCACTCCCCCTGGACGCGGTCGGCCGCATCCCCGCAGGCCGCGGGAGCGGGGTGACCCTCCACCACGGCCTCGCGCACATGATCGCCGAGACCCAGCGGCACGCCGGGCACGCCGACATCGTGCGGGAGCTCGTCGACGGCGCGGTGGGGCAGCGCGAGGAGAGCCCCAACACGGCTCCCCGAAACGCCGTTTCCCGGCAGGAGCACGTCGACCGGGTGGAACGCGCGGCGAAGGAGGCGGAGGCCCGGTACGGGAAGGGCTAGGTCGTGTCCGCGAAGTCCCGTCGTCCGCCCGGAGGGCGGGCCCCGCGGCGGCTGGTGCGTGCTCTCGGCGTGCCGGGCGCAGGCCCTCGTACTGGATGTACTTGGGGCTTCGCCCGGTGCGGCGAGAGTGCGTGCCAGGCGTCGCGGGGCAGGCGGGACTTTGCGGACACGGCCTAGCGCTCGGTCACCTTGCCGTCCGCGACCTCCAGGCGGCGGGTGACCTGTACCGCGTCCAGCATGCGCCGGTCGTGGGTGACCAGGAGCAGGGTGCCCTCGTAGGAGTCGAGGGCCGACTCCAGTTGTTCGATGGCGGGCAGGTCGAGGTGGTTGGTCGGCTCGTCCAGGACCAGGAGGTTGACGCCCCGGCCCTGGAGCAGGGCCAGGGCGGCGCGGGTGCGTTCGCCCGGGGAGAGGGTCGCGGCCGGGCGCAGGACGTGGTCCGCCTTCAGGCCGAACTTGGCCAGCAGGGTACGGACCTCGGCCGGCTCGGTGTCGGGGACGGCCGCGCCGAAGGCGTCCAGCAGCGACTCCGGGCCGTGGAACAGCTTGCGGGCCTGGTCGACCTCGCCGACCAGGACGCCAGAGCCCAGCGCGGCTTGCCCCGAGTCCAGCGGGACGCGGCCGAGCAGAGCGCCGAGCAAGGTGGACTTGCCCGCGCCGTTGGCCCCGGTGACCGCGACCCGGTCCGCCCAGTCGATCTGCAGGGACACCGGGCCGAAGGTGAAGTCGCCACGCCGTACCTCCGCGTCCCGCAGGGTGGCCACGACCGCGCCGGAGCGCGGCGCCGCCGCGATCTCCATGCGCAGCTCCCACTCCTTGCGCGGCTCCTCGACGGTCTCCAGCCGCTCGATCATCCGCTGGGTCTGCCGGGCCTTCGCGGCCTGCTTCTCGCTGGCCTCGCTGCGGAACTTGCGGCCGATCTTGTCGTTGTCGTTGCCCGCCTTGCGGCGCGCGTTCTTCACGCCCTTGTCCATCCAGGAGCGCTGCGTCTGCGCACGGTCCTGGAGGGCCGCCTTCTTGTCGGCGTACTCCTCGTAGTCGTCCCGGGCGTGCCGGCGGGCCACCTCGCGCTCCTCCAGGTAGGCCTCGTAGCCGCCGCCGTAGAGGTTGATCCGCCCCTGGGCGAGGTCGAGTTCGAGGACCTTGGTGACCGTGCGGGTGAGGAACTCGCGGTCGTGGCTGACGACGACGGTGCCGGCGCGCAGGCCGGAGACGAAGCGTTCGAGGCGCTCCAGTCCGTCCAGGTCCAGGTCGTTGGTGGGCTCGTCGAGCAGGAAGACGTCGTAGCGGGAGAGCAGGAGCGAGGCGAGGCCCGCGCGGGCCGCCTGGCCGCCGGAGAGGGAGGTCATCGGCTGGTCCAGGTCCACGGCCAGGCCGAGGGAGTCGGCGACCTCCTCGGCCCGCTCCTCCAGGTCCGCGCCGCCGAGGCCGAGCCAGCGCTCCAGGCTCGCCGCGTAGGCGTCGTCGGCGCCGGGCGCGCTCTCGACCAGCGCCTCGGTGGCCTCGTCCATCGCCCGCTGGGCCTCGGCGACGCCGGTGCGGCGGGCCAGGAACTCCCGCACCGTCTCTCCGGGCCGGCGTTCCGGCTCCTGCGGGAGATGGCCCACGGTCGCCGTCGGCGGGGAGAGCCGCAGCTCCCCCTCCTCCGGCGCCGCCAGCCCGGCGAGCATTCTGAGCAGCGTGGACTTGCCCGCGCCGTTGGCACCGACCAGCCCGATCACGTCCCCGGGGGCCACGACGAGGTCCAGGCCGGAGAAGAGCGAGCGGTCGCCGTGGCCGGCGGCGAGGTTCTTGGCGACGAGGGTGGCAGTCATCAGGACGCCGATCCTAGTGTCCTCCCGCTGTCCCGCGCGCCCGGTCTCGCCCGGGTCACGGCCTTGACCAGCACGCTTCCGGGGGCCCGCGCCACCAGGAAGGACTGCCCCTTGACGGCCCAGGCGTCCAGGGCGATGCGGTGCCGGCCCGGTTCCAGATGGCCGTCGAAGACCTCCCGGGTGTGGGTGCGGTAGAGCCGGTCGAGCCGGTACGCGGTGAGCCGGACCCGGCAGGAGGAGGTGACCTCGACGCCCGCCGCGCCGTCGGCGGCGACGAGGTCGGTGAGGCGGCGCTGGTCCACGGGGCAGCGGTCCAGGGCGTGTTCGATCTGGGCGACGAGGAGCGGAATGATCGGCGCCAGTCCGTCGACGTAGGCGACGTCGACCCCGGCTCGGGCGAAGGAACGGCGCACCGCGGCCCGTTCCGGCTCGCCGATCGCCCGTCCGAAGGCGACGGCACCGTAGTGACGCAGTTCCTCGGCGGGTACGTCCTCGGTGTCGCGGGTGATGTCGGCGCCGATGCCGATGGTGCGCAGGGCGGCGGCGAGCTTGGCGAGTACGGCGACGCGGGCGCCGATCAGCAGGACGCGGCGACCGGGCGCGGGAGGGGTGCCGGCGAGCAGGGCGCCGAGGGCCGCGCGGTACTCCGGGCCGTGGAAGCGGAACGGACCGATGCCGTGGTAGCCGTTCAGTTCCAGGTCGGCGTACTCGTCCGTCTGCCAGGCGAAGTCCCGCCAGACGTAGTCGTCGCCGTCCCGTTCGATGACGGTGGTGACCGCGCCGCACCCCAGGGCCTCGCACTCGGGACAGCCGTAGATGACGTACCGGCCGCCGGGCAGCGGCGCCCCGGTCTCCAGCAGCAGGCCGCGGACCTGCGCGGTGAGGATCGCGGGCGGCACGTCGGAGGCGAGCGGGGAGACGGCGTCCAGGTCGGACAGCCGGAACAGCAGCGGACGGCCGTCGACGACGAAGTCCACGAAGTCCCGGTGGATCTGGTAGCCGCCGTCGGCGAGGACACCGCCGGCGCGTGTCGCCGGTGCCAGGCCGAAGGTCGCGTGTGCGGCAGACATGCCGTGAGTATTCCCAGCGCGGGACGGATCTGAGCGCGGCATGACACATTCCGCTACGGTCGCGGCATGGAGCGTGGGGTGGACGACGAGGTGATCGTGGTCGGCGGCGGTGTGATCGGGCTGACGACCGCCGTACTGCTGGCCGAACAGGGCCGACGGGTGCGCGTGTGGGCGCGGGAGACCGCCGAACGCTCGACCTCGGCGGTCGCGGGCGCGCTGTGGTGGCCGTACCGCATCGAGCCCGAGCCGCTCGTCGGGGCGTGGGCGCTGGAGTCCCTGGCGGTGTACGAGGAGTTGGCGCAGCGCCCCGAGGAGACCGGCGTACGCATGGTCGACGGCGTGCACGACGGGGCCCGGCTGGACGAGCTGGGTCCGTGGGCGGCGCGGGTGCCCGGGCTGCGCGAGGACGCCCGGGGGCTGCGGGCCAGGCTGCCGCTGATCGACATGCCGGCCCATCTGCGGTGGCTGCGGGAGCGGTTGCTGAAGGCGGGAGGGGTGGTGGAGGAGCGGGAGGTGACGGATCTGGCCGCGGTGCCCGCCCCGGTCGTCGTCAACTGCACCGGCCTCGGCGCCCGTTCACTCGTCCCCGATCCGGCGGTGCGTCCGGTGCGTGGGCAGCTGGTGGTCGTGGAGAACCCGGGGATCACGACATGGCTGACCCGCGTCGATCACTCCTCGGCCGTCTCGACGTATGTCTTTCCGCAGCCGGGCGGGCTGGTGCTGGGCGGTACGGCCGAGGAGGACGCCTGGTCCTTGGAGCCGGATTCGGCGGTGGCGGAGGCGATCGTCGCGCGGTGCGCGGCCGTCCGGCCGGAGATCGCCGGGGCGCGGGTGCTGGCGCACCGGGTGGGGCTGCGTCCGGCCCGGGACGCGGTACGGCTGGAGCGGCGGCTGCTGCCCGACGGGCGCGTGCTGGTGCACAACTACGGGCACGGCGGGGCCGGGGTCACCGTGGCGTGGGGCTGCGCGCGTCAGGCGGCCGGGCTGGCGTGCCCGGCCGCCTGAGCCGTTCGGCCGAGCCGGTCAGCCGGCGGGGACGCGCTGGACGGTGCGCGGTGCCCGCACGCCGTCCAGGGTCGTGGCCTCGGGTGCGGCAAAGGTGCCGCCCGAGGTGGCGCGGGTGAACGCGGCGGCGCCGCCGACCAGGGGCACCTTGGCCGAGGTACGGGCCAGGTCCAGCGTGAGCGTCGGCGTGGTGGACGGCGGGTCGATGAGGTCCTTGTCCGTGCCCGCGACGATCAGCGCCAGGCGGTGGCCCTTGGGGACGACGTGGTCGGTGGCCGCGAGGTCGAGCGTGATGGTGTACGCCTTGCCCGGGGTGAGCGGGGCGCCCTTCAGGTCGGAGGCGTGGTTGCCGAGGTCGGCCCAGCCGCGGCTGAAGACCGTGTAGTCGACGGACGCCGTCTTCGCCCGCGTCGCCTTGAAGCAGGCTCTGTCCCCTGTGGTGCTCTCGCCCCAGCAGGTGCGGTTCGTGAGGGTGGTGATGCCCTCGGCGGCGTCGGCGTAGTCGCGGATGGTGTCGGGGCCGAGGTCGACGAGGACGGCGGACAGGTGGGCCGTCGAGGTGGTCGGGGTGGCGGTGACGGTCACCTTGGAGGAGCCGGACAGGCGCAGGTCACGGGTGAGCGGCTTGGTGACGAAACCGGCCTTCTCGGGTGTCGGCTCGGCGATCCGGGCGGCCCAGTCGGTCTCGCTCAGCCGCGGGTCGTCGGTGATGGTCTCGGCGCCGTCGCTCCCGCGCAGGCCGAGGGTGCCCACGCCGGCCTGACTGCCGGTGGCGGGGCGCAGGGTGGTGGTCCGCGTGGTGCGCGGCGGCCAGACCTTCGAGGTGACCCACTGGTCGGGGTGGCGCTCGATGTCGGCCATCGGCTCGCGGTCGACGCCGTTGGCGTAGCCGAGCAGTTCGTGGTCGAACCAGCGGTGCAGAGTGTCCACCCAGTCGGCGCGCCGGAAGTCGAAGGGGTCGACGTGGCCGGTCTGGGAGAGCCAGATCTTGCGCTCGACGCCGTTCTTGGCGAGCGCGTCCCACCACTGGCCGAAGTGCTTGGTGCGGACGTTGAGGTCCTGCAGTCCGTGGACGAGGAAGACGCTCGCGCGCACCTTCGCCGCGTCCTTGACGTAGTCGCGCTCGGTCCACAGGGAGGTCCAGTCGCCGGTGCGCGGGGCCCCGTCGGCGAGTTTTTGCTGGACGGCCGCACAGTGCGCGTGGGCGTCGTCGCTCTCCACCGCGTCGGACAGCCAGTCGGGGCCGGAGTCGTAGAGCGAGGCGCCCTTGGCGAAGTAGTAGTCGTACCAGGAGGAGATCGCGCTGATCGGGACGATGGTCTTCAGCCCCTTGACACCGGTGGCGGCGACGCCGTTGGCGATGGTGCCGTCCCAGCTCTTGCCGATCATGCCGGTGCGGCCGTTGGTCCAGGCCGCCTTGACGGTGGTGGTGCCGGTGCGGCTGGTGTAGGCCCTGGCGCGGCCGTTCAGCCAGTCGACGACGGCCTTCGCGGACTGGATGTCGCTGCGGCCGCCGATGTCGACGCAGCCGTCGGAGCGGTTGGTGCCGGCGAGGTCGACGCCGACGAAGGCGTAGCCGCGGGGCACGAAGTAGTTGTCGTAGAACAGCGGCATCTGCACGACGTGGCCGCTCGTGTCGTACGTCTTGCGCTGGCTCTCATTGCCGCGCCCGCAGCAGGAGTAGTACGGGCTGGCGTCCATGATGACGGGAACCTTGCGGCCCTGCCGGGCCGCCTCGCGGGGCCGGACGATGTCGGCGGCGACCCGGTCGTGCTTCCCGTCGCCGTCGCCGTCGAGGCCGGTGTCCACCCAGACGGACTCGCGGACGGCGTCGGCGTAGGAGTAGACCGGCCGGCTTTCCTTCGGGGCGGGGGCGGCCTGGGCCGCCGCGGGGGTGAGGAAGGCGGCCAGCAGGGCGGCGACGGCCGCGGTCGCGTACGTTCTCCAGATCGTGAAGCGCGTGCGTTTCGGCATGCGCGGACGGTACCCCGGTCAACTCCCGTACAGAAGAGTGCATATGAGTGGCCGTCGGCTGGTGTTGTTGGGTTCATGACGGCCGAATGGCGATCGTGTGACAGCGGGTGCCGTGGACACGCCAGGGAGCACAGGGACTGAATAGGCTCCGAACAGACTTCGCGTCCCTGACGACTTGGAGCTGACGTGCACCGCAGAATCTTCGCCCCGGGCGCGCTCGCGGCGGCCTCCCTGCTGCTGGCGATCCCGGCATCGGCCGCGAGCTACGCACCCGGCGCGCCGGGCATCGGTGACCCCTACTACCCGTACTACGGCAACGGCGGTTACGACGTCTCCCACTACGACCTGAGGCTGCGGTACCAGCCCGCGACGGACGAGCTGGAGGGCACGGCGACCATCCTGGCCCGGACCACTGAGGACCTGTCCGCCTTCGACCTGGACTTCCTGCTGGACGTGAGCGAGGTACGGGTCAACGGCGCGAAGGCCGCCTTCACCGCCTCCGGGCAGCACGAGCTGCAGATCACCCCGAAGACGCCGCTGGCCAAGGGCACGGCGGTCACCGTCGTGGTCCGCTACAGCGGGGTGCCGTCCACGAAGAGCGCGTACGGCGTCTCCACCTGGCACCGCACGCCCGACGGCGCGGTCGCGGCGGACGAGCCCGAGGCGGCCTGGTGGTGGTTCCCCAGCAACGACCACCCGTCGGACAAGGCCACCTACGACGTGTCGGTGGCCGTGCCGGACGGCACCCAGGCCATCTCCAACGGCACGCTGCAGTCGACGAGTTCGAGGCTCGGCTGGACCCGCTACAACTGGCGGGAGGACAAGCCGCAGGCGACGTACCTGGCCACGCTGGCCGTCGGGAAGTTCGACATCACGACCAGCACCTCCGAGGGCGGCGTGCCCGTCGTCAACGCCTACAGCAAGGACCTCGGCGCGGGCGACGGGGCGGCGCGGGCGAGCGTGGAGCGGACCGGGGAGCTGGTGGACTGGCTGAGCGGCTACTTCGGGCCGTATCCGTTCAGCTCGGCGGGCGGCTATGTGCCCAACACGACCACCGGGTACGCGCTGGAGACCCAGACCCGGGTGTACTACAGCCCGCGGCAGTTCGCGAACGGCTCCAACACCTCGGTGGTGGTGCACGAGCTGGCACACCAGTGGTACGGCGACGACGTGTCGCTGAAGGGCTGGAAGGACATCTGGATCAACGAGGGCTTCGCGCGGTACGCGCAGTGGCTGTGGTCCGAGCACGAGGGCGAGGGCACCACGCAGGAGCTGGCGGACTACGTGTACGCCTCGCACCCGGCCGACGACGCCTTCTGGACGGTCGAGCCCGGTGACCCCGGCCCGGACAACCAGTTCGGCACCGCCGTCTACGACCGGGGCGCCCTCGCCGTCCAGGCGCTGCGGGGCGAGGTCGGCGACGACGCCTTCTTCGCGATCCTCAAGGGCTGGCCCAAGGAGCACGCGTACGGCAACGCCTCGGTGGCCGACTTCCAGGAGTACGCCGAGCAGGTCTCCGGCAAGTCCCTCGCGGCGCTCTTCGACACCTGGCTGTTCAAGCCGTCGAAGCCGGCCGCGCCCGCGGCGCACACCTCGCCGGTCCTCAGGCCGGCGGCGGCTCCCGAACGGCCGAAGTCCTGGAAGAAGATCGAGGCGACGAACGACGTGCACGGGCACTGACGCCGTTTCGGCGAAGGGCTGGGGCAGCACTCCGGCTCAGCGCGCGGCGGCCTCCAGTTCGGCGACTCGGCCCAGGAGTTCGGCCGCGCCGATCGCGTCCGTCACCGTCGACGGCACCGTGCAGGCGTACGCCCCGGCCACGGCGCCGTACCGGGCGCAGCGCAGCGGGGGCTCGCCGGTGAGGCGGCCGAAGAGGAACGCGGCGGCGAAGGCGTCGCCCGCGCCGTTGGAGTCCACCACCGGCGCGGGCGGTGGCGCCGCCGGTATCCGGGTCGGCTCGCCGTTCGCCAGCAGGTACGCGCCCTCGGCCCCGGCGGTGGCGACGACCACCTCCGCCCGGCCCCGCTCGGCGATGCGCCGCATGGTCCGCTCCGGGTCGGCGAGGGCGGTCGCCGAGAGGAAGACCACGTCGGCCGTGTACGCGAACGGCTCGTGGTAGGGGTTCTCGCCGTCCCAGTCGTGCAGGTCGGTCGAGAGGGTGGCGCCGGTCTCGCGCAGCACGGGCAGCGCGTGGGCGCCCGGGTGGGTGAGGCTGACGTGGACGTGCCGGCTCGCCTCGGCCGGCAACCTCAGCAGCGGCTCGGGGAACCGGTCCTCGGGGCGGGCGCGGCTGGTGTCGTACAGGGAGAGCCGCCGCCCGTCCGGGCCGACGAGGTTGACGGCCCGCTTGGTGCCGGCGGGCTGCGGGAGCGCGGTGAGCGGGATGCCCCGCTCCTCGTGCAGGGCGCGGACCAGGTCGCCCTCCGGGTCGTCGCCGAGCAGGTCCACGTGGTGGGTGCGCAGGCCGAGGGCGGTCAGGCCCAGCGCGACGAAGTCGCCGGTCTGCCCGGCCCGGGTGCGGATGCCGGAGTCGATGGCGTAGCTGTCCGCGTACGGCAGGGGCAGCTCGGGGACGGGCACGATCGTGTCCACCCCCGCACCGCCCAGGACCAGTACGTCCGTCTCGCCGCTCATCCCGGCCCCTCCCCGTGGTCGTACACCGTCACGGTGGCGTCACCCCGGACATACAAGATCCCCGACCTGACGCCACCGTAGACGCCGCCACTGACAGTGGCGGTGACCTGCTACTTCGTGAGTTCGCCCAGCTCCCGCTCGGCGGTCCGCTCGACCCGGCGGCGGACGCCGAACCAGCCGCCGACCAGCAGCACGGCGATCACCGGGATGAGGAACAGGGTCTTGCGGCCGACCTCGGGGTCGTTCCACATCATGCCGAGGCAGGCCAGCAGGAAGGCGATCGTGGTGATCTCGGTGACGGGGCTGAACGGCAGCCGGAAGTGCGGCCGGGTGAGCTCGCCCGCCCGGGCGCGCCGGACGAAGACCAGGTGGCAGACCATGATGATCACCCAGGTGCTGATGATGCCGAGGGAGGCGACGTTCAGCACGATCTCGAAGGCCTGGCTCGGCATGAGGTAGTTCAGCACGACACCGGCCACGCACACCGCGCAGGTCAGCAGGATGCCGCCGTAGGGGACCTGGCTGCGGTTCATGCGGGCGGTGAACTTCGGAGCCGAGCCGGCCATCGCCATGGAGCGCAGGATGCGGCCGGTGGAGTACAGGCCGGAGTTCAGCGACGACATGGCGGCGGTGAGCACGACGAGGTTCATCACGTCGCCCGCGCCCGAGATGCCGATCTTCGACAGCACCGTCACGAAGGGGCTCTCGTCGGCGGAGTAGACCGAACCCGGCAGCAGCAGGGCGAGCAGGACGACCGAGCCGACGTAGAACAGGCCCACCCGCCACATGATCGAGTTCACCGCGCGCGGGACGACCTTCTCCGGCTCTGCGGTCTCGCCCGCGGCGACGCCGACCAGCTCCAGGGCGGCGTACGCGAAGATCACGCCCTGCATGACGAGGACGACCGGCATCAGGCCGTGCGGGAGGATGCCGCCGTTGTCCGTGATCACGCTCACGCCCGGGGTCTGGCCGTCGACGTCGTGCTGGGTGGCCAGCAGGAAGATGCCGACCAGCATGAAGGCGACGAGGGTGGCGACCTTGATGATCGCGAACCAGAACTCCATCTCGCCGAAGATCTTCACCGAGATCAGGTTCACGGCCAGTACCACCGCGAGGGCGATCAGGGCGAGCACCCACTGCGGGATGGACGTGAACATGCTCCAGTAGTGCGTGTACAGCGCGATCGCGGTGATGTCGGCGATCCCGGTGGTCGACCAGTTCAGGAAGTACATCCAGCCGGCGACGTAGGCGCCCTTCTCGCCGAGGAACTCGCGCGCGTACGACACGAACGAGCCGGACGAGGGCCGGTAGAGCACCAGCTCGCCCAGCGCCCGTACGACGAAGAAGGCGAAGACGCCGCAGACCAGGTAGGCCAGGGCGAGCGCCGGTCCGGCGTTGTGCAGGCGGCCGCCGGCGCCCAGGAAGAGTCCGGTTCCGATGGCGCCGCCGATGGCGATCATGTTGACGTGGCGGGCCTTGAGGTCCTTGCTGTAGCCGGCGTCGCCCGCGTCCGCGGGCGTTGTGGTCGCCCGGGGATGGGTGGCGACCTGTGCCGGATGCACGGCGTCCTTGCTCACGGGTGGTTCCACTCTCTGGTCGCCCGGGATTCGTGACCCGGGTGTCCGAATGTGTCTCGGCCCGCACCACCCTTGTGTCGCGGCACAGACCAAGGCAGCAGCTTCCCAGCAGGGTCACCCGATATGCGGTGTTCCACCTCACAGAGCGGCACTTCTCACAGGGTCACCACATGTTTCACAGCACTGGTGGGACAGCGATACTGCTGCACATGACGACCGACGCCGAGGAGCCGAACCTCACCATCGACGAGCTTGCCGCGCGGGCGGGCGTCACGGTCCGCACCGTCCGCTTCTACGGCAGCAGGGGCCTGCTGCCGCCGCCGGTGATCGGTCCGCGCCGGGTGGGGCACTACGGCCCGGGGCACCTGGCCCTGCTGGCCCTGATCGAGGAGCTGCAGCGCCAGGGCATGACGCTGGCCGCGATCGAGCGCTACCTGCGGCAGCTCCCGCCGGACCTCACCCCGCACGACCTTGCCATCCACCGTGCGGTGGTGGCCTCCTGGGCGCCGGACACGGTGGAGACGGTGTCGCGGCGCGAGCTGGAGCGGCGGGCGGGACGGCCGCTCGGCCAGGAGGACGTGGAGCGGCTGGCGGCGATGAACGTCGTCACCGCCGAGGACGGGGGCATGTTCCGGGTCGACGCCGGACTGCTCCGGCTCGGCGTCCAGTTGCTGGACGTACCGCTGTCCCAGGAGGCGATCCTCGCGGCGCGCAAGGTGCTCGTGGAGCACTCGCGCGCCGCGGCCCACGAACTCTCCCAGCTCTTCCGCGGCGAGGTGGCCGAGCGTGCCGCCCGGGACGTGAAGTCCCTGTCGGCGCACATGCACCCGCTGGTGGTGCAGGCGCTGCTGACCACGTTCCAGCGGTCGCTGCGGGAAGAGCTGGGCGAGTGGGTCACCCCGTCACGGACGGGCTGAGTCGGTGAACCGCTCCCCGTTCTCCGCCTTGCGCACCAGCAGCGCGGGCGGGGTGAACCGCTCGCCGTAGCGCTCGGCGAGCTCACGCGCGCGTGCCACGAAGCCCGGCAGCCCTCCCTCGTAGCCGTTGACGTACTGCAGCACGCCGCCCGTCCAGCCGGGGAAGCCGATGCCGAGGATCGAGCCGATGTTGGCGTCGGCCACGGAGGTCAGCACCCCCTCCTCCAGCAGGCGGACGGTGTCCAGCGCCTCGGCGAACAGCATGCGCTCCTGCATGTCGCGGAACGGGATCTCGGCGCCGTCCCGCGTGAAGTGCTCCCGCAGCCCCGGCCACAGCCCGGTGCGCCTGCCGTCCTCGCCGTACTCGTAGAAGCCCGCGCCACCGCTGCGGCCGGTGCGGCCGAACTCGTCGACCATGCGGTCGATGACCGTCTCGGCGGGGTGCGGCGTCCAGGTGCCGCCCGCCTCTTCGACGGCACGCTTCGACTCGCCCCGGATCTTGCGCGGCAGGGTGAGGGTCAGCTCGTCCATCAGGGACAGCACCTTGGCCGGGTAGCCGGCCTGCGCGGCGGCCTGCTCGACGGAGGCGGGCTCGATGCCCTCGCCGACCATCGCCACGCCCTCGTTGATGAAGTGGCCGATCACACGCGAGGTGAAGAACCCGCGGGAGTCGTTGACGACGATCGGCGTCTTGTTGATCTGCCGGACCAGGTCGAAGGCGCGCGCCAGTGCCTCGTCGCCGGTCCGCTCGCCCTTGATGATCTCCACCAGCGGCATCTTGTCGACGGGCGAGAAGAAGTGCAGGCCGATGAAGTCGCCCTGGCGTTCGACGCCCTCGGCGAGCGCGGTGATGGGCAGGGTGGAGGTGTTGGAGCACAGCAGCGCGTCCGGGGCGACGACGTGCTCGATCTCCTGGAACACCTTGTGCTTGAGCGCGGCGTCCTCGAAGACGGCCTCGATCACCGCGTCGCAGCCCGCGAGGTCCTGCGCGTCACCGGTGGGCGTGATGCGGGCCAGCAGCGCGTCCGCCTTCTCCTGGCTCGTACGGCCCTTGGCGACGGCCTTGGCGCACAGCTGCTCGGAGTAGGCCCTGCCCTTGACGGCCGCTTCGAGGGACACGTCCTTCAGGACGACGTCGATCCCCGCGCGGGCGCAGGAGTAGGCGATGCCCGCGCCCATCATCCCGGCGCCGAGGACGGCGACCTTGCGGACCGTGCGGGGCTCGACGCCCTTCGGGCGGTTGGCGCCGGAGTTGACGGCCTGGAGGTCGAAGAAGAACGCCTGGATCATGTTCTTCGAGATCTGGCCGGCGGCCAGTTCCACGAAGTAGCGGGCCTCGATGACCTGCGCGGTCTCGAAGTCGACCTGGGAGCCCTCGACGGCGGCGGCGAGGATCGCCCGCGGCGCCGGGTAGGGGGCGCCGTTCGTCTGCTTGCGCAGGGTGGCGGGGAAGGCGGGGAGGTTCGCCGCGAACTTCGGGTTGGCGGGGGTGCCGCCGGGGATCCGGTAGCCGGGCCTGTCCCAGGGCTGCCGGGACTCGGGGTTGGCGTCGATGAAGGCGCGGGCCTTGGCGAGCAGGTCCTCGCGGGTCTCGGCCACCTCGTGGACCAGACCGTTGTCCAGGGCGCGCCGGGGGCTGTACTGGGTGCCCTGGAGGAGGACCTTGAGCAGCGCGTCGGCGATGCCCAGCAGGCGGACCGCGCGGACCACGCCGCCGCCTCCGGGGAGCAGGCCCAGGGTGACCTCGGGGCAGCCGATCTTCGAGCCGGGCGCGTCCAGGGCGACGCGGTGGTGGCAGGCCAGGGCGATCTCGTACCCGCCGCCGAGGGCGGCGCCGTTGATCGCCGCGACGACCGGCTTGCCCAGGGTCTCGATGCGGCGCAGGTCCCGCTTGATGGCGAGGCCGCCCTCGAACAGCTCCTGGGCGGTCTCGGGGGTGACCCGGATGAGGTCGCGCAGGTCTCCGCCGGCGAAGAAGGTCTTCTTGGCCGAGGTGAAGACGATGCCGCGGATCGAGTCCTGCTCGGCCTCCAGGCGGTCGGCGATCACGGCGAGGGAGTCGCGGAACGCCTGGTTCATGGTGTTCGCGGACTGGCTCGGGTCGTCCAGGACGAGGGTGACGACGCCGGTGTCGTCCTGTTCCCAGCGGATGGTGGTGCTCTCGGTCATGACAGGGTCTCCGTAGAGGTCTTTGGATCCACGCAACCGGGTGGATCCGGGTTCCGCCGGGGTCAGATGCGTTCGACGATCGTCGCGATGCCCATGCCGCCGCCCACGCACAGCGTGGCGAGGCCGTAGCGCTTGTCCTGGCGCTCGAGTTCGTCGACGAGGGTGCCGAGGATCATCGCGCCGGTGGCGCCGAGCGGGTGGCCGAGGGCGATGGCGCCGCCGTTGACGTTGACCTTGTCCAGGGACAGGCCCATGTCCTTCACGAAGCGCAGCACGACCGCCGCGAAGGCCTCGTTGATCTCGACGAGGTCGATGTCGTCGATGGTCAGCCCGGCCTTGGCGAGCGCCTTGCGGGTGGCGGGGGCGGGTCCGGTGAGCATGATGGTGGGCTCGGAGCCGGAGACGGCGGCGGAGACGATCCGCGCGCGCGGGGTGAGGCCGTGGCGCTCGCCGACCTCCCGGGAGCCGATCGCGACCAGCGAGGCGCCGTCCACGATGCCGGAGGAGTTGCCCGCGTGGTGGACGTGGTCGATCTTCTCCACCCAGTGGTACTTCTGCAGGGCGACCGCGTCGAAGCCGCCCAGCTCGCCGATGTCGGCGAAGGAGGGCTTCAGTTTGGCCAGGGAGTCGGCGGTGGTGCCGGGGCGCGGGTGTTCGTCGTGGTCGAGGACGACCAGGCCGCTGCGGTCCCGGACGGGGACGACGGAGCGGTCGAAGCGCCCCTCCTTCCAGGCCGTGGCCGCCCGCTCCTGGGACAGTGCCGCGTACTCGTCGACGTCGCGCCGGGTGAAGCCCTCGATGGTGGCGATCAGGTCGGCGCCGATGCCCTGCGGCACGAAGTTGACGGCGAGGTTGGTCATCGGGTCGTTGAACCAGGCGCCGCCGTCCGAGGCCATCGGCACCCGGGACATCGACTCCACGCCACCCGCGAGGACGAGGTCCTCGAAGCCCGAACGGACCTTGGCGGCGGCCATGTTCACGGCTTCCAGGCCCGAGGCGCAGAAGCGGTTCTCCTGGACGCCCGCCACCGTGTCCGGCAGTCCGGCGGCGATCGCCGCGATCCGCGCGATGTCGGAGCCCTGGTCGCCGACGGGGCCGACGACGCCGAGGACGATGTCGTCGATCGCGGCCGGGTCCAGGCCGGGGAAGCGGTCGCGGAGCTCGTGGATGAGGCCGACGACCAGGTCGATGGGCTTGGTGCCGTGCAGGGCGCCGCCGGCCTTGCCGCGCCCGCGCGGGGTGCGGATCGCGTCGTACACGTACGCTTCGGTGCTCACTGGTATGCCTTTCGCGGGTGGTGGGCCGGGCGGGGTCAGTCGCCGTCCCGGGCGAGGTCGTCGTGGGGCGCGAGCGCGGGTATGTCCCAGTCCCGCGCCACCGCCGCCGCGCCGTCGCCCGGCCGGGCGGGGCCGGTGCGGACGGACGTGGGGGTGGCGGAGAACCGGGGCGCGGGCGCGGGCTGGGTGATGCCGCCGTGGTCGGTGAACGTCCCGCGGGCGGCGAGGTGCGGGTGGTGCGGGGCCTCGCGCAGCGACAGTACGGGCGCCACGCACGCGTCGGTGCCCTCGAAACGGGCCGTCCACTCGTCGCGGGTACGGGACTTGAAGCGGGCGGCGACGCGTTCGCGCAGTTCGCCCCAGCGGGTCCAGTCCTTGCGGGCCGGGGCCAGGTCCTGGAGGTCCAGCAGTGCGAGGAACTCCTCGTAGAACCGCTGCTCCAGGGCGCCGACCGCCATGTACCCGCCGTCGGCGGTCTCGTAGGTGCCGTAGTAGGGGCAGCCGCCGTCCAGCAGGTTGGCGCGGCGCCGGTCCTGCCAGCCGCCGGCGGCCAGCATGCCGTGGATCATGGTGGCGAGGTGGGCGGTGCCGTCCACGATGGCGGCGTCGACGACCTGGCCGGTGCCGGTGGCGCGCGCGTGGTGCAGGGCGGCGAGGACACCGACGACCAGGTAGAGCGAGCCGCCCGCGTAGTCGCCGAGCAGGTTGGCGGGGACGGCCGGGGGTCCGTCGGGATCGCCGATCATGCCGAGGACGCCGGTCGGGGCGATGTAGGCGATGTCGTGGCCGGCCCGGTCGGCGAGGGGGCCCTGCTGCCCCCAGCCGGTCATCCGGCCGTAGACCAGCGCCGGGTTGCGGGCGTGGCAGGCGTCGGGGCCGACGCCGAGGCGCTCGGCGACGCCTGGGCGGTAGCCCTCGATGAGGACGTCGGCCCGCTCGGCGAGGTCCAGGACGTGGGCGGGGCCGCCGTCCGACTTCAGGTCGACCAGCACCGAGCGCTTGTTGCGGTTGGTGATGTCGTACGCGGGGTCGACGGCGAGCGAGGTGCCGTCCGGGCGGTCCACCCGGACCACGTCCGCGCCCAGGTCGGCGAGGAGCATGGCGGCGAACGGGCCGGGCCCGATCCCGGCCAGCTCCACCACGCGCACGCCGGTGAGCGGACCCTGTCCTGGCGTCCCTGCCGTGGCCATGCCGCCCCCAGTCAATGTGACACAACTGCTGTAACACCGCTGATGCTAGAAACAGGTCGCACCGGGCACAAGACCTGGGCGAGCAAGCGCTTAGCCAAGGTACCCGGCGGGCGGCGCGCGGCCGGCCCGGCGCAGGGGTCAGCGCGCGTCGAGTTCGGCTATGAGGCGTTTGGGGGCTATCGCCCGGTAGCTCTCCTCGACCCAGTCGCACAGCAGCCCGGCGGCCGGGGCGCCCGGCTCGGCCGGCGGGATCCGCACCCAGCCGGACCGGCCGAGGTTGTACCCGGCGGGCTGGGCGCCCGGCACGGTCAGCGCGTGGGCGTGGGCCGGCTCGTCCTTGAGCTTGACCGTGACGCCGAGCGGGTGACTGCGGTCGGCGACGCCGAGGAAGACGAAGACCTTCGTGCCGACCTTGGCGAGGGCCTCGCCCCAGGGGAACTCCTCGGCCGCGCCGGGCAGCGCGAGGGCGAACTCGCGCACTTTCTCCCAGTTGCGCAGGGCGCTTTCGGGCACGGCCATCGGCTGCCTCCGGGCTGGTCGTCGGGCTCCGCACTCCTCACGCTAGCCTCAGCCACCGACAACGGCGCGGACTGCACGACCGAGGGGTGTCATGAGCAGGCTAAACAGGACGGACCGTCCCTACGACATCGTGCTCTTCGGGGCCACCGGCTTCGTGGGCACGCTCACCGCGCGATACCTCGCCGCGCACGCGCCCGAGGGCCTGCGCTGGGCGATCGCCGGCCGCAGCGAGCGCAGGCTGGCCGAACTGCGCGAGCGGCTGCCGGGCGGCGCCGAGGTGGGGGTGCTGCGGGCCGACGCGACCGACCCCGCCGCGGCTCGCCGGCTGGCCGAGCACGCGCGCGTGGTGGCCTCGACGGTGGGCCCGTACATCCGCTACGGCGAGCCGCTGGTCGCCGCCTGCGCGGACACGGGGACGGACTATCTCGACCTCACGGGGGAGCCGGAGTTCGTGGACCTGATGTACGTCCGGCACGACGCCCGCGCGCGGGAGACGGGCGCGCGGCTGGTGCACGCCTGCGGTTTCGACTCCGTGCCGCACGACCTGGGCGCGTACTTCACCGTCCGTCAGCTGCCTCAGGGCGTGCCGTTGACCGTGGACGGCTTCGTGAGGGCCGACGCGGCCTTCTCCGGCGGGACCCTCGCCTCGGCGCTGAACCAGTTCGCGCGCGGGCGGCAGATGCTGACCGCCGCGCGGGAGCGCGGCCGGCACGAACCGCGGCTGATCGAGCGCCGGGCCACGGCGCCCACGGGCGTGCCGCGGTTCGCCAAGGAGGTCGGCGCCTGGGCACTGCCGCTGCCGACCATCGACCCGCAGATCGTCCGCCGGTCGGCGAAGGCGCTCGACCGGTACGGCCCCGACTTCCGCTACCGGCACTACGCGGCGGTACGGCACCTGCCCGTCGCCCTCGGCGGGGTGGCGGCCGTCGGCGCGGTGGCCGCCGCGGCGCAACTCGCGCCCGCCCGGCGCTGGCTGTCCGGCCGGCTCCAGCCCGGCGACGGGCCGAGCGCCGAGAAGCGGGCGAAGAGCTGGTTCTCGGTCCGCTTCGTCGGCGAGGGCGGCGGCCGGCGCGTCTTCACGGAGGTCTCGGGCGGCGACCCCGGCTACGACGAGACCGCAAAGATGTTCGCCGAGGCGGCCCTGTCCCTGGCCTTCGACGACCTGCCGCCCACGGCCGGCCAGGTCACGACGGCGACGGCGATGGGCGAGGCGCTGGAGGAACGGCTCCGGCGGGCGGGCATCACCTTCCGGGTGGCGGCGTCTTTCTGAGCCCTTGACGGGGCATGGTCACGCCGACCATTCGAGCACGGTGTACAGCATGCCGCCGATCCAGCCGATCCCCGCCAGCACGGCGAGGACGAGAGCGGCCGTCACGGCGCGTTCGACGGGCCGGCCGGGGTCGGCCAGGGGCTTCGCGGAGCGGTGTGTCGTCATGCGGCACAGCCTGCCTCCGGGCCCCGGCGGCCACATCCGTACGCGTACTCAGACGCCGTACTCAGACGCGGATTCGAGTGTCGTACTCAAGTACCGCACGCTGGTGCCGCACTCAAACGCCGCCTGCCTCCCGAAGCGCACGGCGGCACAGCGCGTCCGCCCGTCGCGTGGTCTCCGGAAGCCGGTAGGCCGGCGTCAGCGCCAGCGTGTGCGCGCAGGCGTTGTCGAGGCTCACCCGGTGGCCGACGGAGACGAACACCGGCTTGACGGCGTCCCGGGTGCGCAGGGCGCGGCCGACCTCCTCGCTGCCGGCCAGGAGCGGGGAGCCGCTGCCGCGCCGCGGGGCGGGGTCGTCGTAGGCGAAGGTGAAGGGGTTCTTCGCGACGCCGACGGTGGGCAGACCGGTGAGGACGCCGAGGTGACTGGCGAGGCCGAATCGGCGCGGGTGGGCGCGTCCGTAGCCGTCGCAGACGACCAGGCCGGGCGGGCAGGGCAGGGCGTCGAGGGCCGCCAGCACGGTGGGCAGCTCGCGGAAGGCGAGCAGCCCGGGGACGTACGGGAAGGAGACCCGGCCGACGGCCGTCGCCTCGGCGGTCACCTCCAGGGTGGCCGCGTCCAGGACGACGGCCGCCGCCGCGACGACGTCCCGTTCGTCGTCGTAGGCCACGTCGACGCCCGTCACCTGCCCGGTGCCGGGGGGCGGCCCGGGCTCGTCCAGCACCACCCGCTCGCGCAGTTCGTCCTGCACCGCGCGGGCCTGTTCCTCCGTCGCGGGCCAGCCCGCGGGAATCCGTACGGTCGTCATGGTGGTGACGAGCGTACGGCCCGCGGGCCGGCGTGCGGGCCGTAGGGTCAGCCCTTGCCCAGCGCGCGCTGCAGCTCGCTCTTGTTCATGTCCGAACGGCCGTGGACGCCGCGGCGCTTGGCCTCTTCGTAGAGCTGGTCGTAGGTCGGGCCCTGGGAGCCCTTGCCGGACCGCTGGCCGCCGCGCTTGCCGGAGGACATGTCCTGGGTCGAGGTGCGGCTCGCGGTCTTGGACTCGCCGGACCGGGCACGTTCCTTGTTCACCGTGCGGGCCGCGATCTCCTCGGCCCGGTCGGTGCTCTCGCCACGGTCCTTGGCGCTCTCCTTGATGTGCTCGTACTGACGTTCCCGTTTGGGGCTGGAACCGCGTGGCATGTCGGTCACTCCTTTCATGTGACGGTGACCGAGTACCCGTTTCGCCTGCGACACCGCATCCCGCGCGCGGGTTCAGTGCTCCAGCCGGGCCACCCGCCCCTGTTCCCCCGCCGCCCAGCAACTCAGGTCGGGCGTGCAGTCGACGGTGTCGTACGAACCGGTGTCGAGCGTCTTCCAGGTGCGGCCGCCGTCGGTGGTGACGTCGGTGCCGGTGGGGCCGACGGCGAGGGCGGTGGTGCGGCTGTGCGGGAGCCAGGCGGCGCCTGAGCGGTAGGCGGGCGGGGGCGTGGCCGCCGGCTGCCAGGTGCGGCCGCCGTCCCGGGTGGTCGCCGCCGCCTGCGGGGAGGGCTGGTCGGCGCGGTAGTCGCCGCCGACCGCGAGGCCGTGGGCGCGGTCGCGGAAGGCGAGCGCGAACACACCGCGTGCCGGATCGCCGGCCGGGACCGGCGTGTCGGTGGCCGTCCAGGTCAGACCGCGGTCGGCGGAGTGCAGCACGCGCGCGTGCGCGCCGCCGCCGGTGGCCAGCCACACGTCCTTGGGCCCGGAGGTGACCAGGCACTGGCCGCTCGCCGCGAAGCCCGCCTCGCCGTCCAGCGCGGCCGGCATACCGTCGGCGGGCAGCACCCGCCAGGTGCGTCCACCGTCGGCGGTGGACAGTATGCGGAACTTCCCGTCGACAGGATCGCTCATCGCCAGGCCGTGGCGGCGGTCGAAGAAGGCCAGGCAGTCGTAGAACGCCTTGGGGTCCGTGTTGCGGAAGGACTCGGTCCAGGTCGCTCCGCCGTCGTCGGTGCGGTAGACGCGGGACGCCTCGCCCTCGCCGATGGCCAGCACCACCGCGCGCCGCGCGTCGAACGCCTCCACGTCCCGCAACTGCAGGTCGGCTGCGCCGGGCGGGGAGACGTCGTGCCAACTCGCCCCGCCGTCGGTGGTGCGCAGGACCGTGCCGCCGGTCCCGGCCAGCCAGGCGGTGTCGCGGTTCACGGCCGCCAGGCCCCGGAAGCGGGCCTGCGGCGCCCCGCTGTCCTTGAGCGCCCAGTGCGGCGCCCGGTGCTCCGGCGTGTGCGCCCGGGCCGGTACGGCGGTGAGCGCGGCCAGCGCCACCCCGCACACCCCGACCGCCAGCCGGCGATTCCCGCGTCCCGTCCGTCCCGCGTTCCCCGAGCGCCTCATGGCGGGCGAAGCTAGCCCACTCACCCGGCCGCGTCCAGACGGCCTTTCGGGCGGCCCCGCGCGTGAATGAACGCGGTGACAGAGGTCACTCGATATGTGTGTGCACGGAGTGGCTCATTTTGTCGTCTCTTCCAGTGCCCGGTCTTACAGTCCGGAAGCCCGTCCAGCCGCCAACGAGGGAGCAAGGCGTTGTCCACCGTCATCGAGCAGCCCGTAGAGGCACGCCTCGTCGCCGCCGCACCGCGCATGCCGAGCATTCCCGCCACGCTGCGCTACGACCGGCGCGACCCGTTCGCCGTCCGCATGACCTTCCCCGCCCCCGCCACCCTGGAGGGCGTGGAGGTGTGCTGGACCTTCTCCCGCGAGCTGCTGACGGCCGGCCAGCACGCCCCGGAGGGCCACGGCGACGTACGGGTGCGCCCGTACGGGTACGACCGCACCGTGCTGGAGTTCCACGCCCCCGAGGGCACCGCCGTCGTGCACGTCCGCTCCGGCGAGATCCGCCGCTTCCTGCAGGCCACGAACGACCTCGTGCCCACCGGCCTGGAACACCTCCAGCTCGACCTCGACCACGACCTGGCCGAGTTGATGCGGGACGCCTGCTAGCGCCTGTCCGGCGGATCATGCCGCAGACGCGGGGCTTGGCACGCCCACCTGCGGCGTTGTCGTCAGTCGCCGACGCTCCGCGTCGACGGGCGCCTTCACCGTCCCCGGGTCGACGGCCCCGGGGACGACGATCCCGTCGCGCCGCGCCGCTCCCCGAATAATCCGTTGACGGCCCCCACCGGCCTTCGTACGGTGTACAGCGATTCTGTTGCCGTCGATCGGAGTAGGACGTTGCTCGTCTGAGGTCCTGAGACACCGCGCCCCGCCGTCAGGTGGGTCCGCGCGCGTGCGACCTCGGCGTACGAGCCGTCCTCCGGCACAGGGCCCTGCCCCTCCCCCGGCCACACGGTTGCCGCCCCGCGGTGTCTCGACACGGGTTCACCCTGACCGCACCCAGCGACCGCGAGGCCCGTATGTCTCCTTCCCTCACCTGTACCTCCCTGTCCTTCGCCTGGCCCGACGGCACCCCCGTCTTCGACGGCCTCGACACCGCCTTCGGCCCCGGCCGCACCGGGCTCGTCGGCGTCAACGGATCGGGCAAGTCCACCCTGTTGAAGCTCATCGCCGGTGAGCTCACCCCGGCCGACGGCACCGTCCGGGTGGCCGGCGAGGTCGGCCACCTCCCCCAGAACGTCACCCTGGACACCGCGCTCCGCGTCGACGAGGCACTCGGCATCGCCGCCCGGCGGGGCGCGCTGCACGCCATCGAGGCGGGCGACGCGGCCGAGGAGCACTTCGAGACCCTCGGTGACGACTGGGACGTCGAGGAACGCGCCCTGGCGACCCTCGGCGAGCTGGGCCTCGGCCACCTCGGCCTGGACCGCACCGTCGGCGAGGTCTCCGGCGGCGAGTCGGTGCTGCTGCGCCTGGCCGCGCTGCTGCTGCGCCGCCCCGACGTGCTGCTCCTGGACGAGCCCACCAACAACCTCGACCTGTACGCCCGTCGGCGGCTGTACGCGGCCGTCGCGTCCTGGCCGGGCGTGCTGGTCGTGGTCAGCCATGACCGGGAACTCCTCGACCTGGTCGACCAGATCGCCGATCTGCGGGCCGGGGAGATCACCTGGTACGGCGGGAACTTCTCGGCGTACGAGGAGGCCCTCGCCGTCGAGCAGGAGGCGGCCGAACGCATGGTGCGGGTCGCCGAGGCCGACTTCCGCAAGCAGAAGCGCGAACTGGCCGACGCCCAGGTCAAGCTGGCCCGCCGCAAGCGGTACGGCCAGAAGATGTGGGACAGCAAGCGCGAGCCGAAGATCGTCATGGGTGCCCGCAAGCGCGCGGCGCAGGAGTCCGCGGGCAAGCACCGCATCCTGCACGAGGAGAAGCTCGCCGAGGCCAGGGAGCGGCTGGACGAGGCGGCGGAGGCCGTACGGGACGACGAGGAGATCCGCGTCGAACTGCCGTACACGGCCGTGCCGCCCGGCCGGAGCGTGCTCACCCTGCGGGAGCTGGAACTGGTGTACGGGGCGCGCGTCGAGGGCGGCCTCGAACTGCGCGGCCCGGAGCGGGTGGCCCTCGTCGGGCGCAACGGCGCGGGCAAGTCGACGCTGCTGCGCACGGTCGCCGGGGAGCTGGCGCCGGTGGCGGGCGAGGCGGCGGCGCACGTCCCGCTGCGGTTCCTGCCGCAGCGGCTGGACGTCCTGGACGGCGAGCTGACGGTCGCCGAGAACGTGGCCCGGTTCGCTCCGGGCGCCACCAACAACCGGATCCGGGCCCGCCTGGCCCGCTTCCTGTTCCGGGGCGCCCGCGCCGACCAGAAGGCGGCGACGCTCTCCGGCGGCGAACGCTTCCGGGCGGCCCTGGCCGCGCTGATGCTGGCCGAGCCCGCACCGCAGCTGCTCCTGCTCGACGAGCCGACGAACAACCTCGACATGGCGAGCGTGCGCCGGCTGACGACGGCCCTGGAGTCGTACGAGGGCGCGCTGCTCGTGGCCAGTCACGACCTGCCGTTCCTGTCCTCGCTCGGCATCACGCGCTGGCTGCTGATGGAAGGAGGGGAACTGCGGGAGACCACCCTGGAGGCGCTCGGGGATCCGGCGTAGCCCGCGCCGCGGAGCGTCTTGGGAGGGGCACGGCCGGGCGGTGAGGGTTTTGCCGTCGCGTACCGGCGCTGCATGATGGCGGACCGGCGCCGCACAGGATGGGCGCCGGACCGCCCCGCCGATACGGAGACCCCTCGTGCCCAGCAAGAAGGCCCTCGTCCGCCGCCCCAGCCCGCGCCTCGCCGAAGGCCTGGTGACGCACGTCGAGCGGGAGAAGGTCGACGTGGGGCTCGCCGTCGAGCAGTGGGAGGCCTACGTCGAGGCCCTGCGCACGCACGGCTGGGAGACCATCGAGGTGGACCCGGCCGACGACTGCCCCGACTCGGTGTTCGTGGAGGACACCGTGGTCATGTACAAGAACGTGGCGTTGATCACCCGGCCCGGCGCCGAGTCCCGGCGCGAGGAGACGGCCGGGGTGGAGGAGGCCGTGGCCCGGCTCGGCTGCTCGGTGAACTGGATCTGGGAGCCGGGCACGCTGGACGGCGGCGACGTGCTGAAGGTCGGCGACACCGTCTACGTCGGCCGGGGCGGGCGCACCAACGCGGCCGGGGTGCAGCAGTTGCGGGCCGCCTTCGAGCCGCTGGGCGCCCGGGTGGTCGCCGTCCCGGTGACCAAGGTGCTGCACCTGAAGTCGGCGGTCACCGCGCTCCCCGACGGCACGGTGCTCGGGCACATACCGAACGTGGACCGGCCGTCGCTGTTCCCGGGCTTCCTCTCCGTGCCCGAGGAGGCCGGCGCCCATGTGGTGCTGCTCGGCGGTCACAAGCTGCTGATGGCGGCCAGCGCGCCGAAGACGGCGGAGTTGCTCACCGATCTCGGCCACGAGGTGGTAACGGTGGATATCGGCGAGTTCGAGAAGCTCGAAGGCTGTGTGACATGTCTCTCGGTGCGGCTGCGGGAGCTGTACGCCTGACCGGGTGATCCATTCGCTCGTTCAGCCCTGGGACCTGCGAGTCCCGGGGCTCTTCGGCATGCCCCGATTCGTCCGGGTGACGCGGCCTGATCAGCGATCTTTACGCCACCCTTAACCTACGGCTTCGTAACCTACGGGTTCGTAGCCTACGATCACGTAGGTTCCGGCACCGCTCGCCGGTCCGCCCCCGACTGACTCGGGGTTCCTCCCCCTCTAGTTCGGCGTCCCCTGGAGTTACCTGTGACGATTACCTCCCCTCACCTCGGCAGCCCGTCCGTCTGGACCGACGCGCGGCTGCTGCACGCACTGGAGGAAGTGGTCGAGAAGGAACTGAACCGGCATCTGCAGGTCGCGAAGGACTGGATGCCTCACGAGTACGTCCCGTGGAGCGACGGCCGCAACTTCCCCGGCCTCTTCGAGGACGGCGAGGCCTGGGACAAGGAGCAGTCCAAGGTCACCGAGATCGGCCGCATCGCCCTCGTCGTCAACCTGCTCACCGAGGACAACCTCCCGAGCTACCACCACGAGATCGCCTCGCTCTTCGGCCGGGACGGCGCCTGGGGCACCTGGGTGCACCGCTGGACCGCCGAGGAGGGCCGGCACGGCATCGTCATGCGGGACTACCTGCTCGCCTCGCGCGCGGTCGACCCGGACAAGCTGGAGCAGTTCCGCATGTCCCACATGAGCGAGGGCTTCGAGTCCGACAACCGGCACTCGATGCTCCACTCGGTCGCCTACGTCGCCTTCCAGGAGCTCGCCACCCGCATCTCGCACCGCAACACCGGCCACCAGTCCGGCGACCCGGTCTGCGACCGCATGCTGGCCCGCATCGCGACCGACGAGAACCTCCACATGGTCTTCTACCGCAACCTGCTGAAGGCCGCGTTCGAACTCGCCCCCGACCTCACCATGCAGGCGGTGCGTGACGTGGTGGTCAACTTCCGCATGCCCGGCCACGGCATCCCCGGCTTCGAGCGGGCGGCGGCCCAGATGGCCATCGGCGAGGTCTACAACCTCCGCATCCACCACGACGACGTGCTCCAGCCCGTGCTCCGCTTCCTCAAGATCATGGAAATCGACGGGCTCGGCCCCGAGGGCCTCCAGGCGCAGGAGGAACTCGGCCTGTACATGGGCGGCCTCGACGCGGAGGCCCTGAAGTTCGACGAGAAACTGGCCGCCCGCAAGGCCCGGATGGCGGCACGAGCCGGAGCCTGACCGCCCTACGGGCCCCCGCCGGGGGCTTGGCGCCGGGTCCATGTCGGGCGCGGGCCGAGGGCTTGGCGACAGGGCCATGTCGGGGCCGGGCCGAGGCTTGGCGGCCAGTCCACGCCGAGCACAGGCCAAGGGCTGAACGGCGATTTCACGCCGGGGCGGGCCGAGGACTGAACGGCGAGTCGGCCCGCGCAGCCCGCCGGAGGGCAAGGCGCGGGCCATCGCCGCACAACGGCGCGGATCTCCGCACCGGGTGCCCGCCCACGCGGCACTCGCCGACGTGCGCGGCACGCGCTGCCGAGCCTACGAGCGACCAGCACGCCGTGGCGGCACCCACCCCGGCGCGGACCGAGGGCTGAACGACGAATAGGCCGCGCCCCCGGCCAGCGCAAGACGCGAGCCATCAGCCGCACGACGGCCCAGGCCCTGCGCGGCCACGG
>NZ_JBVKAI010000001.1:293838-454694 GCF_055639495.1 Streptomyces sp. NPDC039424
GCACACGCGTCCAGCAGCCACGAGCCACCCGCAGGCCGTGCGACACCCACCCCGGTGCGGACCGAGGACTGAACGACGAATAGGCCGCGCCCCCGGCCGGGCAAGACACGGACCATCAGCCGCACGGCGGCCCAGCCCCACCGGGCGCCCGACCGCGCGCACCTGCCGCCAGGGCCGGCACACGCTGCCGCGGGCAAGACGGCACAGGGGCTCGGCAGGTGGTGCCGATTTGCCGGTGCGGCTTGTCGGAGGGCTGCGGCATCATGCCGCCATGCGTGACAACACCAGGGCGAAACAGGCGGTGGGGTTTCTGCTGGGCCTGGCCGAGGAGGAGACCGCCGGGCGGGTCCGGGCGCGGATCGGCCTGCCCGAGCCCGAGGACCCGGCCATGACCCGGCTCCGGACGCTGCGGCCGTGGCTGTGGGCGGGCGAGCTGCCGGCCTCCGTGGCGCTGTGGATCCTGGAGCAGGACGACCCCGAGCTCAACGCCCTCGTGTGGTGGGCCATCGGCACCGACGCGGGCCTGCGCAGGGCCGTCGCCCGGGGCGTGCCCTTCGGGCCCGGGCGCACCGAGCCCGTGCCGGTGGACGGCGCCCTGAGCGGCCAGGAACCCGAGGTGCCGGAGAACTACGTCCGCCACGGCCTCGTCGGCGCCCTGCGCACGGCCGACTCCATGAGCGCCGGGCGCGGTGCCGCGTCCATGGTGCTGACGCGTGCCGACTGGGAGACGGTGGTGGAGGCGGACGGGGAGCGTCCGCTGCCCGGTTACGCGCGCTGGGCGTTGTCCGTCCGTCCGGACTGCCCGCCCGCGCTGCGTGCGCAGTTCGGCTCGCACCCCAAGTTCACCCACCGGGTGCGGCGGGCGGGCGTGCTCGACGGCCCGGCCGACTACGCGACGGCCCACGGCCCCGCCGTACGCGTGCTGGAGGTGCTGGCGATGGGTCACCTGCTGTTCCCGACACGGATCCGCGAGGCCGAGAACGCCCTGCGCCCGCTCGTCCGCGACCACTTGGGCGACCGCGAGGAGGCCTGGGCGGTGCTGGCCCAGCTGATCGAGACGTTCCACGGGACCACCCGAGAGCTGGTGATGACGGCGGGCGCGATCGCCTGAGCCGTACGGCTGCCGGGAAGGGGGCGGGGCGGCTGGATTCGAACCAGCGTGTTCTGGTTTTGGAGACCGGTGCGCCTGCCTCTGCGCTACGACCCCGCCCTTGAGGGCAAAGCGTAATGCCTTGGCCGGTTGTCAGTGGGGCCTGGTACCAATGAGGCACTGGGGGAGGCACGGCACGGGGGGGCGTGGGATGGCGTACGGGGAGCGGGGGCGACGACGCCCCCCGGTGGTCGACCTGGCCGACCGCAGGGCGCTGGAGCGGTACCGCCCGGCGGACGGGGCGGTCGTCGAGAAGGCGCGGCGGCTGAAGGAGGCCGCGCTGCTGGACTTCGGGCTGACCGAGTCGGCGGTGGCGTCCTGGCTGTACGCGAAGTGCCACCACCAGATCCCGACGACCGCGGTGGACACGGCGGCCGTGGTCGCTTCCGGCGACGGCTCCTGTCTGCTGCTGTACAACCCGGACTTCTTCGTCGGCCTCGGCCTGGACGGGGTCAAGTTCGTGCTGTTCCACGAGGCGCGGCACCTGGTGCACCGGCATCTGTTCGCCGGCCCCGGCCTGCGCGATGACCCGGTGTTCACGCTGGCGGCCGAGGTGGCCATCAACCATGTGGCCCTGGTCCGGCTCGGCCGTGCGCGGCTGCCGCTGCTGGACGGCCGGCCCACGGGCATCGACCCCCGCACGGTGTACGACGCCTATGTCGACGACCTGACGACGCACGGCCTGGAACCGGTGACGTACGAGGAGTTCACCGACACGGACATGCGGGTGTACGGCGAGCTGAAGCGGATGCGGCACCCACCGGTCCCCGAGCCCCGGCTGTGCGTGCACCTGACGGAGGACGGGGTGCCAGCCGACCAGGAGACCGTCGACGCGGTGACCTCCTCGGCGCTGCTCAACTCCCTCCTCGCGGCCCGGCGCGGGCACGCGGGCGCGGAGCGGGAGCTGCTGGACCTGATGGGCCGTACCGAGGACGGCTCGGCGCGGGCCGGCCGGATCTGGGGAAACCTGGGCGCGGGCAAGCTGCGCGGCGAGACCACGCGCACGCGTACCGTCGACTGGTGGCAGCGCTGGCTGGCCGACGTCCTGGGCTCGAAACTGCGCGACGGCGAGCGGCTGGTGTACCCCAAGAAGCGGGGCGCCCTGCTCATGGCCCTCGGCCAGGACCCGACGCTGTCGCGGCGCGGCCCGGTGCGCCACAAAGTGCTGGTCGTCGCCTACGACACCTCGGGCTCCATGCCGGACCACGTGATCCGGTGGCTGACCGAACTCGTCGGCCGGATCGACGCGGTGGAGGCGCACTGGCTGTCCTTCGACGCCGTCGTCATGCCGTTCACACCGGGCGAGCGGGTGTACGGGGGCGGCGGCACCAGCTTCCAGGCGGTCGCCGACTACGTGGAGGGCCGTACGGAGGTGAACGGCCGCCGCTTCGAGGAGACCCCGGACGCCGTCGTCGTCCTCACCGACGGCTACGCACCGCCGATCACGCCCGAGGAGCCGGAGAAATGGATCTGGCTGATCACCGAGGGCGGCAGCGAGTGGCCCGAGACGCACACCCCGGCGATGGACTGCCATCGCGTCACCACAGGATCACGGTAGATGACCACGGACACCACGGACCCACAGCAGCCGGGCACACAGCGGTCGGGCACAGGGCAGTCGGCGGCCTCCCGCCTCGAGTCGTTCATCGACGCGATGATCGACATGGGCCAGACCGGCCAGGTCTTCGGCGAGCACGGCATCGGGAAGACGTCGACGTTCTTCTCCCACCTCGCCCGCGCGTACCCGGACACGGCACTGGTGTACGTGCCGGCCGCGAACCTGACACCGGACGACCTGCTCGTCAACGCCCCCGTACGCGACGGCCGCACCGGCGAACTGGTCCTGCGCCAGCTCGTGATGAGCCGGCTGAAGCCGGGCCGGCCGTTCGTGCTGCTCATCGACGACTCGCTGCAGGCGGGCGACACGATCCAGTCGCAGCTGATGCAGATCGCCTGCGACTGGACGCTCGGCGAGCACGATCTGCGCGCCCTGGGCTGCGTCGGCGTGTTCCTGACCGACAACGAGTCGCTGTCCGAGACGTCGGCCCGGCGCGGCGACCTCGCCCTGCTCGACCGCATGGTCACGCTGCGGATCACGGCCGACGACACCTCCTGGCGGCGCCACCTGGCGGCCCGGTACCGCCCGTGGGACCTGCGCCCGGTGTTCTCCCTGTGGGCGTCGCTCTCCCCCGCCCTGCGCGAACTGCTCTCCCCGCGCACCCTCGACCACGTCCTGGCGAACGCCCGGGAGGGCTTCCCGCTGCGCTGGGGCCTGCCCCTGGTCGGCGGCGAGCGGCTGCGGCTGGCGGAGCCGCGCCCGGACGGGCGGCCGGGCCAGGACCGTACGGCCGAGATCCTCGACCGGATCGCCGGGGCGCTGGGCGTGCCCAACCCGGCGACGGTCCCCGACCCGGTCCGGCAGGTGGTGCGGGCCGCGCTGCGCAATCGGTGGACGGTGCTGCTGCAGGGACCGCCGGGCTGCGGCAAGACGGAGGTGGTGCGCGAGACGCTGCGCGAGGACCTGGGCCGGGATCCGCTGTACTTCTCGCTGCCGGTGACGAACGTCGAGGACCTGTGCGCGCCGGTCCCGTCGCCGGACGGCACGCTGGACAACCTGCTGGCCGCGCCGTTCACCGGGCCCGAGCCGAAGGCGGTCGTCTGGGACGAGTACAACCGGCCCAAGGACAAGGCGGCGTTCGCCAAGCTCATGGAGATCACCCAGGAGTGGTCGCTGGCCGGACGCCGGATCGAGAACCTGCGGGCGCAGATAGCCGTGCAGAACCCGCCCTACCACCTGGGCCGCAAGCTGCTGGTGTCGCGGAACAACATCGCCCAGGCCACCCGGTTCACCGCCTCGCTCACCGTGGAACCGGAGGACATCCCGGCCAACGAGTGGCTGCTCGCCCGGTACGGCGCGGACGCCGAGACCGTCCTGGAGTGGTGGAAGCACGACATCGACGACGACGGCCGCGCCTGGATCACCAAGCGCACCCTGGAGCGGCTGATCAAGCTGCACCGGCGGGGGCTGCCGCTGGAGATGGGCACCGTCTACCTCGGCGACGGGGAGTACGCGCCCGTGCCGCTCACGGCGCTGACCGAGCGTCTGCGGGGCCGCCCGGTCACGGGCCTCGGTGAGCTCGCCCGGGACGCGGGCGCGTGGGAGGCCCGGCTGCGCCGGGCGGCCGAACAGTCCGACGAGGGCGGGAACGACAGTGACGTGGTCCACCAGATCCTCGCCAACGCGGAGCTGTCCCAGCTGCGCAAGCACCGGGCGGTGGTGACCCGCCTGGTGGCCCACCTCCCGGCCAAGCTGCGGGCCACGTATCTGGTGGGGGCGTCGGAGCGGCAGCAGCGGTTCTGGATGGAGGTGTTCACCGGGATGCGGCGCGGCTGAGCACAGCGCGCCCGAGGTCAGGGCCCGGGAGGCGGCGAAGTGCGGTGCACGCTGCGTACGGCGGCCACGTCGGCCGGGACCGCGGGCGCGGGGACATGGGCGCTGAGGGCGTCCAGGCGGCGTTTGACGCTGGCGGCGACACCGCTGCCGAGGCGGAAGCGGGTGGGCGTGGCGGCGGTGGGCGCGGTGTCGAGGAGACGGTGCGCCTCGCGGCTGCGCAGGCCGGTGTGGGTGAGGACCAGGTGGGCCAGCCGGTGCTCGCCGGCCGCGAGGGCGCGGGCGATGGTGTCGGCGGCCGTCAGGTCGAGCCGGTTGTCGGACGCGCCGAGGACGGCCGCCGCCCTGACCCGGCCGAGATCGAGCAGGGTGACACCGGCCGTGGCCGCGGCCGTGACCAGGCGGGCGGCGGCGCGCGGGCCGATGCCGTTGCTGGCCACCGACAGCCGGGCGAGCCGGCCGTAGGGCGCCGCGTCCAGGGCCTCGGCGAGGCGGAGCGCGCCCGCGTCCCCCAACCGGGCGGCGGACACGTACAGTTCGTCGACCGCTCCGCCCGCGATCACGGCGGCCAGCGCCCGCGCACCCTCCTCCCCCAGCGGGTTGCCGCCCGCGAAGAGCCGCTCGACGCGGCGTCCGCCCGCGGCGGCGGCGAGCAGCGCGTCGGCCAGGACGGCGGCGCCCGCCGGGTCGAGTCCGGTCTGTACGAGGTCCAGGGTGCGCAACGCCCGCGCGGACTCGACCAGGTCGGCCGCCGCCCGGCCGCCGCCGCTGCCCAGCGGGTTCCGCTTGAGCCACACGCCGGTGACCACCTGCGGGGAGGCGCGCAGCTGGTCGGCGATCCGGCAGGCGCCGCCCGCGGTGATGCCGTTGCAGCCGAGGTACAGCGTCTCCACGTCCGCGCCGGTCCCGGCCACGGCGGCGGCTCCGTCGTCACCGAGCCCGTCCGTGCCGAGCAGCAGATGCCGTACCGGGGACGCCCCTTGCGCGAGGGCGTCGGCGATCAGCGCGGCACCCTCGGCGCCGACCCCCTGCTTGCACAGGTCGAGCCTCCCGTCCGGCAGCGCCGTACCGGCCGCGAAGTCCAGGCGCTCGCCCGCCGGGCGCCCGGCCCGCAGCCACGCCAGCAGCGGGGCGAGATCGGCGGGCGGGCGCGGGACGACGTGCGGCACACCCGCGAACCCGGATTCCTCCCGGTGGGGTTCCCCGCTCACCACGCCGCCTCCCGGTAGTCCTTCAGGAACACCCCGGACACCGGGTCGCCCGCCTCGCCGCGCACGATCGGGTCGTACACCCGTGCGGCGCCGTCCACCACGTCCAGCGGGGTGCGGAACCCGGCGCCCGCCATGCGGGCCTTCTTCGGGGCCGGGTTCTCGTCGGTGATCCAGCCGGTGTCGACGGCGCACATGTGCACACCCCGCTCGGCGAGTTCGGCGGCGCTGGTGCGGGTGAGCATGTTGAGGGCGGCCTTGGCCATGTTGGTGTGCGGATGGCCCGCCATCTTGTTGCGGACCGCGAACCGGCCCTCGACCGCCGTCACGTTGACCACGTAGCGGCGCGGGTGCGGCGAGGCGAGCAGCAGCGGCAGCAGCCGGTCGCACAGCAGGGCCGGGGCGAGGGCGTTGACCAGCTGGGTCTCCAGGACCTCGGCCGCGTCGAGCGCGCCGAGCCGGGCCGACCAGGAGTTCTCCGGGGACGGATCGGGCAGCAGCCCCGCCTCGTCGGCCTCGCGCAGCACGGCGGGCAGGGCGGCGGCCGAGCCCGCCAGCATCCGCATCGGGGTGAACCCGGGCGCCTGCCGAGCGCCCTCGGGCAGCGCGTCGTACTCCCCGGCGGTCAGCAGCGCGTACGACTCGGGCGGGCGCCGTACGGTCTGGGCGGCGTTGTTGACGAGGATGTCCAGCGGCCTGCCCTCCCGCCGCAACTCCTCGCACAGGCCCAGCACCTGGCGCGGGTCGCGCAGGTCGACGGCGAGTACGGTCAGCCGGTCCCGCCACTTCTCGCTGCCCGGTGCGGCCCGGAAGCGGCGCACGGTGTCGTGCGGGAAGCGCGAGGTGACGAGGACCTCGGCGCCGTCCCTGAGCATCATCAGCGCCAGCTGGAAGCCGATCTTCACCCGGCCGCCGGTGAGCAGCGCCCGGCGCCCGGCCAGGTCGGTGCTCAGGGCGCGGCGGGCCGTGTGGTCAGCGGCGCACGCGGGGCACAGCCGGTGGTAGAAGGAGTCCACTTGTCGATAGGGCGACTTGCAGACGTAGCAGGTGCGCGGCTTGTGGAAGACGCCGCCCGTGCCGGGCACGGCCAGCGGCGCGTCCTCCCGGCGGTCCGGGGCGCCGGTCGCGGTGGCGGCCATGGCCGCGGCGTCGGCCGCCGAGACCGCCGCACCGCGCGTCTTGCGCCGGCGCAGCCGTCCGTCCCGGGCGAAGGAGGCGGCGACCTGCTCGGCTCTCAGCCGCACCGGGTCGTCGACGGGCAGCGCCCGCAGTTTGCCCACGACCTCGTGGAAGGCCGCCAGTTCCGCCTCGGTGACCGTCTCGCCCATCCGCCCCGCCCCGTGTCCGCCGTGCCGTGGCCCCGGCCGGATTCGAACCGGCGTATCCGCCCTGAGAAGGCGGCGAGTCTGCCTCTGCTCTACAGGGCCCCGCGAACGCACCCGGACGACCGGATTCGAACCGGCGTATCCGCCTGAGCAAGGCGTGCGCCTGCCTCTGCGCTACGTCCGGATGCGCCCCCGGATCCTAACCCCGCACCCCACCCCCGCGGACCAGAGATCAGGACGATCAGGAGGATCAGGAGGAGGTGCGCCGGAGTTCCAGCCGCTCCTTCTCCGACAGGCCACCCCACACGCCGAAGCGCTCGTCGTTGTCGAGCGCGTACTCCAGGCAGGCGGAGCGCATCTCGCACATACCGCAGATGCGCTTCGCCTCACGCACCGAGCTGCCCGGCTCCGGGAAGAAGAAGTCCGCCCCGGTCTGCGCGCACAGCGCCTGCGTCTGCCAAGTGGAGTCGGCCGGGGTGATCGTTTCGATGTGCATGGCCAGGATCGTTCCGGACGGCGAAAAACGTTCGATCAACGCCGGGTCAACGCGGCGCACGGCGGCGCGCCCGGCCACGACGAGACTGGGAGAACCTACAAAGTCACTCAGGGTGACGGCTGGGCCGGTCCGGCGGGCGGCGGTGTCCGGGCAGCGATTGTCAGTGGGCGGTGCCAGACTCGGCAGTAGACCACGGGACCCTTGCGAGGAGGGCGGACATGCTCACCACCCGTTTCGTCGACGGCGCCCCCAACTGGCTCGACGTCGGCTCGCCCGACATCGACGGCGCCGTCTCCTTCTACGGCGGTCTCTTCGGCTGGCGGTTCGAGTCGGCGGGCCCCGAGGCCGGGGGGTACGGCTTCTTCCAGCTGGACGGCAAAACCGTCGCCGGCGGTATGCAGACCACGCCCGAGCAGGGCCCGCCGTCCTGGACCGTGTACTTCCAGAGCGCGGACGCCCAGGCCACCGCCAAGGCCGCCGAGCAGGCGCACGGCCGCGTGCTGTTCCAGCCGACGGACGTGATGGGGCAGGGACACATGGCCGTCCTCGCCGACAATGCAGGCGTGCCGTTCGGCATCTGGCAGCCCGGGCAGACCAAGGGCGTGGACGTCGCGGGCGAACCCGGGTCGCTGTGCTGGGTCGAGCTGTACACACCGGACGAGGCCGCCGCCGCCGCGTTCTACCACCAGGTGCTGGGTCTGGAGACCTCCGCCGTGCCGTTCCCCGGCGGCACCTACACCTGCGTCAATCCGGCCGGTGCGGGGGAGGACGCGATGTTCGGCGGCGTCGTCCCGCTCGCCTCCGCCCCCGCCGAGGCGGAGGCCGGACCGCACTGGCTGCCCTACTTCGAGGTCGAGGACACCGACGCCGTGGTCGCCAGGGCGCGGGAACTGGGCGGCACGGTCAGCGTGCCCGCCACGGACGTGGAGGGCGTCGGCCGCCTCGCCAAGCTCACCGACCCCTACGGCGCCCGCTTCGCGGTGATCAAGAGCGTGGCGCCGTCGGCCTGAGGCGCCACGCGCCCTCCTCCGCCCGCGGCCCAGGAGGGTGCCGCTGCTTTCCCCAGGTGATCGGCCGGACGGTCCTACGCGGAGGCGCGCCGGACCAGTGTCGTCGGCAGGACCACGCCGGCCGGTGCCCGGTCCGCGGTCGTCTCGTCGCGGTTGCGGCCCTCAAGGCCGTTCAGCAGCAGGCGGGCCATCAGCCGGCCCATCTCCTCGATGTCCTGACGGACCGTCGTCAGCGGCGGGTCGGTCTGTTCGGCGACGGGCAGCATGTCGTCGAAGCCGATCACCGCCACGTCCTCGGGCACCTGCCGCCCCCGCTCGCGCAGCACGCGCAGGGCACCGGAGGCGGCGAGGTCGTTGGCGGCGAAGACGGCGTCCACGTCCGGGCAGCGGTCGAGCAGTTCGCGCATCGCCCGCTCGCCGCCGGCCGGGGTGAAGTCGCTCTCCACGACCAGCCGGGGATCGGCGTCGCCCATGACGTCCCGGTAGCCGTCGAGCCGGTCGGCCGCGGACGTCTGGTCGAGGGGGCCGGTGATGTGCGCGATCCGTGCGCGGCCGAGGCCGACGAGATGCCGTACGGCGGTACGGGCCCCGCCCCGGTTGTCGCTGTCGACGTACACCACCGCGCCGCCCGTGCCGTCGCTCCACCCGGGCCGGCCCCCGAACACCGTGGGCACGCCGGCCTTCTGGATCAGCCCGGGCAGCGGGTCGTCCAGGTGCAGGGAGAAGACGAGCGCGCCGTCGACATGGCCGCCGGCGAGGTAGCGGGCCACGCGCGCGTGGTCGTCCCTGCCCTCCGTGAGCAGCAGCACCAGCTGGTTGTCGTGCGCTGTCAGCTCCTTGCTGATGCCGCGCAGTTGCAGCCCGAAGAAGGGGTCGGCGAAGACCCGGGTCTCCGGTTCGGCGATGACGACGGCGACGGCGTCGTGCCGTTTCGTCACCAGGCTGCGCGCCGCCTGGTTGGGGACGTAACCGAGTTCCTCGACGGCCAGCCGGACCCGCTCGACGAGGGTCTCCCTGACCCCGTCCCCGCCGTTGACCACCCGCGACACCGTGGCCCGTGACACCCCGGCCCGCGCGGCCACGGCCTCCAGTGTGGGACGCGGCGCTGTCTCGGTCACTTCGGGGCTCCTCACCGGGGGGTGCGGATCAGGATAGCCCCGCCGCGAGTCCCTGATGAGAGCGCTCTCGGCGCCGGGAAAACCGGTTGCGCACCCGGTCCGGGCGGGCCGATGATCGCCGCATGACCACGAGAAGGGCCCATGACGCCTGACCGCCTGACCCCGTACGCCCGTCTCCCGCGCGCGTACCGGGGCCGCGAGGTTCTGCACAGCACCGTCGACGCCTTCGGCCGCGCCCACTGGCTGTTCGCCGGACGGCCCGGCCGCCCGCTTGCCGACCCCTACGACGCCGTGGTGGTCACCGTCGACGACGGCCGTTCGCACGAGACGCAGCTGAGCGCCGTGCTGCCGCGCTTCCCCGCGCTCGACGCCCTGCCGGACGGCGGCTTCGTCGTCGCGGACATGCGCAGGCGCGACGACGACGACCATGTGCAGGTCTTCGACGCGTTGGGCCGGCCGTCGTGGTCGTTCGAGGTGGGTGACGGCATCGAACATCTGCTGGCCGACGAGGCGGGCGATCTGTGGGTCGCCCACTTCGACGAAGGCGTGTTCGCCGACGAGTTGGGCCGTCCGGGTCTGCGCCGCTGGAGCAGCACCGGTGAACCGCTGTGGCAGTACGAGCCGGTGCCCGGAGCGGGCCCGATCGACGACTGCTACGCCCTGAACGTGACCGGACGGGCCGCCTGGGCCTGCCCGTACGACGACTTCCCGCTCCTGGAGATAAGCGGCGAAGGAGTGGTCCGGGTGCGGCGGAACCCGGTGGAGGGCGCGGACGGCCTCGCGGTGCACGGAGACCGGGTGGTGTTCTTCGGCGGGTACGGCGACGACCGCGACCGGATCGTCGACTGCCGCCTCACGGAGACGGCGGTCGAGGCGGTGTCGGAAGGGCACCTGGCCCGCCCCGACGGGGCGATGCTCGGGCGGTGCCGGGTGGTCTGCCGGGGCGCCCGTCTCCACGTCCAGGAGGAGCCGTACGAGGAGTGGACCGTCCTGGACCTCGCCTGAGTCCGTGCTCCGACCCGTCGTCGGGGCCCGTTGTCAGTGGCGTGCGGCATGCTGTGATCAGTGGCGGACCGCACGCCAGGGCAAGGGGGAAGCAGGGGTGTTCACGGGGATCGACGAGATCGACTGGGCGTCGCTCGGGCATGCGTACACCGACTCGGCGACGGACGTTCCGGACCTGCTGTGGGGGCTGGCGTCGGACGATCCGGAGCGGCGGGAGATCGCGCTGGACGGGATGTACGGCGCGGTGCACCACCAGGGTGACGTCTACGACAGCACCGTGGCGTGCATACCGTTTCTGTTCGAGCTGGTCACCACCTCGGCGCTCGCCGACCGGGGCGCCGTCGTCGGACTGCTGTGCAGCATCGCGGGACGGCCGGACGACGAGGACGAGGACGACGACGGCGACCCGGCGGACGCCTTCGACGAGTACGGGGACGACGACGAGGACTGGTCGCGGCACCACCGCGAGGCCCACGCGATGGTCCGGGCCCGCGCCGGTGTCTTCCTGGACCTGCTGGACGACCCGGACCCGGGGGTGCGTGCGGCGCTGCCGGGCGCGCTGGCGCAGCTGCATCCCGATCCGGTGCGGGTGTTCGGCGCCCTCGGCGAGCGGCTGCCCGCCGAACCCGATCCGCAGGCCGCCCGGTCGCTGGTCCGTGCCCTGGGCACGCTGGCCGTCCGGCACGCCGACGTCCTCGGCGCGGAGGCGGGCCGCGCCCTGCGGGATGTCGTGTCCGGCACGCCCGATCCCGAACTGCGGCTGACCGCGCTGATCCAGCTGGCGCGCTGCGCGCCCGGCCGTCTGCCGGACGACGCCGTGGAGATCGCCCTGGAGGTGATGCGTCTGGCCCGCGAGGCCAAGGAGTTGGGGCCGCCCCCGGCCGAGCCGGACCGGCCGCGCACGGACACCCTGATCTCGCACGTGCGCGAGCTGCACGCCGAGCACCGCCGGAGTCTGGGCGTCGACGACGCGGACGAGCTCCTCACCGAGCTGCACCGGCAGCTGCGCGACCGGGTCGACGTACGCCTGCCGCTGCTCGTCGCCCAGTTGCGCAGCCCCGACCGGGTGCAGCGGGCCCAGGCCGTCGGGATGGCCGGGCGGCTGCTGACGGGGTGGCGGGCCCCGGACGACGAGCCGGTGCTGGCGCTCGCCCGGCTGCTGGCCGAGGACGATGTGCGGCTGCACAAGTCGGTCCTGCGCGAACTCCGTTACCTCGCACCGGTCGCGCACTGCGCGGCCGAGGGCCTGGTGGCGTACATCGAGAGCTGGGAGGACCGGGAGCCGGAGACCGGCACGGCCTGGCGGGACACGGCGGTCGGCTTGGCGTTCGAGGTGCTGACGCTGCAGGGCGACGAGCGGGTCGTGCCCGCGCTCACCTCCGTCCTGGAGACGATCGAGGTCCCCGAGAACCTGGTGAGATGGATCGGGGCGCTCGGCGCCGAGGCGGCGGCCCCGCTGGGCCCGGTGCTGCACGACAGACTCGCCGCGCTCGGCCACCAGGTGCCCGGCGAGGCCCGGGACCGCCTCGTCCAGGGCCTGGGCGCGCTCGCCCACCCCGGGTCGGTGCCGCTGCTCGCGGCGATGCTCGGCGGCACGGACGACCGCCGCACACGCCTCCAGGTGCTGCGGGGGCTCACCGCCTACGGCCGCCGCGGCGCCGAAGCGGCACCGCGCGCACGGGAGTTGTGGGAGAGCGGCACCGTGCCCGACGAGGACCGCGTCCACGTTGCCGAGGCCCTGTGGGCGCTGACCCGGGACGCCGGGGCCGCCGAGGCCGCGCTGACGGCCGCCGGTGACGCCCTGATGTCCGGGCGGTGGGTCGAGCGGTCCGCCGCACTGCGGCTGGCCGAGGCGCTCGGCCCGTCCGGCGCGCCGCTGGCACCCCGGCTGCGTGAGCTGATCGCGGCCGGTGAGGAACCCGCGCGGGCGGCGATCGCCCTGTGGCGGGTGACCGGGGCGACCGACGAGGTGCTGCCGGTCCTGCTCGCCCAGTGGACGGCGGCACCGGGGACACGCCCCGGGACCGCCCGGTGGCTCGCCGGGCTGGGTCCGGCTGCCGCGCCCGCCCTGCCGCTGATACGCGCGGAACTGGCCTCGCCGCGCCGCCACGACAACACCGGCGGTCCGGGGAACATGCGCTACCACGTCCACGGCGACGTGGCCCTGCTCGACGACTGCCGCCGCGTCCTCGCCGCGTTCGGCGCACAGGCGGTCAGGAAGGAGTGCGGGGCGGACGAGGACGGCCCGCGCTAGGAGGTCTCCTCGCGCCGCGCCCGGCTCGGCTGCACCCGCTTGGGCTCCCCCGGCATCTTCGGATACTCGGGCGGGTACGGCAGGTCGCCCAGGCCGTGGTCGTGCTCGTCGCGGCGGGCGAGTTCCAGCAGGGCGTCGAGGGAGAAGGCGTGGCCGTCCATGTCGGCGTGCACATCGCCGAGTTCGGCGAACCGGGCGGGCATGGTCGCGAGGTCGAAGTCCCGGGGGCGGGCCGCAGCCACCTCCTCCCAGCGCAGGGGTGCCGAGACCGGGGCGTGCGGGTGGGGCCGTACGGAGTAGGCGGAGGCGATGGTGCGGTCCCTGGCCGTCTGGTTGTAGTCCAGGAAGATACGGCGCCCGCGTTCCTCCTTCCACCACTTGATCGTCACGTGCTCCGGCATCCGCCGCTCCATCTCCCGGCCGACGGCGATCGCGGCGCGCCGCACCTGGGTGAAGGTCCAGCGCGGTTCGATGGGGACGAAGACGTGCAGGCCCCGGCCGCCGGAGGTCTTGGGCCAGCCGCGCAGGCCGCCGAACTCGTCGAGGACGGCGCGCAGTTCGTGGGCGGCGCGGACGGCGTCGTCGTAGTCGGTGCCGGGCTGCGGGTCGAGGTCGAGGCGGAGTTCGTCCGGGCGGTCGACGTCGGTGCGGCGCACGGGCCAGGGGTGGAAGGTGAGCGTGCCGTACTGGGCGGCCCACACCACGGCGGCCTCCTCGGTGGGGCACATCTCGTCGGCGCTGCGGCCACTGGGAAAGGTGATGTGGGCCGTGGGGATCCAGTCGGGCATGCCCTTGGGCGCCCGCTTCTGGAAGAACCACTCGCCGCTCACCCCGTCCGGATAGCGCTCCAGGGTGGTGGGGCGGTCGCGCAGGGCACGCAGGATGCCGGGGCCGACCGCGGCGTAGTACCGGGCGACGTCCAGCTTGGTGAAACCGCGCTCCGGGAAGAACACCTTGTCCGGGCTCGACAGCCGCACGGTCCGGCCGCCCACCTCCAGTTCCACCGCTTCGCCCATGCGGCCACGGTAGGCGCGGGGCGCATACCTCGCACACCGGGCGACCGGTGGCGTATGCGAGCAGAATCGGAACATGGACCTGCCGGTGATGCCGCCCGTGAAGCCGATGCTCGCCAAGTCGGTGGCGAGCATCCCGCCGGACATGCAGTACGAGGCGAAGTGGGACGGGTTCCGGGCGATCGTGTTCCGCGACGGGGACGAGGTCGAGCTCGGCAGCCGTACGGGCAAGCCGCTCACCAGGTACTTCCCGGAGCTGGTGGCGGCCGTGAAGGAGCGGGTGCCGGAGCGCTGTGTGCTGGACGGCGAGATCGTCATCGCCCGGGAGGGGCGGCTCGACTTCGACGCCCTCACCGAGCGCATCCACCCGGCGGACTCCCGGGTGCGGATGCTGGCCGAGAGGACCCCGGCCTCCCTCGTCGCCTTCGACCTGCTGGCGCTGGACGGCGAGTCCCTGATGGACGTACCGCTCACCGACCGGCGGGCGCTGCTCGTCCAGGCGCTGGGCGGGGTGACCGCGCCCGTGCACCTGGCGCCGGCGACGACGGACATCGAGGTGGCGCGGCAATGGTTCGAGCGGTTCGAGGGGGCCGGACTGGACGGGGTGATCGCCAAGCCGCTCACCCTGCGCTACCGGCCCGACGAGCGGGTGATGTTCAAGGTCAAGCACGAGCGCACCGCCGACGTCGTGGTGGCCGGCTACCGCTTGCACAAGAGCGGACCCGTGGTCGGCTCGCTGCTGCTCGGCCTCTACGACGACGGGGGCCGCCTGCAGCATGTGGGCGTGTCCGCCGCCTTTCCCATGAAGAGGCGCGCCGAACTGGTCGAAGAGCTCGAACCGCTGCGCATGGACGAGGTCGCCGGGCATCCGTGGGCGGCCTGGTCCGACGAGGCGGCCCACGAGACGGCCCGGCTGCCCGGGGCGCCCAGCCGCTGGTCGGGCAAGAAGGACCTGTCCTGGGTACCGCTCAGGCCGGAGCGGGTCGCCGAGGTGGCCTACGACCACATGGAGAACGGTGCCCGCTTCCGGCACACGGCCCGCTTCCGCCGCTGGCGCCCCGACCGGACGCCGGAGAGCTGCACATACGCCCAGCTGGAGGAGCCGGTGCGCTACGACCTCGGGGAGATCCTGGGACCGTAGGCGCCCGGCGTGCGGGCCGCCCTGCGGGTCAGGGCTGGAAGAGGACCTTGACCGCGCCGTCCTGCTTGCGCTGGAACATCTCGTACGCGTGCGGCGCTTCGGACAACCGCACCCGGTGGGTGGCGAAGTCGTCGACGCCGAGCGGGTCCGCGTCGGTCAGGTAGGGCAGGATGTCGCCGCTCCAGCGGCGCACGTTGGCCTGGCCCATCCGCATCTGGATCTGCTTGTCGAAGAGGGTGAGCATCGGCATCGGGTCCGCCATGCCGCCGTAGACGCCGATGAGGGAGAGCGTACCCCCGCGTCGTACCAGGTCGATCGCGGTGTGCAGGGCGGCGAGCCGGTCCACGCTGAAGCGTTCCGCGAGCGGCCCGCCGAGCTTGCGGGGCATCACGGCGGCGGCCTGCTGGACGAGGCGGGCGGCCGCGCTGCCGTGCGCCTCGGTGCCGACGGCGTCGATCACCGCGTCGGGGCCGCGCCCCCCGGTCTCGTCGCGGATCGCCTCGACCAGTTCCTTCTCCCCGTCGAAGCCCCGCAGGTCGTACGTGTCCACGCCCCGCCGACGGGCCCGGGCCAGCCGCTCCGGGACCAGGTCCACCCCGAACACCCGCCCGGCGCCGCGCGCCAGGGCGATCCGGCAGGCCATGTCGCCGACGGGTCCGAGGCCGAGCACGGCGACGCTGCCGCCGCGCGGGACGTCGGCGTAGGCGACCGCCTGCCAGGCGGTGGGCAGCACGTCGGAGAGGTAGACGAAACGGTCGTCGGGCGGTCCCTCGGGCACCTTGATCGGGCCGTAGTGCGCCTGCGGGACCCGCAGGTACTCGGCCTGGGCGCCCGGTACCGCGCCGTACAGCCGGGTGTAGCCGAACAGGGCGGCGCCCATGCCCTCGCTGGTGACCTGGGTGGTCTCGCACTGGGTCTGCAGTCCGGCCGAGCACATGAAGCAGTGCCCGCAGGAGATCTGGAACGGCACCACCACCCGGTCGCCCGGCCTGAGATCGGGCACATCGGGGCCGACCTCCTCCACGATGCCCATCGGTTCGTGACCGAGGATGTCGCCCGGGGTCATGAACGGGGTGAGCACCTCGTACAGATGCAGGTCCGAGCCGCACAGCCCGGTGGACGTGATGCGGATGACGGCGTCGGTCGGCTCCTCGATCCGGGGATCGGGCACGTCCTCCACCCGTACGTCCCGCTTTCCCTGCCAGGTAACTGCCTTCATCGCGTCGCGCTCCCTCCGTCGCGTGTGGCCCCCGGGTACCCGATTCGATCGGCTATGCGCATCGATGAGCCGATGAGCACGCATTCGGAGAACAATCGAAGAACAACCGAAGACCGGAAACGGGGTGGCGACGGTGGGCATACGGCACAGAGCGCGCACGCGGCGCGCCACGGCGAGGGCGGTGCCGGCGGCGGTGCTGGCCGCCGTGCTCACGGCGGCCCTCGCGGCGGGCTGCACGACCGCGCACCGCCCCGACGACAACACCCGTGGCCACAGCCCCACCCCGAGCAGCGGTTCGGTGCTCGCCGTGAAGATCGACAACGTGCCGGCGGCCCGGCCGCAGACGGGACTGCAGGCCGCGGACGTGATCTACGCCGAGCAGGTCGAGGGCGGACTGAGCCGCCTGATGGCGGTGTACGCCACCCGGCTGCCGGAGTCGGTCGGGCCGGTGCGCAGCGCCCGCGAGTCCGACCTGGAACTGCTGCGCCAGTTCGACCGGCCGGTCCTCGCCTTCTCTGGCGCGCAGCACAGGCTGCTGCCGCTCATCGACCGGGCGCCCCTGCGGGAGGCGACCCCCGGCGACGCGGCCGGTGCCTACCGCCGCGGCACCGACCGGGCCGCGCCGCACAACCTCTATCTGCGCCCGGCCGTACTGCTGCCGTCGGCACCGGGCCGGGCGGCGCTGAACACGGGCTTCCACTACGGCCCGGCCCCCTCCGGCGGCACGCCCGAGACGACCCGCACCGTGCGCTACCCGGCCGCCCGCTTCACCTTCACCTGGTCCGCGGAGCGGGGCCGCTGGCTGGTCGCGATGGACGGCACGCCCACCGTGACGGCCGACGGCGAGCGGGTGGCTCCCGCGACGGTCGTCGTGCAGTACGTGCGGGTGCGCGACTCGGCGTACCAGGACGTGCTGGGCAACCTGACGCCGTACACCGAGACGGTCGGCTCGGGCCGGGCGGAAGTGCTGCGCGACGGAAAGGTGTTCGACGCGACGTGGAAGCGTGCGACGGCGGCCGACGGCACCGGGTTCACGGGTGAGGACGGCGCCGCCGTGAACTTCGCCCCCGGCCAGGTGTGGGTGGTGTTCGCCCCCGCGCCCGGCTGACCGGGTCGGGGCTCAGGGCTGCGCGACGAGGGGTTCCGCCGGGTTGCGCAGGCCCTCCGCCGCGTCCGAGACCCGGCGGATGAGGTCGAAGAAGAGCCGCTGCTCGTCGGCGGAGAGCGGCGCGAGGAAGACCTGGTTCATCCGGGCGGTGCGCACGGTCAGCTTGCGGTGGGTGCGCGCGCCGTCCTCGGTCAGGCGCAGCAGGAAGCGGCGGCCGTCCTGCGGGTCGCGGACCTTGTCCAGCAGTCCCCGGCGGGAGAGCCTGCTGATGACCTCGGCGATCGTCGACCGGTCCAGGCCCACCCGCTCCCCGACGGTGCGCTGGTCGAGGCCGGGCTCGGCGACGAGCGCGTTCAGGACCGCGAACTGCGGCGAGGTGATCTCCTCCGAGACCATCGTGTTCCACAGCAGGTAGTGCGCCTGCTGCAGCCGTCGGGCCAGGTGCCCGGGGTGGGTGGTGAGGTCCACCGCGGCCATGTGCGCTCCCCTGGTCGTGTGCGTGATCGTATTCGTTGGTGCACTGAACAATACCCGGCGCACGCCCGCCTGTCTGTGCACAAGACCGCCATCGTCCGAGGTATTGACGCTTGCGCGCCCGCGGTGGCAGCGTGAGGAACCTCGCTGAAATACTCAGTGCCCTGATTAATTCCAGAGAGGGGGCTTCGCGGATGGACAAGGTGGTCGCCACGGTCCTGGAGGCGGTGGCCGATGTGCCGGACGGCGCGTCGCTGGCGGTCGGCGGCTTCGGGCTGAGCGGCGTGCCGAACGTGCTGATCCAGGCGTTGTACGAGCGCGGCACGACGGGTCTGAGCGTGGTGTCGAACAACTGCGGGGCGATGGAGTCCGGGCTCGCCGTCCTGCTGGCCGCCGGCCGGATCTCCCGGGTCACCGGCTCCTACATCGGCGCGAACAAGGAGTTCGCCCGCCAGTACCTGGCCGGGGAACTGGAGGTGGAGCTGATCCCGCAGGGCACGCTCGCCGAACGGCTGCGGGCCGGGGGCGCCGGGATCCCCGCCTTCTACACCCCCGCGGGCGTGGGCACCCAGGTCGCCGACGGCGGGCTGCCCTGGCGCTACGACGGCTCCGGCGGAGTCGCGCTCGCCTCGCCGCCGAAGGAGGTACGGGAGTTCGACGGCGAGGAGTACGTCCTGGAGCGCGGCATCCGCACCGACTTCGCCCTGGTGCGGGCCGCGAAGGGCGACCGGCACGGCAACCTCGTCTTCAACAAGTCCTCCCGGAACTTCAACCCCCTCGCCGCCATGGCGGGCCGGGTGACGATCGCCGAGGTGGAACAGCTCGTGGAACCCGGGGAGATCGACCCGGACGTGGTGCATCTGCCCGGCATCTTCGTACAGCGGGTCGTGGCCCTCACCGCCGAGCAGGCGGCGGACAAGAAGATCGAGCAGCGGACGGTGAGCGGCTGATGGCCTGGACACGCGAGCAGATGGCCGCCCGCGCGGCCCGCGAACTCGAGGACGGCCAGTACGTCAACCTCGGCATCGGCCTGCCGACACTGATCCCCAACCACCTCCCCGAGGGCGTCGAGGTGATCCTGGAGTCGGAGAACGGCATCCTGGGCACCGGCCCCTACCCCACCGACGACCAGGTCGACCCGGACCTGATCAACGCCGGCAAGGAGACCGTCACCGTCCTGCCCGGCGCCTCCTTCTTCGACTCGGCGCTGTCCTTCTCGATGATCCGCGGCGGGCACATCGACGTCGCCGTCCTCGGCGCCATGCAGGTCTCCGCCCGAGGCGACCTCGCCAACTGGGCCGTCCCCGGCAAGCTGATCACCGGCATCGGCGGCGCCATGGACCTCGTCCACGGCGCCCGTACGGTCGTCGTCGTGATGACGCACACCGCGAAGGACGGCTCACCGAAGATCCTCGAGGAGTGCGCGCTGCCGCTCACGGGCCGGGCGTGCGTGAACCGGATCATCACCGACCTCGGCGTCCTCGACGTGAGCGAGGACGGCCTGGTGCTCGTGGAGTGCGCCCCGGGCGTGACGGCCGAGGAGATCACCGCGCGGACCGCGGCCAAGGTGCGCATCCCGGAGGAGACCCGGTCATGAGGGACGTCTACCTCGTCGACGCCGTCCGCACCCCGGTCGGCCGCTACAACGGCGCCCTGGCGAGCGTCCGCCCGGACGACCTCGCCGCCCACGCCATCCGCGCACTCCTCACCCGCACACCGGAGCTGGACCCGTCCCGCATCGAGGACGTCTATTTCGGCAGCGCCAACGGGGCGGGCGAGGAGAACCGCAACGTCGCCCGCATGGCCGCCCTGCTCGCGGGCCTGCCCACCTCCGTGCCCGGCGTGACCGTCAACCGGCTGTGCGCCTCGGGGCTGGAAGCCGTGGTCCAGGCCGCCCGCGCCATCGCGGTCGGAGACGCCTCCATCACCCTGGCCGGCGGGGTGGAGTCCATGACCAGGGCACCGTACGTGCTGCCCAAGAGCGACCGGCCCTTCCCGGCCGGGCACGCCGAGCTGTACTCCACCACCCTGGGCTGGCGCATGGTCAACCCGGCGATGAACCCGCAGTGGACCATCCCGCTGGGCGAGTCGGCCGAACTCATCGCCGACAAGCACAAGATCAGCCGCGAGCAGCAGGACGAGTTCGCCCTGCACAGCCACCACAAGGCCGCCCGCGCCCAGACCGAGGGCCTCTTCGACGCCGAACTCGCCCCCGTGCCCGTCCCGCAGCGCAAGGGCGACACGGTCGTCTTCGCCGCCGACGAGTGCGTACGGCCGGACGCCTCCCTCGCCGCGATGGCGAAGCTGAAGCCGTCCTTCCGCACAGAGCAAGGCACGGTCACCGCGGGCAACGCCTCACCGCTCAACGACGGCGCCGCCGCACTGCTCCTCACCGACGAGGAGGGCCTGCGGGCCACCGGCCGCGAACCCCTCGCCCGGATCACCGCCACCGGCGTCTCGGCGACCGACCCGCACTACTTCGGGCTCGCCCCCGTCGAGGCCGTGAGCCGCGCCCTCGCCAAGGCGGGCAAGGGATTCGGCGACCTCTCGCTCCTGGAGCTGAACGAGGCGTTCGCCGCCCAGGTCCTCGGCTGCCTCGCCGAATGGCCCGAGTTCGACCCGGCGGTCCTCAACCCGCAGGGAGGAGCCATCGCGCTCGGCCATCCGCTCGGCGCCTCCGGTGCCCGCCTCGCCGGCACCGTCGCCCACCAGCTCGCCCGGCGCGGCTCCGGCACCGGCGTCGCCACCCTCTGCATCGGCGTGGGCCAGGGCCTCGCCCTCGTCCTCGAACGCTAGGAACCCCGCATGACCCTCACCCAGCAGGACATCGACCAGGAGATCGCGGCCGAGCACGCCGCGTACGAGAAGCGCGTGGCCGACGGCGCGCCCGTCGAGCACCACCCGCGCCGCGACTACGCCCCCTACCGCTCCTCCGTCCTCCGCCACCCGAAGCAGCCGCCGGTCACCATCGACGTGACCAAGGACCCCGAGCTGATGGAGCTGCACTCCCCCGCCTTCGGGGAACGCGACATCACCGAGACCGACAACGACCTCACCCGGCAGCACACCGGCGAGCCGATCGGCGAGCGCATCACCGTCTCCGGCCGCCTCCTCGACCGCGACGGCCGCCCGGTGCGCGGCCAGCTGGTCGAGATCTGGCAGGCCAACTCGGCCGGCCGCTACGCCCACCAGCACGAACAGCACGACGCCCCGCTGGACCCGAACTTCACCGGCGTCGGCCGCACCCTCACCGACACCGACGGCTTCTACCGCTTCACCACCATCCAGCCCGGCCCCTACCCCTGGCGCAACCACATGGGCGCCTGGCGCCCGGCCCACATCCACTTCTCCGTCTTCGGCACCGCGTTCACCCAGCGGCTGGTGACGCAGATGTACTTCCCCAATGACCCGCTCTTTCCCTACGACCCGATCCTGCAGTCCGTCACGGACGACGCGGCCCGGCAGCGGCTGATCGCCACCTACGACCACAGCCTGTCCGTACCGGAGTTCTCGCTCGGCTACCACTGGGACATCGTGCTGGACGGGCCCGACGCCACCTGGATCGAAGAAGGACGCTGACCCCGATGACGAAGATCGACACCGGCCGGCCGGAGAGCGTGCTGCCCACCCCCTCGCACACGGTCGGCCCCTTCTACGGCTACGCGCTGCCCTTCCCCGGCGGCGGTGACATCGCCCCGCTCGGCCACCCGGACACCATCACCCTCCAGGGGTACGTGTACGACGGCGAGGGCAAGCCGCTGCCGGACGCGTTCGTGGAACTGTGGGGACCGGACCCGGACGGCCGGGTGCCGACCACCGACGGCTCCATGCGCCGCGACCCGGCGAGCGGCGGGTTCCTCGGCCGCAACGGCGTGGAGTTCACCGGCTGGGGCCGGATCCAGACCGACGCGGGCGGCCACTGGTACGCGCGCACACTGCGGCCCGGCGCGCGCGGGCACAGCGCCCCCTGCCTGAGCGTGTGCGTGTTCGCGCGCGGCCTGCTCACCCACCTGTTCACCCGGATCTACCTGCCGGGCGACGAGGCCGCCCTCGCCGCCGACCCGCTGCTCGCCGGGCTGGACCCGCGGCGGCGCGGCACGCTGATCGCCGCCGACGAGGGCCACGGCACGTACCGTTTCGACATCCGCCTTCAGGGCGAAGGCGAAACGGTCTTCCTGGAGTTCCAGTGACAGCTCCCTACGCCGACACCGGTCTGCTCGCCCCCGAGTGGACCGGTGCCGCCGCGGCCGGCGCCACCAGCGACCACGCGTATCTGCGCGCGCTGCTCGACGCGGAGGCCGCCCTGACCCGGGCCCAGGCCGCCCTGGGGCTCGCCCCCGAGGGGGCCGCGGTCGCGGTGACCGAGGCGGCCGACCCGGCGGGCTTCGGCATACGGACGCTGGCGGCACGCACCCGCAACGGCGGGAACCCCGTCATTCCCCTGGTCGAGGAACTGACGAAGGCGGTCGGCGAGGAGTACGGGCCGTACGTCCACCGGGGCGCGACCAGCCAGGACATCATGGACACCGCGACGATGCTGGTGGCCACCCGCACCCTCGACCTCATCCGGGCCGACCTGGCACGCGCGGAGCAGGCGCTGGCCGCGCTGGCCGCGGAGCACCGCGACACCCCGATGCCCGGGCGGACGCTGACCCAGCACGCCGTGCCGACGACGTTCGGGCTGAAGGCGGCCGGATGGCGGTCGCTGGTCCTGGACGCCCGGGACCGGGCGACGGCGGTACGGGACTCACTGCCGGCCCAGCTCGGCGGAGCCGCCGGAACGCTGGCGGCCTTCGCGGCGTACGGCGCCCAGGACCCCGTCGCCCTGCCCGCCGCCTACGCGAGGGAACTCGGCCTGCGCGAACCCCTGCTGCCCTGGCACACCCTGCGCACACCGATCGCCGACCTCGCCGGGTGCCTGGCCCTCACCGCCGGGGCGCTCGGCAAGATCGCGGCGGACGTGCTCACCCTGTCCCGCACCGAGATCGGCGAGGTCACCGAGGGCAGCGGTGGCGGTTCCTCGGCCATGCCGCACAAGGCGAACCCCGTGCGGGCGACGCTCCTCGCGGCCGTGGCCCGGCGTGCACCGCAGCTCACCGCCACCCTGTACGGCTCGCTGACGGCCGAGGACGAACGGCCGGCCGGGGCCTGGCACGCCGAATGGGAGCCGCTGCGGGACCTGCTGCGGATGGTCGGCGGCGCCGCCCGGGATGCCGCCGAACTGGCCGAGGGCCTGCGGGTTCACCCGGACACCATGCGCGAACACCTGGGCCTCACCCACGGGTTGATCGTCTCCGAGCGGCTGTCCGCCGAACTGGCCCCCCTCCTCGGTCGCGCCCGCGCCAAAAAACTGCTGACCGAACTCGCCCGCCGCGCGCACACCGAGGACCGCGGTCTTCGCGAACTCCTCTCCGAGGTACCGGAGCTGAAGGACGCCGACCTCGACGAGCTCACCGACCCCGCCCGCTACACCGGCTCCGCCGGAGCTCTCACCGACCGTGCGCTGGAGCGACGTTGACCCACACACTCCTCAACCACCTCACCGAAGGGCCCGCTTCCGCTCCCCCGCTGCTGCTCGGCCCCTCCCTCGGCACCTCGTACGCCCTGTGGGACGCCGTCGCCCCCGAGCTGTCCATCACCCACCGAGTGGTCCGCTGGGACCTGCCGGGCCACGGCGGTTCGGCGGCGGACCTGATCGGGCCGGGGGCGAGCGTCGGCGACCTGGCCGGACTGGTGCTCGCGCTCGCCGACTCCCTCGGCATCGACCGGTTCGGCTACGCGGGCGTGTCCCTCGGCGGCGCGGTGGGTCTGCACCTCGCCGTGCACCACCCCGAACGGCTCACATCCCTGGCCGTCATCTGCTCCTCGGCCCACTTCGGCGGCGAACAGCCCTGGCGGGAGCGGGCCGAGCGGGTCCGCCGGGAGGGCCTGGGCCGGCTGGCCGACAACGCCGACGCCCGCTGGTTCACGCCCGGCTTCACCGTGCCACGGCTCGTGGCCGACCACCGGAACGCCGCCCCGGAGGCGTACGCCGCCTGCTGCGACGCGCTGGCCGCCTTCGACCTGCGCGACCGGCTCCCCGGGATCGCCGTACCGACCCTGCTCGTCGCGGGCCGCCAGGACCCCGCGACGCCCCCCGCCCACCTGCGGGAGATCGCCGACGCCGTGCCGGGCGCCGCGCTCGTCGAACTCCCCGGGGCCTCGCACCTGGCGCCCGCCCAGTGCCCCGAGGCCGTACTGACCGCCCTGCGCACCCACTTCGACCGGGCGGCGGGGCGCGGCATGGCGGTACGGCGCGAAGTTCTCGGCGACGCCCACGTGGACCGGGCCCAGGCCCGGCAGACCCCGTTCACCGCGCGCTTCCAGGACTTCATCTCCCGCTACGCCTGGGGCGAGATCTGGACCGACCCGACGCTCACCCGCCGCGAGCGCAGCATGATCACGCTGACGGCACTGGTCGCGCACGGCCACTACGACGAGCTCGCGATGCACATCCGCGCGGCGCGGCGCAACGGGCTCACCCCGGAGGAGATCGGCGCGGTGCTGCTGCAGACGGCCGTGTACTGCGGGGTGCCGGCGACCAACTCGGCGTTCGCCACGGCCCAGCGGGTGCTCGCGGAGGAGGAGGCGGCGGAGGCGGCGGAGGACGGCACCGGGTGACGCCGCCGGTCGGGGGACGACTGCATGCAATACCCGCTGCATGCAGTTCCCGCCGTATGCGATCCCCGCAGTATGCGATGCCCTCTGTATGCGATATCCGTCGACTGAACGTCGGCTGGGTGCCGATTGGATACGGCATCGCATACAGCCACCGTCGATCGCATACCGGCACGGTCGATGGTCGACCGAAGACCGGCGACCGGCGACCGACGACCGACGACCAGCAACCGACGACCGACGACCGACGACCGGATTTACCCGAGCCCCCGCCCCGTCTCCAGCGCCACCCGCGCCCGCTCCACCAGCCCGTCCGCGCCGCACGACCGCGCCAGTGCCAGACCGCGGTTGAGTTCGGCGACCGAGCGGGATGCGATGCCGTATTCGACGCGGGCCGCCGCGTGTTCGTACTGGCAGGGCGAGGCCTCCAGGTAGGCGACGGCCTGGGCGGCGAGGCGGACGGCGCGCTGGCCGGTCTCCAGGGCGGCGGCGCAGCGCAGGGCCTCGCCGATGGCGGTGTCCGTGCCGAACCGCTCGGCCTGCCGGCGGGCGTCGGTGGCGAGCCGGGCGGCGCGGGCCGGATCCTCCTTGGCCAGCGCCCGGGCCAGGTCGACGGCCCACGGGACCATCACGGGGTTGTGGTGGCCGCGCGCGGCAGCCGCCTTCTCCGCTGCCTCCAGTTCGTTGACGCCGTCCTTGGTGCGGCCGACCGCGAGGAGCAGCCGGCCGCGTACCGAACGCGGGTCGGGCAGCACGATGGTGGACGGGTAGGGCGGGGCGAACCCGTACTGCTCGGCGACCTCCCAGGCCTCCTGGGCATGGCCGCGGGCGAGCAGGGTGTCGACCAGGTTGCAGGTGGCCGACCAGTACAGGGGCAGGCCGCGGCCGACGCGCTCGGCGATGCGCAGCGACTCCCGCAGGGACGCCTCCGCCTCCCGGAGCCGGCCGCGCCTGCGGTGGCCGAGGCCGACGTAGGCGTGGGCCAGGGCGAGGTGGCCGCCGCTCCAGCCCGCGGTCTCGTAGGCGCGCAGGCCTTCCGTGTACAGGGCTTCGGCGCGGTCGAGGCGGTCGGTGTAGGCGTACGCGTTGGCGAGCATCAGCAGCAGTTCGATGCCCCACTCGGAGTCGGTCCAGCCGAGTCCGGGGGCGAGGCGGCCGTTGACGAGCGCCCGGTCGCACAGCTCGACGACCTCCTCGGCGCTCTCGCCGTGGGTCAGGGCGTCGAAGCCGCGCAGGATGAGCAGCGCACGCTCGGAGTTGTCGCGGCCGGTGCAGGTCCCGGCGAGCGCGGCGAGGCTCTCGGAGCGGCCGGGCGGGGCCGCCTCTCCGGCGTGGATGCCCTCCCACATGAAGTGCACTGCCTGCAGCCGCAGTTTGGCGGGCCCCGGTTCCTGCCGGGCGGCCTCAGCCTCGACGGTGCGGACCGCCTCCTCCAGCTGGTCGTTGTGGAGCAGCGCCTGGGAGAGGCGGACGACGGCGTCGATGCGGGCGTCGCCTTCGAGGCCGGGCATGGCGAGGGCGGTCTGGAGATGGTCGATGGTGGTCGCGGGTGCGGTCAGGAGGGTGGCGCAGCCCAGTTCGTACAGCACGTGCGCGTGCACCTCGGGCCGGGGCGGCTCGACGAGGGCGCGTTCCAGGCAGCGGCGGGCCGCGTCGGGCGCGCCTACGGCGAGGTGTTCGCGGGCGGCCTCGCGCAGTTGCTCGACGAGTTCCTCGTCGTCGTCCGGGTGTACTTCGAGGAGGTGCCGGGCCGCCGCGGCGGCACCCCGGCCGGACTCGGTGACGACCTGTGCGGCGATGCCGTGCATGGCGGTGCGCATCGCGGGCGGGATGGAGTTGTAGACGGCGGTGGCGATGAGCGGGTGGACGAACTCCAGGTCGCCGTCGTCCGCGCGGGCGCCGGCCGGGTCGGGTTCGGTGAGGATGCGGGAGCCGACCAGCTGTTCGGCGCAGCGCCGGGCGTCGTCGTCGCCCATGGTGGCGAGCTGGGCGACCAGGTCGACGGTGATGCCGGTGCCGAGGATGGCGGCGGCCCAGGCGAACCGGGTGGCGTCGATGCCGAGGTCCTCCAGGCGGGCGACGAGTCCGCCGCCGCGGGCGGAGCGGTTCATGGCGCGCAGTTCGCCGGCCCGGGAACTCGACCGGTTCGAACTCGCCGTCCTGCACCTTGGCGAGGAGTTCGACGGTCTCGTACGGGTTGCCGCCGGTGACGGCCCAGACCTCGCGGCAGAACGGGGCGTCGGCGTGCCGGCCGAGGGTGGCGCGGGTGATGCCGGCGGTGGCGTCCGGGGTGAGGGCGCTGAGGTTGCTGACGGGGCGGCCCGCGGCGGCGGCCACCGTGTCGAGGTGGCGGGCGCTGTCACCGCCGGCCTCGCCGGGCCGGCGGGCGACGACGACCAGCACGGACAGGTCGTCGAGGCGTTCGGTGAACGCGGCGAGCCAGCGCAGGGTCTCCTGGTCGGCCCAGTGCGCGTCGTCGATCAGCAGGACGAGCGGCCACCACCGTTTGGCCAGTCTGCGGACGGCGGCGACGAGGCCGTCGCACACGGCCTGCGGGTCGGCGTGCCCCTCGCCGGGTTCGGCTATGCCGAGGGCGGGGCCGGCGATGTCGTACCAGTCGCCGAGGTATTCGCGGGCCTCCTCGGGGAGCAGGGAGACCAGCGCGGGCTGCAGCAGTTGGCGTAAGACGTTGAAGGGGACGGACTGCAGTGTCTCGCCGCCGCGGGTGGACCACACGGTGCAGCCGCGGCGTTCGGCGATGCGGCGGATCTCGGCCAGCAGCGCGGTCTTGCCGAGGCCCGCGTCGCCCCGGAACACCAGCAGGCCCCCGGAGGACGAGCGGTCCGCGCACAGGGCGTCGAGCGCCCGCGTGACGGTGGCGATCTCCGCGTCGCGCTCCCACAGGGAAGCCGCGCCGGCCGCAGGGGGCCGTGCCTCCGTCATCCCGTTACCTCCCCAAGTCGCCCGAACGACGTACAGACCTCGAGCGTAGCCGTCCTGTGGGCCGAGTGGAGGGCCGTCCGGACAGCTGTTGCCGTGACGGGTGAACCGCGGTGCAAAGGGGCGACGCGCACCGGCCCCGACCAGCCGCTGTCGGGCCGACGAACCGTCAACAAGGGGTGCGAGGAGCCGGGTTCACGAAGGCCGCCGCCGGGCCGGGAGGGGGCGCGGCCGCCGTCGCCCGTCGGCGGGGGGACGGTACGGCCGGAGCCGGAGTGACCGGATCGACACGCTGTCGCCGGGGCCTCTCATCCCTCTTTAACCGACGCCTCATACGGTGGGGGCATGACGCAGGTGACTCCTCCCGGGTGGTACCCCGACCCCGGGCAGACAAATGACGGTCCCGCCACCGAGCGCTGGTGGGACGGCAAGGCATGGACGGACCAGACCCGTCCCGCCGGGTCGGCCGCGGTATGGGGTCCCCCGGCACATGCTCCGGCCCCCGGGGCGTATCCGGCCTTTCCGGGATATCCCGCCCAGCCGCCGTCCGGCCCCCGGCGCGGACTGCGCACGGGCATAGCCGTCGCTGTGGCGGCCGCGGTCCTCGCGAGCATCGGGGTCGGCGTGTACGCCCTCTCCGGCGACGGTGGCGACGGCGGTGGCGACCGGGCGGGTTCGCAGCAGGGCCCCGGCGGGCCCGGCGGCCAGGGCGGTTCCGGTGGCCAGGGCGCTTCCGGTGGCCAGGGCGGTCCGGGCGGGGGCTCGGACGGCGGCAGCGGGGGCGGGCCGGGCGGCCAGTCGCCCTCGCCCGGCGAGTCCGAGGCGCCGAAGATCAAGGGCGGCGGCACGGTCAGCGACCCGGTCAACGGGATCAGCATGCCCGTCCCGGACGGCTGGACCGGGCAGGCGCTCCGCGTGGGCGCACAGGTGAGCTCGAACGACTCCTACAAGTGCCCCGGCGACACCTCCAAGGACTGCACCGCCGGCGGCGCCTACTCGGCGCCCGCCCTGGTGCTCGGCACCAAGGGCGACACGGCCGAGGAGGTCGCCAAGGCGGACGTCTCGGCGAACGCCAAGGAGTCCTACGGCGGCACCACCTACGGCAGCATCACCTCGCACCAGGTGCTGGCCTCCAAGGCGGTGACCGTCGCGGGGCAGAAGGGCTATCTGGTCCGCTGGAAGGCGGTCACCAGCAAGGGCGCCGACGGCTATGTGGAGTCGCTCGCGTTCCCCGCGCCCTCGAACCCGAAGCAGATCGTCGTGGTGCGCTTCGGCATCGACGTCGGCAAGAAGGTGTCGGTCATCGACGACATCACCAAGGGCATCAAGGTGTCGTCGGGCGGCGGCAACGGGCAGAACGTCTGATCCACCCCGGCACATGAGCCGGCCGGGCGGGGCGCCCCTCCGCTCCAGAGGAACCCCACCCGGCCGGGGGGTGTGCGCCGCCCCCGTCCCCACGGTGCGGCGCAGGCAGGTCACCGTCCAGTCATCCCGTGGACGGCGGCCTGGGTCTAGGTCAGCCCGAGTGCCGGCAGCACCGCGGCCTCCACGAACCGGACCAGATAGCCGGAGTCGGCGTACTGGCCGTTCAGTACGGGCCGCACGCGCAGCACGCCGAACATCATCGCGGGCACGTACTCCAGCGCCGGGTGGCCGGCCGCCACCTCGCCCCGCTCGACACCGCGCCGCAGGATCTCCTGGAGCGCTGCGATCTCCGGGTCGACGAGTGCCTCGCGCAGCGCCTGCTGCAACTCGTGGTCCTGCGTGATCGCGTGCCCGAGGGCCTGCAGCAGCCGGGTGTCCTTGCCCGACCAGTCGCCCGCGGCCCGCGCGGCCTGGCGCAGGTCCTCGGCGAGCGAGCCGGTGTCGATGCCGGCGAAGCGCACCTCGCGGCTGGCCCGCAGCGCCGCCGCCACGAACTGGGGCTTGGTCTTCCACTGCCGGTACAGCGTGGACTTGCTGCACCGGGTGCTGGACGCGATGCCCTCCATGGTGACCGAGTCGTAGCCGCACTCACGGATCTGTTCGAGCACGGCGTCGAAGAACTCCCGCTCACGCTCGGGCGTGATCTTGGAGCGGCGCGAGGCGGCGACCGTCTCCGGTCCGTCCGCGGCCTGCGACGTCATGTGCTCTTCCCCTCGCTCGTGTCGCGGTCACCCATGTACGCGGTCACCCAGGTGACGGCGGTTGCCGAAACCCGTATCCAGTGTGGCCTACGTCAATCGATACGTCAGTGTACCGGTACACGAGCGTATCGGTACACTGACGTATCGGTACACTGTCGTATCGGTACGGGGACGTATCGATGAGTTCGCACCACCGTCAGCGAAGGGGCCGGGGGATGAATGCCCGAACCGAGCCTGCAGAATCGGAGTCCGACGCGATAGCGCGGCCGCCGCTCGTCCGTGAGCTCCTGCTCGTCACGGGGCTCTTCCTCGTCTACAAGCTCGGCCGGCAACTGGCCACGGGCCACACCGGCGAGGCCCTGCGCAACGCCCGCCGCGTGTGGGACCTGGAACGGACCGCGCACCTTCCGGGCGAGGGCGCGGTGCAGTCCGCGCTGCTGCACGGTGACACCCTCGTCCACCTGGCGAACACCTATTACGCGACCGTCCACTTCCCGGCCACCGCCGCCTTCCTGGTCTGGCTGTACCTGCGGCGGCCCGCGCACTACGTCTGGGCCCGCCGGGTCCTCGCGGCGGTGACGGCCGCCGCCCTGGTACTGCCCTTCGCGTTCCCGCTCGCTCCGCCGCGCATGCTGGCCGCCACCGGGCTGGTCGACACGGCGCGTGTGTACGGGCCTTCTGTATACGGTCCACCGCAGACCGACCACCTCTCCAACCAGTACGCGGCGATGCCGTCGCTGCACTTCGGCTGGGCCCTGATGGTGGCGATCGGCCTGATCGTGGCGACCCGGTCGCGCTGGCGCCTGCTGTGGCTGCTGCACCCGCTGGTGACCCTGCTGGTGATCGTGGGCACGGCGAACCACTACTGGCTCGACGCGATCGTGGCGACGGCCATGCTCGGCGCGGCGCTCGCTCTGGTCCACCCGCCGCACCGCACGGCGACCACGACGAGTCCCCCGGCACGCGGCCGGCGCGGGCTCGTGTCCCCCGAGGAGCCGGTCCTGGTCGGAGCGGGCCGATGAACGCCGATCTGGTCGCCGTCGCCCTGTCCCTGGTCTCGGCCGTGGCCTACGCCGCGGCGGCCGTCGCCCAGGAGCGCCTCGCCTCCCGCGACTCCGGCGCGGGCCTGCTGCGGCTCCTGGGCAGCGGGGCGTGGTGGTCGGCGGTCGGGCTGAACGCGGGCGGCGCGCTGCTGCACGTCGTGGCCCTCAAGTACGGCCCCCTGACCGTGGTCCAGCCGCTGGGCGCGCTCACCCTGGTCGCGGCCGTGCCCATGGGGGCGCGGGCCGCCGGGCGGCGGGTCAGCGCGGTCGAGTGGCGGGGCACCGCGCTCACGCTTCTGGGGCTCGCCGCCCTGCTGGTCACCGCCTCGGGCCCGGCGCCCGAGCAGGTGCTGAGCCTGACGCAGGCGCTCGCGGTCGCCGGGACGACGGCGGCGCTGATCGGCGTACTGGCCCGGCCCGGGGCCCGGCCGGGCCTGCGGCACGCGACGGCGTCCGGTTTCGCCGCGGGAGTCGCCTCCGCGCTCACCCAGACGGTGACGGTGGCGGCGACGGACCACTCCGGGTCCGGGCTCGGCGTCGGGGAGGCCGTGGTCGCGCTGCTCGTCGCCGGGTTCGCCACGGGCGGGCTGCTGCTGTCGCAGACGGCGTACCGGGGCGGGCTCGGCGGCCCGCTGGCGGTGGTGACACTGGCCAACCCGGTGGCCGCCGCGGTGATCGGGCTGACCCTGCTCGGGCAGGGCCTCCAGGGCGGCGCGGCCGGTGCCCTGCTGGCGCTGGCCGGGGCGGGGGTGGCGTCCTGGGGCGTGGTGCTGCTGACCCGGGTGACACCCCCGGCTCAGACCGCCCCCGGGGGCGACGAGGAGCACCCCGTGGCCGCGGTACTGGCGCTGGCACCGGGGACGGCCTCGCTCGAACCGGCTCTGGTGCCGCGGCCGACGGTGGCGCGGCCGACGGTGCCACCGCCGTCGGAGTCGGAGCGCCTCAGTCCGCTGTAGACAGAAAACGGCGGCCGGTGCGCGCGGAACTCCGCGCGCACCGGCCGCCGTTGCTGCCGTATGCCGTATGCCGAATATGGCAGGCAGGCGTCAGCCCAGACCCCGCGCGTCCTGCTTCAGCGCCGTGTCGACGGTCAGCGCCGTCGCGACCACGAGGCTCAGCAGCGGCTCGGGAAGCTGGTAGTGGATCTGCAGGACGTAGTTGTCCGAGGTCGTGAACAGTGTCTTGGCGAGGCCTTCCCAGGTCTTGGTGATGCGGGCGACCTCGTTGTCCGCGTGGTCGACGATGGCGAAGTTCCACGCCCGCCAGTTCTCCGCCTTGATGGCGCCGACCTTCTGGCCGTTGGCGTTCATGGCGAAGTTGATCTTGCCGATCATGTTCTGCTGGACGATCTCGCCCACCGGCGAGCCGTCCGGGCGCTGCACGATCACCTTGGACTTGAAGATCTTGGCCGGCCGGGTCAGCAGCAGCTGCGGCTGGCCGTAGGCGTCGCGGATCTCCAGCTTGTGCGTCATGAACTGGTCGAGGCTGGAGACGAAGCGCAGGATCTTCTTGATGATCCCCTGGCCGACCTGGATGACCGAGCCGATCTGGTTGCCGTTCTGATCCATGACCTTGTACTCGTTGGTCACCTCGATCAGCTTGGCCTTCTGGTTCACCACCAGGACCGGCTCGGTGAACAGGGTGCCGCCGCCGGGACCGCCGGCGGCGACCCCGGCCTGCTGCTGCACCTGACGCTGCACGCGGGCGTCACCGGTGGGCTGCTGCGGAAAGGCCGCCTGTGCGGCGGCCTGCGGCGCGGCCGGCTGGGCACCCTGCTGGTCCGGGCTGGTGTGGTCGGTCCACTGCACGCCGTCCCAGTACCGGAGCGTCTGGGCCGCCCCGTGCGGATCGGGGTACCAGCCTGCAGGAGTGTTCGATTGCGTGGTCACCGGGGCACACTACCCTGAGCTGACCGGTACCTGACCAGTCCCCACGTTGCGGTATTCATCGTCCGTTTACTCCGTGACGATCGCCGGGTCACTGACGCCGGGGCACCCGTTCTCGACATGTCCGGCGAACCGCCGCAGAAACGTCGGGTCGGCCTCGGACGTGACGGTGAGGTCGTACCACCGGTGGCTCGCCGAGAGGTCCACGGTCTGCCTCACGCTCGCCCCGGGCCGCACGGTGACCGTCCGCGGCCGGCCGCCGTAGCCGTCGGTCAGCTTCAACCGCACGGTGCCGGCGCCCTTGTTGGTGAAGGTGAGCGCGAGGTCGTCGCCGGAGTGCCGGGCCGTGACCTCGGGGCCCGCGGTCTTCCCCGGCCCCTTGAAGACGCGCAGGAAGCCGTTGGGGCCGTGCACGGTCAGGTCGTGGGCGCCGCCGGAGTACGCCGAGTTCCAGGTGTCGGAGACCGAGCCGCCGGCGCCGGTGGTGTAGCTCCAGGGGCCGTCGGAGCGGTTGCCGGAGGTGACGAGGAAGGCGGCGCCGGCCTTCGCCCCCGAGGCGAAGGTGAGCGTGAACTTCCCCGCCGCCGCGTCCGCCGAACCGTCCACCGCCGGCGCGTACTTGAGCGGGCGGGTGGGCCGGTGGCCGCGCTCCTGCCGGGGCAGGACGGGGTGGGCGGGCGGGGTCGGCACGTAGTCGGGGTGGCGGTCGTGGTCCGGCGGCCGGTAGCCGTCGGTGCCCGGCAGGGCGACCGGCCGGGTGTCCGTGCGGGAGAAGTCGAAGGCCGAGGTCAGGTCGCCGCAGACGGCGCGCCGCCAGGGCGAGATGTTGGGCTCGTGCACGCCGAAGCGGCGTTCCATGAACCGGATGACGGAGGTGTGGTCCATCGTCTCCGAGCAGACGTAACCGCCCTTGCTCCACGGGGAGACCACGATCATCGGCACGCGCTGCCCCAGCCCGTAGGGGCCGGCGACGTGGCTGCCGTCGCCCTTGAACAGGTCCGGCCCGACGTCGACCGTCGACCGGCCCTGCGCGGCGGAGGCCGGCGGGAAGGGCGGGACCAGGTGGTCGAAGAAGCCGTCGTTCTCGTCGTAGGTGATGAACAGGGCCGTCTTCGCCCACACCTTCGGGTCGGAGGTGAGGGCGTCCAGGACCTGGGCGACGTACCAGGCGCCGTAGTTGGCGGGCCAGTTGGGGTGCTCGGTGAAGGCTTCCGGCGCGACGATCCACGACACCTGCGGCAGCTTGCCGCCCTTGACGTCGGCCTTCAGCTGGTCGAAGAAGCCCTCGCCCTTGCGGGCGTCGGTGCCGGTGCGGGCCTTGTCGTACAGCGGGTCGCCCGGCTTCGCGTCCTGGTACTGCTTGAAGTAGAGGAGTGAGTTGTCACCGTAGTTGCCGCGGTAGGCGTCCTGGATCCAGCCCCAGGAGCCGTTCGCGTCGAGGCCGTCGCCGACGTCCTGGTAGATCTTCCAGGAGATCCCGGCCTTCTCCAGGCGCTCGGGGTAGGTCGTCCAGGAGTAGCCCGCCTCGTCGTTGCCGAGGACCGGGCCGCCGCCGGTGCCGTCGTTGCCCGTGTATCCCGTCCACAGGTAGTAGCGGTTGGGGTCCGTGGAGCCGATGAACGAGCAGTGGTAGGCGTCGCAGATGGTGAAGGAGTCGGCGAGCGCGTAGTGGAACGGGATGTCGTCGCGGGTCAGGTAGGCCATGGTCGTGGACGACTTGGCGGGCACCCACTTGTCGTACTTACCCTGGTCGAAGGCGGCGTGTCCGTCGTTCCAGCCGTGCGGCAGGTCCTGGATGAACGCCAGGCCCAGCTCGTCGGCGTCGGGGTGGAACGGCAGCAGGTCCTTGGTGCCGTCCGACTGGTACCAGACCGGTTTTCCGTCCGGGCGGCTCACCGGGCGCGGGTCACCGAAGCCGCGGACACCTCTGAGCGAGCCGAAGTAGTGGTCGAAGGAACGGTTCTCCTGCATCAGGACGACGATGTGCTCGACGTCCTCGATCGACCCGGTGCGATGGTTGGCGGGCAGCGCGGCGGCGCGCTCGATGCTGTTGGACAGAGCGGTGAACGCCGTGGTGGCGCCCGCGAGTTGGAGGAATCGGCGCCGGTTGACTTCGGGCATGGCTGAGGGACCTCTCATCCTGGCGTACGGGATGGCCGGAACGTGACGGATGATGCGCGGTGCGAGTGTTCCAAGAGCACCGAACGTCAGGGAAGGGTCCGGTGGCGCCCATGTGACGGGCGGCGGTACGCGAGACCAAGACCTCGCCAAGAAACCCCGCGCCGGACACCGGGCCGCAAATCGGCGGCCGGCCGAGAACCTCCCCGCCCCCGCCTGCGGCGACCGCCGCCCCAAAGCGGGCAGGGACGGCCTCGCCGACCCGAACGTCGCCTTCGAGGGCCACTGGTCGGCGTGCGTCTCCGCCTTCCGCGGCCCGGCCACGGGCGAACCCCCCATCCCCTGGGCGGGGTTGATGCCCGCGCCGGCCGGGGTGGAGTGCCGGCCCGGCCCGGCCGAAGCCCTTCCGTGGGACGGAAGCGCCGTTGTGGTGCCCTCCCGCGCCTTCCCATGATGTGGCCACCACCACACACGGGAGCCGCAGCCATGCCGCACATGACCGCCTTCGCCAGGAACCAGTGGTACGTCGCCGCCTACAGCCACGAGGTCGGGCGCGAGGAGCTGCTGGGACGCACGATCCTCGGTGAGCCGCTCGTCTTCTACCGCACCGAGGAGGAGGGCACGCCGGTCGTCCTGCACGACCGCTGCGTCCACCGCCGCTTCCCGCTGCACGAGAAGCCCGGCCGGCTCGACGGGGACCGGCTCGTGTGCGGCTACCACGGGTTCACGTACGACACCTCCGGGACCTGCGTCTACGTGCCGGGGCAGAAGCGCGTCCCGCGCACCGCCCGCGTCGCCTCCTACCCGGTGGTCGAGCAGGACTCGCTGGTGTGGGTGTGGATCGGCGACCCGGCCCTCGCGGACCCGCTGACCATCCCCCGCGCCCGGCACCTCGACGCCCCCGGCTGGGTCACCGTCCGCGGCATGGAGCCGATCGACGCCGACTACGGCCTCCTCGTCGACAACCTCCTCGACCTCTCCCACGAGACGTATCTGCACGGCGGCTACATCGGCACCCCCGAGGTCGCCGAGACGCCGATCACCACGGAGGTCGACGAGGGCGCGGGGATCGTACGGGTCAGCCGGCACATGGACGACGCCGCCTGTCCGCCGTTCTACGCCCGGTCCACCGGCATCCAGGGCAGGATCACCCGCTGGCAGGACATCGAGTACCACGCCCCCTGCCTCTACCTGCTGCACAGCCGTATCGCCCCGGTCGGGGTACTGCCCGAGCCGGACGGCAGCGACCCCAGCGGCTTCCACACCGAGATCACGTACGCGATCACGCCGTCCGGCGACGGCCACGTGTACGACTTCTGGATGGTCTCCCGCGACTGGGCGACCGACGACGACGAGGTCACCGAGTTCCTGCGGGGCAACAACCACACCGTCGTCATGCAGGACGTGGACGCGCTCAACCTGCTGCAGAGGACGCTCGGCACCGAGCGCACCGGCTACCAGGAGCTGAGCATCAACATCGACACCGGCGGCCTGGCCGCCCGCCGCATCCTCGCCCGGCTGGCCGAGGAGGGCGACAAGCCGGTGGAGAAGGTCCAGTGACGTCCGCCCACCCGGCCGGCACCGGCGAGGTGTACCGCGTCGACTGGCTACCGGGCACCGACACCCTGCACGGCACCTGCCACTGCGGCGCCGAGCACCGCGCCCAGGACCCGGTCGCGATGTGGGAGTGGATGCTCGCCCACCCCGAAGGACACCAGCCGCAAGGATCCCCCTCATGAACGTGTATGAAGCCGAACTCGTCGTCGATAGGCGGGAGTTCGCCGCCGACGGCGTCATCTCCCTCACCCTGCGCCATCCGCTGGGCGAGGAGCTGCCCGGCTGGGAGCCGGGCGCCCATGTCGACGTGCTCCTCGGTCTGGGCCTGGAGCGGCAGTACTCGCTGTGCGGTGACCCCGCCGACCGCGCCGTGTGGCGCGTCGCGGTGCTGCGCGAGCCGGACGGGCGCGGCGGATCGGCGTATGTGCACGAGCAGGTGGGGCCGGGCGACAAGGTGCGGGTGCGCGGGCCGCGCAACCACTTCCCGCTGGAGCCGGCCACCCGCTACCGGTTCGTCGCGGGCGGCATCGGCATCACCCCGATCCTGCCGATGCTGGCCGCGGCCGAGGCGGCGGGCGCCGAGTGGACGCTGCTGTACGGCGGACGGACCCGTGCGTCCATGGCGTTCACCGGCGAGTTGGACCGGTACGGGGACCGGGTGACGATCGCCCCGCAGGACGAGACGGGCCTGCTCGACCTCGGCCCGCTGCTCGACGCCCCGCCCGAGGGCACCCTCGTCTACTGCTGCGGCCCCGGCCCGCTGCTCGACGCGGTGGAGGAGCGCTGCCCGGCCGGGATCCTGCGCGTGGAACGGTTCCAGCCGAAGGCCCAACCGGTGGGTGAGGAGAGCGAGTTCGAGGTCGAGCTGGCCAGGAGCGGGCACACCCTGACCGTCCCGGCGGGCGTCTCCGTGCTCGACACCGTGCGCGCCGCGGGCGTCGAGGTGCTCTACTCCTGCACCGAGGGCACCTGCGGCACCTGCGAGACCGATGTGCTGGAGGGCACCCCGGACCACCGGGACTCGGTGCTCAGCGACGAGGAACGGGAGACGGGCGAGACGATGATGATCTGCGTGTCCCGGTGCCGGGACGGGCGGCTCGTGCTCGACCTGTGACCCGGTGCCCATCAGACCGGCCGCCCGGCAACGAGCATGGCCCGCCAGGACCGGTTGCGCTGGAAGGGCAGCTCGAAGGTCCTCGCGAACAGGTGCGCGCCCAGCACCGAAGCGGGCAGTCCCAGCAGGAGTGTGAACCAGAAGACCGGCAGGCCGGGCGACACGAAGTGCGGGGCGACCTTCCGGGTGACGACCATGACGACCGGCAGGTGAATGAGGTAGAGGCTGTATGAGCAGGCGCCCAGACCGCGCACGGGCCGCGCGGCCAGGAGCCGCATGAGGAGGGCGGGCCTGCCGGTGGCGACCGCCGCGAGGAGCATCGTCATGGCGGGTACGACGGCGAGATCCACCCAGAAGTAGTGGTGCACCGTCCACACCGGGCCCTCGGCGACGACGAGCGCCAGAACGGGCACCGCGGCCAGGGCGGCGAGCCGGTGCCACGGCAGGAGCCGGACCTTCCGCGGCGCGACGACGATTCCCGCGGCCACCACACCGGCGACGAACACCGGGGCGAGATGCGGAGTCAGCCCGTTCACGCCCTCCACCGGGGAGGCGTGCGGCGCCGACAGGCCGCGCGCGACCACCAGGAGCGTCACCCCCGCGAGCAGGGTCACCGCCCCCAGCCGCCGCCGGATCAACAGGAGAAGCGGGAAGGCGAGATAGAGCTCCGCCTCCACGCCGATCGACCAGAACGCGCCGTTCGGCGTCGCGGCGTCGAAAACGTCCTGGAGTACGAGACCGTAGACCACGGCCGATCTGCCGGTCGGCGGTCCGAGATGCGAGGCGGGCACCACGAACCAGGCGATCAGCAGGCTCACCGCGAGTGCCGCCCAGTACGGAGGCAGGATTCTCCAGGCGCGCCGACGCAGGAAGCGGCCCGTGCCGCCGAGCCGCCAGCCGTTGCGCGCCGGGGAGATCGCCAGGGAGAAACCGGACAGCACCAGGAAGAAGACGACCGCGAGACGCCCGTACATCAGCCAGCCCAGCCAGGAGGGACCCGAGTTGCGGGGAAAACCCGGAAAGACGGACAGCCAGCAGTGAAACAGGACCACGTACAGTGCGGCCAGGCCGCGGAGCCCATCGAGGCCCGGCACATCGTCGCGACGGCGCGCGTCCCCTCTCTCGCCCTCTTCGCGCGCCGCGACGGGTAAGTCGGGGTCGACGCTCCTGACGGCCTGGTTCGGCTTCAGTGAGTTCATTACGCCCTTTCCGGCATGGGTTCTCGTAAGTGCCCCATGGGTGACGCAACGTCACCCACCGGGTGCAGTACGTCGAACACGGCCGGAAGGTTCAAAGGGCGGGCACAGCGTGTGCCGAGACCGGCGGACGGCCGGCCCGGCGGGGTACGGCCCGGCGCCGTCGGCGACCTGAACGCCGACGGAGCCGGGTCAGATCTCCGGGGACGGAACGACCGTCAGATGACTCGCGGCGCCACGGCCGCGGCGGGGGCGGCGCGGGGCCGCGGCGGTGCGGCGGGAGTCGCGCAGCACCAGGGTGAGGCGGGTGTAGCCCAGTTCCTGAAGCGTCCGGGGGGTCTCGGCGACGATCCGGCACTCGGTGGCGCCCCAGCGCGGATCGGGGTGCAGCAGCGGACGGACGGCGCCGTCGTGCTCGGCGGCGCCCTCGCCGACCGCGCGGATCCAGTGCGGCAGGCCCTGGCGGAAGGCGGCCTCCATCAGGGGGTCCTGGGCGATGTCCCGGCGGATCGCCTGCAGCCCGGGGTCGTGCGCGCTGCGCTCCAGGGCGGCCTTGAAGTGCGCCAGCATCGGCAGGCACCAGCTCGGCTCGTGCTCGCCGAGGACCGTGGCCGCGTCCGGGTGGAAGAGGACGAACCGGAGGAAGTTGTCGCCCGGCATGGCCGTCGGATGCGGGCCGACGCCGCGGAAGAGCGCCGCGAACGCGTTGTTGGCCAGGACCACGTCCCAGCGGTGGTCCACGACGAAGGACGGGAAGGGGACGGCCTCCACGAGCGAGGCGTAGTCCTGGAGATACGCCTGGGCCTCGAGACCCTCGGGGACGGGCCGCGGCGCCGGCCGCTGCCCTCCTGCCTGATGTGCCATCGGGAGGTCACCCCTCTTGCCTATGCGGCCTTCACGCGGCGCCCTGATCCTGCTGCCCCGACAAGAGCGATGTCAACTATCGTGGCATTTCATGCCGGTTGACGGCTGAAATTGGCCACAGTTGTGGCGAGACCTGGATGTGAGTTCGAGGCACCCGCTACTCTCCGGGAAGTTCACGGCAACTGTTGGTGATGAGCCTCTGAGAGACGTAGGAGATCTGTCGGTGACGGATGGCTACGAGGATCCGGGCGCCACGGCTACCGCCCAGCTGCCGGCCGTCGTCGCCCGCGTCACCGCGCTCGCCGACCGGCTCGGTGTGCCGCACGCCGAGGTCTTCGACATCAGACGGCTCTCCGTCGCCTGCGGCGTCCCCGATCCCGTGGTCCGGGCCCTGCTCGGCGGCCGGCCCGCCGGGGAGCCCGATGTGCAGGCCAGGTTCCTGCAGCGGCTGGACCTGCTGCGCCGCACCCGGCTGAAGCCCAACGGGCGCAGATACACCCAGCAGGAGATCGCCGACGGCGCGGGCATGTCCCGGCAGCAGGCGGGCGCCCTCATCAACGGCGACCGGCGTCCCACGATGGAGCACTGCGACGCGCTGCAGCGCTTCTTCCGCGTGCACGCCGGCTTCCTCACGGCGGAGGACCCCGAGGCCCTCGCGGGCGCTCTGCAGCGCATCGAGCAGGAGCTGTTGCAGAAACTGGCCGACCGCGAGCGGGCGGCGGCCGGGGCCGCGCAGGATCCGCTGGAGCGGCTGCTGCAGGACCACGGCGTCCGCGGGATCGCCTGGCGGGCCGCGCAGCTGCCCACCGACCAGCACCGCGACAAGGTCGCGGAGTGGCTGGACATGCTCTTGGAGAGCGTCAAGCGGCCCGAGTCGTGAACCGGGGGAGAAGAGTGGGCATCGGCAGGGAAATGCGCCGCCTGAGCGGCGAGCTGGTCGCTGAGCTGACCCTTCCCGCACCGGCGCGACCGCACGACCTGTACACGGCGCTGTGCGACGCGATGAGCCGCCGCCGCGGCCGGCCGGTCCTCTTCCGCACGGCCGCCTTCCCGTCCGGCACCGCCAGCGGGCTGTGGCTGGACATGACCGACCGCGACCTGGTCGTCCTGGAGGAACGCACCGCGCCCGACCACCAGTTGGTCATCCTGGGACACGAGCTGTGGCACATGCAGGCCGACCACAGCGGCCACCACGTCGACGGCGTCGGCGTCGCCGCGCGGCTGCTGGGCGACGACCCGGACCCGGAGGCCCTGGAGGCCACCGTGCACAAGGTGGCCGCCCGGACCCGCTTCGACCTCGCCGAGGAGCGCGAGGCCGAGACCTTCGGCCTGCTCCTGGCCAGCAAGTGCCGTACATGGCTCGCTGGTTCGTCCCTGCGGGGCCCCGGCCGGCGGGACGACGTGGCGGGCCGCATCGAGGCGTCGCTGGGGTATCTCGGGCCGCAGGGCTGAGCGCTCCCGGCCGCCGTGGCCGAGGAGGGCGGGAGCGCGCGGTCCGCCCCGGGCGCGGCGCATCGGCCGAGCGGGCGAACCGGAGCCGGGCGGGACGGCGTTGTCAGTGGCGGGCGGCAAGCTGGAAGTGCGCCGCCTACGTGTGCGGCGTACGTGCCCGAGGGTGCGTGGACCGTGCCACCGAACGGGGAGAGCCGAGTGATGCCGACCGCCGTACTGACCGACCGCGAGCGCACCGCCGTCCAGGCCTATCTGCGCCTGCTGCACACCGTGCGCGCCGCCCTGGACGGCCCGCCGGACGGCGCCGGTCCGGTCGTCGTCCCGCCCGCCGTGCTGGCCGAGGCGGAGCGGGCGCTGGCGGACGCCGGACTCGCGGGCAACGAGGAGGAGTTCTTCCGGCTGCTGCACGGCTGGTGCCCGCGGCCCTGAACCGGGCGGCGCGGCCGGGGGCCGCCCGGGCGGCGCGCGTCAGGAGTGCGGCACGACGACGGCCGTGGTCACCACGCCGCGCCGGACGCACCAGCGGCCCTCGAACGCGTCGACGCGCCGGCCGCCCACCCAGGGCCCGGGGACGAGGAGTTCGGCCCGCAGGCGGCCCTGCGGGGCCGTTCCGGGATCCGGGACGATCTCGATGTCGGCCTCGGCGAAGTCCAGCCACTCGCCGGTGAGGGGGAACCACGCCTTGTAGACGGACTCCTTGGCGCTGAACAGGATCCGGTCCCAGTGCACGTCGGGCCGTTCCTCGGTGAGCCGGCGCAGCCGGCCGGCCTCGGCGGGCAGGAAGACGTAGGAGACGACCTCCTGCGGCAGCACGGCGTGCGGTTCGGCGTCGATCCCGAGGGAGGCCAGGTCGGCGGCGCGGGCGAGGGCGGCGGCGCAGTAGTCGTCGCTGTGGGTCATGCTGCCGACCAGTCCGGCCGGCCAGCGCGGCGCCCCGCTCTCGCCGGTCGGTACGGGCTGCGCGGGCACGCCGAGCTTCTCCATGGCGAGCCGGGCGCAGGCGCGCACGGCGGAGAACTCGCGGCGGCGCTTGGCCACCGCCCGGGTCATGAGTGCCGCTTCCTCTGGGTAGAGCGGGGCGTCCAGGAGCGGGTCGTCACCGTGCAGTTCCACGGTCACGACCGAGTCCGGAAGCAGCTCCTCCATCACCGGATCCGACCTCCATCGGCAGTATGCGGCGCAGCCTTCCCGGAGGTTCCGGGCGCTTGCGCCATTCGCGGGGGTATCCCACGGACACCTCTTCGAAGCGGACGCCGTCGAGCCAGGTGGTCCGCGGGATGTGCAGATGACCGTAGACCATGGTGGCGACGCGGAATCTGCGGTGCCAGTCGGCGGTGAGGGCGGTGCCGCACCACATGGCGAACTCGGGGTGCCACAGGACGTCCGTCGGATGCCGGTCCAGCGGATAGTGGTTGATCAGGACGGTGGGCAGGTCCTCGGGGAGCTCGGCGAGCCTGCGTTCCGTCGCGGCGACCCGGGCGCGGCACCAGGCCTCGCGGCTGGGGTAGGGGTCGGGGTGCAGCAGGTACTCGTCGTTGCACACGATGCCGGTGCCGTGCGCGTAGGCGAGCCCCTCCTCCTTGGTCGCGCACCCGGCCGGCAGGAAGGAGTAGTCGTACAGCAGGAACAGTGGTGCCACGACCGCCGGGCCGCCGGGGCCGTTCCAGACGGGGTAGGGGTCCTCGGGGGTCGTCACGCCCAGCTCGCGGCACATCTCGACCAGGTGCTCGTAGCGGGGGACGCCGCGCAGGGTGACGGTGTCGCGCGGGTGGGTCCACAGGTCGTGGTTGCCGGGCACCCACAGGACCTTGCGGAAACGGCCGGTGAACGTCTCCAGCGTCCAGCGGATGTCGGCGACGGTCTCCGCCACGTCGCCGGCCACGATCAGCCAGTCCTCGTCCGACTCGGGGTGCATCTGTTCGACGAGCGCGCGGTTCTCGGGGTATCCGATGTGCAGGTCGCTGATGGCGAGCAACCGCCCCGCTCGGCCGGCCGTCGACTCCACCCTGGCCCCTTCCGATCACGTCAGTGACCTTACGAGAACACATTCGCCGTCACCGGACAAGGACAATCCGCGACAGCGCGGTACGCGCCCCGGAGCTCCTGGTTCACGGTACCGGCCGAGCGGGTGGACAGGGCCGGTGAATCCGTAACACACGCGTTGCACGCCGGTCCCCTTGAAAGCCGTATGATCGCCCCAACACCACCGCCACGAACGCCCTTCGCACAGGGCGGTTTGGTGTACCTCCTTCCCTCCTGCCCGGGCACGGGTCGCTGAGCCCTGCCCGAAAACCCCCGAAAGGCGGCCTGCATGCTCTCTCGCGTACGCGTCTGGCTCAACCGCACGTACGCGGAGAACGTGTTCTTCATGGATCAGCTGCGGAGAAATCCCAGCGACCGGGCGGTCGAGATCCATGCCACGCACGGCGACCCCGACTCCCCCGTGCTGGCCGCCGCCGACACCGCCGACCTGGAGCCGGGGGGCCTGTCCCCGGCCGGGTACGTCGAGTACGCCCTGGACCAGTGCGCGCGGCGCGGCATCGACGTGTTCGTGCCGCGGCTGCACCAGGCGGCGATCGTGGCGCACCGGGCCGAGTTCGAGGCCGCCGGTACGGCGCTGCTGGCGCCGACCCCCGAGGCGGTCGCCGTGTTCGAGGACAAGGCGACGGCGTACGAGGCGGTCCGCTCGGTCGGCGTGCCGGTGCCGCCGTGGTGGCGGGTGCGCACGGCGGACGAACTCCTCACCGCGGTCGACGAGTTGGAGGCGGCCGGACACAAGGCCTGCTTCAAGCCCGCCGCCGGTGCGGGCGGAGTCGGCTTCCGCGTGATCACCCGCGCGCCCTTCTCCCTGGCGCACCTGAGCGGGTTCCCGGGGCCGTACGTGCCGCTGGAGATGGTGGTGGCGGCGGTGCGGGAGGCCGACGAGCCGGTGGACTGGCTGGTGATGCCGCGCCTGACCGAGCCGGAGGTGTCGGTGGACTGCCTGACCGGCCCCGACAACCGGGTCCGGATGGCCGTGGGCCGCACCAAGAACGGCCGCCGTCGCGGCTTCACCCTCGACGAGCGGTGGCTGGCGCCCGCGCGGCTGATCGCGGAGGGCTTCGGGCTGCACTACCTGTCCAACATCCAGTTCCGGATGTTCGGCGAGCAGCCGGTGCTCCTCGACATCAACACTCGCCCGGCCGGCGGCCTGCACCAGCTGTCGCTGTGCGGGGTCAACGCCCCTTGGGCGGCCGTGCAGTTGGCGCTCGGCGAGGACCCGGGCGAGATCGTGCCGCCGTTCCTGGGGCAGGACTACGCGGTGGTGTCCGGGCCGCGTCAGGTGCGCCCGGTGACGCTGCCTCAGCAGCGTACGGAGGAGACCGAGCCGCTGCTTCCGGCGGTCCCGGCGCCCGCCGGACCCGCCGCCGAGGTCGCGGCGGAGGCGGGAGCCCCCGCCGTCGCACCGGCCTAGCCTCACCCCACCGGTCTGGACCAATCTTGGTGTAGCCCCTTGACACCGTGATTGGTCCATACCAACTTGGTTGCGCATCGCTTTCCGCACTCCCCGCACACCCCGTGCACTCCCGAACACCCCCATCACTTCAGGGAGATCGCGTGCGCAACACACTCCGGCGTACCAGACGCCGTTTCCTCGCCCTGCTCGGCTCCGCGGCCCTGGCACTCGCCGGGGCCATCGCCCTCCCCGGCACCGCCCACGCGGCCAACATCCTCACCAACCCCGGCTTCGAGTCGGGGAGCCTCTCCCCCTGGACCTGTACCGGCGGCCTCGGCTCGGTCGTCTCCTCCCCCGTGCACGGCGGCACCAAGGCCCTGGCGGGAGCGGTGAGTTCGAGCGACATCGCCCGGTGCGGCCAGACCGTCTCCGTCCAGCCGAACACGACGTACACCCTCAGCGGCTGGGTGCGCGGCTCCTACGTCTACCTCGGCGTCGACGGCGGCGCCTCCACCTGGACCACGTCCCCCTCGGCCTACAGCCAGCTGTCGGTGGCCTTCACCACCGGCGCGACACAGACCAGCGCCACCATCTACGTCCACGGCTGGTACGCCCAGGGCACCTACCACGCCGACGACATCAGCCTGGACGGACCCGGCGGCGGGGGCGGCGGCTCCGACACCCAGGCGCCTACCGCGCCCACCGGCCTCGCCACCACCGGCAAGACGTCCTCGAGCGTGTCGCTGAAGTGGAACGCCTCGACCGACAACGTGGGCGTGAGCGCGTACGACGTCTACAGCGGCGCGAACCGGGTGCTGAGCGTCTCCGGTACGACCGCCACGGTGAGCGGGCTGTCGCCGAGCACCGGCTACACCTTCACCGTGAAAGCACGGGACGCGGCCGGGAACGTCTCGGCGGCCTCCAACGCCGTCGGCGTCACCACGGACGCGGGCAGCGGCGGCACCGGCTTCAAGCAGGCCGCGCCCTACCTGTACGAGGGCTGGGGCGACCCGCCGAGTCCGGCCACGGTGATGAGCGCGACCGGCGTCAAGTGGTTCACGATGGCGTTCGTGCTGGACTCCGGCGGCTGCACCCCCGCCTGGGACGGCAGCCGGCCGCTCACCGGTGGCGCCGACCAGACCGCCATCAACCAGATCCGCTCCGCGGGCGGTGACATCGTCCCCTCGTTCGGCGGCTGGCAGGGCAGCAAGCTCGGCGCCAACTGCTCCTCGGCGAGCGCGCTCGCCGGGGCCCTGCAGAAGGTGATCGACGCCTACTCCCTGAAGGCGATCGACATGGACATCGAGAACACGGACGAGTTCGAGAACGAGGCCGTGCAGGCGAGGATCCTCACCGCCCTGAAGACCGTCAAAGCGGGCAACCCCGGCCTGAAGACGATCGTCACCTTCGGCACCTCGACCACCGGCCCCACCTACTGGGGCAACCGGCTCATCGAGCAGGCCCAGTCGCTGGGCGCCGGCATCGACGTCTTCACCATCATGCCGTTCGACTTCGGCGGCGGCTCCGACATGTACGGCAACACGGTGAACGCGACGGAGGGGCTGAAGAACAAGCTGAAGTCCACGTTCGGCTGGGACGACGCCACCGCCTACTCCCACATCGGCATCTCCGGCATGAACGGCCTGTCCGACCAGCAGGAGAACACCACCCCGGCGATCTGGACCCAGATCCGGGACTGGGCCAACTCCCACCACATCGCCCGGCTCGCGTTCTGGGCGGTCAACCGCGACCGGCCGTGCCCGGGCGGCGGCGTGGTGAGCAACTGCTCCGGCATCAGCCAGAGCACATGGCAGTTCACCTCGATCACGGCCGGGTTCACCGGCTGAGTCCCCCCACGGAGGCGGCCGGTCCCCCGAGGGCCGGCCGCCGCCGCGCGTCAGAACCGCCCCGAACCCCGGTACAGCTCCAGCTCGCCGTCCAGTTCCACGGCCAGCACCGTGGCGTACGGATCGAGGTCGGCCGCGGCCGGCGGATCGATCCACAGCACGCCGACCGCCTCGTGCAGCCCGCCGACCACCCGGTGGCCGAGTTCGGTGCCGCTGCCGAGCACGCTCACCCTGCTCACACCGGTGGCGAGGCCACGGACGCCGATCTCGGCGCGCGGGGCGTCGAACAGGGTGAGGTACAGGGTGCGGCGGTCGGCGGAGAGGGTGCTGGGCCCGTAGTGGTGCCCGGCCGGCAGCCCGCGCACGGTCCCGTACACGGCCCCCGCGTGCTTGCGGATCCACTCCCCCAGGCCTTCCAGGCGCTCGGCCTGCGGCCGCGGGATGGTGCCGTCCTCCCTCGGGCCGACGTCGAGCAGCAGGTTCCCGCCGCCGCCGATGGTCTCGGCGAAATACCGGATGAGCTGCGACAGCGACTTGTGGTTGTGGTCGTGGTGCTGGTACCCCCACGAGTCGTTGATCGTCAGGCACAGCTCCCAGGGACCCTCCGGCGGCACGATCGGGGCACCCTGCTCGGGCGTGGCGTAGTCGCCCTCGCTGAGCATGCGGGCGTTGAAGACGACATCGGGCACGTACGACCGTATGAGCGCGGCGAGTTCGGGGATGCGCCACTGCTCCTCGCTGCGGTCCCACTCGCCGTCGAACCACATCAGGTCCGGCCGGTAGCGGGAGGCCAGCTCCCGGATCTGCCCGTCACGGTAGGCGATGAACCGCTCCCAGGCCTCCAGGTCCTCGTCCTCGGCCGCGACCTCGGAGTAGCGGTTGTCCTCCAGCTCCGGCGGGCGGCCCGGCTTGCGGGTGGAGGCGTAGTCGGGGTGGTTCCAGTCGGAGTGGGAGTAGTACAGACCGACCTTCAGGCCCTTCTCGCGCAGCGCCTCGGCATAGCCGGAGAGGTAGTCCCGGCCGAGGTTCAGGTCGCCGTACGCGGTGTCCCACAGGGCCACACCGTCGTGGTGGCGGCTGGTCAGCACGGCGTACCTGGCGCCGGCCCGGGCGAACAGGTCCGCCCAGGCGCGCGGGTCGTACTCGGCGCCGGTGAAGCGGTCCAGCTGGGACATGTACCGGTCGTGCGGCACGATGTCGTCGTAGAACGACCAGGACTCCTGGACGCCGTCCACGGCGTAGATGCCCCAGTGGACGAAGATCCCCAGCTTGGCGTCGGTGAACCAGGGTTGCATGGGCATCGGTCAGCTCACCTCGGCACGCCGCAGACGCAGCGTCAGGATCTGGAAGGGCCGCAGCGCGACGGGTACCGCGCCGTCGGCGTCGGTCTCCACGTCCTCCAGCGGTCGCTCCAGCAGATCGGTGACCTGGGCGCCGGCGAGCGGGAAGCCGGTGCGCAGCACGCCCCGGGCACGGCCGCCGAGGGACTCGTAGAGCCGGACGACGACGTCACCGGACTCGTCGTCGGCGAGCTTCACCGCCTCCACGGTCACGCCCGCGCCGTCGACGGAGACGACCGGCTCCGGCGCGCCCGCCGCGTCCGCCACCCGCAGGGGGAGGTTGAGGGCGTAGCCCTCGGCGACCGCGTCCTCGATGCTCGCGCCGGGCAGCAAGGAGTAGGTGAAGCGGTGCCGGCCCTGGTCGGCCTCCGGGTCCGGGACACGCGGGGCGCGGACCAGGCTGAGGCGGACCGTGGTCGTCGTACCGCCGTCCTCGCGCACCGTGCGGGAGACGTCGTGCCCGTACGTGGAGTCGTTGATGACCGCGACACCGTAGCCGGGCTCGCCGATGTGCACCCAGCGGTGGCCGGAGACCTCGAAACGGGCCGCCTCCCAGCTGGTGTTGGTGTGCGTGGGCCGCTGGACGTGACCGAACTGGATCTCCGCGCTGGAGTGCGGGGCGCGGACGTCCACCGGGAAGCCCGCCTTGAGGATCTTCTCGGCCTCGTGCCAGTCGATGTCGGTCTCGAAGTCGATACGGGGGCTGCCGGCCCGCAGGGTGATCGTCTGGGTGATCTTCGAACCCTTGCCGAAGCTCCGCTCCACGCGGATCGCGCCGAGCAGCGGGTCCTCCTCGACCACCGTCACCGTGTCGGCGTCGAGCAGGTCGGTGTAGCGGTTGTTGTAGTGCTTGTCGATGTCCCAGGCGTCCCAGTAGTTCGGGAGGTCGGTGTGCAGACGGAGCAGGTTGCCGGTGTCGGCGAGGACCTCGCGCTGTACACGAAGGTCGTATACGGACGACAGTGTGCCGTCCTCCGCCACCTGTATGCGGACCAGCCCGTTGTCGAGGACCCGGCCGCTCACCGTCACCGGCTGCGGCGCCCCGGCGCCCGCGAGGGGCGCGCTGCCGTTCGCGGGCACCTCGGCGTACGCCGGTGCCCCGGCGGGCGTGCGGACGACCTCGGCCCGGTCGAAGGGGCCGGCGTTGAAGACGCGGGTCCCGCCGCCGCCCAGCGCTGCCACGGCCGCCCGCGTCAGCTCCTCCAGCTCACCCGCGACGCGGGCGTACTCGGCCTCCGCCTCCCGGTGCACCCAGGCGATCGACGACCCCGGCAGGATGTCGTGGAACTGGTGCAGCAGGACCGTCTTCCACAGCCGGTCGAGCTCGCGGTACGGGTACGAGTAGCCCGGCGCGTGCAGCGCGGCCGTCGTCGCCCACAACTCGGCCTCGCGGAGCTTGTGTTCGCTGCGCCGGTTGCCCTGCTTGGTGCGGGCCTGCGAGGTGTAGGTGGCCCGGTGCAGCTCCAGGTAGAGCTCGCCGACCCACACCGGGGCGTCCGGGTACTCCTCGCGGGCCTTGGCGAAGAACGCGTCGGGGTGCTCGACCTCGACCCGGGGGGAGCCCTCCAGGTCCTTCAGACGCCGTGCGCGTTCCATGATCTCCCGGGTCGGGCCGCCTCCGCCGTCGCCCCAGCCGAAGGGGGCGAGGGAGCGGGTGGCGCCGCCCTTCTCGGCGTAGTTGCGCACCGCCCGGGACATCTCCTCGCCGCTGAAGCGGGCGTTGTAGGTGTCGATGGGCGGGAAGTGGGTGAAGATGCGGGTGCCGTCGATGCCCTCCCACCAGAAGGTGTGGTGGGGGAACTTGTTCGTCTGGTTCCAGGAGATCTTCTGGGTGAGGAACCACTCGTTGCCGGCGAGCTTGGCGAGCTGCGGGTAGGCCGCGTTGTAGCCGAAGGAGTCCGGCAGCCAGACGCCCTTGGTCTCGATGCCGAAGTGCTCGATGAAGAACCGCTTGCCGTGGATCAGCTGGCGGGCGACGGCCTCGCCGCCGGGCAGGTTTCCGTCGGCCTCCACCCACATACCGCCGACCGGCGCCCACTGGCCCTTCTTCACCGACTCCTGGATGCGGGCCCAGACGTGGGGGTAGTTGTCGCGCACCCACTCGTACTGCTGGGCCTGCGAGCAGGCGAAGACGAACTCCTCGTACTCGTCGGCCAGGGAGGTGACGTTGGAGAAGGTCCGGGAGGTCTTGCGCTTGGTCTCCCGGATGGGCCACAGCCAGGCGGAGTCGATGTGCGCGTGGCCGACGCCGGAGATCACATGGGCGCTGGCGTTCGCGGGCTTGGCCAGGGCGGGCGCGAGCGCGGCACGTACGTCCGCCGCCGAGCCGGAGATGTCGTCCAGGTCGAGCAGGTCCATCGCGCGGTCGAGTGCGTGCATGATCTCGTGCCGGCGCGGGTCGTGCTCGCCCAGCTCCAGCATCAGCTCGCGCAGCACTTGGACGTCGAGGTCGAGGTGCCAGACCTGCTCGTCCAGTACGGCGAGGTCGGCGCGGCGGAATGTATACAGTGGACGGTCGCCTGCCGTCAGCACATCGCCGAGCGGCGTCGGCGCCGCGAAGTCGTTCGCCAGGATGTCCGGGTTCGAGGCCGCCTCGACCAGATAGTCGATCGGCTCCCCGCCCGACGCCGGGTTGGCGATCGGCACGTACTGGTTCAGCGGGTTGACCGCCTTCAGCGGCGTCCCGTCGGTGAGGTGCACCAGGGCCTCGGCCTGGTTGCCCGGCCAGTCACCCACGAAGCCGAGGTCGATGACCGCCTCGACGCGCCGCCCGGCCCACTCGGCGGGCACCTGCCCGCGCATCCGGAACCAGGTCGTCCCCCAGGGCGGTCCCCACGGGGTGCCCATCGCGAAGGGCTCGTACGGAGCGGCGGCGGCCTCCTCGAACGGCACCGGCTCGCCCGGCGCCTGCCAGGCCTCGACCGCGAGGGGGACGGTGGCCGCGTAGACCGCGGGCTTGATGCGCTGGTTGAGGAGGCGTTCGACGCGCTCCTCGATCCGGCGGCGTTCGTCGTGCATGAGGGGTCTCCAGGGAGGGAGAGAGCGGAGGGAAAGCGCTTTCCGGCGAGGCTTTACCTAAGGTACGCCAGACCGGGGTGGACCTCGGTGTAGCCCTCGACGAGCCTGCGGGCCACGTTCACGGAGTCCACCAGCGGGTGCAGCGCGAAGGCCTTCACGGCCGTCGTCCGGGAACCGGACTCGGCGGCGGCGAGCACCTCGCGCTCGACGGCCTTGACCGCGCAGACCAGCCCCGTCGCGTGACCGGGCAGCGGGTCGACGGCCACCGGATGCGCGCCGTTGGCGTCCACCAGGCACGGGACCTCGATGACGGCCTCCGAGTCGAGCACCGACAGGGTGGTGTGGTTGCGGACGTTGAGGATCAGGGTGGTGCGCTCGTCACGGGCGATGGCCCGCATCAGGGCCAGGGCCACCTTCTCGTAGCCGCCGGAGAGGTCGTCGGCGTCGCGTTCGCCGGCGCCCGCCGTCTCCCGGTTCTCGGCCATGTACGTGGCCTCCCGCTCGGCGCGCGTGCGGTCCCAGGCCTTCAGGGCCGAGGCCCGCGGGTTCCTCATCTCCTGGTAGAAAGCGGCCTGCTGCTCGTACAGGAAGGCGCCGCGGGTCTTCTCGGCCCCCTGGTAGGCCCGTACGGCCTCGCGGTTGAAGTAGTAGTAGTGCAGGTACTCGTTCGGGATCGCGCCGAGGGACCGCAGCCAGTCGACGCCGAAGAGCTTGCCCTCCTCGAAGGAGCCGAGCAGGTCCGGGTCGGCGAGCAGGCGCGGGAGTTCGTCGCGGCCGGCGACGCGCAGCCCGCGGACCCAGCCGAGGTGGTTGAGGCCGACGTAGTCGATCCACGCCTCCTTCGGGTCGGCGCCGAGCACCCGGGCGATCCGGCGGCCGAGGCCGACCGGGGAGTCGCAGATGCCGATGACGCGGTCGCCGAGGTGGCGGGACATGGCCTCGGTGACGAGGCCGGCGGGGTTGGTGAAGTTGATGACCCAGGCGTCGGGGGCCAGACGGGCGACCCGTCGCGCGATGTCCATGGCGACGGGAACCGTCCGCAGACCGTATGCGACACCCCCCGCGCCGACCGTCTCCTGACCGAGGACGCCTTCCGCGAGGGCCACCCGCTCGTCGTTGGCGCGGCCTTCCAGGCCGCCGACCCGGATCGCGGAGAAGATGAAGTCGGCGCCCCGCAGGGCTTCGTCCAGGTCGGTGGTGGCGGTCACCCGGGGCGCGTCGGGCACACCGGCCGCCTGCTCATCCAGTACACGGGCGACTGCATACAGTCGACTGTCGTCCAGATCGTGCAGGACGACTTCCGTGACCCGCCCCTCGGCGCGGTCCGTCAGGAGCGCCCCGTACACGAGCGGCACCCGGAACCCGCCGCCGCCCAGAATCGTCAGCTTCACGCTTGCACCTTTCCTGCCACGACCACCTCGACGCCCGCCTCCTCCAGCGAGGTACGGGTCGCCGGGTCGACCGGCGCGTTGGTCACCACCACGTCCAGGTCCTCGGGACCGCAGACCTTCGCCATCCCGGTACCCGGGAACTTGGCGGAGTCGGCGAGCAGGACGACCTTGTCACCGGCCTTGATCATGGCCCGCTTCACCGGCACCTCGACGACCGTCGTGTCCATCACCTGCCCGCCGGGGCGCATCCCGCTGGTGCCGAGGAAGAGCCAGTCGGCGTGCAGCTGGCGCAGATTGTCCTCGGTGAGGAAGCCGACCAGGGAGCGGTAGTCACGGCGGACCATGCCGCCGAGCAGCACCAGCTCAATGCCCTCGTCGTCGGCGAGTTCCTCGTAGACCACCAGGTTGCTGGTGATCACGGTGAGCCGGCGGCCGTGCAGCTGGCGGGCGAGGCGGTAGGCGGTGGTGCCGATGTCCAGCAGCACCGACTGACCGTCCCTGACCATCGCCGCCGCGCGCGCCGCTATCGCGTCCTTCTCCGGCACGCGCATTTCCGCGACCTCGGCGAACGGCTGGTCGCCCTCCTCGACGACCGCGCCGCCGTGGACGCGGGTGAGCAGCCCGTCCTCCTCGAGTTTGACCAGGTCACGCCTGACCGTGGCCGGGCTCACGCCCAGCTGCTCGGAGAGATCGGTCACGGCCGCGGGGCCGCCGGAGCGCAGGGCCCGCAGGATGAGTTGGTGTCGTCGTTCTGCCAGCACGCCACGAACACTACTCGTCATCTTCAATCATTTCTATGCTCACTTCTGCTCGAGTATTGACCAGAGTCGCGGGAGCGGCGCACGATTCCGGGCATCGAATTTGAAGAGTTCTGACGAGAGGACGCATCCGTGGACGACGACCGGCCCGATGTGCTGCTGACCGGGCTGCTCTTCTACGACCTCGTCCTCACCGGGCTGGGCAAACCGCCGACACCCGGCGAGGAGATCTGGACGACGGGGATGGGCTGCGGCCCCGGCGGCATAGCCAACCTGGCGGTGGCCGCCTCCCGGTTCGGCCTGAACACCTCGCTGGCCACGGTCTTCGGCGACGACTTCTACGGCGTCCACTGCCACGAGGTCCTGGCCGGCCGGGAAGGCGTGAACCTCACACTCTCCCGTACCGCCGACGGCTGGCCCACCCCCGTCACGGTCTCCCTCGCCCTCCCCCACCCCGGGCCCCGTGCGAGCGGCGGGCCCCCCGTCCACGACCGGGCCCTCGTCACCCACGGCCAGGAGCCTCCGTACTCGCAGGACGACCTGATGGGCGACCCGCCCGGGGCACGCACGGCCCTCGTGCACATCGAGGCCGAACCGCGCGCCTGGCTCGCCAAGGCCGCCGCGAACGGCACGCAGATCTACGCCGACGTCGGCTGGGACCCCACCCAGCGATGGTCCTCCGACCTCCTCGACCAGCTCTCCCTGTGCCACGCCTTCCTCCCCAACGAGACCGAGGCGACGGCATACACCCGTACCGACAGCGCGGTGGCGGCCCTCGGCACGCTCGCCGAGCTGGTGCCGGTCGCCGTGGTCACGCGCGGCGGGGACGGCGCGGTCGCCGTCGACCAGACGACCGGCGAGTACGCCGAGGTGCCCGCACTCGACCTCGAGGTCCTGGACGCCACCGGCGCCGGCGACGTCTTCGGCGCGAGCTTCGTCGCGGCCTCGCTCGGCGGCTGGCCGCTCCAGGAACGGCTGCGGTTCGCCGTGCTCGCCGCCGGGCTGTCCGTCCAGCACCACGGCGGGGCGCTCGCGGCCCCCGGCTGGTACGGCGTCGACCGCTGGTGGCACTCGCTGACCGACCCCGACCTCAGACGGGCGTACGGCTTCCTCACGGACCGGCTGCCGAAGGACCCCGGTCCTCCGGTCGGATACGCCCCCGTCACCCCTCCCGCACGACAGCACTGATCCCACCCGTACGTGTGCGAAACAACGAAGAGATCCGAAAGGCGGTGGGAGCGGTGCGGCTCTCACGAAGGGGCCTGCTCCGCGCGGGGCTGGCCGGTACGGCCGCCACGGCGCTCGGCGGCCTGGCGTCCGGCTGCGCCGTCCCGACCGGTTCGACCGGCCGGAACATGGTCCTGTGGTACTGGACCGGCGGCCTGAGCGACACGGTCGTCAAGAGGGCCGAGGCCCGCTACGACAGCTCGGTCAACCTGCGGGCCATCCAGATCGGGGGCTACTACCGCTCCAAGCTGATCACCACCATGGCCGGCCGGGCCCATATCCCCGACATCGCCGGCCTCAAGGGCGAGGACATGGCGTCCTACCTGCCCAACGCCGGCCAGTTCGTCGACCTGCGGACCCTGGGCGCGGACAAGTACAAGAGCCAGTACCTGTCATGGAAGTGGGACCAGGGCATCGCCGACGACGGCCGCATGATCGGCTTCCCGATCGACTGCGGGCCGGTCGCGCACCTCTACCAGTACGAGGTCTTCCGCAGGGCGGGACTGCCGTACGAACCCGCCGACGTCTCCAAGGAGCTGAACACCTGGGAGAAGTTCTTCGCGGCGGGCCAGCAGCTGAGGAAGCGGATCCCCGGGACCTGTCTGCTCACCGACGTCAACGCCGTCTTCGAGAACGCGGTGCAGCAGGGCGGCAAGCGGTACGTCGACAAGGACCGCCACTTCATCGGCGACCAGGAGCACGTGCGCCACGCCTGGGCGCTGGCCGTGGAGGCCAAGCGGCGCAAGATCGTCTCGGACCTCGTCACCGGCACCCCCGACCAGCTGTCGGCGGTGGAGGACGGCAAGCTCCCCAGCCAGCTGGGCGCCTCGTGGGCCACCGGTGACCTCAAGACCGGTGTGCCGAAGACCAAGGGCAGATGGCGGGTGGCCGACATGCCCGTGCGGCCCGCGAACAACGGCGGCTCGTTCCTGTCGATCACCAAGGCGTGCCGGGAGCCCGAGCAGGCCTTCGAGATCATCACCTGGGTCCTCGACGCGGCGAACCAGGCGCAGGGCTTCGTCGACGCCGGGCTCTTCCCCTCCACCCCCGCCTCCTACGACCTGAAGCAGGTACGCGAACCCGATCCCTTCTTCGGCGGCCAGGTCACGATGGACGTCTTCGGCCCCGCCGCGCAGAAGATCGCGGTCGCCTACAACAGCCCGTACGACGTGGCGCTCGGGCAGCCCATCAAGGACGAGATCAAGAACGTCGGCGTCCTCGGCAAGGACCCGAAGAAGGCCTGGAGTGACGCCATGAGCAAGTGCCGGCGCATAGCGGACCACCTGGGGGTGAGCCACTGATGGCCACCGCCCCCGCTCTGGAGAAGCCCCCGGCGGCCGTCGTGGACGCGACCGTCGTGCGGTCCCGGCAGGGCCTGCGCAAGTACTGGCACCTGTACGCCGCGATCTCCCCCTTCTATCTGCTGTTCCTCGGCTTCGGCCTGATCCCCGTCGGCTTCTCGCTCTATCTGTCCTTCCACCGCTGGGACGGCCTCGGCTCGATGGAGTGGGCGGGCTTTTCCCAGTACGCGTACCTGCTGAGCGACTCCGACTTCTGGAGCTCCATCGGGAACACGATCATCATCTGGGCGCTGGCCACCTTCCCCATGATCTTCCTGGCGATGGTGACGGCCGTGATGCTCAACTCGGCGGTCCGCTTCAAGAACGTCTACCGCTTCGCCTACTTCCTGCCGAACGTCACCTCGGTCGTGGCCGTCGCCATCATCTTCGGCTCGGTCTTCTCCACCAACTTCGGCCTGGCCAACGCCCTGTTGCAGGCGGTGGGCCTGGACCAGGTGGCCTGGCTGAACACGCCGTGGGGCATCAAGATCGCCATCGCCACGCTGATGACCTGGCAGTGGACCGGCTACAACGCGATCATCTTCCTCGCCGGACTGCAGACCGTCCCCAGCGAACTGTACGAGGCGGCGCGCATGGACGGCGCCGGGCCCGTGCAGACGTTCTTCCGGATCACGCTACCGATGCTGCGGCCGGTGCTGCTGTTCGTGCTCGTCGTCTCGACGGTCACCGGTCTGCAGAGCTTCTCCGAACCGCAGGTGCTGCTGCAGAACACCTCCAACGACTCGACGTTCTCCGGCGGCCCGGACCACGCGGGCCGGACCATGGTCCTCTACTTCTTCCAGCAGACCTTCGACAACAACGACTTCGGCTACGGCGCCGCCGTGGCCTGGGGCATCTTCCTCGTCGTCATCATCTTCTCGATCATCAACTGGCGCCTGGTGCAGCGCCGGGGCGAAGACTAGGGAGGCCGCTCACCATGGCATCCATCCACAGCACACGGCGGCCGAAGCCCACCAGGGGCACACGCGGCCGGGGTATCGCGCTCCACGCCGTCCTGGTCGTCGGGCTGCTGCTGTCGGCCTTCCCGTTCTACTGGGCCGTGATCATGTCGACGCACACCTCGTCGGAGATCTTCTCGTACCCGCCGAAGCTGCTGCCCGGCTCGCACTTCCTGCAGAACGCCCGCCACCTCTTCGACAACATCGACTTCTTCGGCTCGATGTTCAACTCGTTGCTCGTGGCGGGCTCGGTGACCTTCCTGGTCCTGTTCTTCGACTCGCTGGCGGCCTTCGTCTTCGCCAAGTTCGAGTTCCCCGGCCGCAGGGTGCTGTTCGCCCTGCTGATGGTCATCTTCATGGTGCCCGCGCAACTGGCGGCCATCCCTCAGTTCGTGATCATGGCGAAGCTCGGCTGGATCGGCTCCATGACGTCACTGATCGTCCCGGCGGCGGCCAACGCATTCGGCATCTTCTGGATGCGCCAGTACATGCGGGGCGCCATCCACGACGAACTGCTGGACGCCTCCCGCATCGACGGCGCGCACTTCCTGCGCCAGTACTGGCACGTGGCCCTCCCGGTCGTCCGCCCGGGCCTGGCCTTCCTCGGCATCTTCACCTTCATGGGCCAGTGGAACGACTACGCCTGGCCCCTGATCGCCCTCACCAACCCGGACAACGTCACCCTCCAGGTCGCGCTGTCCCAGCTGAACGGCACCCACGGCACCACCGACTACGGGATGGTCATGACCGGCGCGCTGCTCGCCCTCGTCCCCCTGCTGATCGTGTTCGCGATCGGCGCCCGGCAGATCATCGGCGACCTGGCCAAGGGGGCCATCCGCTGATGGACCCGCTCCTGGACCCGCTGCTGGCGCTGCGCCCCTGGGAGGCGCCCGAGGTGACCTCCTGGGGACGGCTGCCGATGAACGCCGTCGACCGGCGCTCCGGAGCCCTCTCCCTGGACGGCGACTGGCGCTTCCAGTTGCTGCCCGCTCCGGACGCGCCGGTCGGCGGTGCGTGGTCCTCGGCTCAGGTCCCTGGCGCCTGGACCATGCAGGACACGGGCGGCGGACTGCCGCATACGGTCGACGGACCGCCGAATACGGCCGGCGCGACGCCGCATACGATCGCCGGACCGCCGCATAGGATCGACGATCCGGCGCATACGAGGGGCGAATCGGCGCATACGATCGACGAACTCCGGCATGCGATCGTCGACCTGCCCCAGTACACGAACGTCCGTATGCCGTATGCGGAATTCCCCCCGCGGTCGCCCGCCGCCAACCCCACAGGCGTGTACGAGCGCGAGGTGGATGTGCCCGCCCAGTGGGCCGGACGCCGCATCGTGCTCCAGGTCGGGGCCGCCGAGAGCGTCCTGCTGGTGCACGTGGACGGGCGCCCCGTCGGCATCTCCAAGGACTCCCATCTGGCGGCCGAGTTCGACCTCACGGGTGTGGTGCGTCCCGGCGGGCGGTCGGTCCTGCGGCTGACGGTGGTGAAGTGGTCGGACGCCTCGCACATCGAGGACCAGGACCACTGGTGGCACGCCGGGATCACCCGTTCGGTCCTGCTGTACGCGACGGACCCGCTGCACCTGGCCGATGTGACCGTGCGGGCACGGCGGGACGGCGAGCTGCGCGTGGACTGCCAGGTGCGGGACGCGCGCGGCGGGGCGCTGCCCGAGGGGTGGTACGTCAGCGGTGAACTGGACGGCCGGCTCCTCGCGCAGGACGCCGAGTTCGACCGGGGCAACGCCGAGGACGACCGGGTCTCCTACTTCCTCGGTGAGGCGCGCCTGGTGGCCACCGTCCCCGAGGTGCGCACCTGGAACGCCGAGACGCCCGAGCTGTACGGTCTGACCGTCCGGCTGCACCGCGTGGACGGCACGGTCGCCGACACCTCCCGCCACCGTGTCGGCTTCCGTGACGTGGCGGTCGTCGGCCGGGACCTGCTGGTCAACGGCGAGCGGGTGTTCATCCGGGGCGTCAACCGGCACGACTTCCACCCGCTGACCGGCCGGACGGTGTCGTACGAGGACATGCGCGCGGACCTCACCCTGCTGAAGCGTTTCGGCTTCAACGCGATCCGCACCTCCCACTACCCGAACGACCCCTCCCTGTACGACCTCGCCGACGAACTGGGCTTCTACGTCGTCGACGAGGCGGACATCGAGTCCCACGACCACGCCCACGAGATCGCCGACGACCCGCGCTATCTGAACGCCTTCGTCGACCGCGTCTCGCGGATGGTGCTCAGGGACAAGAACCACCCGTCGGTGATCATCTGGTCGCTCGGCAACGAATCCGACTACGGCGCGAACCACGACGCGGCGGCGGGCTGGGTGCGGCGGCACGACCCGACCCGGCCCCTGCAGTACGAGGGCGCCGCCAAGCGCGGCTGGGCGGATCCGGACCTGGCCTCCGACATCGCCTGTCCCATGTACGCGCCGATCGAGGACTGCGTGGCGCACGCCCTGTCCGGCGAGCAGACCAAGCCGCTCATCCAGTGCGAGTACTCGCACGCCATGGGCAACAGCAACGGCACCCTCGCCGACCACTGGGCCGCCATCGAGTCCACCCCGGGTCTTCAGGGCGGCTTCATCTGGGAGTTCTGGGACCACGGAATCCTGCAGCGCGTGAGTGACGGAAGACCGGTCGGGCGCGGGGGCGCCGGGCTGTGTGCGAACGGTGTCACCGCGCCCGGCCACCGGTGGGCGTACGGCGGCGACTTCGGCGAGCGCGTCCACGACGGCGCGTTCGTCGCGGACGGGGTCGTCTTCCCGGACCGCACCCCCAAGCCCGCCCTGTACGAGCACCGGGAGATCGCAGCGCCGCTCCGGATCCGGTGCTTCCGGCACGAGGGGCTGGTCCTCGCCAACCACCAGCACTTCCGCGGCCTGGACTGGCTGGCCGCCGAGTGGGAGCTGTCCCTGGCCGACGGCCGCACCCTGACCGCGCCGGCCGCACTGCCCGACCTGCGGCCGGGCGAGACGGCGGCGGTGCCGCTCCCCTTCGAGCTGCCCGAGGACGGCGGCGAGGCATGGCTGACCCTGCGGGTGACGACGGCCCGGGACGAGGCGTGGGCGCCGCGCGGTACCGAGGTGTGCGCACCGCAGGTGCGGCTGCGGGCGGCCGGCCCGGTCCCGGTCGCGGACCGGCCCTCGGCAGCCGCCGCGCTCCGGCCCGTCGAGGTCGACACCGACGGCCTCCTCGTCCACCCGCTGCTGACCGCCGCCCCCACCCTGTCCCTGTGGCGGGCGCCCACCGACAACGACGAGCTCGGCGGCATCGCCCCGCGCTGGCGGGCGTGGGGGCTCGACGCCCTCGTCCGCAAGGTCGCCTCCGTGCACCGTGCGGGCGGCGGGGTGACCGTGCTCGCCGAGTACGCCGGCACGGTCGGCGTCGTCAGGCACCGGCAGGAGTTCACGCCCGTCGAGGGCGGTATCCGGGTGACGGAGTCGGCCGAGCTGCCGGAGGAGTTCGACGACGTGGCGCGGGTCGGGTCGGTCTTCGAGACGGTGGCGGGCCTGGATCTGCTGGAGTGGTTCGGGCAGGGTCCCTGGGAGTCGTACCCGGACCGCAGCACCGGGGCGCCCGTCGGCCACTACGCGCGGCCCGTCGACGAGTTGTTCACGCCGTATCTGCGGCCGCAGGAGAGCGGCGGCCGGCACGGCGTACGGCGCTTCACGCTGTCGGCACCCGACGCCACCGGTCTCGCGGTCGAGCTGGACGAGCCGCGCCAGGTGTCCGTCACCCGCTACCGCGCCGAGGACCTGACCGCCGCCGCCCACCACGACGAACTGGTGCCGCGCCCCGGGTGCGTGGTGCACATCGACGCGGCCCACCGGGGAGTGGGCACCGCGTCCTGCGGCCCCGACACCGCACCCTCCCACCTGGTCCCCGCGGGCGTCCATCACTGGAGCTGGACGCTGCGCGTTCTCTGAATTCCCCGGCTTCACCATCCTCACGGAGCGCACGTGTGTACTTCGCATGACCACCCCCAGGGCGAGGCCCCGCAGGCCGGTGCCGGAAGACGCGGTTTCCTCAGGGCCACCGCGCTGCTCGGGGCCGCCGCCGCGGCCGGGGCCGCGCTGCCGGCCGTCGCCGCCGAAGCGGCTGCGGGAAGCGGCTGGCGGCCCGACCCGAAGAGCCGGCGCTTCACCCTCGCCGTGATGCCCGACACCCAGTACCTCTTCGACGGGCCGAGCATCGACAAGGCGCCGGTGGAGGCGTCCCTGCGCTATCTGCTGGAACACGGCAAGGACGACAACCTCGTCTTCCTGTCCCACCTCGGCGACCTCACCCAGAACGGCGCCAAGGACGAATTCGCCGCGATCGGCGAGGCGTTCGGGATCCTGGACCGGCGGGGCGTCGGTTACAGCGTCCTGGCCGGCAACCACGACGTGAAGTCGTCGACGGACGACCAGCGCGGCCCGACGCCGTACCTGGACGCGTTCGGGCCGCGGCGCCTCGAGGGCAGGCCGACGTTCGGGGGCGCCTCGTCGGACGGGTACAACACCTACCACCTGTTCGAGGCCGCCGGGCGGGAGTGGATGGTGCTCGCCCTGGACTGGCGGCTGTCGGAGAAGGGCTACGCCTGGGCCGAGGACGTCCTCGCCCGGTACCCGAGGACACCGGTCGTCCTCACCACGCACGAACTGGTCGTCGAGGACGACTCGCTGTCCGCGTACGGGCAGCAGCTGTGGGACCGGCTGATCGCCGACCACGACCAGATCTTCCTCGCGCTGGGCGGCCACTACTGGCCCGCCGCCCGCGCGACCCGTAAGAACGCGGCGGGCAACGACGTACACCTCCACCTGACGAACTATCAGAACCGTTACTTCGGCGGCGCGGCGATGATCCGCCTCTACCGCTTCGACCTGGACCGGAACGTCATCGACGTGGAGACGGTCTCCCCCTGGATCCTGGGCCGGGCCGCGAAGGGGCTCAACGAGCTGGAGCGGCAGGAGATCGAGCTGAGCGGCGACGCGGACCGGTTCTCGGTCGGTATCGACTTCGCCGCGCGCTTCACCGGTTTCGACCCGGTGCCCGCGCGTGGGGCGCGGCCCGCGTCGAAGGTGGTCGTCCCCGACACGGTCGCCTACTGGCGCTTCGACGGGCACGACGACGGGGCGGCCGTGACCGGGACGGTCAGGGACCTGTCCGGGCGCGGCAACGACCTCACCCTGGTGACGGTGGGCGGCGGCGCGCTGACCTGGTCCTCGGACCACCACCCCGACCAGCCGGGCCACGGCAGCCTGGAGTTCCAGGGCTTCAAGTCGCCGCTGAAGGGCGCGTACCTGCGCACCGTCGACGGCGCCCCCCTCAACAGGGCGACGTTCAGGGACGGTTACACCATCGAGGCGTTCTACCGCCTCCCCGCCGACTGGGACCCGGACCACCACGCGTGGTCCGGACTCGTCAGCCGTGCGGGGACGGGCGGCGCCGCGGGCAAGAGCGCCGACGACCCGGACGAGCCGCTCGCCACCCTGTCGTTGTCCAACGACCGCGAGCCGCAGTGGGCGATGCGTCCGCTGAATCAGGAGGGCATCGCGACCAACTGGGGCCAGGAGACCCCGCTTAAGACCTGGTGGCATCTCGCGGTCGTCAGCGACGGCCGGCACACCACGTTGTACGTCGAGGGCTGCCCGGTCGTCCGCAACCCGAAGGCGGTGGCCACCGGCATCACCTCCGTGGGCCTTCCCTGGCTGCTCGGCGGCTACGAGTACGGCGGAAAGATCGACCAGATCCTGCACGGCCGCCTCGGCGACGTCCGCATCGTCGAACGGGCGCTGCCCGTCGCGTCGTTCATGAACCACTGACCCCCCGGTTTTCGAGGATCACCATGACCGAGCAGCAGCTGCCCGCCTGGGCCGACCCGTCCGTCTCCCCCGCCCGTCTGGACGCGCAGGGCGTCTCACGCCGTCAACTCCTCTGCAGAGCAGGTCTGTTCGGTGCGGCGTTCGCCCTCGGCCCGGCGGCCGTGCCCGCGGTCGCCGCCGAGCGGCAGGGCCTCGGCGGCGAGGACCCGTGCCTGGCCTACCTCGTCGGAGACCACCACATCCACTCCGTCTACAGCCACGACGCGAAGTACACGTTCTCCCAACTGGCCGCCAAGGGCGCCGAGTACGGCCTGGACTGGATGGTGTTCACCGAACACTCCAATTTCGGGCACGCGCGGTACGGTGCCCCGCTGGAGCACGACGAGATCGCCAGGGCCCGCGCCGAGAACCCGCGCCAGCTGATCTTCCAGGGCCTGGAGTGGTACATCCCGGCCGCCGAGCACGGCACCGTCTTCGCCGCCCCCGGGCCGCACGAGGTGGACCTGCTCACCCGGTTCGAGAGCGCCTACGACGGCAAACTGCTCGGCTACACCGACGGCGCCCCGGACAACGGCAACACCGCCCGCAACGAGGCCCACGCCGTCAAGGCCATCCAGTGGCTGGCCCGGCAGCGCCGCACCGGCTACGTCGACGACGTCCTCGTCCTCGCCAACCACCCCCTGCGGCTCGGCATCGACTCCCCGCACGAGATGCGCGCCTGGCGGGACGCGGCCCCCGAGATCATGATCGGCATGGAGGGCGCGCCGGGCGCGCAGGGCGCGGCCATCCCCGGCTGGCGCTCGGCGACGTCGATCCGCGGCGAGTACGAGAACAAGCCGTCCGCCAACTCCTTCGCCGGATACCCGGCGGACGCCTACCTCACCTACGGCGGCTTCGACTGGGCGACCGCGACCGTCGGCGGCCTGTGGGACTCGATGCTCGCCGAGGGCCGGCTGTTCTCCGTCACCACCAACTCCGACGCCCACCGGATCGTCTTCGACACCTGGAGGAACGGCGACTGGCCGCCGGGCCAGAACTTCGACAACACCGGCAGGCTGCCGGACCCGGTCGACACCGACACCCCGCAGCCCGGCAGCGACTTCTGGCCCGGCCAGTTCAGCCGCACCCATGTCGGCGTCACCCGCCACGGCTACCGCGCGGTGATGGCGGGCCTGCGCGCGGGCCGTGTGTGGGTGGACCACGGGCACCTGCTGGACGGGCTCGACGTCCGGCTGAAGCGGGACCGCGACCACGGGCGGGGCGTCACGCTCGGCGGCCGGCTGCGCGTCCGCAAGGGCGAGAAGCTCACGCTGTACGTCACCGTGACCACCGCCTCCCGGACCAACCCCCACGGGATCCTCCCCGAGTTGGCGCAGGTGGACGTGATCCGGGGCGCGGTGCGGGGTCCCGTCGCCGACCGGGACGCCTGGCGGGCGCCGGACACCAGGGTCGTACGGACCGAGGACGTCGGCGGCCGCACGGGCACGTACACGCTGCGCGTCCCGCTGACCGCGGGCGCCGAGTCCTTCTATCTCCGGCTGCGCGGCAGCGACGGAAACCGGCACGGTACGGGCTACCTGGGCGCGGCCGTCGACCCGCACGGCCCGATCCCCCACGAGCCCGGGAACGGTGACCCGTGGGCCGACACGTGGTTCTACTCCAACCCGGTCTTCGTCGACGTGGCAGGCGCCTGACGGCGCATACAGGAGACGAAAATCGTAGACAGTCGACGTGTAGACAGTCGACGTCAGGCGTAGAACCGCGACAGGCTCTGCAGGACGGCGGCGGGCTTCCCGCCGCCGTCGATCTCGATGGTGCCGTCGACGGTGATCTGCACCCCGCCGGGTACGTCCTCGACCTCCGCCAGCCGTGCCGCCAGGCGGATCCGGGAGCCGACCTTGACGGGTGCGGGGAAACGGACCTTGTTCAGGCCGTAGTTGACCTTGGTCGTCGCCCCCTGGACGTCCAGCAGCTCGGTGAAGAGCGGGATGAACAGGGACAGCGTCAGGTAGCCATGGGCGATGGGTGCCCCGAACGGCCCCTCGGCGGCCCGCTGCGGATCGACGTGGATCCACTGGTGGTCGCCGGTGGCGTCGGCGAAGGTGTCGATGCGCTCCTGGGTGACCTCGATCCACTCGCTGGTGCCGAGGTCGCTGCCGGCCAGCTTCTTCAGTTCGTCCAGGCCGTTGACGGTGACGCTCATGAGTACCTTGTTCCTTAGGGGAGTTGGTTGCCGAAGCGCTGGCGCACCCGGGACTTGAGGAGCTTTCCGGAGGCGGTGCGCGGGAGTTCGTCCGCGACCACCACCGACTTGGGGATCTTGTACTTGGCGAGTCGGCCGGCCAGGGAGGCCAGCACCTCGTCGGGGTCGAGGGCGGCGCCCTCACGGGGCACGACGACCGCGCGCGGCACCTCGCCCCACTTGTCGTCCGGCACGCCGATGACCGCGCACTCGACGATGTCGGGGTGGGCCAGCAGCCGGTCCTCGATCTCGGCGGGGTAGACGTTCTCCCCACCGGAGATGATCATGTCCTTCATACGGTCGACGATGTACACGTAGCCGTCCTCGTCGACCCGTGCCGCGTCCCCGCTGCGGAACCAGCCGTCCGCGAAGGAGGCGGCCGTCTCCTCGGGCAGCCCCCAGTAGCCGGGCATGACGTGCGGCCCGCGCACCACGATCTCACCGGTCTCGCCGGTACCGACCGGGGTGAGGTCCGGCCGAGCCACCCGTACGTCGCTGAAGAAGTGCGGCACGCCCGCCGAGCCCGCCTTGCTGACGGCGTGCTCGGCGTCCAGGAACAGGGTCCCGGGCGCGGCCTCGGTCATGCCGTAGCCCTGGAGGAAGGTCAGGCCCCGCTCCTGGTAGGCGGCGATCAGCGGGGTCGGGACGGGTGAGCCGCCGCAGGTGAGGATCCGCAGCGAGGACAGGTCGGCGCTCGCCCAGCGGGGATGCCGGGCCACCTGGTCGAACATGGTGGGCACGCCGAACATGAAGGTGATCCGGTGCCGTTCGATCAGGTCGAAGGTCGCCTCCGGGTCGAAGGCCTCGACCAGGACGCAGGTGCCGCCCTTGAGCAGCACCGGCAGGGTGAGCATGTTGAGGCCCGCGGTGTGGAACAGCGGGGCGGAGACCAGGGCGCGTTCGCCGGCGATCAGGTCGTGGTCGACGAGCACGTTGACGGCGTTCCAGGTGAGGTTGCCGTGGGTGAGCATCGCGCCCTTGGGGCGGCCGGTCGTCCCCGAGGTGTACATGATGAGGCAGGTGTCGTCGGCGGTCACCGGTTCGTCGATGGGATCCCGCGGGGCGGCGGCCACCGCCTCCTCGTACTCGGCGCCCACCTCGAGGTACGTGCGTACGTCGGTCTCCCCGGGCAGTCCGGCGACGAGCCCGGCGTGCGAGGGGCCGTACACGAGGGCCTTGGCTCCGGAGTCGGCGAGCTGGTAGGCGATCTCGGGTCCGGCGAGGCGGGTGTTGAGGGGGACGAAGACCGCGCCGAGGGTGCCCGCGGCGAACAGCGTCTCCAGATAGGAGGGGTGGTTGGGGCCGAGGTAGGCGATGCGGTCGCCGCGGCGGACGCCCCGGGCGCGCAGGGCGTGGGCCAGACGCGTGGTGCGTGTATACAGTGTGCGGTAGTCGGTGGACTGCTCACCGTGTACCAGGGCGGTGCGGTGCGGGGTCTTGCGGGCCCGGCGGGCGGGCCACGATCCCAGTCCCTCATTGCGCATCTGACGCCCCCTTCACGGTTTCGTCAGCCCGAGCAGACGGGCGGCGTTCTCCTTGAGGATCTTCGGCCGGACCTCGTCCTTGATCGACAGCTTCTCGAAGTCGGCGAGCCAGCGGTCGGGGGTCAGGACGGGGAAGTCGGAGCCGAAGAGCACCTTGTCCTTCAGCAGCGTGTTGGCGTACTGCACCAGTTGCGGCGGGAAGTACTTCGGCGACCAGCCGGACAGGTCGATGTGCACGCCCGGCTTGTGCGTGGCGACGGCGAGGGCCTCGTCCTGCCAGGGGAAGGACGGGTGCGCCAGGATGATCTTCAGGTGCGGGAAGTCCGCGGCGACGTCGTCCACGTGCAGCGGGTTGGAGTACTTCAGGCGGATCCCGCCGCCGCCGGGCATCCCGGCGCCGATTCCCGTCTGGCCGGTGTGGAACAGGGCGATCGTGCCCGTCTCCTCGATCACCTCGTACAGGTCGTACGCCACCGAGCGGTCGTTGGGGAAGAAGCCCTGGATGCTGGGGTGGAACTTGAAGCCCCTGACCCCGTACTCCTCGACCAGCCGGCGGGCCTGCTTCACGCCCGTCTTCCCCCGGAAGGGGTCGATGGAGGCGAAGGGGATGAGGACGTCCGCGTTGGCGGCGGCCGCCTCGGCGACCTCCTCGTTGGGCACCGGCTCGGTGCCGGTCGCGGACTCGGCGTCCACCGTGAAGATCACGGCGGCCATCCTCCGCTCGCGGTAGTAGGCGGCCGTCTCCTCCAGGGTGGGCTTCCGCTTGCCCTCGACCTTGAAGTAGGCGGAGGAGGCGTCGTGCAGGTCGTCGTCCAGGGAGGAGTGGCCCTTGGAGGACACCTCCGCGTGGGTGTGGACGTCGATCGCGACGAGATCCTCGACGCTGAGGGTCGCCATGGTCAGGCCTCCGGGAACTTCGGGGCGGGGATGCCGACGCTCTGGAGTTCGGCGCCGACCGAGGTGGGCCAGGCGTCGGCCAGGGTGCCGGGGGTCCAGCCGCCGTCGGCGTAGGCCGCCTTGATCTCCTGCGGATGGGACCAGAGTGCCACCTTGTCGCCGCCGATGCCGATGGCCTGGCCCGTGATGCCGCGGGCGGCCTCTGAGGCGAGGAACGGGACCAGCGCCGCGCAGTCCTCGGGGGTGCCGAAACCCTCGCCCTTGCGGAGGAAGTCCGGGAGCGGCTCGCCGTTCCTCATGGCCTCGATGTAGGGGGCGAAGGCGGGGATCGTCTCGGTCATCGCGGTCGCGGCGACCGGCACGATCGCGTTGACGGTGATGCCCGCGCGGCCCAGTTCCATCGACCAGGTGCGGGCGAAGGCGGCGATGCCGGCCTTGGCGGCGGCGTAGTTCGTCTGGCCGAAGTTGCCGCGCTGTCCGGCCGGCGAGCCGACCAGGATCAGGGTGCCGCCCTCGCCCTGCTCGCGCATACGGACGGCGGCGGCGCGGGCGCAGGTGAAGGTGCCCTTCAGATGGGTGGTGACCACCGCGTCGAAGTCGTCGTCCGTCATCTTCCACAGCACCTTGTCGCGCAGGATGCCCGCGTTGGTGACCAGCACGTCCAGCCGTCCGAACTCCTCGACCGCGCGGCCGACGAGCCGGTCGGCGGCCTCGGCGGTGCCGACCGGGACCACCTCGGCGACGGCCGTGCCGCCGGCTTCGGTGATCGACTTCACGGCCTGCTCGGCCACGGCCTCGTCGATGTCGTTGACGACCACGCGGGCACCGTGGGCGGCGAGGGCGTGCGCGTAGGCGAGGCCGAGGCCCCGGCCGCTGCCGGTGACGACGGCGGCCTTGCCGGTGAGATCAATGGTGGACACGGGCGAGTCCCTTCACAAGGCGAGGCACAGGGCGATGCGGAGCTGCCCCGTGGTGCGGCGGTGCTGCTGCGGCTTCGAGATCGAAGCTAAGAGCAATAATTGTTGACGTCAATAGTTGTCCCGAACCTACGGGTGCGGCATGCTTGCAGCCCAGCCCCCCACCGAACGAGGGAGACCGCCATCACCCGCCAGCACGCCCCGAACCCCAGCCTCGACGCACAGGAGCCGTGGATGCGCGGGCTGCACGCCGACACCGGCTACCTGCTGTACCGGCTGGGCCTGCGCTCCGGGCAGCTGTTCAACGCCTTCCTGCAGGAGTCGGGCCTGCGTCTGCGCCACTACGCGCTGCTGCGCTTCCTCGCCACCTCCGAGGGCGCCCTCCAGCGCGAGCTGAGCACCCGGCTCGGCTACGACCCGAGCGCGATCGTCGGCCTGGTCGACGACCTGGAGAAGCTGGGCTTCGCCGAGCGCCGCCCCGCCCCCGACGACCGCCGCAGCCGCATCGTCGTCCTCACCGGCCAGGGCCGGGCCTTCCTGCGCGACACCGACGAGGCGGGGCTGCGCGTCACCGGGGAGCTGCTGGCCCCGCTGGATCCGGCCGAGCGGGAGACGCTGCACGCGCTGCTGCTGCGGGTCGCCGAGGACGGGCTCTCCTAGGGCCGCACCGCTGGAAGGGGGCACCCCGCGATGACCGTCCGTTCCGCGCCGGACCGGCTGCTGTCGGTGCTCGCCGCGTTCGACCACGAGCATCCGGCGCTGTGCCTGACGGACATCAGCCGCCGGGCGGGGCTCACCCTCACCACCGCGCACCGGCTGGTCGCGGCGCTCACCGAGTGGGGCGCGCTGGAGCGGGACGCCGGCGGCGTCTACCACGTGGGGCTCAGGCTGTGGGAGATCGCGGCCCTGGCGCCGCGCGGTCTGGCACTGCGGCAGATCGCGCTGCCGTACCTGGAGGACCTGTACGAGGCGACGCACGAGAACGTACAGCTGGCGGTGCGGGACGGGTCCGACGTGGTCTACATCGAGTGGATCTCGGGGCGTTCGGCGGTCGGCGTGCACATCCGGGTCGGCGCACGCTGGCCCCTGCACGCCACCGGGGTCGGTCTCGCGCTGCTGGCGCACGCCGACCCCGGCTTCCAGGAGGAGTACTGCGCCGGCGCCCCCGCCTCCTTCACCCCGTACACCATCACCGATCCGGCCCGACTGCGCCGGGTGCTCGCCGAAGTACGGCGCACGGGAGTGGCGGTGAGTGACCGTCAGGTGACCGAGGACGCGCTGTCGGTGGCAGCCGACGTACGCGGACCGGGTGGGGCCGTGGTCGCCGCCGTCTCCGTCGTCGTACCACAACGGGCCGCGCAGGTACCGGTGTTGGCGCCCGCGGTGCGGGTGGCCGCACGCGGGATCTCCCGTGCCCTCGGCTGGCAGCCGGAGCGTACGTCCTGAGCGCCGCCGGGCATCGACACGGCAGGCGGTGGTCCCGCAGCCTCGCCGGTTCCCGCGCCGGTCCACCCTGTCCCCAGTAGAGCGGAGGCGGGACGGAGCCCCGACGGTCCTCACCGGAATCTCAGGGAGCACCCCTCGGATTCAAAGAATCAACCCAGACAACCCACGCAGGATGCCCACGCACCGACGGACAACTCAGGAAGGCGTGTCGTGGGCGTCTCGCACATATCGAACCGGGCCGGACAGCGGGCGCGGACGTGGTCCCGGCGCGGGATACTCGGCGTCCTCGCAGCCGCACCCGCCGCCCTCCTCGCCGGCTGCGGCTCCTCCTCGGACGCCCCGGAGGACACCGGCGCGACCGCGTCCGCGCGGGCGGCGACGACCAAGAAGGCGACGATCACCGTCACACCCGCGGCCGGCACCAAGAAGGCCGGCTTCACCAGCCCCGTCGAGGTCACCGTCGCCGACGGCACCCTGGCGTCCGTCGAGGTCACCGGCAACGACGGCGCCACCCTGCCGGGCTCCTACAACGACGCCCGCACCAAGTGGACGTCGGCGAAGAACCCGTACTCGGGGACGAGGTACACGGTGACGGCCAAGGCGCGGGGCGCCGCCGAGGAGACGGTGACCACGTTCACCACCAAGTCCCCCGGCGCGACGTTCGTCGGCTACTTCACACCCGAGGCGGGCTCCACCTCCGGCGTCGGCATGCCGGTCTCGATCAACTTCACGCACGCCGTCACGGACCGGGCCGCCGTGCAAAAGGCGATCACGGTGACCGCCGAGCCCGCCGTCGAGGTGGTCGGGCACTGGTTCAGCGACACCCGGCTGGACTTCCGGCCGGAGACGTACTGGGCCCCCGGCACGAAGGTCACGCTCAGCCTGCGGCTGAAGGACGTCGAGGGAGCGGATGGCGTATACGGTATGCAGTCAAAGGATGTCGTATTCCATATCGGCCGCGAGCAGATCAGCACGGTCGACCTGGCCACCAAGCGGATGACGGTGCGGCGCGACGGCGCGACCGTCGCCACCTACCCCGTCTCCGGCGGCGCCTCCGACCACACCACCTGGTCCGGGATCATGGTGATCAGCGAGCGGTTCCAGCAGACGCGCATGGAGTCGTCCACGGTCGGACTCGGCGACGAGTACGACATCTCGGATGTACCGCACGCCCAGCGCCTGACCGCCTCCGGCACCTTCGTCCACGGCAACTACTGGGCGTCGACAGCGGTGTTCGGCCACCAGAACACCAGCCACGGCTGCGTCGGCCTGCACGACACCAAGGGGGCGAACGACACCTCCGTGGCCGGTTACACGTTCTACGAGAGCTCGATGCTCGGCGACGTGGTGATCGTGAAGAACTCGGGCGAGAAGACGGTCGACCCGGCCAACGGCCTCAACGGCTGGAACCTTTCCTGGGCGGACTGGAAGACCGGGAGCGCGCTCTGAGACCCCCCGGCGCACACGCGGCTTCACCGCATGAACTCCCCGGCAAAGAAAAGACTTTCCTTGCTTTAACTCTTGACGACCGGAGGGCCGTGGAGCACATTGGCCGCACCTTGAGAGCGCTCTCAAGAGCACCCGCGCCCCACTCCGTACCCGAGAGGCCTCCCATGAGCGAACCCTCCGGCATACCCGGACAACGCCCGTTGCGCCGCGCACTCCTCGCCGTACTCGCCACGCTCGGCCTGGCGGCTTCCGCCGCCACGGCCGCGACCCTCCCCGCCAGCGCCTCCGCGCCCACACCGCCCTCCGGCTGGACGCAGGTGTTCCTGGACGACTTCAACGGCGCCGCGGGAACCGGCGTCAACACCTCCACCTGGCAGTACGACACCGGCACGTCGTATCCGGGCGGCGCCGCCAACTGGGGCACCGGCGAGGTCGAGACGATGACCTCCAGCACCAGCAACGTCTCCCTCGACGGCAACGGCAACCTGCTCATCACCCCGCGCCGCGACGCCTCCGGCAACTGGACCTCGGGCCGCATAGAGACCGCCCGCACCGACTTCCAGCCCCCGGCCGGCGGCAGACTGCGCGTGGAATCCCGCATACAGTTGCCCAACGTCACCGGCGCCGCCGCCAAGGGCTACTGGCCCGCGTTCTGGATGCTGGGCGCGCCCTACCGCGGCAACTACCAGAACTGGCCGAGCGTCGGCGAGCTGGACATCATGGAGAACGTCCAGGGCCTGAACACCGACTGGGCCACCGTGCACTGCGGCACCAACCCGGGCGGACCCTGCAACGAGACCTCCGGCATCGGCGGCAACACCTCCTGTTCCGGCACCACCTGCCAGGCCGGTTTCCACACCTACGCCATGGAGTGGGACCGCTCGACCAGCCCCGAGGAGATCCGCTTCTACCTCGACGGCGTCAACTTCCACACCGTGAAGGCCAACCAGGTCGACGCCACGACCTGGGCCAACGCCACCGACCACGGCTTCTTCATCATCCTCAACGTGGCCATGGGCGGCGGCTTCCCGGCGGCGTTCGGCGGCGGCCCCGACAGCGGCACCGAGCCGGGCCACCCGATGGCCGTCGACTATGTGCAGGTGCTCCGCTCGACGGGCGGCGGCACCACACCCCCGCCGTCCGGCAACCGGGACGCCTACAGCCCCATCCAGGCCGAGTCGTACGACAGCCACTCGGGCACGGCCACCGAGACCACCACCGACACCGGCGGCGGCCAGGACATCGGCTCGCTCGCGAGCGGCGACTGGGCGCTCTACAAGGGCGTCGACTTCGGCTCCACCGCGGCCAGGCAGTTCTACGCCCGGGTCGCCTCCGGCGCGGCCGGCGGTGTCAGCGGACTGGTCGAGGTCAGGCTGGACAGCCGCACCGGCTCACCCGTCGGCAGCTTCTCCGTCGCCAACACGGGCGGCTGGCAGTCCTGGAGGACGATCCCGGCGAACATCAGCTCCGTCACCGGCACCCACGACGTCTATCTGACCTTCACCAGCGGCCAGCCGGCGGACTTCGTGAACGTCAACTGGTTCGACTTCGGTCACTGACCTTGGCGCCGCCGGCGGCGCCGGGGTTGACCTTCACGTACGGGTCAAGCCCTAGCGTCGCCGGCATGACCGCGACCGTGAACCACCGCACGGGCCTCGAGGCCCGCCTGTCCTCCCGCCCCCAGGGCCTGCCCTCCCCCGGCGACATCGAGATCACCGAGGTCCCCGTGCCGGACCCGGCCCCCGGACAAGTCCTGGTCCGCAACCTGTTCCTGTCGCTCGACCCGGGCATGCTGCTGCTGATGGCCGACGAGCCCGGACTGCCCCTGCCGCGCTACGAGATCGGCGAGCCGATGCACGGGGACGCCGTCGGCGAGGTCGTCGCCTCGGCCGCGCTCTCCCTGGCCCCGGGAGACCTGGTGGTGCACCGGCTGGGCTGGCGGGAGTACGCGGTCGCCGGGGCCGAGGCGTTCCGCAAGGTCGACCGGGCCGCCTACCCGACCCCGTCCCCGCACCTGGGCTTCGGCCTGGTCGCCTACGCCGGACTCGTCGAGGCGGCCCGGCTGCGCCCCGGCGACACGGTGTTCGTCTCCAGCGCGGCCGGCGCCACCGGCGGCCTCGCCGGCCAGATCGCCCGGCTCATGGGGGCGGCCCGGGTCATCGGCAGCGCGGGCTCGCCCGAGAAGGTCGCCCATCTGACCGGGACGCTCGGTTTCGACGCGGCCTTCGACCACCACGACGGTCCGATCGCCGACCGGCTGCGCGAGGCCGCGCCCGACGGCATCGACGTCTACTTCGACAACGTGGGCGGCGAGCAGCTGCGCGCCGCCGTCGAGGTGATGAACGACCACGGCCGCATCGCCGTCTGCGGCGCGCTGCACCGGCAGAGCACCGGCCGGCCCGACGCCGGGCCCGGCGATCTGCTCACCGTGCTCGGCAAGCGGCTGACGATCCGCGGCTTCACCGTCCGCGACCACCTGGACCTGGCCGCCGAGTTCGGGCAACGGTTCCGCGGCTGGCTGCGCGACGGGTCGATCGTCTACGACGAGACGGTGATCGACGGCCTGCCGAACGCTCCGCGTGCGCTCCTCGACCTGGTGCGGGGCCGGTACGTCGGGAAGACCGTGGTACGACTGGGCAGTTGAGCTCCATACAGAATGTGCAGCACGGTATGCCGTATGCAGCCGCGCAGTTGTGGCGCTGCGCAGCTGTGCAGCTGTGCATACGACTTTCGCATACACCATGCCGCAGCCCCCGGAGGCGACTGTGATGCTCATCGGTGACCTGGCCGCCCGTACCGGCACCACCACCCGCGCCCTGCGCTACTACGAGGAGCAGGGCCTGTTGGACTCGGAGCGCACGGCGGCCGGTTACCGGGTCTACGGGCCGGGTGCCGAGACCCGGGTGCGCAACGTCCGGGACCTGCTGGCCTCCGGGTTCACGGTGGAGAACGTCAAGTCCTTCGTCCGCTACCTCGACAGCGATCTGCCCGAGGTGTTCGCGTACGCGCCGGCGTGCGCCGCCAACTACGAGGTCGGCGCGCGCCGGGTGGCCGAACTGGAGGAGCGGATCGAGTCGCTGGCGCGGATGCGGGACACGCTGGTGCGCCGGATGCCGTGGCTGGCCGAGCGCGTCGAGTCGTAGCCGTCACGGCTGACGCAGCTCCGCCCGGAACGCCAGTGGTGTCTGGCCGGTGTGCAGGTGGAAGAACTTGGAGAAGTTCGCCGCGTCGGGGAAGCCCACGGCCGCACCGACGCGGCCCGTCGGCATGTCCGTGTGGGCGAGGAGCCGCTTGGCCTCCAGGACGACGCGTTTGTCGATGAAGCCCTTGGGGGTCTCGCCGGTGGCGGCGCGGACCGCGCGGACGAGGGTGCGGCGTGAGTAGCCGAGGGCGTCGGCGTAGGCGCTGACGCTGTGGTTGGTGGCGAACCCCTTCTCCACGGCGTCGCGGAAGAGGGTGAACGTCGTGTCGGCCTGCTGCCGGGCCGCCTCCGCCGAACTGGCCGCGAGGTGGGACAGGCGCAGCAGGAACGCCGTGAGGGAGTGGCGCAGTACCGAGGTGTGCAGGCCGAGGGGGAGCGTCGCGGTGTCCTCGTACTCGCGCCGCAGCTGGGCGAGGGACGTCTCCAGGGCGGTGAGCCGGGGTTCGTCGGGGCGGAGCAGGGGCGGCAGGTCGTAGCGGTACAGGCCGGTCGCCTCCACCGTGGAACGGGGCAGGAAGCCGGGCTGCATGGTCAGCACGGTTCCGCGGTACTCGCTGGTGCGCGAGAAGCGGTGGACCTGGCCCGGGCGGATCCACAGCAGGTCGCCGGCCGTCGCCTCGTACTCGGCGAAGTCGATCATGTGGCGTACGGGGCCGCCGGTGAAGAGCATCACGACGTGGAAGTCGATGCGGTGCACGCGGTCCAGGGGCGCCTCGGTGTGCCAGGTCCGGCCGGTTCCCATGGTGCCGATCTGCATGCCGACGCCGCAGACGCTGAGTTCGACCGGGAAGGGGAAGGTTCTGATCCCGTCAACGCCGTCGTCACCGGCGCCGTCGTCGTCCGCGCCTTGGGGGGTTGTGTCCGCCATGTCCTTCTCGTGCCGTCTCGGTGGCGCGCCGTACCGCGCCGCGCCGCCCTGGGGTGTCCCACTTTCACCACAGGCTGACACACGACGACCTTCCCCCGTAAAAGTCAGACTTTTAAGTTTGAACGCGTCAGAGCAGATTCCCGCTCGGATCGAGGATTTCTTGAAGATGAGCACGCAGACACCGGACAGCTTCGAATGGACCGAACTCGACCGGCGTGCCGTCGACACCGCCCGCCTGCTGGCGGCCGACGCCGTGCAGAAGGTCGGCAACGGACACCCCGGCACCGCGATGAGCCTGGCCCCGGCGGCGTACACCCTCTTTCAGAAGGTGATGCGGCATGACCCGGCCGACCCGGAGTGGACCGGCCGCGACCGCTTCGTGCTGTCCCCCGGCCACACCTCGCTGACCCTCTACACCCAGCTCCACCTCGCCGGGTACGAGGTGGAGCTGGAGGACCTGAAGGCATTCCGCACGCACGGCTCGAAGACGCCCGGCCACCCGGAGTACGGGCACACCGCGGGCGTGGAGACCACCACGGGCCCGCTCGGCCAGGGCGTCGCGAACGCGGTCGGCATGGCGATGGCGGCCCGTTACGAGCGCGGCCTGTTCGACCCGGACGCCCCGCGGGGCTCCTCCCCCTTCGACCACACCGTCTGGGCGATCGTCTCCGACGGCGACCTCCAGGAGGGCGTCTCCGCCGAGGCCTCCTCCCTGGCCGGGCACCAGAAGCTCGGCAACCTCGTCTTCCTCTACGACGACAACCACATCTCCATCGAGGGCGACACGGCCACCGCCTTCTCCGAGGACGTGCTGAAGCGGTACGAGGCCTACGGCTGGCACACCCAGCGGATCGAGCCGGCCGACGACGGCGACATCGACGTGCGCGCGCTGTACGCGGCGCTCGGGGCAGCGCAGGCCGAGACCGAGCGCCCCTCCATCATCGCGATGCGCACGATCATCGCCTGGCCCGCCCCGAACGCGCGGAACACCGAGGCCGCGCACGGCTCGGCGCTCGGCGAGGGTGAGGTCGCGGCGACCAAGCGGATCCTCGGCTTCGACCCCGAGAAGACGTTCGAGGTCGCGGACGACGTCCTCGCCCACACCCGCCGGGCCCTGGACCGGGGCGCCGAGGACCACGCGGCCTGGGACAAGCGGATCGCCGAGTGGCGTTCTGCCCAGCCGGAGCGCGCCGAGCTGTTCGACCGGGTCGTCGCCGGCCGGCTGCCGGAGGGCTGGGCGGACGCCATACCGGTGTTCGAACCCGGCAAGTCCGTCGCCACCCGCGCCGCCTCCGGCAAGGTGCTGCAGGCGCTCGGCCCGGTCCTGCCCGAGCTGTGGGGCGGCTCCGCCGACCTCGCCGGGTCGAACAACACCACCATCGACAAGGGCAGCTCGTTCCTCCCCGAGGGCAACCCGCTGCCGGAGGCGGACCCGTACGGCCGTACCGTCCACTTCGGCATCCGCGAGTTCTCGATGGCCGCGGAGATGAACGGCATCACCCTGCACGGCAACACCCGGATCTACGGCGGCACCTTCCTGGTGTTCTCCGACTACATGCGCAACGCCGTCAGGATGTCCGCGCTGATGCAGCTGCCGGTGACCTACGTGTGGACGCACGACTCCATCGGCCTCGGCGAGGACGGCCCCACCCACCAGCCGGTCGAACACCTGGCCTCGCTGCGCGCCATCCCGGGCCTGAACGTGGTCCGCCCGGCCGACGCCAACGAGACCGCCATCGCCTGGGCGGAGATCCTGCGCCGGCACTCCACCCACCCGGCCCCGCACGGACTGGCGCTCACCCGGCAGGGCGTGCCGGTGTACGCGCCGAACCCGGACGCGGCGCGCGGCGGCTATGTCCTCGAGGAGTCGTCCACCCAGACCCCGGACGTCGTCCTCATCGCCACCGGCTCCGAGGTGCAGCTCGCCGTGGCCGCCCGGGAGCGGCTGGAGGCCGAGGGCGTCGGCACCCGGGTGGTGTCGATGCCGTCCGTGGAGTGGTTCGAGGAGCAGCCGCGCGAGTACCGCGACCGGGTGCTTCCGCCCGCCGTGCGGGCACGTGTCGCCGTGGAGGCCGGTATCGGTCTGACCTGGTACCGCTTCGTTGGCGACGCCGGACGCATCGTCTCCCTCGAACACTTCGGCGCCTCCGCCGACGCCGGCACCCTGTTCGCCGAGTTCGGCTTCACCGCCGACAACGTCGCCGCCGCGGCGCGGGAATCCCTTGCCGCCGCCCGCGGTTGACCCGATCGCACGAAGGAAGATGATCACAGTGACCGAAGCGACCGCGACCGCGGGAGCACTTGAGCGCCTCGCCGACGAGGGCGTGTCGATCTGGCTGGACGACCTGTCCCGCGAGCGGATCGACTCCGGCGACCTCGCCGGGCTGGTCGAGGCCGGGAACGTCGTCGGCGTCACCACCAATCCGTCGATCTTCCAGGCCGCCATCGGCTCCGGCGCGGGCTACGAGGAGCAGCTGGCGGAGCTGGCCGTGCGGGGCGTCACGGTCGACGAGGCGGTGCGTATGCTGACGACCGCCGACGTGCGGTCCGCCGCCGACATTCTGCATCCTGTATACGAGCGGACGGGCGGCCGGGACGGCCGGGTCTCCATCGAGGTCGACCCGCGCCTGGCCCACGACACCGCGGCCACCGTCGCCGAGGCCCGGCAGCTCGCCTGGCTCGTCGACCGTCCCAACGTGATGATCAAGATCCCGGCGACCCGGGCGGGCCTGCCCGCCATCACCGAGGTCGTCGGCCAGGGCATCAGCGTCAACGTCACGCTGATCTTCTCCCTGGAGCGCTACCGCGCGGTGATGGACGCCTACCTCGCCGGTCTGGAGAAGGCCCGCGCCAAGGGCCTGGACCTGTCCGCCATCCACTCCGTGGCCTCCTTCTTCGTCTCCCGGGTCGACACCGAGATCGACAAGCGGCTGACGGTCCTGGGCACCGAGGCGGCCCTCGCGCTCAAGGGCCGGGCCGCGCTGGCCAACGCGCGCCTGGCCTACGAGGCGTACGAGGAGGTCTTCGCCGGCGAGCGCTGGCTCGCCCTGGCCGGGGACCGGCCGAACAGGCAGCGTCCGCTGTGGGCGTCCACCGGTGTGAAGGATCCCGCATACAAGGACACGCTGTATGTAGACGATCTGGTCGCGCCCGGCACGGTCAACACCATGCCGGAGACCACCCTGCACGCGGTCGCCGACCACGGCGCCGTCACCGGCGACACGGTCACCGGCGGCTACGCGCAGGCCCGCGCCGACCTCGCGGCCGTCGAGCGGCTCGGGATCTCCTACGACGAGGTCGTCCGGCAGCTCGAGACCGAGGGCGTCGCCAAGTTCGAGGCGGCCTGGCAGGAGCTGCTGGACGCGGTCACGAAGTCCTTGAACAGCAAGGGAGTTGACGCGTAATGACCACCAACGAAGCCCGGGAGGCGGCACCTGCCGAGGTGCGGGTGCCGGTCGCCTTGGCGGCCGACTGGGTGAACCCGCTGCGCGATCCGCGCGACCGGCGGCTGCCCCGTATCGCGGGCCCGTCGGGGCTGGTCATCTTCGGGGTGACCGGTGACCTGTCCCGCAAGAAGCTGATGCCGGCCGTCTACGACCTGGCCAACCGCGGCCTGCTGCCGCCGGGCTTCTCCCTGGTGGGCTTCGCCCGCCGCGACTGGGAGGACCAGGACTTCGCGCAGGTGGTGCACGACGCCGTCCGCGAGCACGCGCGCACCCCGTTCCGCGAGGAGGTCTGGCAGCAGCTCGCCGAGGGCATGCGGTTCATCCCCGGCGACTTCGACGACGACACGGCGTTCAAGCAGCTGCGCGCGGCCGTCGACGAGCTGGACGCCTCCCGCGGCACCGGCGGCAACTTCGCCTTCTACCTCTCCGTACCGCCGAAGTTCTTCCCCAAGGTGGTGCGGCAGCTGAAGAAGCACGGCCTGGCGAGCCCCCCGCAGGGCGCCTGGCGGCGCGCCGTCATCGAAAAGCCGTTCGGGCACGATCTGGCGAGCGCCCGCGAGCTGAACGCGATCGTGCACGACGTGTTCGAACCGGACCAGGTGTTCCGGATCGACCACTACCTCGGCAAGGAGACCGTCCAGAACATCCTGGCGCTGCGCTTCGCCAACGAGATGTACGAGCCGATCTGGAACCGGTCGTACGTCGACCATGTGCAGATCACCATGGCCGAGGACATCGGCATCGGCGGCCGGGCGGGCTACTACGACGGCATCGGCGCCGCCCGCGACGTCATCCAGAACCACCTGCTGCAGCTGATGGCCCTCACCGCGATGGAGGAACCCATCGCCTTCGACGCCGAGGCGCTGCTCACCGAGAAGCTGAAGGTGCTGAAGTCGGTCCGGCTGCCGAAGGACCTGCGCCCGAACGCCGTGCGCGGTCAGTACGCGGAGGGCTGGCAGGGCGGGGAGAAGGTGCCCGGATACCTCCAGGAGGAGGGCATCGACCCCCGCTCGAAGACCGACACCTACGCAGCCGTCAAGCTGCAGGTGGACAACCGCCGCTGGGCGGGTGTGCCCTTCTACCTGCGCACCGGCAAGCGGCTGGGCCGCCGGGTCACCGAGATCGCGGTGGTCTTCAAGCGGGCCCCGCACTCCCCCTTCGACTCCACGGCCACCGAGGAGCTCGGGCAGAACGCCATCGTCATACGCGTCCAGCCGGACGAGGGCATGACGGTCCGGTTCGGCTCCAAGGTGCCGGGCACCTCGATGGAGATCCGGGACGTGTCGATGGACTTCGCCTACGGCGAGTCGTTCACCGAGTCCAGCCCGGAGGCGTACGAGCGGCTCATCCTGGACGTGCTGCTGGGCGACGCCAACCTGTTCCCCCGTCACCAGGAAGTGGAAGAGTCCTGGAAGATCCTCGACCCGATCGAGGAGTACTGGGCGGCGCACGGCAGGCCGGCCCAGTACCCGGCGGGCACGTGGGGCCCCGAGGAAGCAGACGAGATGCTCGCACGAGACGGACGGAGCTGGCGCAGGCCATGAAGATCGACCTGACCGACACCACGGCAAGCAAGATCAACAAGGCGTTGGTGCAGGGCCGCCGCGCCATCGGGACGCCCGCCGTGGGCATGGTCCTGACGATGGTGATCGTCACGGACGAGGAGAACGCCTACGACTCGATCAGGGCCGCCGAGGAGGCCTCGCACGAGCACCCCTCGCGCACCCTGGTCGTCATCAAGCGGCACGCCCGCACCCCGCGCGAGCGCACCCAGTCCCGCCTGGACGCGGAGGTGCGGGTCGGCTCCGAGGCCGGCACCGGCGAGACGGTCGTGCTGCGCACCTACGGCGAGGTGTCCGACCACGCCGACTCGGTGGTCCTGCCGCTGCTGCTGCCGGACGCGCCGGTGGTCGTGTGGTGGCCGGTGGACGCGCCGCAGAACCCGGCGAAGGATCCGCTCGGCGCGCTCGCGCAGCGCCGGATCACCGACATGTACGCCGTCGAGCGCCCCCTCGAAGCCCTGGAGGCCCGCGTACGCTCCTACGCGCCCGGCGACACCGACCTGGCCTGGACCCGGCTCACCCCGTGGCGGTCGATGCTGGCCGCGGCCCTGGACCAGGCCCGGGTGAAGGTGATCTCGGCGGCGGTGGAGAGCGAGGCGGACAACCCCAGCGCCGAGCTGCTCGCCCGCTGGCTCGAGGCCCGCCTCCAGGTCACGGTGGACCGGGTGGTCACCGGCGGTCCGGTCGTCACGGCCGTACGCCTGGGCACCGAGAACGGCGAGATCGTCATCGACCGGCCCGAGGGCCCGCTGGCCACGCTGACCCTGCCGGGCCAGCCGCCGCGCACCCTCGCGCTGAAGGTCCGCGCCACCTCCGAACTCATCGCCGAGGAGCTGCGCCGCCTCGACGCCGACGAGATGTACGCCGTCGCCCTGCGCGGTGAGGGCGCCAAGGAGATCCCCGCCCATGTCTGACGTGCCCGAGCTCACCCGGCGGCCCGAGTGGGCCGCCCTGGAGGACCACCGCGCAAGCGCGCTGCAGCGGCCGAGCCTGCGGGAGCTGTTCGCGGCCGACCCCGCCCGCGCCGAGCGGTATGTCGTCACCGTCGGTGATCTGCGCATCGACTACTCCAAGCACCTGGTCACCGACGAGACCCTCGCCCTGCTCCGGGAACTGGCCGCCGCCACCGGCGTGTCCGCTCTCAGGGACGCGATGTTCCGCGGCGAGCGGATCAACGTCACCGAGAACCGGGCCGTGCTGCACACCGCGCTGCGCGCCCCCCGGGACGCGGAGGTCGAGGCCGACGGCGAGAACGTCGTACCGCGGGTCCACGCGGTCCTGGACAAGATGGCCGCCTTCGCCGAGCGGGTCCGCTCCGGCGAGTGGACCGGTCACACCGGCAGGCGGATCCGCAACGTCGTCAACATCGGCATCGGCGGCTCCGACCTGGGCCCGGCGATGGCGTACGAGGCGCTGCGCCCGTACACCGCGCGGGAGCTGACCGTGCGTTTCGTGTCGAACGTGGACGGCGCCGACCTGCACGAGGCGATCCGCGACCTGGACCCGGCGGAGACCTTGTTCATCGTCGCCTCCAAGACCTTCACCACCATCGAGACGATCACCAACGCGACTTCGGCCCGTTCCTGGCTGCTGGAGGGCCTCGACGGCGACGAGAAGGCGGTCGCGAAGCACTTCGTCGCCCTGTCGACGAACGCCGGGAAGGTCACCGGGTTCGGTATCGACCCGGACAACATGTTCGCGTTCTGGGACTGGGTCGGCGGCCGGTACTCGTTCGACTCCGCGATCGGCCTGTCCTTGATGATCGCCATCGGACCGGAGCGGTTCAGGGAGCTGCTCGACGGGTTCCGCACCGTCGACGAGCACTTCCGGACCGCGCCCGCCGAGGCCAACGCGCCGCTGATCCTGGGCCTGCTGGGCATCTGGTACGACAACTTCTTCGACGCCCAGACGCACGCGGTGCTGCCGTACAGCCACTACCTGTCGAAGTTCACGGCCTATCTGCAGCAGCTGGACATGGAGTCCAACGGCAAGTCCGTGGACCGGCAGGGCCGTCCGGTCCAGTGGCAGACCGGTCCGGTGGTGTGGGGCACGCCCGGCACCAACGGGCAGCACGCCTACTACCAGTTGATCCACCAGGGTACGAAGCTGATCCCGGCGGACTTCATCGGCTTCGCCCGGCCCGTGGCCGGGCTCCGCGGGGAACTGGCGGCCCAGCACGACCTGTTGATGGCGAACTTCTTCGCCCAGACCCAGGCCCTGGCCTTCGGCAAGACCGCCGACGAGGTGCGCGCCGAGGGCGTGCCCGAGGAGCAGGTGCCGCACCGCACCTTCCCGGGCGACCGCCCCACCACGACGATCCTCGCCCCCGAGCTGACCCCGTCGGTCCTCGGCCAGCTCGTCGCCCTCTACGAGCACAAGGTGTTCGTGCAGGGCGCGGTCTGGAACATCGACTCCTTCGACCAGTGGGGCGTGGAGCTCGGCAAGGTCCTCGCCAAGCGCGTCGAACCCGCTCTGACCGAGGGCGCGGACGTGCCCGGTCTCGACCCGTCCACCCGTGCCCTCGTGGCCGCGTACCGCTCGCTCAAGAACGCTCAGAAGAACGCTTAGAGAGAAGTGAACTGATCATGGCAGCCATGCAGTTGGGTCTCATCGGCCTCGGCAAGATGGGCGGCAACATGCGCGAGCGGATCCGCCGCGCGGGCCACACCGTCGTCGGCTACGACCGCAACCCCGAACTCTCCGACGTCAAGAACCTCGCCGAACTGGTCGAGAAGCTCGACGCCCCGCGCACCGTGTGGGTGATGGTCCCGGCCGGCACCGCCACCCAGTCCGTCATCGACGAGCTCGGGGACCTGCTGTCCGAGGGCGACACGGTCGTCGACGGCGGAAACTCCCGCTGGAGCGACGACGAGAAGCACGCCGCGGAACTCGGCGTCAAGGGCATCGGCTTCGTCGACGCGGGTGTCTCCGGCGGCGTGTGGGGCCTGCAGAACGGCTACGCCCTGATGGTCGGCGGCGACAAGCAGCACGTGGAGCGGCTGAAGCCGATCTTCGAGGCGCTCAAGCCGGAGGGCCCGTACGGCTACGTCCACGCGGGCAGGGTCGGCGCCGGGCACTTCTCCAAGATGGTCCACAACGGCATCGAGTACGCCATGATGCAGGCCTACGCCGAGGGCTGGGAGCTCCTGGAGAAGGTCCGGTCGGTGGACAACGTCCGCGAGGTGTTCCGCTCCTGGCAGGAGGGCACCGTCATCCGCTCCTGGCTGCTCGACCTCGCCGTCAACGCCCTCGACGAGGACGAGCACCTGCACAAGCTGCGCGGCTACGCGGAGGACTCCGGCGAGGGCCGCTGGACCGTCGAGGCGGCCATCGACAACGCGGTGCCGCTCCCGGCGATCACCGCCTCCCTCTTCGCCCGGTTCGCCTCCCGCCAGGACGACTCCCCGCAGATGAAGATGATCGCGGCGCTGCGCAACCAGTTCGGCGGGCACGCCGTCGAGTCGGCGAAGGACTGACCGGCCGTGGGGGACCTCCTGCTGGTCCGCCACGGTGAGACGCAGTGGAGCGTGTCGGGACGGCACACCGGCTTCACCGACCTGCCCCTCACCCAGCGCGGTGAGGAACAGGCCAAGTCCCTCGCTCCGCTCCTCACCGGCCGGACCTTCGCCCTGACGCTCACCAGCCCGCTCGGCCGGGCGATACGCACCGCCGACCTCGCGGGCCTGACCGGGGCCGTACCCGACCCCGACCTGCACGAATGGGACTACGGCGGGTACGAGGGCGTCAGCACCGCCGACATCCACCGCACCCGCCCCGACTGGTACCTGTGGACGGACGGCGTGCCGCCCGGCCCCGAGGGACACCCCGGGGAGTCGGCCGCCGAAGTGGGCCGGCGCGCCGACCGGGTGCTGTCCCGCGTGGACACGGCCCTCGCCCGCGACGAGGGCGATGTGGTCCTCGTGGCCCACGGCCACTTCCTGCGGGTCCTGACCGCCCGCCGGCTGGGCCTGCCGCCCGCCGACGGCCGCCTCTTCCAGCTGGCCACCGGCACCCTCAGCCGTCTGTCGACGGAGCACGGGCGGCCGGTGATCGCGGAGTGGAACACCCAGCCCTGAACCGGCGCGGCACGCGCTAGCGCCGCGCGTGCTGCGCCGCCAGGCGTACGGGAGCGTTCTGGGCGCCGTACCCCCGGTGGCCGGGATCCCGCTGGACCAGTTCGAAGAAGACCCGGCCGACGGTGGCGGTGTAGCAGTGCCTGAAGGCGCCGCCCGCGTCCCGGTCGTAGAGGATGCCGAGGTCGCGGTACGTCTCCAACTGCCCGTCGGTGAACTCGTACCGGGCGGCCAGGTCGTCGTAGTAGTTGGCGGGGATGGGCAGCAGACGGCCGCCGGCCGCGCGGAAGCGGCGGGCGGCCGTCACCACGTCGTCGGTGGCCAGGGCGATGTGCTGGGCGTGGGCGCCGTCGTCGGTGGGGGCGGCGCCGACGGTCAGGGCGATGCGGACGCCGCCGTCGGTGCTGGTGACGGCGCGGCTGCGCAGCAGGCCGTAGGGGTCGGCCACGTCCACGCTCTCCTGGGCGTCCAGGCCGAGGACGCCGCGGTGGAAGAGGGCCGCCTCGTCGAAGTGGTGCCAGGGCTGGGTGAGGGCGAGGTGGTCGACACGGGTGACCGAGCCGCCCGCGGGGGTGTGCGGCACGTCCGCGAAGTCGGCCCGCCAGTCGGGCAGAGGGGGACGGTTCGTGGCGCAGAAGAACAGTTCCGTGCCGTCGGGGGCGGCCACCGCCTCGATCGGGGCGTCCTCGGGGGCGCGCCGGCGGGGCAGGACCGGGGCCAGCAGCGCCTCGGCGCGCCGGGCGGCGCCCGCCGGGTTCGGTGACTCCAGCCCGACCGCCGTGAGGGCGGTGCCGTCCCGGCGCACGGCGGCTCCCGTGTTCACCAGGATCCGGGCCTTCCCCTGCTCCCACAGGTCCACCGGCTTGCCGCGGTGGCGGGCGGTACGGGCGAAGCCCAGCGCGCCCAGCACCGCGGTGACCGGTTCGGCGTCCGGGGTGAGGAGCTCGGCGAAGGCGACGCCCGTCGGCACCACCGGCGCGGGCGGCGCCGCCACCCCGGCCGCCTCCTGCAGCAGCAGCAGCGAGCGCCGCGCGTCCACGGCCGTCGGGCCCGCCTCGGCCTGCCGGAAGACGTCGTTGAAGACCTCCAGGGAGAGCGGGCCGTCGTAGCCGGTGCGCAGGACGTGCCCGAGGAGCCCGGCGACGTCGAAGCCGCCCTGTCCGGGGAAGCAGCGGTAGTGGCGGCTCCACTGCAGCACGTCCATGGCGAGCCGGGGGGCGTCCGCCAGCTGCAGGAAGAAGATCTTCTCGCCGGGGATGTCCTCGATGCCCTTGGGGTCGCTGCCGCGGGAGAGGATGTGGAAGCTGTCCAGGCAGGTGCCCAGGGCCGGGTGGCCGGCCGTCTCGACGATCCGCCAGGCGTGGTCGTAGGTGCTGACGTGGCGCCCCCAGGCGAGCGCCTCGTAGGCGACGCGGATGCCGAAGTCCTGTGCCAGACCTGCGAGTTCGCTCAGCTGTGCGGCCGCGAGACCGTCGTCGTCCGCGGCCAGCGGGGAGACGCTGGAGCACACCAGGACGGTGTCCGCGCCGAGCCTGCGCATCAGCTCGAACTTGTGCCGGGCGCGGCGCAGGTTGCGGGCGAACTCGTCGGCGGGGACGGCCTCGATGTCGCGCATCGGCTGGTAGAGGTCGATGCTCAGGCCGAGGTCGGCGCAGCGGGTGCGGATCTCCTCGGGGGTGAGGGGGCTGGCGAGCAGGTCGTTCTCGAAGATCTCGACGCCGTCGAAGCCCGCCCGGGAGGCGGCGGTGAGTTTCTCGGTGAGGGATCCGCTGAGGGAGACGGTGGCGATGGACGTACGCACCTCGGTTCCTCTCTTCCTGGCCGGCGGGCCGCGCCGGGCTAGTTGCGTGCCGCGACCGCGCCGTCGGCCAGCTCGGCGAAGTCGGTGAGCATCGCGGCGCTGTCGGGTTCCCGCCCGGTGAAGAGGCGGAACGCGTCCACCGCCTGGAAGACGGCCATGCCGCCGCCGTCGAGGGTGGCGCAGCCCGTCGCGCGGGCGGTGCGCAGCAGCTCGGTCTCCAGTGGGCGGTAGACGACCTCGGCGACCCACAGGCGCGGGTGCAGCAGGTCCGCCGGGAAGGGCAGGCCGGGGTGGGCGGCCATGCCGGTGGGGGTGGCGTGCACGATGCCGTCGGCCCGCTCCAGGAGCTCCGCCAGTGCGGCCGGGGCCGCGGGGGCCGCCCGGTCGGCGCCGAAGTGCCGGTTCAGGGAGGCGGCGAGGGCGGCGGCCCGTTCGGGCAGCGCGTCGACGACGGTGACCCGCCCGGCGCCCAGGGTGAGGGTGGCGTGCGCGACGGCCGCGCCCGCGCCGCCCGCGCCGAGTTGCACCACCCGCTCCAGGGGCGCGTCCGGCAGCCCGCGGGCGAAGGACGCGGCGAAGCCGGTGACGTCGGTGTTGTGGCCCGTCGCCCGGCCGTCGTCGCCGAAGACGACGGTGTTGACCGCGCCGAGCGCCTCGGCCTGCGGGGCGAGCGTATCGAGGTGCTCCAGGACGAGCTGTTTGCACGGGTGGGTGATGTTCAGCCCGTCGAAGCCCAGGTCTCGGGCGGCCCGTACCAGGTCGCCCACCGCCTCGGGGCGGACGCCGAGCGTGTCGATGTCGATGAGCCGGTAGACGTAGCGCAGCCCCTGCCGGCCGGCCTCCCGCTCGTGCAGGGCTGGGCTGAGCGAGGGCCCGATGCCCGCACCGACGAGCCCGACGAGATACGAGTCCCTGGCCACGCAGACCTCCTGAGCCACTGCCTAATGTACGAACCGGTACGTTAGCTATATCAGCCCGGCGAGCCCCGGGGAAGCCCCGGCGAGGACGGTGGCGAGCTCCCGGAAGACCCCCGGAACGCTCCCGGAGGCCTTCCGGGGAAGATCCCGTCGGCGGCCCGGAGCCCTGCTTCTACAATCACGGGCACTGGCCCTACGCCCGAAGGAACCCGATGACAGCCGTCGACGAACCGGCACGCGACACCGGGCGCATCCGTGACGCCGCCCGCACCAGGGCCGAGATCCTCGACGTGGCCACGCAGGAGTTCGCCCGGGCCGGGTACGACGGCGCCCGCGTCGACGAGATCGCCGCCCGCACCCGCACCACCAAGCGGATGATCTACTACTACTTCGGCGGCAAGGAGCAGCTCTTCACGGCCGTCCTGGAGCGGGCGTACGGCGTGATCCGCGAGGCCGAACAGCAGCTCGACGTCGAGCATCTCGACCCGGTCGCGGCCATCCGCCGCCTCGCCGAGCTCACCTTCGACCACCACGAGCGCCACCCCGACTTCATCCGCCTGGTCAGCATCGAGAACATCCACGGCGCCGAGCACATCGCCGCCTCCGAGGAACTCGGCAGGATGGGCTCGCCGGCCCTGGAGGTGATCCGCCGCATCCTGGCGGCGGGCCAGGCCTCCGGCCTGTTCACGGCCGACGTGGACGCGGTCGACCTGCACGCGATGATCAGCTCGTTCTGCTTCTTCCGGGTGGCCAACCGGCACACCTTCGGCGCCCTGTTCGGGCGGGACCTCGTCGACCCCGCGCAGCGCGAGCACTACCGCGCCATGCTCGGCGACATGGTGATCGCCTACCTGACGGCGGAGCGCGCGGCGGGCTGAGCGGGCCGCGCGCGACCTCTTGACAGCGGGGAAACACCGGCGCAACATCCCACCCACCGCCACTAACTATCCAGTGGGTTCATTAGCCGCGATCCGGCCGCATGCGCTTCCTCACGCGTTCCCCCGCTTTCCGCTCACTCCGCCTACGGTGGAGTCCCCCGAAGGAGCACGCCGTGTCCGTCCCCGCCGCGCCCCCGGACGCCGCCCCGCCCGGCCAGCCCAAGAAGGCCGCGACAGCCGCCTGGATCGGCAGCGCCCTGGAGTACTACGACTTCTTCATCTACGGCAGCGCCGCCGCGCTGATCTTCCCGAAGGTCTTCTTCGACGCCTCCGACCCGGCCACCGCGACCCTGCTGTCGCTGGCCACGTTCGGCGTCGCCTACGCCGCCCGCCCGGTCGGCGCGCTCTTCCTCGGCCATGTCGGCGACCGGCTGGGCCGCAAGAAGATCATGGTGTTCACGCTGATCCTGATGGGCCTGTCGACGTTCCTCATCGGCTGTCTGCCCACCCGCGCCCAGGTGGGCTCCCTCGCGCCCGTGCTGCTGGTGCTGTGCCGGGTGCTGCAGGGCATCTCGGCGGCCGGCGAGCAGGCCAGCGCCAGTTCCATGAGCCTGGAACACTCGCCGGAACACCGGCGCGGGTTCTTCACCAGCTTCACCCTGAGCGGCACCCAGGGCGGTCAGCTGATCGCCACCCTCGTCTTCCTCCTTGTCGCCCAGCTGCCCGAGGACCAGTTGCTGTCCTGGGGCTGGCGGGTGCCGTTCTGGCTGAGCGTGGCGGTCGCCGTCGTCGGCTACGTCATCCGGCGCAAGCTGCAGGAGACCCCGGCCTTCGCCCGGGAGGCGGCGAGCGCGGGCGTCGTCCGGCTGCCGCTGCTGGTGCTGGTGCGCGAGCACTGGCGGGACGTGCTGCGGGTGATCGCGGGCGCCCTCATCGCCTCGGTGAGCACGATCTTCACGGTGTGGTCCCTGGCCTACGCCACCAGCGACTCCGTCGGCATGTCCCGGTCCTCGATGCTGTGGGTGGGGGCCCTCGCCAACCTGGTCGCCCTGGCGGCGATCCCGCTGTGGGCGACGCTGTCGGACCGGATCGGCCGCCGCCCGGTGTACCTGGCCGGCGCGGCCGGCAGCGCGGTGACGATGTTCCTGTACCTGTGGGCGATCTCGACCGGCAACTACCCGCTCACCCTGCTGACGGGCGTCCTCGCCTTCGGCGTGGTCTACAGCGCCGCGAACGGCGTGTGGCCCTCCTTCTACGGCGAGATGTTCTCCACCCGGGTCCGCCTGTCCGGCTTGGCGATCGGTACGCAGACCGGCTTCGCAGTCGCCGGGTTCGCGGTCACCTTCGCCGCGCAGGTCGCCGGTCCCGGCGGCGACGACTGGTCGGCGGTGGCCCTGTTCACGGCGGCCCTGTGCGTCCCGCCGGTCGTCGCCGCCCTCTCGGCCCGGGAGACCCACCGGGTCCCGACCGAGGAGCTGGGCGAGCGGGCGGGGCGGGAGGCCTCACGCGCGGAGAAGGTGTCGGCCTGACGCCGGGCCGCGGACCCACGGATTCACGGACGGACGGGCGGCCCGGTGCGGGCCGCCCGTCGGCCTCTCATGACGGGCGTACGGCGGAGTCGAGGAGCGGACCGAGTTCCTGGACCACGGCTGTCAGGGGCCGTACGTCCTGTTCGGCGCGGGCCAGCAGGATGGCACCCTCCAGGGCGCTGATCATGAGGGTGGCCAGCGCGTCGGACCGGGCGGCGGGCACGCCCAGGTCCATGAGGGCGCCGGCCAGCGGGCGCCGCCAGGAGGCGAAGGCGGCGGCGACCGCCTCGCGGGTGGAGCTCCCGGCGGAGGCGCAGTCCACGGTGGCCGCGGCCACCGGGCAGCCGGCGGCGAAGCCGGCCGTCTCGTACTCGTCGGTCCACTGCCGCGCCATCGCCGCGAACAGCCCGCTCGGCGTCGGCCGGTCCAGCCCGGCCAGGAAGCGCGCGATCCGCCCGCCCGCGTACCGGCCCGCCCAGTCGACGGCCTCGTTGACGAGCTGTTCCTTGCCGCCGGGGAAGTAGTGCTGCAGCGAGCCGCGCGGCGCCCCGGCGTGCGCGGCGACGTCCCGCATGCCGGTCGCGGTGACTCCGTCGCGCCGGATGAGCTGGGCCGCGCTGTACACCATCCGCTCGCGCGGCCCCCGCCGGGACTCCGCCATCGTCGACCTCCCGGCACCGTACGGCCATGTTTCCCGGGCACCACCCTATGACCGGCGTCATAACAGCCGCTACTATGACCGCTGTCATAGTCGCCCCTCGATCGGAGGGTGGTCTCCATGCGGGTCGGTTTCATCGGTCTCGGAGTGATGGGGCAGCCCATGGCGCTGCGGCTGGCGGCCTCGGGCACGCCGCTCGTGGTCTACAACCGCACGGCCGCCCGCGCGGAGCCGCTGCGCGCGGCCGGCGCGGAGGTGGCGGCCGACGCCGACGGCGTGTTCGGGCGGGCCGCGGTGGTGCTGCTGATGCTCGCCGACGACCTCGCGACCGACGCCGTCCTCGGCCGCGGTACCCCGGACTTCGCGGCGCGGGTCGCCGGCCGGACCGTCGTCCACATGGGCACCACCTCGCCCGAGTACTCACGCGGCCTGGAAGCCGCGGTCCGCGCGGCGGGCGGGCGGTACGTGGAGGCCCCGGTGTCCGGATCACGGGTCCCGGCGGAGCGGGGCGAGCTGGTGGCCATGCTGGCCGGTGAGGAGAGGGCCGTTCAGAGCGTACGGCCGCTGCTGTCGCCCCTGTGCCGGGAGACGTTCCTCTGCGGCCCGGCGCCCGCCGCCCTGCTGATGAAGCTGTCGGTGAACCTGTTCCTGATCACGCTGGTGACCGGGCTGACGGAGGCGTTCCACTTCGCCGAGCGGCAGGGTCTGGACCGGCGGCTCTTCCTGGACGTGCTGGACGCGGGGCCGATGGCCAGCGGCGTCTCCCGCATGAAGGCGCCGAAGCTGCACGCCCGTGACTTCGCGGTGCAGGCCGCGGCCCTGGACGTGCTGAAGAACAACCGGCTGATCGCCGAGGCCGCCCGCAAGGCCGGCCTGGCCTCCCCGCTCCTCGACGTCTGCCACGCCCTCTTCGAGGAGACGGTGGAGCGGGGGTACGGCGGTCAGGACATGGTGGCGGTTCTGCGGGCGATCGAGGCGCGGACCGACGGCGCGTAGACCGTATGCGATCCCCGCCCGAGACGCCTACGCCTTCGGAATACCGTATGCACGCTCCACGCGCAGCCGCAGCACCAGCCTCTGGTCGCGGACCATGGCCGCCCGGTAGTCGTCCCAGTCGGGGTGCTCGCCCCGGACGTCGCGGTAGAGGCGGATGAGCTCCTCGACCGTCTCGTCATGCGGGTCCCGGGCGACGGGCGAGAGGTCGGCGGTGCCCTCGGCGACCGTGTACGCCCACCGGTCGGCGGTGGTGACGTGGTACGAGGCGCTGGGATCCCGGCGCAGGTTGCGGGTCTTGGCGCGGTCGTCGGTGAGCGAGACGCGGATGATCCGCTCGTCGGGGTAGTAGGCGTGGTTGACGTTCGACAGCTGGGGCCGGCCGTCGCGTTTGAGGGTGACCAGCACCCCGTCGTGGCCCTCGGAGAGCAGCTTCAGCAGTGCGTCCTGCGTCGCGTCCTGAGTCATGTCTGGATCAACTGGCCCGGGGCGCTTCCGCATTCCCGAGTAGACAGTGTCTACGCGCGGCTGGTAGACACTGTCTATGCCCTTGAGTGAATCCGGGGCGGGCCTGCGGACCCGCCTGGTAGACGTAGGTGTGGAACTGGTGGCCGCCGAGGGCGCCGGAGCGCTGACCCTGCGGGAGATCGCCCGCCGGGCCGGGGTCTCCCACGGAGCCCCGCGCCGGTACTTCCCGACCCACCTGGAACTGCTGTCCGCCATCGCGCGCCGCGGCTTCAGCGACCTGGCCGACCGGGCGCGGGCGGCGCTCGCGAACGCCCCGGCGGACCCGCGTGCGCGGCTGACGCTGCTGGGCCGGGTCTACCTGGAGTTCGCGCTGGACAACCGCGGCATGTACGAGCTGATGTTCCGTCACGATCTGCTGGCCAGCGGTCACTTGGGGCTCCGGGAGACGAGCCTGCCGCTGTTCGGCCTGCTGGCGGAACTCGTCGGCCAGGTGCGTCCGGACGCCGACGCCCGCCTGGTCGCGGGCGCCCTGTGGGCGAACCTGCACGGCATCGCCCAGCTGTGGGCCTGGGGCAGCCTCCAACTCGCCACCGGAGGCGACCACTTCCTGCCCCTGCTGCGGCTGGCGCTGGACGCCCACCTCGGTCCCGAGGACGCGCGGTGAACCGTCCGCTGACGCTGGCGAGCAGCGTGGCGGGCGCCGTGGTCGTCGCCCTGGACGGCACGGTCCTCACGGTCGCCCAGCCCACCCTGCAACGGGAGTTGCACGCGTCGTTCGCGCAGGTGCAGTGGACCAGTACGGCCTATCTCATCGCGGTGGCCGGCCTGCTGGTGTTCGCCGGGCGGCTGGGCGACCGGTACGGCCAGCGGCGGATGTTCGCCTGCGGAATGCTCGGCTTCGGGGCGACCTCGGCGGGCATCGGCCTGGCGCCCAACGTCGGCTGGGTGATCGCGCTGCGGGCGGCGCAGGGCGTGTGCGGCGCGCTGTTGCAGCCGGCCACGCTGGGGATGCTGCGCACCACGTTCCCGCCGGACCGGCTGGCGATGCCGCTCGCGGTGCGCACCGCCGCGATCGGCCTGGCGGCCGCCGCCGGGCCGGTCGTGGGCGGGGCGCTGGTGACGGGGCTGGGCTGGCGGGCCGTGTTCTTCCTCAACGTGCTGCCCGCCTGCGGGTTCGGCGTGCTCGCGCTCGCCGCGCGCGACACCGGGCGGGCCCGGCCGGCCGGGCCCCGGCTGGACCTGCCCGGCGCGCTGCTCCTCGCGGTGACGCTCGGCTGCCTGGTCCACGCCCTGGTCGCCCGGCCGGTGTCCGCGCGGACGGTGGCCGTGGCGGCCCTGGCCGCGCTCGCCGGCGCCGCCTTCGTCCGGCACGAGCGGCGGGCCGTGAGCCCGCTGCTGCCGCCCGAGGTGGTCGGCTCGAAGGCGGCGGGGGCGGCGCTGGGCATCCTGGTGGCCGCGTCGGCTTCGCTGTTCGGCACGCTGTTCACCGTCACCTACGTCCTCCAGGGCGAGCTGGGCCTCGACCCGTTCGACAGCGCCCTGCGCAGCCTGCCGCTGGCGGTGCTGATGGTGCTGTCCGCCCCCGGGTGCGCGGTGCTGCTGCGCCGGGTGGGCGCCCGCCGTACGACCGGGGCCGCGATGGCGGTCCTCGCGGCCGGCGTCCTGGTGCTGTCCCGGGCGTCGGGCACGTTCGCGCTGGGCGCCGGGTTCGCGCTGCTGGGCGCCGGGTTCGGCACGGTGATGGTGGCGGCCACGCACGTCGTCGTACGGCGGGCGGAAGCCGGCTCGGCCGGGGTGGCGGGCGGGCTGCAGCAGACCGCGCTGAACGTCGGGCCGACCCTGGGCGTGGCGGCGGCGACCTCGCTGGTGGGCGCGGGGACCGTACCCACGCTGTCGGTTCTGGCGGCCGTGGCCGCGGCCGGCGCGGTGGCGTCCCGGGCGCTGCCCGGACGCCGCGTCGTGTCGATCACACCCGGCGCGGATGCGCGGGAGCCCGCCGGGCTTCCTGCGACGATGAGGTCCGACGACGTCCGGTGAGGTCTGAGGTCGTCCCCGCGGGGTATGACGGACCGCACCGGGTCGGACACGGCCTAAGGAGAGCGATGGCACAGTTGCGGCAGGAAGTCGACCCGGGCGAGGCCGGGCTGGACGCGAAGGCGCTGGACCGCCTCGACCAGTCCGTCGCCCACTACGTCGACGAAGGGCGTCTGCCCGGCTTCCTGGTGGCTCTCTCGCGCGGCGGCCGAGTCGCCCACCTCACCGTGCACGGGCACCGCGACCGGGCGGCGGGTCTGCCGGTCGAGCCGGACACCCTGTGGCGGATCTACTCCATGACCAAGCCGGTCACCGCGGTCGCCGTGCTGCTGCTGGCCGAGCAGGGCGCGCTGTCGCTGGACGATCCGCTGGAGCGCCACCTCCCGGCCTTCGCGAACCCCCGGGTGTACGTGAGCGGTTCCGGCGCCGAGGTGCAGACCCGCCCCGCCGACGGCCCGATCCTCCTGCGCCACCTGCTGACCCACACCGCGGGCCTCACCTTCGGCTTCTACTACTCCCACCCCGTCGACGCCCTCTACCGCGAGGCCGGTCTGGAATCGTCGGTGCCGCCGGGCGCGGACCTGGCCGAGACGATGGAGGTGTACGCGCGCCTGCCGCTGCAGTTCGAGCCGGGCACGCGGTGGAACTACTCGGTCGCCTCCAATGTGCTCGGCCGGGTGATCGAGGTGGTCTCCGGGCAGCCGCTCGACCGGTTCCTCGCCGACCGCGTCTTTCGTCCGCTCGGGATGACGGACGCGGGCTTCGAGGTCACGCCCGGACAGTCCGGCCGGCTCGCCGAGTTGTACGGCGAGACCGACTCCGGCGGTATCGAGCCGATCCCCGGGCTCCCGGTGCACGGCCGTCCCCGTTTCCTGTCCGGCAGCGGCGGCATGGTCGCCTCCGCCCACGACTACCACCGGTTCATGGAGATGCTCCGCCGGGGCGGCGAACTGGACGGCACCCGGCTGCTCTCCCCCGAGTCGGTGGCCCTGATGACCAGCAACCACCTCCCCGGCGGCGCCGACCTGCGCTCCTTCGGCACCCCGGCCCACCAGGAGCCCCACAACGCGGGCGTCGGCTTCGGCTTCAACGTCTCCGTGGTCACCGACCCCGCCCGGACCGTGGCCCCCGTGGGGCTGGGCACCTACGGCTGGAGCGGCGTGGCCACCACCACGTTCTGGATCGACCCGGGCCGCGATCTGACCGTGCAGTTCATGACGCAGGTGCGCCCGAAGACGCTGAAGATCTTCCCGGAGCTGAAGCGCCTGGTGCACGAGGCGGTCGTCGACTGAACACGTTCCACGCCTAAGGGCCGAGCCGGACGCTGAAGTCCAGTCCCTCCGCGGCGAGTTCGGTGAGCCACTGCTCCGAGCGGGCCGGTGTCCCGGCCGCCCGGCTCAGGCCCGGCGGCAGGCCGCCGTCCAGGATGTGGCGGACACCGAGGGCCAGGGGCCGGGAGACGCAGCGGGCCATGGCGCTCTCCTCGGCGTCGCCCACCAGGTCCAGCAGGCAGCTGCCGGACCAGGTGCGGCCCGGGCCCGCGTCCACATCCAGGGAGACGGCGAGGACGACACGGTCGCGGTCGGCCTCCGTCGTCGGATACGTGGCCGCCAGCTCCCGGGCCAGCGCCGCGATCCTGGCGTCGTCGCCGCCCTTCAGTTCCTCGAACACGGACGCCCAGGCGTCCCGCCAGCCGGCCAAGCGCAGGGTGCCGCGGACGAATGTATGCGGTGTCCAGGCGGCCGGCAGGTCGTACTGCTCGACGAACGGGACGCTGTCGCGGTTGGGATACGCCTCGAAGGTCTCCCCGTCCACCGTGTGCGGCCGGGTCGCCTCCCAGGGGCGCTCGGCCGTGGTCTCGGCGCCGCCTTCGATGTAGCGGGCGGGTGAGCGCAGGGCGCCCAGCACTCCGGCGGGCGCCCAGCTGAAGCGGTAGCGGAAGTCGTTGGGGACGGCCGGGACGCCACCGCAGTACGAGGTGAGGCGGTACGTCGCCGGGGTGGCGTCGCCGATCGCCGCCCGCGCCCTGCCGATCAGGCTGTGCGCGAAGAGGTGGTCGATGCCGGGGTCCAGACCCGCCTCGGTGAGGACGGCGAGCCCCGCCTCCCGGGCCGCCGGGACCTGGTCCAGTACGGCCGGGGAGACATAGCTGGAGCAGGCGAAGTGGCCGCGCCGTCTGACGCACGCGGCCAGCAGACCGGCGTGCTCGGGCGCCGGGAGCATCGACACGACGACGTCGCCGGGCGCCAGTTCGGCCGCGAGCGCCGGGAGCGTGAACGCCCGCGGCTCGGCCCGCCCGGTCAGGCCCAGCCCGGCGAGGGCCCGGGCCGCGCGCTCCTCGGTGCGGTGCCACAGCCGTACCCGTGCGGCGGTGTCGCACAGCGCGGGCAGACCGCTGCCCGTGGACAGCCCCGCGCCGACCCAGTGGACCGTGCCGCTCGCGGTGAGCAGGTCAGGCATCGCGCGAGCCCCCTTCGGTGACGCCGAGTTCCCGGCGTGCCTCGTCGTACCGGTCGAGACAGCGCCGCCACGGGCCGGAGCCGGTGGTGAAGTCCAGCAGCTGGGGCAGCAGCGCGGCGGAGAAGTCGGTGCTGGACTCCCGGGGCAGCAGGGAGGGCAGGTTGTCGATGGCGATCAGGTCCAGCGGCGGTTCGCCCCGCAGCCGGCGCGCGGGATCCGTCCAGTCGGTGGTGCGGTCGTACACCGGCAGCACGTTCAGAGGCGAGCCGACGTCGCAGGTGACGTCGCACAGGGTGCGCAGACGGCGGCCCGGGGCGTCGAGGTCCTCCTCGCGCAGGAACGGCGGGACGGGGCTGATCGCGAGCACCGCGTTGACCAGCACGTCGTGCTCCAGCAGCGCGCGGCGGTCCAGGGCGCGGGTCTCGGCCAGGTCCCAGCAGACCGGCTCGGTGCCGGCGGCGGCGAAGGCGGCCCGCGCCCCGCGACCGCTGCGGCCCAGGGCGCCGATCACCAGCGCCGTGAACGCCTCGTCCCCGGCGGCCGGCCGCAGGACCTCGTCCAGCTCCTCCTTGGAGGTGGGCGTGAGCGGCGCGCCGAGCCTGCCCCGCTGCTGGAGCGCGGCCAGGGCCGCGCCGAGGTATCCGGCCCAGTATCCGAAGGCGGCCAGGCGGCGCCCGCCGTCGTCCACCAGGTACTCCAGGTCGAGCAGCGCCCCTCCCCCGGCCGTGAAGCGGCGCAGCAGGGCGGCGGCGCCGGGCTGCCGCTTGTAGGCGTGCCCGAAGAAGATATGACGGTGCGCCAGTTCGCCGGGCTGGTCGGGGAGTTCCTTCAGGCCCAGGATCACGGCGTCCCGGGGCGCCGACACCCACGACCCGGCGGGCGCGATACGGGCGCCCACCGCCTCGTACTCCCCGGCCGGGAAGATCCGTTGTGCGGACTCCTCGACGGTCAGTGCCACCCCGGCCTCGACGAGGCGCCGGGCGTCGGCGGGGACGACCGGCGTGCGGCGTTCCGTCGTACGGTCCTCGTGGCGCAGCCACAGATGGAGATCGGTCATACCAGGTTGGCCTCCGGGCGCGGGGCGTCGGCCGCGAAACGGCCGGCGCTCAGGGGACGGACGTCCAGGAAGGGTACGCGGCCCAGGTACAGGTCGCGGACGACCTCGCCGACGGCGGGTGCCTGGAGGAAGCCGTGTCCCGAGAAGCCGGTCGCATACAGAAAACGGGATACCGAAGGCGCTTCGCCGATCAGCGCGTTGTGGTCGGGGGTGTCCTCGTACAGGCCCGCCCAGCCGCCGGTGCGGCGCAGGTCGAGCAGGGCGGGGGCGCGCCGTTCCATGGCCTCGGTGAGCCGGGGGATCCAGCGGTCGTGGGTGTCGGTGGCGAAGCCGGGCGTCTCGTCGGGGTCGGACATGCCCAGAAGCAGGCCGGGGCCCTCGGCGTGGAAGTAGAGGCTGGTGGTGAAGTCGATCGTCATCGGCAGCGCGGGCGGCAGGCCGGGCACGGCTTCCGTGACGGCGATCTGGCGGCGCAGCGGCGTCACCGGCAGGTCCACGCCGGCCATCGCGCCGACCGCCCGCGACCAGGCACCCGCCGCGCAGATCACCGTGCCGGTGGCGATCGGGCCCAGGGTGGTCGTCACCGCCGTGATCCGCTCGCCGCGCAGTTCGATGCCGGTGACCTCGGTGTGGCGCAGGATCCGGACGCCGTGGGAGCGGGCGACGGAGGCGTAGCCGTGGACGACGGCCTCGGGCGTGCAGTGGCCGTCGTCCGGGGAGAAGGCGGCGGCCAGCAGACCGTCGGTGCTGATCAGCGGGGACAGGCGGCGCGCCTCCTGGGGGGTGATCAGGCGGCTGGGCACGCCGAGGGAGTTCTGCAGGCGCACGCTCTTCTCGAAGGAGGCCACCTGCTCGGGCGTCGACAGCAGGAAGAGATAGCCGACCCGGCGCAGTCCGATGTCGTGCCCCGTGTCCTGCTCGAACCGGGCGAAGGCCGCGAGGCTGCGGGCGCCCAGCCGGATGTTGAGTTCGTCGGAGAACTGGGCGCGCACCCCGCCCGCCGCCTTCGAGGTGGACCCGGCGGCCAGTTCGTCGCGCTCGACCAGTACGACGTCACGGACCCCCGCACGGGCCAGGTGGCAGGCGACGCTGGTGCCGGTCACCCCGCCGCCGACGATCACGACCGCGGCCCTCATGGTCACGTGGCGCCTCCCCGGCACTCGGGCGCCCCGGTCCCGGAGAGGAAGAGGCCGCCTCGGTCATGCCCTCTTCCTGTCCGGATCTCCGGGCCCGTATTCAGGACAGGTGCGCGACGGCGTCCAGATGGGGCAGGTGGTGGTCCAGCCGCTCCCGCTTCGTCCGCAGATAGGTGATGTTGTTCTCGCACGGCGCGATCAGCAGCGGAACCTGCTCGGCGACCTGGATGCCGTGCCGCAGCAACGCCTCGCGCTTGCGCGGGTTGTTGGACATCAGACGGACCGAGTTCACGCCGAGGTCGTGCAGTATCTCGGCTGCGACGCCGTAGTCGCGGGCGTCGACGGGCAGTCCGAGGGCGAGGTTCGCCTCCACGGTGTCCAGGCCCTCCGCCTGCAGGGCCATCGCGCGCAGCTTGGCGAGCAGGCCGATGCCGCGGCCCTCGTGCCCTCTGAGGTAGACGACGATGCCGCTGCCTTCGGCGACCACGGCGCGCAGCGCGGAGGCCAGTTGGTCGCCGCACTCGCAGTGCTGGGAGCCGAACGCGTCGCCGGTCAGGCACTCCGAGTGCAGCCGGGTGAGCACGCCCTCGGAGCCGATGTCGCCGTAGACGAGGGCCACTTGCTCGTCCCCGCGGTCGTGGTCCAGGTAACCGACCGCCTGGAACTTGCCGTACACCGTGGGCAGTGGCGCATTCACGACGCGTTCCACACCCGTGCGCTGCGGTGACTTCTTGCCGAGTACGCCGATTTTTTCTGTCATGATCTGATTCCTAAAGCAGAGACGAAAGGCCGTGAAGAAATGAGTGGTTCGGGTGCGCGTACGGCGGCCTGCGGACTGGTGCCGGCGGACACCTCCGAAGACGTACGGACCCGGGGGGCGGGCGTCTCAACACAGGTCGCCGTCCTTCCCGTCGGCAGCTTCGAGCAGCACGGCCCCTATCTTCCCCTGGCGACCGACACGCTGGTCGCCTGTGCCGTCGCCCGGGAGATCGCTGCGACGCACCCGGTGCACCTCCTTCCTCCGGTGACGATCTCCTGCTCGCACGAGCACGCGGCCTGGGCGGGGACCGTCAGCATCTCCTCGGTGACGCTCCACGCGGTGGTACGGGACATCGCGGCGTCGCTGCGCCGCTCGGGCGTCGACGTGCTCGTGGTGGTCAACGGGCACGGCGGCAACTACGTGCTGGGCAACGTGGTCCAGGAGGCCTCCGCGCGCGGTGAGCGGATGGCGCTGTTCCCGTCCGCGGAGGACTGGGAGGCGGCGCGGGAGCGGGCCGGGGTGCTCACCTCGCTGCTGACCGACATGCACGCCGGAGAAATCGAGACCTCCATTCTGCTGCACGCTCATCCCGAATTGGTCCGTCCTGGTTATGAGTCCGCCGATTTCGTCGCGGACGACCGCCGTCATCTGCTCACCGTGGGAATGTCCGCCTATACCGAATCGGGTGTCATCGGCCGTCCTTCCCTGGGCTCGGCCGAAAAGGGGAGGGTGCTGCTGGCGAGCCTCGCCGAATCCTTCGGCGCGTACGTGGAGTTGCTCACGTCACCGGAGAAGGATTCCGGGAGCGGGCGCGGGTAGCTTCCGCGCAGCCCGGTGTACCAGCGGGCGAGAAGGACGAGCGCGCCGGGCAGGGCGGCCACGAAACTGAGCACCCCGTACACCACGGCGACGGCCAGCCCGCTGCTCGCGCCCAGCCCGGCGGCGCCGAACGCCCAGGCGGTGACGCCCTCGCGGGGGCCGAAGCCGCCGACGTTCAACGGCAGGCCCATGGCGAGCAGGGCGAGGACCGCGAGCGGGAGCAGCAGCGGAACGGAGGCGCCGGAGCCGGCGACGCGGGCCGCCACGACGAACATCGCCAGGTGTCCGGCCAGGACGACAACGGAGGACAGCGTCACGCCCGGCCAGTCGCGGCCCGACAGCAGGGCCCGGCGGGCCTCGCCGAGGGTCTTGGTCAGGGCGCTGCCTCGGCGGGAGGGGGCGCGGTTCATCCGGACGGCGAGGACGACGGCGAGCGCGCCCGCCACGGCCAGCGCCGTCGGCGCGGCGAAGCTGCGGGCCTCGCCGCGGACCGGCGAGGGCAGGGTCAGCAGCACCACCGCGCCGACCACCGCGAGCGCCACCTGCCCGGCCACCCGCTCCAGTACGACCGCCCGTACGCCGCGCTTCATGTCCCCGGCGCTCCGCCCGTGCCGCACGGCCCGGTGCACGTCGCCGAGCACGCCGCCGGGCAGGGCCGCGTTCAGGAACAGCGCCCGGTAGTAGTCGGCCACGGCCGCCCCGAGCGGCAGCCGCATCCCGAGGCCCCGGGCGACCAGTTGCCACCGCCAGGCGCTGAACACGGTGGTGACGACCCCGATGCCCAGCGCCACGAGCAGTGTGGCCGTGTCGATCCGCCGCAGCCCGTCGAGGAACACGCCCGTACCCAGCCGCCACAGCAGGACGGCGAGGATGACGGCTCCGGCGACGGTGCCGAAGTGGGTCTTCACGGCGGGGGTGTTGAGGCGGGCGAGGAAGGCGCGCGGGCCGGTGCGGGGGACGGCGGCCTGGGGAGTGGGCGCGTCGGCACCGGGGGTGTGCGCGGGCGTTGCCGCTGCTTGGGGCGCGTGCGTCGCCTCGGCGTCCGGAACCTCGATGTCCAGAGCCTCGGTGTCCGGAACCTCGGTGCCCAGAGCCTCGGGGAACGTCGTCTCGGTGAGCGGCGAAGGGCCGTGCACGGTAACGGCCTTCACGGTGACCGCGTGCCCGGACACCGAGGAGGGCGTCCGCGGGGGCGCGCCCGCGCCCTTGCGCACGCGTGCGCGTGGCGTCGTGGTGGGCTTCACGCGCGCGTGCGTGGCGGCCCGCACCGTCCGGGGCTTCGTCGCGGCGCCGGACGCCTGCGCGGTCCTGGCGGCGCCCGGTCGCGTGGTCCGGGCGCTGGCCGCCAGCGTCGTCCTGGCGCTCACCGTCTGAGGGGCCCCGGCGCTCGCCCTCCGCGAGGTCCCCCCGCTCATGCCTGGCCGCCCGCCGACCGGGGCAGCGCCAGCAGGTCGCTGTGGTGGACGGTGACGCGCAGCTCGCCCGCGGCGCAGGCGGCCAGGCGGCCTTGGAGGTAACCCTCGGCGCGCTCGCGCAGGGCGGGGCGTTCCTCGACGGCCGCGCCGACCCAGCCGCGCAGCCACTGGGCGGTCAGTTCGGCGTCGTCGGGGCCCAGCCGCCAGGGGCTCGGATGGACCCGTACGCTCGCCCCGCGCTCGCCGAAGACCTCGCAGGCCACGGTGACCGCGTCGGGGCCGAGCAGTCCCTCGCGCCGCTGGTGGGCGTTGAACGCCTCGGCGATCTCGGCGTCCAGCGGGTCGGACGGGGTCAGGTCGACGCGTCCGACGACGGACAGGGTGAGCAGCGCCGGGCACCCGGTGCCCACGCAGGCGTCGGCGAGTGCCTCGACCTCCTCGCGGGTGAGGACGTCGAGCAGGGCGGAGGCGGTCACCAGGGAGGCGCCGGCCAGGGCGTCCGGGGTGAGCCGGGCGACGTCGGCGCGCCGGGTCTCCACGGTGACGCGGCTGCCGTCGGCGGCGGCCCGGGGGGAGGCGACGGCGGCGAAGTGCAGCAGGTAGGGGTCGCGGTCGTGCAGGACCCAGTGCTGGGCGCCGTCCAGGCGGGGGGCGAGCCAGCGGCCCATCGAGCCGGTGCCGCAGCCCAGGTCGTGGATGGCCAGCCCGCCGCATCGACCGGGCAGGTTGGCCAGCCGGATCCGCAGCGGGTCGAGCAGGTCGAGCGCCCGGGCCGTCCCGTCGGCCGCCTCGCGCAGCTGCAGCCACTCGGGCGCGTACCGGGGCGGCTCGTCGGGCCCGGTCTCCCTGAGCCGTACGGTGGCCCGCTCGCCCGGCCGGGCGACGGGGCCCGCGCCGGCGATCACGTCGGACGGGCCGTGCTCGCCGCGGGCGGCGGCCCCTTGCGTGTGCGTCATGGTCGTCGCCGCCTTCACTGCCGCGTCCGGCACGGCATGGGGGCCGGGCTGGGCGGGAATCCCGTCGGTCGTCGTGGTCGTACGGCTCATGCCGCCCTCCGGGGTTCGTCGGGGAGTCGCAGCAGGACTCCGGCCAGGCTGCGGGCGGTGGCCGCCCAGCCGTCGAGGGCCGCGCGGCGGCCACGCGCGGCGGCCTTCAGACGGCGGCGCACGTCGGCCTCGCCGAACCAGCCGCGCAGTTCGGCGGCGAGGGCGGCGGGGTCCTCCGGCGGTACGAGGATGCCGGGGACGCCGCCGTCGGGGGCGCGGCCGACCGCCTCGGGCAGGCCGCCGACGTCGGTGGCCAGTACCGGGATGCCGCGCGCGAGGGCCTCGGTGACCGCCATGCCGTAGGTCTCGGCGTAGGAGGTGAGGACCATCAGGTCGGCGGCGGCGTAGCTGGCGTCGAGGGCGGCGCCGGAGCGCGGGCCCGCCAGGTGCAGACGGTCCGTCAGACCGTGCCGCGCGATGAGGGTGCGCAGGTGGGCGACGTACTCGGGGTCCTGGTTCAGTCCGCCCACGCACTCGCAGGTCCACGGCAGGTCCCGGACCGCCGCCAGCGCCTCCACCAGCCGGTGCTGGCCCTTGCGAGGGGTCACCGCGGCCACGCACAGCAGCCGGGAGACGCCGTCGGTGCCGGGGGCGAGGGGGGCGATGTCGGCGCCGGGGGCGGCGACGTGCACCCGCTCGGGGGCGAGGCCGTGGTGGGAGACGAGGCGGCGCACCGCCCAGTCGCTGGTGGCGATCACGGCGGGCACCGCCCGCAGCACCGCCCGCTCACGGGCGTCGAGGTCCGCGGCGACGGACGGCTCGAGGCCTCTCTCGTCGCCGAGCGGCAGGTGGACCAGGACGGCCAGGCGCAGCCGTTCGGCCTCGGGGACGACGATCTCGGGGACACCGCAGGCGACCAGCCCGTCCAGCAGGACGACCGCGCCGTCGGGCAGGTCCCGCAGGGTGCGGGCGAGCGCGTCACGGGCGGCGGCAGCCGGGCGGGGCCAGCTTCCGTCCACGGGGTGCTTGGTGACCTGCCAGCCGAAGCCGGGCAGGTCCAGGCAGACCCGCCGGTCGTAGGCGTTGCCGCCGCTGGGGGCGGCCGGGTCGTCGATGCCGCCCGGCAGGACGAAGTGCACGGTGCGCAGGGACATGGGGATGATCCCGACGTGGTTCGGAGCCTCGCGCTGGGCAGGCACGTAGGTGAGGGGCGACGGGCCGTCGAGGGGCTTGCGTTCGATGGTCGTGTCGGTCACAGCGCACGCTCGTAACTCGCCCAGGCGACGTGCGACTCGTGCAGCGTGACCGTGAGGCCCGCGAGTCCCCGGGCGCCCTCGCCGAGGGCGCCCTTGTGGACGCGTTCGGCGAGCCGGTCGGCGATGACCTTGGCGAGGAACTCGGTGGAGGTGTTGATCCCGGCGAAGTCGGGCTCGTTGTCGAGGTTGCGGTAGTTCAGCTCGCTCACCACGGCGCCCAGTTCCTGGGTGGCCAGACCGATGTCGACGACGATGTTGTCGTCGTCCAGCTGCTCGCGCCGGAACGTGGCGTCCACCAGGAAGGTGGCGCCGTGCAGCCGCTGGGCGGGCCCGAACACCTCGCCGCGGAAGCTGTGGGCGATCATGATGTGATCGCGGACGGTGATGCTGAACAACGGACGACCCTCCAGGTGCGGCGCGTCTGGTTCCCCGGCGGTTTACTGCCGGGGGATGCCGTGTAGTACGGCTCTTCGCTTCCCCGTGTTCAGTCGCTCCTCACTCTTTTCTCAGGTCAGGCCTCACTCTTTTCTCAGGTCAGGCGCTCTTGCGGTGGCGGCCGGTGGCCTGGGACCGGACGGGCCCGTCAGCCGTTGTCGCCGTAGCGGATCCGGTGGCACAGGGCCGGGATCTCCCCGGAGGCCAGTTTGGGCAGTACGTCGGGCAGTTCGTCGAAGGCGGACTCGCCGGTGACGAGCGCGTCCAGCGCGGGGTCGGCGAGCAGGTCGAGGGCGAGGGCGAGCCGGTCGGCGTAGGTGCGGCCGGGGCGGGCCGGGGAGACGGTGCCGACCTGGCTGCTGCGCACGGTCAGCCGACGGGAGTGGAAGGCCTCGCCGAGCGGGAGGGCGATGCGCCGGTCGCCGTACCAGCTCAGTTCGACGACGGTGCCCTCGGCGGCGAGCAGTTCCAGCGACCGGGTCAGGCCCTGCTCGGTGGCGCTGGCGTGGACGACCAGGTCGCACTCGCCGAGCGCGTCCTCGGGCGAGGCGAACCCGACACCGAGGGCCTCGGCGGTCTTCGCGCGCGCGGGGTCGGCGTCGACGAGCTGCAGCCGTACGCCGGGGAAGCGGGCCAGCAGGGCGGCGACCGAGCAGCCGACCATGCCGCCGCCGACGACGGCGACGCGGTCGCCGATCAGGGGCGCGGCGTCCCACAGGGCGTTCACTGCCGTCTCCACCGTCCCGGCGAGGACCGCCCGTTCGGCGGGCACGTGCTCGGGCACCACGGTCACGGCGCTCACCGGGACGACGTAACGGCTCTGGTGCGGATACAGGCAGAAGACCGTGCGGCCGGCCAGCTCCTCGGGCCCCTCCTCGACGACGCCGACGCTGAGGTATCCGTACTTCACCGGGCCGGGGAAGTCGCCCTCCTGGAACGGCGCCCGCATCGCGGCGTGCTGGCTCTCGGGGACGCCGCCGCGGAAGACCAGCGTCTCGGTGCCCCGGCTCACTCCGGAGTACAGCGCGCGGACCACGACCTCGCCCTCGGCCGGCGCCGCGAGGGTCACGTCGCGGATCTCGCCGTACCCCGGCGAGCGAAGCCAAAACGCGCGGGCCGAGTGGTTCATCCGCATCCTCCTGAACGATCGGGAAGTTGTTCACGTACCGAGTTGTGCACAGGGAGATGTGCACAGGCCGCGCACAGTACGCGGCGATGATCGACTCTGTCACTCGGCCGGAGGATGTGCGGTGGCCCTGAACAACACGTACGACGCGAGGCTGGTCCAGCAGGAGACCGCTGTGGGAGCGGGCGTTCAGATCCTGCTGCTGGCCCTGCTGGGCTCGGCCATCGGCATGGGGCCGGCCGGCTGGCTGACGGGCCTGGCGTTCGCGATCGCCACCTGGGCGGTGCTCTCCCGGGCACTGCACCGCTCCCGGCTGAGTTCCTTCGGCCCCGCCAACCGCGTCACCCTCGGCCGGGCCACCCTCGTCGGCGGGGTGACCGCGCTGGTCGCCGACTCCTTCGAGAGCTCCCCGCCGGTCACGCTGCTGGTCGGCCTGACCGCCGTGGCCCTGATCCTGGACGGTGTCGACGGCAAGGTGGCCCGCCGCACGGGGACGTCGACGGCGCTGGGCGCCCGCTTCGACATGGAGGTCGACGCGTTCCTGATCCTGGTGCTGAGCGTGTACGTGGCCATGCAGCTCGGTCCGTGGGTGCTGCTGATCGGCGGTATGCGATATGCGTTCGTCGCCGCCGCCCGGGCCCTGCCCTGGCTGAACGCCCCCCTCCCGCCGTCCTTCGCCCGCAAGACGGTCGCCGCGCTGCAGGGCGTCTGCCTGCTGCTGGCCGGCGCGGAACTGCTGCCGCACGCGGCCAACCTGGGGATCGCGCTGCTGGCGCTGGGATCGCTGCTGTGGTCCTTCGGACGGGACGTGCGGTGGCTGTACCGCACCTCCCGGACCGCCCCGGTGACGCCCGTGGAGGAACTGCTGGAGCCCGCCCTGCGGTGACTCCTTGCGGCGTGCGTGCGGAGGGGCCCCGGACCATCGGCTGGTCCGGGCCCCTCACTTGTGCGGTGCTACGAGCGCGCGCACCGGACGCGTACGAGGGCGAAGGCCGCCGCCGCGAGGCCCGGGAGGCCGACGATCAGCCCGGCGACGCCCAGCCCGCGGGCGGTGGAGTCGCTGGAGTCGCCCGAGGCCGAAGCGGGCTTCGCGGAGCTGCTCTTCGTGGCCTCGGGGGTGTGGCCGTGCGTCGCGGCCGCGCGCATCCCGTGCGCGGTAAACCCCGAGGAACCCGGCGGTTTCGGCCCGCACCGGCGGCATGTCACCCGTGCCGAGCCCGTGCCCGGCGGCGGCCGGCAGCACGCACACCGCCGCGAACACCGCGGGACGCAGGCCACGTACGGTCCAGGACGCGCTCATGGTGAGGGATCCCCGGAGCGCCGTCCGGCCCCCGTCGGGGCGCCCGGCCACCGGCTCAGGCCGCCCGGCGCGTCACCCCCCGATGGCGGCGGACGATCTCCGCGTACCGGTGTCCGCTCCCCTTGATCGTGCGCGCCTGGGTGCGGTAGTCGACGTGGACCAGGCCGAAGCGTTTGGCGTAGCCGTAGGCCCACTCGAAGTTGTCCAGCAGGGACCAGGCGAAGTAGCCGGCCAGTGGGGCGCCCCGGCGGGCCGCCGAGGCGCAGGCGGTGAGGTGCTCGACCAGGTAGTCCTGGCGTTCGGGGTCGTCGACGGTGCCGTCGGGGCGTACGGCGTCCGGGTAGGCGGAGCCGTTCTCGGTGACGTACAGCTTGCGCGCGCCGTACTCGTGGGTGAGGCGCAGCAGCAGTGTCTCGATGCCGCTCGCGTCGACCTCCCAGTCCATGCCGGTGCGCGGGACGCCCGGGCGGCGGACGGAACGGGCGTAGGGGGCAGGGCCGTTCGGGTCGTCGGTGACGTACGCCGGGAAGTAGTAGTTCAGGCCGAGCCAGTCCAGGGGGGCGGCGATGGCGGCCGAGTCGCCCGGCCGCTGCGGCAGTTCGACGCCGTACGTCTCGACCATGTCGGCCGGGAAGCCGCGGCCGTGCACCGGGTCGAGCCACCAGCGGTTGACGTGGCCGTCGTGGCGGCGGGCGGCGGCCAGGTCGTCGGGGCGGTCGGTGGCGGCGTGCACGGTGGAGAGGTTGTTGACGATGCCGATCTCGGCGTTCGTGGCGGCCGCGCGGATCGCGCGGGTCGCCAGGCCGTGGCCGAGGAGCAGGTGGTAGGAGGCGCGCACGGCGGCGGACAGGTCGGTCAGGCCTGGGGCCATCGTGCCCTCCAGATGGCCGATCCAGGCCGAGCAGGAGGGTTCGTTGAGGGTGGCCCAGTGGGTGACGCGGTCGCCGAGGCGGCCGGCGACGGCGGAGGCGTACTCGGCGAACGCGAAGGCGGTCTCCCGCCGCGGCCAGCCGCCGCGGTCCTGGAGTGCCTGCGGCAGGTCCCAGTGGTAGAGGGTGACGCAGGGGGTGATGCCCGCGTCCAGCAGCCCGTCCACCAACGCGTCGTAGAAGTCGAGCCCCTTGGGGTTCACCGGGCCGTCCCCGCCGGGCAGTACGCGCGGCCAGGCGATCGACAACCGGTAGGCGTTCGTGCCCAGGCGCCGCATCAGGCCGATGTCCTCGCGCCAGCGGTGGTAGTGGTCGCAGGCGATGTCGCCGTGGTCACCGTTGTCGGTCTTGCCGGGCGTGTGCGAGAAGGTGTCCCAGATCGAGGGCGCCCGGCCGTCCTCGGCGACGGCCCCCTCGATCTGGTACGCCGATGTGGCCGTGCCCCACAGGAAGTCGTGCGGGAGCGCGGCGAGGTCGATGGGGTCGGACACGTGATCCCTTTCGGAGGACGGCGAGTCGGTCACTTGACGGCTCCCGCCGTCAGTCCGGCCACCAGGTAGCGCTGCATCAGCAGGAAGCCCGCGACGACGGGGACGCTGACGACGAGCGAGGCGGCCATGATCTGGTTCCAGTAGACGTCGTTGAGCGTGGAGTAGCCCTGGAGGCCGACCGCGAGGGTGCGGGTGGTGTCGTTGGTCAGCACGGACGCGAACAGCACCTCGCCCCAGGCGGTCATGAAGGCGTAGACGGCGACCGCGACGATGCCGGGGATCGCGGCCGGGACGACGACCCGGATCAGCGCGCCGAGCGGCCCGCAGCCGTCCACCAGCGCCGCCTCGTCCAGGTCGCGCGGCACCGAGTCGAGGTACCCGATGAGCATCCAGATCGAGAAGGGCAGGGAGAAGGTGAGGTAGGTCAGGATCAGGCCGCCGCGCGAGCCGAACAGGGCGATGCCGGTGGCGTTGCCGATGTTGACGTAGAGGAGGAACAGCGGGAGGAGGAAGAGGATCCCGGGGAACATCTGCGTCGACAGCACGGTGACCGTGAACACCCGCTTGCCGGGAAAGTCGTAGCGGCTCACGGCGTACGCGGCGAACACCGCGATCACCACCGAGCAGACGGTCGCCGCGCCCGCCACGAGCAGCGAGTTCACGAAGTACCTCGCGAGCGGGATGGTCGACCAGATGTCGATGTACGGGCGGACGGTCAGCCCGCTGGGCAGCCAGCGGAACTCGCCGGTGACGTCCGCGAGGGGCTTCAGGGAGCTGGAGACCATCACGTACACCGGCAGCAGGACGAAGCCGGTGAGCAGGGTGAGGAGGATCCGCCGGGTCCAGCGGAAGGAACGCGGGGCGGCCATCGGGGACTCAGGCATCCGCGGCCCTCCGCCCGCGCGAGGTGAGCAGGAGGTACCCGCCCGTGACGGCCAGCAGGAACAGCAGCAGCAGGACGGACATCGCGGAGCCGGTGCCGAAGTTCCAGGTGACGAAGGACGCCTGGTAGATGTGGACCGAGACGAGGTCCGCGGCTTCCGGGGCGGCCTTGCCGAACAGCACGTACGGCGTGTTGAAGTCGTTGAACGTCCACAGGAACAGCACCAGGAGCAGCACCTGGTTGACCGGGTGCAGCGACGGCAGCGTGATGCGGCGGATCTGCTGCCACATTCCGGCGCCGTCCAGCGCGGCGGCTTCGTACAGCTCCCCGGGGATGTTCTGCAGACCGGCCGTGACGATGAGGAAGGCGAACGGCCAGCCCTTCCACACGGACACGGTGAGCAGGGCGTAGAAGCTGTTGTCGCCGATGAGCCAGAAGGACGGCTCGCCGGTGAGGTGGAGCTGGTCGTGCAGGACGTGGTTCACCAGGCCGTTGTCGTGCTGGAACATGAACACCCAGGTGATGACGGCCGTGTAGACGGGCAGCGCGTAGGGCACGAGGAACAACGCCCGCAGCAGGCCGCGGCCACGGAATGGATCCTGCATACAGATCGCGGCGGCCGTGCCGATCAGCCAGCACAGGCCGACCGACAGCAGGGTGAAGCCGACGGTGACGAAGAAGGAGTGCAGCAGCGCCTCGCCCACGGGGGCGTCGAAGTCCACCGACACCCTGTAGTTGCCGAGACCGGCCCAGGGGGCGCGGCCCCAGTCGCGGAGGTAGAACTGGGTCAGTTCCTTGAAGCTCATCACGATGCCGATCACCATCGGCACCAGGTGGACCAGGAGTTCGAGCAGCAGCGCGGGCAGGAGCAGCAGGTAGGGCAGGCCGACGCGGCGGATCCGCCCGGCGCGGCGCGGTCCGCGCACCGCGCCCGGGGACTTCGTGGGCGCCGTCTTACGGACGGCGGCCGTGGTGGTGGTCATCGCGCTCACTTCGCCGGCATCTGCTGCTGGGCCTTGGCGAGCCGGGCCCTCACCGAAGCGGTGGTGACCGCGCGTCCGGCGGCGGCGTCCGCGAACAGTTCCTTGACGGCCGTCCCCACCGCCGTCTCGAACTGCGACTCGTCCGCGACCTGCGGCAGCGCGGCGGCGCTGTGGGCCAGGGTGTTCTTCAGGACGGCGTTCGAGGGGGTGTTGAACGCGGCGTCGGACTGGGCGGACCTGACCGGCGGGATGGAGCTGTAGGCCTTGTTGAGGATCCTCTGCTCCTCGTCGCCGGTCATGAACTTCACGAACTCGGTGGCACCGTCGAGGTTGCCGGTGTCCCGGAAGACGGCCAGGTTGATGCCCGCGACCATCGAGTTGACCTGGGTGCCGGTGCCGGGGGTGCCGGACCGGACGGGCACGGGGGCGACGCCGTACTCGTCCTCGTCCATGCCCTGCGAGGTGAGGTTGGCGGACGCGGACTGCCACAGCAGCATGGCCTGCCTGCCCTTGGCGAAGTCGCTCACCGACTGGTTCTGCGCGTACTCGGCGTCACCGGCCGGAATGGCCTTGTCCTTGGCCATCAGGTCGACGTAGTCCTTGACCGCGGCGACCACACCGTCACCCGTGAAGTCGGGCCTGCCGTCGGAGGTGAAGAAGTCGGCGCCGTGCTGCCGGGCGAAGACGAAGACGTGGTGGATGTTCTCCGACAGGTTCGCGCCCTCGGCGCCGAGGACCGACTTGCCCCGCGCGGATATCTTCCTGCCGTCGGCGACCAGTTCGTCCCAGGTGGCCGGGGGCTCGGCGATGCCGGCGTCGGCGAAGATCTTCTTGTTGTAGTAGAGGGCGTACGCCATCGAGTACAGCGGAACGGCGGCCGGGTCCTTGCCGGCGGCGCCGGTCGAGCCGAGAGCCGCGTCGACGAACCGGCCCTTGCCGCCGATCCTGTCGAACCGCTCGGCGTCCCAGGGCAGCAGCGCGCCGGTGGCCTGCAGGGAGGCGCTCCAGGTGTTGCCGATGTTCAGGACGTCGGGGCCCTGGCCGGAGGTGGTCGCGGTGAGGATCCGGTTGAGCAGGTCGGACCAGGGGACGACCTCCAGCTTCACCTTGATCCCGGTCCGTTTCTCGAACTTCTCCAGCTCGGGCTGGAGGACCTTCTTGTCCACCGCGATGCTCGCGCCCTGGTTGGAGGCCCAGTACGTGAGCGTCTTCGGCGAGTCGCCGGACCCGCCGCCCGTCGGCGAACCCCCTCCGCAGGCCGAGGCGGCGAGGGCGAGTGACAGGGTGACGGCGCCTACGGCCGCGGCTCGGATGCTGCGCATGGCTCCTGATGTCCCTTCAGGGAGTGCACTCACGGCTTAATTTAGGACGTGAGTTAAACCGGGAGACGTGGACCCGTCAAGGGTTTGGACACCACTCGCCGAACTCCGCCGCGCCTCTTGACGCGTGCGTTCAACTGCCTGAAGCATTCCCCGGCAAGAGAGCGCTCCCTCCCTCCCCACCGTTCACTTCCTGAACAAGGAGAGCCGCCCCATGCCCGCTGTCTCCCCGGATTCCCCCCAGCCACGAAGGCCGGCCCCGGGCCGCCGTACCGTCCTCGGCGCCGCCGCCGCGGCGGCCCCCGTCCTGGCCGGACTGTCGTCCTCCCCCGCCTCGGGCGCCTCGGGCGCCTCCCCGGCCCCGGGTGGCTCGGCCGCGCCGTCGCGTCCGGCCGGGCGGGGGCGTCCCCGCGCGCTGCCCGGCGGCGGCGACCTCGGCCCGAACGTCCTCGTCTTCGACCCGTCCACGCCCGGCATCCAGGCCCGGCTGGACGAGGTCTTCCGGCAGCAGGAGTCGGCCCAGTTCGGCACCGGCCGCTACGCGCTGCTGTTCAAGCCGGGTACGTACCACGGCCTCAACGCCCAGATCGGCTTCTACACCTCCATCGCGGGCCTCGGCCTCTCCCCCGACGACACGACGATCAACGGCGATGTCACGGTCGACGCCGGCTGGTTCGGCGGCAACGCCACGCAGAACTTCTGGCGTTCGGCGGAGAACCTCGCCCTGGTCCCCGCGAACGGCACCAACCGCTGGGCCGTGGCCCAGGCGGCCCCGTTCCGCCGGATGCACGTACGCGGCGGCCTCAATCTCGCCCCGTCCGGCTACGGTTGGGCGAGCGGCGGCTACATCGCCGACAGCCGCGTCGACGGCCAGATCGGCCCCTACTCCCAACAGCAGTGGTACACACGGGACAGCGCCATCGGCGGCTGGCTCAACGGCGTGTGGAACATGGTGTTCTCCGGCGTCCAGGGCGCCCCGGCACAGAGCTTCCCCAGCCCGCCGTACACCACGCTGGAGACCACCCCCGTCTCCCGCGAGAAGCCCTTCCTGCACGTCAGCGGCGGCGAGTTCCGCGTCTTCCTGCCGGAAAAGCGCACCGACGCCCGGGGCGTCACCTGGGGAAACGGCACACCCCGCGGCACATCCCTGCCGCTGTCACGGTTCTACGTGGCAAGGCCCGGCGTCACCGCGGCCACCCTCAACGAGGCGCTCGCCCAGGGACTTCACCTCCTGCTGACCCCGGGCATCTACCACCTGGACCGGCCGATCCGGGTGAACCGGGCCGACACCGTCGTGCTGGGCCTGGGTTACGCGACCCTCGTCCCCCAGGACGGCGTCACCGCCCTGCAGGTCGCCGACGTCGACGGCGTACGCCTCGCCGGTCTCCTCGTCGACGCGGGCCCGGTCAACTCCCCGACCCTGCTGGAGATCGGCCCGCCCGGCGCCACCCGGGACCACTCCGCCAACCCGACCACCGTGCAGGACGTCTTCATCCGCGTCGGCGGCGCGGGCCCGGGCCGGGCCACCACCGGCATGGTCGTCAACAGCCGGCATACGATCGTCGACCACACCTGGGTGTGGCGTGCCGACCACGGCACCGGCGTCGGCTGGGAGACCAACCGCGCCGACCACGGCGTGGTCGTGAACGGCGACGACGTGCTGTGCACGGGCCTGTTCGTCGAGCACTTCAACAAGTACGACGTGCAGTGGTACGGGCAGCGGGGCCGCACGATCTTCTTCCAGAACGAGAAGGCGTACGACGCCCCCGACCAGGCCGCGATCCAGAACGGCCCGGTCAAGGGCTACGCCGCCTACAAGGTCGGCGACAACGTCACCACCCACGAGGGCTGGGGCCTCGGCAGCTACTGCTACTACAACGTCGACCCCGCCATCGTGCAGCACCACGGCTTCGCCGCGCCGAACCGGCCCGGCGTGCGCTTCCACGACCTGCTCGTCGTCTCGCTCGGCGGCAACGGCCAGTACGAGCACGTGATCAACGACACCGGGTCGCCGACCTCGGGCACGTCGACGACGCCGTCCACGGTGGTGGCGTACCCCTGACGGGTCCGCGACGGTACGGGGTTCGCGTCACGCCTGCCGGGAGGCGTGACGCGAACCGCGCGCGGGCGTGCCGGCTACCGCTCCGTCGTCGCCGCCGTGACCGACGCGGGGGCCGGCGCGTAACCGGTGGGCCGGGCGGTGAAGGTGCCCCGGCCCTGCGTCCGGCTGCGCAACCGGGTCGCGTAGCCGAACAGTTCGGCCAGCGGCACGGTGGCGGTGAGCACCGCCGCGCCGCCGCGCGCCTCGGAACCCGTGACCCGGCCGCGCCGCGCCGCCAAATCGCCGAGCACCCCGCCGACGGCGGCCTCGGGCACGGTGACCGTCACCTCGGCGACCGGTTCCAGCAGGGCCGTCGCGCATGCCCGCAGAGCCTCCCGGAGCCCGAGCCGGCCCGCTGTGCGGAACGCCGTCTCCGAGGAGTCCTTCACATGCGTCGAACCGTCGGTCAGCGTCACCCGCAGCCCGGTCACCGGGTGACCGCCGATCGGCCCCTCGGAAAGGGCGTCCCGGCAGCCGGCCTCCACCGCCCGCACGTACTCCTGCGGCACCCGGCCGCCGACCACGGCCGACCGGAACTCGAAGCCGGTGTCCCCGGGTTCGGCCGCGAGCGGCTCGACGTCGAGCACGACATGGGCGAACTGCCCCGCCCCGCCGTCCTGTTTGACATGCCGGAAGACCAGCCCGGCGACCCCGCGGACGACGGTCTCCCGGTACGTCACCCTCGGACGTCCGACGGTGACCTCCGTCCCTCCGTCCCGGCGGATCTTCTCCACGGCGACCTCCAGGTGCAGTTCACCCATGCCCGACAGCACCGTCTGGCCGGTCTCGGGGTCCGTACGCACCACCAGCGACGGATCCTCCTCGGCCAACCGCGCGAGCGCCGACGCCAGACGTCCGGTGTCCGAGCCCGAGCGGGCCTCGACGGCCACGGACACCACCGGGTCGGCGACCACGGGCGGCTCCAGGACGAGCGGAGCCGCCGGATCGCACAAGGTGGATCCGGCGCGGGCGGACTTCAGTCCGACCACGGCGACGATGTCCCCGGCGACCGCCCGGTCCAATGGGGCATGCCGGTCGGCCGTCACCCGCAGGATCCGCCCCACCCTCTCGGTGCGCCGCGTGCCCGGGTCCCACACGGTGTCTCCCTTCTCGATCGTGCCCGAATACACACGGACGTACGTCAGCCGCCCGGTGGCGGTGGCGTTCACCTTGAACGCCAGCGCGGCGAACGGGGCCTCCGGGTCGGCGGGGCGCGTCTGCTCGGCACCGTCGTAAGTCCCGCGTACGGCGGGGACGTCCAGCGGGGACGGCAGGTAGGCCACGACCGCGTCCAGGAGCGGCTCGATACCGCGGTTGCGGTAGGCCGAGCCGCAGAGCACGACCAGGCCGTCGCCGGTGCGGGTCAGGTCGCGCAGGGCGGTGAGGAGGGTGGGTGTCGACAGCGTGGACAGCGTGGAGGTGTCGGTGGTCGACGTGCCGGTGCATACAGTCGACGTGGTCCCGGATACGGTCGACGTCGCGGCCGTCGACACTGTCGACACCCCGGCGGTCGGCTGCATACAGAATTCCTCCATCGCCGCCGGATGCAGTTCGGCCACGGCCTCCTCCAGCGCCCGTCGTCGCCGCCACGCCTCCTCCCGCAACGCCTCGGGCACCGGCCCCTCCTCGGCCGTGTCACCGCCGTCGGCCCAGACCAGCGCCCGCATGCGCACCAGGTCGACCACGCCGGTGAACGCGTCCTGCGAGCCGATCGGCAACTGCACGACGAGCGGGGCCGGGTGCAGACGCTCCCGGATGGACGCGACGGCCGCGTCGAGGTCGGCGCCCGCCCGGTCCAGCTTGTTGACGAAGGCGATCCGCGGTACGCCGTGCCGGTCGGCCTGCCGCCACACCGACTCGCTCTGCGGCTCGACCCCCGCGACGGCGTCGAACACCGCGACCGCGCCGTCGAGCACGCGCAGTGAGCGCTCGACCTCGTCGGCGAAGTCGATGTGGCCCGGCGTGTCGATCAGGTTGATCCGGTGCCCGTCCCAGGCACAGCTGACCGCGGCGGCGAAGATCGTGATACCCCGGTCGCGCTCCTGGGGGTCGAAGTCGGTGACGGTCGTGCCGTCGTGGACCTCGCCGCGCCGGTGCGTGGTGCCGGTGGCATACAGGATCCGTTCGGTGACGGTGGTCTTGCCCGCGTCGACGTGGGCCAGGATGCCCAGGTTGCGGACGGCGGCCGACGGGGTGGTGAGGTGAGGACGGGGTACGGTGCGCATGGCCCGATGCCTTTCGCATGGATACGGTGCGGAATGGGGCGGCGCGATTCCCGGGCAGACCAAAACTGACCAGCCGTCAATGGCGGTCGCTACCAGCCGTCGACGCGACGGACAGGCGTGCGAGAGCGGAATTGCCTCAGCCGTGTGCCACGGGCTTCCGGTGCCGGCCGCGCTGCGGGCACCGGGGGGACGAGGACACGAGGATCACCTCGTACCGGGAACGGGGAGCGGCGACGGCGGCGTGGTCACGCACGGCCCGGCTCCCCTCACTCGTCGACTGGTCACGAACGGCGCGCGGCCTGCGGTGGCGGCGCGCGGTGCACCGTGAGTGTAGGGAGGGCGGCCGACCGGCGGCACGTGATTTTTTTCGGCTTCCGGTATTGCCGAAGTTCCCGAACACGCGGAGAAATCCCGCAGATTCCCGTTCGGCCCCGTTTCTCCGTGCTGTTCCGGGAATTCGTTCCACCGGCCCGGCATTTTCCGGTCATTCATCCGACAGGCGTCGGACAACTTCCGGGCACCGGCTGCGCGTTGGCCCTCCCGGCGCGCCGGACCGGCACCCGCCCGCGGGAAGGACCCCGCGACGCCCGCACATGTCTGAAAAGCGATGGCCGTACGTCGCTCACAGGACACCGGCGGGCGGTGGCCGGAAAAACCGGTCGACCGGTCTCCATGAGCTGATCACACGGCCGGCACACGGCAGTTGCGCCGCGGTGGCCTTGGGCCCCGGTGACGGCGACGGCCACGGGCGCCCGGCGTTCCGGGCGTCCGGGACACCTGAGGCGGTCCTCCTCGCCGTGCCGGACATGGCCGAGAAGGCGGGATCCCCGCACCCGGGACGGGCTGGCGTCGCCGCTGTCCCGGACGCTGTGCGGGGGTGGCCGGTCGACGCCCTCCCGCTCCGCGAGCAGGCCTAATCTGTTCCGCAGGCAGCCTTGAAATGATCACGGCAAGCGGATGGATTGGACTCGATTGGACACGCACAAAACGCGGAAGACGAGGTTCGCCACGCTGCGCCGCGGCCCGGTGCTCCCGGCGCCCGCCCTGGTACTGATCGCGGGCACGCTCTTCTCACGCGTGGGCGACTCCCTCGCCTCCCTCGGCATGGTGCTGGACGCGGCGGACCACGGCATCCGCTGGGGGGTCACGGAGGTGTTCCTCGCCGAACTGATCCCCACCGTCCTCGCCGCCCCCCTCGTCGGGGCCCTGGTGGACCGGCTCAGCGCCCGGTCGGTGTGCCTGTGGGCGCTGACGGTCCAGGCGCTGTCCCTCGGTGTCGCCGCCGCCGTGGACGGCTTCCACCTGCGGGTCGCACTGATCGCCCTGTCCGGTCTGGCCGGTGTGGCGTCGGTGACCGCCGGATTCAAGATGCTGCCGGCGGTCGCGGGCGAGAAGCACACGGGGCGAGCCAACAGCCTCCTCACGGCGGGGCTGTCGGCGGCCGGGCTGATCGGCCCGGTGCTGGCGGGCTTCCTGCACTCGGTGCGGGGAACCGCGTTCCTGCTGGGCGCCGACGCCCTGTCGTTCCTCGTCCTCGCCTCGTGCACCGCGCTGGCCGTCCCGCGCCGTGCGGACGTGGGGCTCGGCCGCCGGCCCGCCGCGAAGCTCTCGGACGGCTACCGCGCCCTGCGCGACGCCCCGGTGGTGGGCCTGCTGCTGCCCACGCTCGCGGCGGCGATGCTGGCCACCAGCGTCGAGACCGTGGCCGGTGTCTTCTATCTGCGGGACGTGGCCGACGGCAACGACACCGTCTTCGGGCTCTTCCTGGCCACCTGGGCGCTGGGCAGCGTCCCCGGCGCGCTCCTGGCCGGCCGAGCGGGCTGGTCGGCGCGGCACACCGCGCTCATCCTGGGCGGCGTGCTGGGCATCTCCCTCGGGCTGCTGCTCGCCGGGCTCCTGCCGGTGGCCGCGGTGATCTTCCCGCTGTTCCTGCTGGGCGGGTTCGGCAATGGTGTATGCAATGTCGGTCTGCGGAATGCTGTCCACACCCAGGTGCCGGCCGAGGTGCACGGCAGCGCCTGGGCCTGCTACCAGGCCCTGTCCAGGATCTGCATCGGCCTGGGCTTCGTCCTCGGCACCCCGAACGGCCTCGTCTCCAGCCGCGGCCAGGTGATCCTCTCCGGCGCCGTCCCGCTGGCCTCCGCCCTGTGGGCGCTGGTGAGCCTGGCCCGCCGGGGACAGCCGTTCCTCGGGGAGTCACCGGCCGAGATCGGCAAGCTCTCGGGCTGACGGGCCAAGCGCACGGACACCATGGGCTCACGGCCACACGGACCGCGCGGAAGCGCCGACAACGCGAAGGGTGCCGACCGGCAACCGGTCGGCACCCTTCCCAGAAGTGTCCGAGGGGGGACTTGAACCCCCACGCCCGATAAAGGGCACTAGCACCTCAAGCTAGCGCGTCTGCCATTCCGCCACCCGGACCAGGTGTCTGCCGCCGTGCCGGGGTCTCCCCCGCGGCGACACGGACAACAATACCAAGGTTTCGGAGTGCGTTTCACCTGCGTATCCGTCGTGTGGGCGGGGCCACGGAGGGCCGCGGCCACCCGCGTCCCCGCCCTTTCACCCGAGGTGAGCGGGGCCTCACTCTCCGCTGGCCCGGGGCCGCGCGCCGGCCGCCCGTCAGGGCAGGAGCTGGTAGTCCGGGAAGTTCCCGGGCAGCCGTTCTCCGGCCGGGCCCCGGGTGACCGCGCGTACCAGCAGCTCGCCGCCGACGAAGGCGCCGCGCCAGGACGCGCCGAAGCCGCCGAACAGCTCGTCGCGGTCTCCGCGCGAGCGCGGCTTGCCGTGGCCCACCTTGAACGCCCGGATCTGCGGGGCCAGCCGCTCGTAGGTCGCCCGGTCGTCCGTGGACAGCGTGGCCACGAGGGCGCCGTTGGAGGCGTTCATCGCGGCCAGCAGCTCCGCCTCGGTGTCGACCAGGACGATGGTGTCGACCGGGCCGAACGGCTCCGCGTGGTGCAGCGGCGACGACGGGGGCGGGTTGAGGAGGGTGACCGGCTGGACGTACGCGGAGGTGTCCTGGCCGGGCAGGAAGCGGGCGTCCGCGATCCGGCCCCGGTGCAGCGGGACCGCGCCGCGGTCGACGGCCTCGGTGACCTGGTCCGTGAGCTCCTTGGCCTTGGCCGCGTTGATCACCGGGCCGAAGTCCAGCTCGGGGAGGTCGTCGCCCGGCTCCTCGACGGCCAGCGGGTGGCCGACCCGGATCGTACGGACCGCCGGGAGGTACGCGTCGAGGAACTCGTCGAACAGGGCGCGCTGGACGACGAAGCGGGGATAGGCCGTGCAGCGCTGCTTGCCGTAGTCGAAGAGCTTGGGGACGACCGCGGTGAGCGCGTCCCAGTCGGAGAAGTTCCAGATGCCCCAGGTGTTGAGTCCCTCCTGTTCCAGGACGTGCCGCTTGCCGAGGTCGGCGACGGCCGTGGCCACCGCGGCGCCGGTGTCGCGTCCGCCGACGAAGGAGACGCAGCCGATCTCCGGCGCCCGCACCAGCGCCTCCGACAGCTCGCCGCCGCTGCCGCTGACGAGGGTGACGGGGACGCCCTCGCGGGCGGCCAGCGCCGAGGCCAGGGTCAGGCAGGCGACACCGCCGTCGGTGGGCGTCTTGGCGATGACCGCGTTGCCGGCCAGGGCCTGGACCAGCATGGCGTGCACGAGCACGCTCATCGGGTAGTTCCAGCTGGCGATGTTGGACACGGGACCGTCCAGCGGGGTCCGGCCGTCGGTCATCGGCTCGATGCCGTCGACGTACCAGCGCACGCCGTCGATCGCCCGGTCGACGTCCGCCCGTGCCAGCCGCCAGGGCTTGCCGATCTCCCAGACGAGCAGCAGGGCGAGCAGGTCCCGGTGCTCGGTCAGGGCGTCGAGGGTGGCCGCGACCCGGGCCCGGCGCTCGGCGAGAGGGACGTGCCGCCAGGCGCGGTGCTGGTCGAGGGAGGCACGTACCGCCTGCCGGGCGGTGTCCCGGTCGAGCCGGGGCGCGCCCGCGATGGGGCTGCCGTCGACCGGGGTGGTCGCGGGCAGCGCCCGCCCCTCGGCCCGCCAGGCGGCGCCGAAGAGGTTGAGGACGCGGTCGTCGCGGAAGGCCTCGGGGGCGACGGCGGCGCAGCGCTGCCAGGCGTCGTTCCAGGACGTGCCCGGTTTCAGGATGAGGGGGCGGGTGCGGGTCAGGGTGGGTGCCATGGGGTCAGCTCCGCTCTCGTGCACGCTCGGGGCGGGGTGTGACCAGGGTCGCCCGCGGCGCCTGAGCGCGCTTCGACGCGGGCTCGGGCGGGGCCGTCGTACGTCGTGGGAGCGGCCGCGTGCCCGACGGGGCGTACGGCGGCGGGCCGTGTGACGCCCATCCTCGTGGTGCTGTTCCGGGACTCGGGTGCGGGCCCGCGGTCCGCCGGCGGTCAGGACCTGTCGCGCTCGCGGTAGGACCGCCGGGTGAGCTCCGTGTGCTCGCGCATCAGCAGGGCGGCGCGCTCCTCGTCCTGGCGGGCGATGGCCTCGACCAGCCGCTCGTGCTCCTTCCAGGCCTGCACGCCGCGCGAGGGGGCCACCGGCGTGTAGAGCCAGCCCACCCTGCGCTCGACCTGCCGTCCCAGCTCGGCGAGCACCGCGTTGCCCGACAACTCCATGATCTTGGCGTGGAACAGGCTGTTCAGGGCCACAGCGCTGGGAAAGTGCCGGTTGGCGACGGCCGACCTTCCCTTGAGCAGCAGTTCCTTGAGGGCGGCGATGCCGTCGTCGTCCGCGTGCGCGGCCGCGAGCCGGGCCGCCTCGGCCTGCAGCAGCGTACGGACCGTCAGGAGCTGGTCGGCCTCCTCCTCGGTCGGCTCGTGCACGAACGCGCCCTGGGCGGGCCGCAGATCGACCCAGCCTTCGGTGTTCAGCCGCTGCAGGGCCTCGCGCACCGGCTGCCGGGAGACGCCGAGATGCCCGGCGAGCTCACTTTCGACGAGGTGCTGGCCGGGCTGGAGCGCACGGGTGGTGATGAGCTCGAGCAGCGCCTCGTAGACGCGGTCGCGCAGCGGGCCGGGCCGTTCGAGTTTGGGCACTGCTCCCTGCGGCAGTCCGGTCGACAACATCGCGGTCCCCCCTTACTCGGCATGCCGTCCGCCGTGGACGGTATGCGATGCCTGTATGCCATGGACGCCCGGCAGTGATTGTCTTTCGTCTACAGTCTGCGGCCTACGGTGCACAACCAGCCGTAGACCGTGAGCCCGGGCGCGAGACTGGTGATCTCAGGGGCACCGTACGACCTGTCCGGCATACGAAAGATTGCCGCCGAAGCCGAACAGCAGGACCGGGTCACCGCTGAAGAGCGCGCCCTGCTCGACCAGCTTGGACAGGGCGAGCGGAATGCTGGCGGCGGAGGTGTTGCCCGATTCGGTGACATCGCGCGCGACCACGGCGTTGACGGCGCCGATCTTCTCGGCCAGGGGTTCGATGATGCGCAGGTTGGCCTGGTGCAGGACGACCCCGGCGAGTTCCTCGGGGGTGATCCCGGCCCGCTCGCACGCCCGGCGGGCGATGGCGGGGAGCCGGGTGGTGGCCCAGCGGTAGACGCTCTGCCCCTCCTGCGCGAACCGCGGCGGTGTGCCCTCGATCCGGACCGCGTGCCCCATCTCCGGCACCGACCCCCACAGCACCGGCCCGATGCCCGGCTCCTCCCCCGGTGCGCACGCCTCGACGACGACGGCCCCCGCCCCGTCCCCGACAAGGACACAGGTGCTGCGGTCGGCCCAGTCGGTCACCTCGGACATCTTGTCGGCTCCGATGACCAGGGCCCGGCTCGCCGCACCGGCGCGGACCGTGTGATCGGCGGTGGCCAGCGCGTGGGTGAAGCCGGCGCACACCACGTTCACGTCTATCGCGGCGGGCTCCGGGATGCCGAGCCGGGCGGCGACCCGGGCGGCGGTGTTCGGGGAGCGGTCGATCGCCGTGGAGGTGGCGACCAGGACGAGGTCGATGTCGCCGGGGGTCAGGCCGGCCGCCGCGAGGGCCTTGGCCGCGGCGTGCGCGGCCAGTTCGTCGACCGGCTCGTCGGGACCGGCGATGTGCCGGGTGCGGATGCCCACCCGGCTGCGGATCCACTCGTCACTGGTGTCTACCATGCCCGCCAGGTCCTCGTTGGTGAGCACCCTGGCGGGCTGGTGGTGGCCGATGGCGGTGATGCGCGTGCCGTTCAACTGGGATCCCCCTCGTTTCCGTGGACAGCGGGATCCACCAGTCTGGACAGTGACTCACGGGTACGACGGCAGGTGAAGCCACAGGAAACGAGCTCCCGGGTTGTCGGCTTCCGTCAGACCCTCGGACGCCCGAGGACTCACCCGGTGAACAGCTGCGTCGCCTTCTGTACGAGCTCGTAGACGCCGTACCCCAGCGGCGCGGCCACCCACAGCCAGGCGAAGGCGATCAGCCCCCGGCGGCTAGGCGGACTGGTGTCGCTGGACATCGGCGGCCTCCCTCGGGGCGGGGATGTGGTGGCGGGCGTGGACGGGGTGGACGAACTCGTTGGCGGCGAACCCGACGACGAGCAGCCCGATCATGATCGCGAACGACAGGCCGTACAGCGACGAGCCGTGTCTGCCGGCCGCCTCCTGCCGGTCGGCGATCCAGTTCACGATCAGCGGTCCGAGGACGCCTGCGGTGGACCAGGCGGTGAGCAGCCGGCCGTGGATCGCGCCGACCTGGTAGGTGCCGAACAGGTCCTTGAGATAGGCGGGGATCGTCGCGAAGCCTCCGCCGTAGAAGGAGAGGATCACGAGCGCGCACAGGACGAACAGCGGTTTGGACGAGTCGCCGACCAGTGCGAGGAGCAGGTACGTCAGTGCCCCGACGCCGAGGTAGACGCGGTAGATGTTCTTGCGGCCGATCAGGTCGGAGGTCGACGACCAGCCGATACGGCCCGCCATGTTGGCCGCCGACAGCAGGGCGACGAAGCCCGCGGCCGCGGAGGCCGACACCGGCGTGGAGGTGCCGGCGAAGAAGTCCGTGATCATCGGGGCGGCCTTTTCGAGGATGCCGATGCCGGCGGTCACGTTGGTGCAGAGCACGATCCACAGGCACCAGAACTGGGGCGTGCGCACCGCGCTGCGGGCCGACACCTGGACGCCCTGGAGGGAGCTCGGGCCACGGCCGGCGGACGCGTCGGTGCGCGGTACCCGGACCAGAAGGACGCCCAGCGACATGAAGATCGCATACGAAAGACCGTGGACGAGGAACGCGAGCGCTATCCCGGAGTGGTCGGTCCCGAAGGAGTCGAGCATCTGCGCCGACCACGGCGAGGCGATCAGCGCGCCGCCGCCGAACCCCATGATGGCGATGCCGGTGGCCATGCCGGGCCGGTCCGGGAACCACTTGATCAGAGTGGAGACGGGCGAGATGTAGCCGATGCCGAGGCCGATCCCGCCGACGAAGCCGTAGCCGAGGACGATCAGCCAGTACTGCTGCGTCTGCGCGCCGAGCGCTGAGAGCAGGAAACCCGAGGAGAAGCACAGGAGCGCCACGGTCATCGCCCAGCGCGGCCCGTTGCGTTCGACGAGCGTGCCGCCGAACGCGGCCGACAGGCCGAGCATCACGATAGCCAGCTGGAAGGGCAGGGCGCTCTCGGTGCCGTCGAGGTGGAGCGCGGATTCGAGAGGCGGCTTGAAGACGCTCCAGGCGTAGGCCTGGCCGATGGAGAGATGGACGGAGAGAGCGGCGGGCGGCACGAGCCAGCGGCTCCAGCCCGGCGGGGCGACAGGGGGGCTGCTCATGATCCCGGAAGGTAGGCAGCGGCACAGGGGGTTGAGAAGGAGGCGCGTCGACCGTATGCGATGAACGGTATCCAGGATGCGGTGAACGGTCGCCGGGCGCCCCTGGCCGAGGGTGGGCTACAACCTCCTGCTGCACGTGCAGGAGAATGAGAATCTCCGCATCAAGGGCCATTCGGCTGCCAGAACGCACAGAACCGGGGCTGATCAGGACATGGGACGAGTCACGGAACGGCGCAAGGTGATCCGCATCCGGGACGGGGCGGCCTCCACCCGTCCGGACACGCTCGTCGCCGAGGAGCCCCTGGAGATCAGGCTCAACGGCAAACCGCTCGCGATCACCATGCGCACGCCGGGCGACGACTTCGCGCTGGCCGCGGGATTCCTGGTGAGCGAGGGCGTCCTGGCGACGGCATCCGATCTGCTGAACATCGTCTACTGTGCGGGGGCGACGGCAGACGGCTTCAACACCTACAACGTGGTCGATGTGAAGACCGCGCCGGGCGTCGCGCTTCCCGACTTCACGCTGGAGCGGAACGTGTACACCACCTCCTCGTGCGGCTTGTGCGGCAAGGCCAGCCTGGACGCGGTCCGCACCACGACCCGCTGGCCCATCGCCGACACTCCCCCGCTCCGTATCGAGCCGGAGCTGCTCGCGAGTCTCCCCGACCGGCTGCGGGCCGCCCAGCGGGTGTTCGACCGTACCGGCGGACTGCACGCGGCGGCCCTGTTCAGCGAGGACGGGGAGCTGCTGGACGTACGGGAGGACGTGGGCCGGCACAACGCGGTCGACAAGCTGGTCGGCCGTGCGCTGCAGAACGGGGACCTGCCCCTGTCCCGCGCCATCCTGCTGGTTTCCGGCCGGGCGTCCTTCGAGCTGGCGCAGAAGGCCGTGATGGCGGGCATCCCGGTGCTGGCGGCGGTCTCGGCGCCGTCCTCGCTGGCGGTGGACCTGGCCGCCGAGACCGGGCTGACCCTCGTGGGATTCCTGCGCGGCGGCTCCATGAACGTGTACGCGGGTGAGGCCCGCATCTCTCTGCGGGCCGCCACCACCCAGGGCTGACCGCCTGAGTCACCCCGCGCCTGCTCCACCGGCTCGGCCGGTCACGAACCGCACCCCGTCCGCGCGCACCACCGTCCCCAACCGGGGGAAGTCCAGCGCGACCGAGGCGTCGTGCTCGGCGCCGGTGAAGGCGGCCATGGCGTCCTCGACGAAGACGAGGTCGTAGCCGAGGTCGGCGGCGGCGCGGGCGGTGGACTCGACGCCGAGGTTGGTGGCGATGCCTCCGAACACCAGGGTGGTGACACCGCGCCGGCGCAGCTGGGCGTCGAGGTCCGTGCCCTGGAAGGCGCCGATCGTCCGCTTCGCGATCTCCAGGTCACCGTCCCGGGGCAGACCGGCCGCCAGTCCGCTGCCGGGCGGCTGGTCGGCGACGCCGGGGCGTTCGACGCGGACGAGTACGACGGGTGCGCCGGCCGAGCGGAAGGCGGTTGCCAGCCGCTCGGCGGTGACCAGGACTTCGGTTCCCTTGCGGGGCTCCAGGGGCAGCGCGACGATGCGGTCCATCAGGTCGACGAGGACGAGTGCGGTGCGCGCCGGATCGAGGGCGAGAGGTGCGGTCATGACGGAACGTTAGCCGCCGTCAGCCCTCCGTACCGGAAATCCGGATCAACAGGGCCATGAACCGGTCACGTTCGGCCGCCGACAGCGGGGCGAGCAGCGCGTCGTTCGCCTCGCGGGCCGCCTCCTCGCAGCGGGTGAGCAGCCGGGCGCCCTCGTCGGTTAGGGAGACGGCGTTCTTGCGGCGGTCCCTGGTGTCCGGCGCGCGGACGACGAGGCCTGCGGCCTGGAGGTCGTTGAGGACGCCCACCAGGTCCTTGGGGTCGAGGCCGATGCCACGGCCGAGGTCGGCCTGGGCGACGGGGGCGAGGTCGCGGACGGCGGAGAGCACCACGTGGTGCCACATCTTCATGCCCTGCGCCGCAAGCGCCTCGGCGACCAGGGCCCGGCCGCGGGCTGCCGCCCGGCCGAGGAGCCAGCTGGGGAGGGAGCGGATCGCGGTGAGGGGGGCTTCGGCCATGGTGGCAGCCTACCGAAGAATCATTGGACTTCCCAACGAACACTCCGCTACCGTTGGGCCGCCCAATGAATTCATAGGTGTCCCCAACGGTATTCCCGTGCTCCGTCCGTCCCATCTGGAGGTGCGATGCGTCGCGTCCGGTACGACTCCCCCGGCGGCCCCCTGTTCCTGGAGGACGCCCCCGTCCCGGCACCCGCGCCTGGCGAGTTGCTCGTGCGCACCGAGGCCGTCGGCGTCACCCTGCCCGTCGTACGCAAGGTCACCGAGGCCGCCGAACCCGTCCCCCTGGGGGGCGAGGTCGCCGGGGAGGTCGTGGCCGCCGGCGACGGCGTCACCCGGTTCGAAGCCGGTGAGCCGGTGACGGGGCTGTGCTTCGGGCACGGGTACGCCGACTTCGCGGTCCTGCACGAGACGATGGCCTCACCCGTGCCCGAGGCCGCATCCGCCGTCGACGCGGTGGCGCTGGTCCGCAGCGGTCTGGTCGCGCTCGGCGCCCTGGAGGCGGCGCGACCCGAGCGGGGCGAGACGGCCCTGGTCACGGCAGCGGCGAGCGGCGTCGGTCACCTCGCCGTGCAACTGGCACGGGTGCGGGGCGCTGCCCGGGTGGTGGGCGCCGTCTCCGACCCGGCCAAGGCGGACTTCGTCCGTTCCCTCGGCGCCGACGATGCCATTTCGTACACGGACGACAGCTGGGGACATCCCGCCGACTACATATTGGATGCAGTCGGCGGCGACCTGCTCGCCCCGGCGATCGCCGCCCTGGCTCCCGGCGGCCGGCTGGTGGCATACAGCTCGGGCGGCGGCACCGTCCAGGCGTACGACCTCCTCGCGGGCGCCAAGTCGGTCATCGGATTCCAGATGGCACGGATCGCCCGCGGGCGGCCGGAGCTGTACGAGCGGTGGCGTCTCGAGCTCTGGCGGCTGTTCGCGGACGGCGCGCTCACCCCGGCCGTGCACGGGGAGTTCGCGCTGGAGGAGGCGGCCCGCGCCCACGCGGTCGTCGAGTCGCGGAGCAACCTCGGCAAGGTGGTGCTGCGCCCCTGACCCCACCCCGGCGGTCCGGCGAAGTGGCCGCACGCTTCTTGTGAGGCACCCGAGGATCCAACTACCGTCGACAAAGCGCACGTTGGACGTGGGATGTCCAGATGTCCAGAGATCCGAATGACCGGATTCATATCGGGATCCGGGTGGATGAAGGGCAGGTCGCACCATGCCGTCAAGTCTTCGCGCACCTCACAGACGCGTCCTGGCCGCCGTCCTCACGGTGGCCGCACTGCTCCTCACGCTCCTGCTGCCGAAGCCGGCCGAGGCCGCCCAACCGGGCGGGCCCGCCGCCGGCTTCGAGCAGCAGGTTCTCTTCAAGGCCTCCCAGGACCCCGGCTACGCCTGCTTCCGCATTCCGGCGATCGTGCGGACGACGGAGGGCACACTGCTGGCGTTCGCCGAGGGGCGGGTCCTCAACTGCGGGGACGCGGCCGACATCGACATCGTGGTGAAACGCTCCTCGGACGGCGGCCGCACCTGGGGCCCGCTGCGGGTCGTCACCGAGGGCGCCGGCGACACGCACGGCAACCCGGCACCGATCGTGGACCGGGACACCGGGCGCGTCCTGCTGGCGGAGACGTACAACACCGGCCGTACGGACAGTTCGGGCTGCCGGGTTCCCTGCGACCGCACCCCGCACCTCCAGTACAGCGACGACGACGGCCTGACCTGGTCCGAACCACGCGACCTGAGCCCTGAGATCCTGCCCCCCGACTGGAACTCCTGGTATGCGACCGGCCCGGTGCACGGCATCCAGCTGACCCGGGGCGGACATGCCGGACGGCTGGTGTTCGGCGTCAACACCGAGACGTGGGACGGCAGTCGGGTCACCGCCAACCACGCGGCGCTGATCGTCAGCGACGACGGCGGCGACCACTGGCGGCCCGGGGCCGCCGACACCTGGCCGATCGCCGCCGACGGCACGTTCCGGCAGAAGCCGTCCGAACTGACCCTCACCCAGCGCGCCGACGGCTCGGTCCTGGTCAGCGGCCGGGAACAGGACGGCACCGACCTCGGCCACCGCACCCAGACGGTCAGCCGCGACGGCGGCGACAGCTTCACCGCCCCGTTCCGCGACCTCCCGGACCTCTACACCCCCCAGGTCCAGGGCTCGACACTGCGTCTGGGCGACCGCATCCTGCTGGCCTGCCCGGGCGACCCGGACCGCCGCCGGACGATGATGATCCGCTCCTCCTACGACGGCGGACGCACCTGGGACAGCGTGGACCGGGGCACGGTCGTCACCACGGACTGGTCCGGCTACTCCGACCTGGTGCGCGCCGACCGCGACACGGTGGGCCTGATGTACGAGGGCGGCGCGGTCGACGCCCGCGACGAGATCCGCTTCGCCCGCTTCACCGAGGACTGGCTCACCCCGCGCCGCGGCCCCGACCCGACCACCGCCGACCTCGCCCCGCACGCCCGGCGCGCGGCCGTCCTGGGCTCCGCCGAGGAGACGGACGGCGTGTCGGGCGGCGCCCTGGACTTCGACGGCGTCGACGACGCCGTACGCCTGCCGTACCGCGACCGGCTGCCGCTCGGCAGCGAGGACTTCACGGCGTCGCTGTGGTTCCGTTACACCGCCACGGCCGGGGAACAGCCGTTGCTGTGGATGGGCGGCATCGGGACCACGCAGCCCCAGGTCTGGCTGCGCGGCGAACCGGACAGCGACCGCGTACGCGCGCTGATCACCGTACGGGACGGCGCGAGCGCCATCAGGACCGCGACCGTGAGCACCACCGGCGCCTACAACGACGGCCAGTGGCACCGACTGGCGCTGCGTCGTGGCGGCGGCCGGTTGACGATCTTCATAGACGGTATGCAATCGTCCGTCGCCGATGTGCCCGGCTCCGTCAGTCGCAACTCCCCGTTCGGCGTCCACATCGGCCAGCGCATGGACAGCCGGGCCTTCTTCACCGGCGCCATCGACGACGTCCATGTCTGGGACCGGGCGCTGACCGACGGCGAACTGGCCGATCCGCGGGCGCCGATGCCCACCGGGAACACCGTGCTGTGGCTGCCCCTGGACCGCGTGTCCCGCGGTCGCTGAACCGCCCGGGAACGACGCTCGCCGCGCGCGGGATTCAGCGGGGACGCGGCCCGGTGCCGGCCGCGGTGCGTGACGCCGCGGCCGGGGCCGGCGGTTCGGCGGACGTCTCCGGGTCGCGCGCCCGGCGCCTGGCGATGACCGCGCACACCATGAGCTGCATCTGGTGGAAGAGCATCAGCGGCAGCACGGCCAGCGAGGCGTGCGCACCGAACAGGACGCTCGCCATGGGCAGCCCGGACGCCAGGGACTTCTTCGACCCGGCGAACTGGATGGCGATCCGGTCCTCACGGGAAAAGCGCAGCGCCCCGGCGCCGTACCAGGTCAGGGCGAGCATCACGGCCAGCAGGACGGCCTCGACGGCCAGCAGCACGGCCAGCCGGACGGCGCTCACCTGGTGCCAGACGCCCCGCACCATGCCCTCGCTGAACGCGGTGTAGACGACCAGCAGGATCGAGCCTCGGTCGACCAGGCCCAGGACCTTCTTGTGCCGGGCGACGAAGTCGCCGATCCAGGGCCGCAGCAGCTGCCCGGCGAGGAACGGCACGAGCAGCTGCAGCACGATCTTCAGGAGCGAGTCGGCGGAGAAGCCGCCGCCGTCGCCGCCGAGCAGGGCGGCCGCCAGCAGCGGGGTGAGCACGATCCCGACCAGGGAGGAGAAGGAGCCCGCGCAGATCGCGGCGGGCACGTTGCCGCGGGCGATCGAGGTGAACGCGATCGACGACTGGATCGTCGACGGTACGAGCGTCAGGAAGAGCAGACCCTGGTAGAGCGGCTGGGTCAGCAGCACCGGCACGAGCCCGCGCGCCGCCAGGCCGAGCAGCGGGAACACCACGAAGGTGCAGGCCAGAACGGTGACGTGGAGCCGCCAGTGCCTCAGCCCGTCCAGCGCCTCGCGGGTGGACAGCCGGGCGCCGTAGAGGAAGAACAGGAAGGCGATCGCGGCCGTGGACGCACCGGAGGCGACATCGGCGGCCGTACCGCGGGCCGGCAGCAGCGCGGCGACGCCGACCGTGCCGAGCAGCAGCAGGATGTACGGGTCGATCGGCATACGACTCGGCCGGTGCAGGCGTTTCACAAGGCTCCATCCACGTTCGTCCGCTGCGCCTGAGGTGCTCCCGGAACCGGAGGACCCTCCTCCATCGTCCTCCCCCACTCACCGATCGGGAATCCCGCACACCACTCTCACTGTCATCACGTTCGGCGATAGCCTTGGGCGGGTGTACGACCCCACCCAGCTGCGGACCTTCCTCGCGGTGGCCCAGACGCTCAGCTTCACCCAGGCCGCCCGGCGGCTCGGCCTGCGCCAGTCGACCGTGAGCCAGCACGTGCGCCGCCTGGAGGAGGCCGTCGGGCGTCAGCTGTTCCTGCGGGACACGCACTCCGTGGAGCTGACCGAGGACGGCGAGGCGATGCTCGGCTTCGCCCGCCGGATCCTGGCGGTGCACGAACAGGCGGCGGCGTTCTTCACCGGCACCCGGGTGCGCGGCAGGCTGCGGTTCGGCGCGTCGGAGGACTTCGTCCTCACCCGGCTTCCGGAGATCCTCGAGGGCTTCCGCTACGACCATCCCGAGGTCGATCTCGAGCTGACCGTGGAGCTGTCGGGCACCCTGCACGAACAGCTGGCCGCCGGGAAGCTGGACCTCGTCCTGGCCAAGCGGCGCCCCCAGGACCCGCGCGGCGAGCCGGTCTGGCACGACGACCTGGTCTGGATCGGCGCCGAGCGGCTCCGTCTGGACCCCGACCGGCCGGTGCCGCTCATCGTGTACCCGCCTCCCGGTATCACCCGGACCCTCGCGCTGGAGGCCCTGGAGCGGCAGGGCCGAGCCTGGCGGATCGTATGTACCAGCGGCAGCCTCAACGGGCTCGTCGCGGCGGCGCGGGCGGGCCTCGGCGTGATGGCGCACTCCCGCGGCCTGGTACCGCCCGGCCTGTTCCGGGTGCCCGAGCGGGCGGGACTGCCGGAGCTCGGCAAGGTCGACTTCGTACTGGTGCACGGACGGGCACGGACCCCGGCGCAGGACGCGGCGGACGCCCTCGCGGCGGCGATCCTGGCGGGCGGCGAACGGCTGCACCGGCGGGGCGGCTGACTCGCTCCGGATGCAGACGCCGCTCGGGATGCCGCTCGGGATGAGCCCGGTGCGCGGCGGGCGGGACGCTGCTGCCGCTGACGGTCGTCGCCCTGGTGCACGGCACCTTCTCGTGAGGTTTCCGGTGCCGTCCCGGTGCGTCGCACCCCTTGGAATGAGACCTTTCTGGCGCAAGATGTGCGGTCCCGATCGGGATGTTCGCATACCGCGAGCGCCGTAATCACGGCGTACAGATTCGGTGGAGATTACGGCACCGAAACTTACTGAACCGTAAGGATTCTGTCCGACCCTTCCCCATGTGCGGGCATTTTCCAGTCACGGGCCTACGCAAACGTGAGCTTTGCCCTGTTTCCTCCCCCCTCCCGCCGGGTGAGCGGGTGGGGTAGCTTTCACGGCGCCGGACGAGCGTCACGAGGAGCGGGGAGCGGGGTTTGCGCGAGTTCACCAACCCTCCGTTGGCGTCGGCGCCACCGGTGGGCGGTCTGGCCGACGTCGTCTTCGAGCACGCCCTCGCCGACCCGCTGCACGTCGCGCTCGGCCGCAAGGACGAGCTCGGACGGTGGCGTGACGTGACCTCCGCCGAATTCCGCGACGAGGTCCTCGCACTCGCCAAGGGACTCCTGGCCCGCGGCGTCCGCTTCGGCGACCGGGTCGCGATCATGTCCCGCACCCGCTACGAGTGGACCCTCTTCGACTTCGCACTGTGGACGATCGGCGCCCAGGTGGTGCCCGTCTACCCCACCTCCTCGGCCGAACAGTGCTTCTGGATGCTCTACGACGCCGAGGTCTCCGCGGCGATCGTGGAGCACGAGGACCACGCGATGACCATCGCCACCGTCATCGACCGGCTGCCGCACCTGCGCGAGCTGTGGCAGCTGGACGCGGGCGCCCTGCAGGAGCTGTACGACGCCGGCGCCCACCTCGACGACGAGATGGTGCACCGGCACCGGCAGGCCGTCACCCCCGACTCGATCGCCACCATCATCTACACCTCCGGCACCACGGGCCGCCCCAAGGGCTGCGTCATCTCGCACGGCAACTTCATGTGGGAGGCCGACACCGTCATCCAGCGCTGGGAGCCGGTGTTCCACTCCCGGAAGGGCGACGAGGCGGCGACGCTGCTGTTCCTGCCGCTCGCCCATGTCTTCGGGCGGATGGTCGAGGTGGCCGCGATCCGCGGCGGGGTCCGCTTCGGACACCAGCCCCAGCTCAACGCCGCCGCCCTCCTGCCCGACCTGCAAGCCTTCAAGCCCACATTCATCCTCGCGGTGCCGTACATCTTCGAGAAGGTGTTCAACGCCGCCCGCCGCAAGGCCGAGAAGGAGGGCAAGGCGGGGCCGTTCGAGAAGGCCGTCGAGGTCGCGGTGAAGTACGCGGACGCGCTCGAGGCGAAGGCCTGGGACATCGGACCCGGCCCCTCGGCGGGTCTTCGTATGCAGCACCAGCTGTACGACAAGCTCGTGTATGCGAAGGTGCGCGCTGCCATGGGCGGTCGCATACGGAATGCGATGTCCGGCGGATCGGCGATGGACCGCAGACTGGGGCTGTTCTTCGCCGGCGCGGGCGTGCAGATCTACGAAGGCTACGGTCTGACCGAGTCGACCGCCGCCGCCACCGCCAACCCGCCCGAGCGCACCCGCTACGGCACGGTCGGCCAGGCCGTCCCCGGCGTCACCGTGCACATCGCCGACGACAGCGAGGTCTGGCTGCACGGCCCCAACGTCTTCCAGGGCTACCTCAACAACCAGAAGGCCACCGACGCAACCCTGCACGACGGCTGGCTGGCCACCGGCGACCTGGGCACCCTGGACGAGGACGGCTACCTCACCATCACCGGCCGCAAGAAGGAGATCCTGGTGACCTCCGGCGGCAAGAGCGTCTCGCCCGGTGTGCTGGAGGAACGCGTCCGCGACCACCCGCTGGTCAACCAGTGCATCGTGGTGGGCAACGACCGTCCGTACATCGCCGCCCTTGTCACCCTCGACCAGGAGGCCGTCGAGCACTGGCTGCAGATGCGCGGCAAGGCCAAGATGTCGCCCGTCGAGCTGGTGCGCGACGCCGACCTGGAGACGGAGGTGCGGCGGGCGGTGGTCGCCGCCAACACCCTCGTCTCCCAGGCCGAGTCGATCCGTACCTTCCGCATCCTCGCCCAGCCCTTCACCGAGGAGCACGGGCTGCTGACGCCGTCGCTGAAGCTGAAGCGGAAGGCGATCGAGAGCGCGTACGCCAACGAGGTGGAGGCGCTGTACCAGGCGTGAGCGGGGAGTGCGCGGTCATCTGCGGTGCGCCGCCTGGCCGATGCTCACGCGGAATATCTTGTCCGACCCGTCCGCCGCCCCTCCGTTGTTGTCGCAATTGGTGGTCGACAGCCACAACTGGTCAGCGCCGGGCACCTTGGTGACCGTACGCAGACGCCCGTACGTGCCGACGTAGTACGCGGTCGGCGTGCCGACGCTGTCGTTGTCGCCGTTGATCGGGATGCGCCACAGCCGTTCGCCGCGCAGGGACGCCATGTAGACGACGTTGCGGACGATGGCGATGCCGCTCGGGGAGGCCTCCGAGACGTTCCAGGTGGCCTTGGGGTTGGTCATGCCGGAGACGCTGCAGTTGCCCTCGCAGGTCGGCCAGCCGTAGTTGGCCCCCGGCTTGATCAGGTTGAGCTCGTCCTTGGAGCTGTTGCCGAACTCCGCTTCCCACAGACGCCCGTTGCGGTCGAAGGCGAGGCCCTGCGGATTGCGGTGCCCGTAGGAGTAGACGTAGTTGCCGAACGGGTTGCCGGGGGCCGGCTTGCCGTCGGTCGTCATACGAAGGATCTTGCCGTTGAGGGAGTTCTTGTCCTGGGCCAGGTCGGGCGTCTGGGCCTCGCCGGTGGAGACGTACAGGTAGCCGTCGGGGCCGAAGGCCAGGCGGCCGCCGTTGTGGTAGCGGTTCTTCTTGATGCCCTGGAGCAGGACCGTGTAGTCGCTCAGCTTCGTGCCGTCGTAGGACATGCGGACGACCCGGTTGCCCTCCGACGCCGTGTGCATGAAGTAGACGTAGTGATTGGTCTCCCACTTGGGATCGACGGCGACGCCGAGCAGACCACCCTCGCCGTTGGTGGTGACGGCGTTGGGGACCGTCCCCACCTGGGTACTGGTGCCGTCCTTGGTCAGTTTCCGGACGCGGAAGTCGTCCCGCTCGGTGATCAGGGCGGACTGGCCGTCGGGCATCCAGTAGGTGCCCCAGGGGATCGTCCAGCCGGTGGACAGTGTGGAGATGGAGGACGGGACGCCGCCGTCGGTGGCGCACGCCTTGGTCGTGAAGGTGACGGTGTTGCTCGCCTGGGAGACGTTGCCGGCCGCGTCGCGGGCCACGACGTCCAGGGAGTACGGGCTGTTGCAGGCGAGGCCGGTGAGGGTCGTCGACGTGCCGCCGGTGACGGACTTGTAGACGGTCGTGCCGCTGCGGATGTCGTAGGCGACGACCGCTCGGTCGTCCGTCGACACGCCCCAGCTGAGGCCGACGGTATTCGAAGTGATGTCGGTTGTATGCAGTGTTCCGGGTGCGGTCGGCGGTGTGGTGTCCGAGCTGGGCTTGGTGGTGCAGTCGACGACCGGGCTCGCCGGGGAGGTGTTGCCGGCCGCGTCACGGGCGATGACGGTCAGGTTGTAGGCGGTGTTCGGCGCGAGGCCGGTCAGGGCCTTGCTGGTCGCGCTCCCGGCCGCCTCACTGATCTTGTTGCCGTGTTCGTAGATGTCGTACGCCGTGACGCCCGTGTCGTCCGTCGACGCGCCCCAGGACAGGGTGAGCGCGTTCTCGCCGATGTCCGAGCAGCCGGGCCTGCCGGGGCGGCTCGGTGCCTGGGTGTCGGCCGCCGCTCCGACGCCGATGCGGTCGAGGTTGGGACCGCCGTCCGCGGTGGTGGCGGTCGCGCGGATCTTGTTCGAACCCGCTGTGAGCGGGACGTCGAGGGTCTTGGTCGCCCAGGTGTTCCAGTCGGCGGTGGCCGGGAAGGAGACGCCGGACGAGACGACCGTGCCGCCCACGGAGACGTCCATGGGGCGGGCGGCCGATGTCCCGTTGGCGTACCGGAAGGTGAGGGACGCGGTGCCCGCGGAGGCCGAGCTCACCGTGAACTCCACGTACGAACCCTTGACGTTGGTGTAGTCGACGAAGCCGGTGCCCGTGTAGCCGGTGTGATTGGTGGCCACGGTGCCCTGCGAAATGACGGCGTCCTCGGCCTGGTAGTCGGTGGCCGCCTGCGCGCTGCCTGCGGCGAGGCCGAGGAGCGGCACGGCGAGGGCCAGGGAGACGGCCCACGGCAGTGCTCCGGTGCGTTTCATGGTTGCCCCCTCAGCCCGTGTACTGGGTGAAGATCTTGAGGTAGTCGAACGGCTGCTGTGTCACGCCGCTGCAGGAGTCGCCGTCGGTGCCGGACCCGCACGCGCGGTCGCGATTGACGGACCAGGAGGTGAGGCGGCCGATGTGGTGCTGCCGCGCGTAGGCGAGCATCGTCTTGAAGTCGGCGACCCGGACGCGCTCGCCGGAGTCGTCCGTCTTGCCGTTCATCGACGACAGCCCGATGTGAGCGTAGGTGGTGGCGTCGCTGTAGCCGTACGCCGCCTTGACGCGGGCCTTGAGGCCCTCCATGGCCTGGGTGGTCAGTGTGCCCATGTTGGTGGTGCCGCCGCCGAAGTCGAACGGCATGACGCACCAGACGTCGTTCACCAGGCCGGAGTTCGCCGCCCGCTTGATCATGTCGACGCCGGTGGAGTCGGGACCGCTGGTGGTGGTGCCGAAGGTGATGACGGTCTTCAGGCCGGGGTTGTTCGCCTTCACGGTCTTCAGCGCGTCGACGACGCGTTGCCGCACGGTGGCGTTCGACCACTCGGTGTTCTCGATGTCGATGTCGATCGCCTGTAGACGGTATGCAGTGATCACTTTTTGGTATGCGGCCGCGAGCCCCGAGGCGCTGGAGCACTTCTCGCCGAGCTTGGCCCCGCTCCATCCGCCGACGGAGACCATCACGTCACCGCCGGCGGCCCGGATCGCGTTGATCCTCGACTGGTCGGTGCCGCCGGTCAGCGGGCGCGTGCCGTCCCACTTGGGGTTGCAGGTGCCGTCGGAGAGGATGAACGCGAGCGTGAACCACTTGACGCCGGTCGCTGCCATCACGGAGGTGGGGTCGGGCGGGCTGCCCCAGCCGAGGTACTCGTACGGGGCGACCGCCATACCCGGTGAAGCCGCCGTCGGTTTCGCGGAGTTGACGGGTTTCACCCGGATCAGCCGGGTCTCGCCCGGACGCAGGGTCGCGCTGTAGGAGTCGGCGATCACGCCCTTGTGGGAGCCGGACCACAGGTCGGTGACGTCACCGGAGCCGGTGAAGCCGACCTGGGACCACTTCACGCTCACGGTGGCGCTGCCGGAGGTGCCGGTGTTGAACAGCGCCACGACGTACTGGCCGTCGCTCTCCTTCTTGCTCCACACCTGCCGCACACCGCTGTTGACGATCCGCTTCGCGGCCACGCCGTCCTGGTCGACGCCGATCAGCCGGTCGTTGGTGAGCATCGCCTTGTCGACGGAGTCGAGGTGGGTGAGGTCGGTGCCGAGCAGCAGGGGTGCCGCCGCCATCGCCCACAGTGTGAAGTGCGAGCGGCGCTGGTCGGCGGTGAGGCCCACCTGGTCGCCGTTGCCGATCTCCAGTGAGTCCAGGTCGTTCCAGCCGCCGGGTCCGGCGTACGGCTGCCAGGTGGCGGCCGAGGTGAAGCGGGCAAAGACGTGGGACCAGTCGGTCAGCGGGTAGCCGCTGCCGTTGGGGCCCGGCCCGCAGTAGCACTCCACGTCACCTTGGGTGCGCCAGCTGTTGGCCAGTTGCCGCCAGGTGGTGGCGTGGTCGACGGGGAGGTTGTTGGACAGGGCGAAGGTGATGGGCCGGCCCGTGGCGCGCAGGGCCTTGTCCCAGGCCTGGACGTCGGGGACGTCCTGGCTGCCCACGCCGTCGATCTTGAGGTAGTCGACTCCCCAGGAGGCGAACTGCCCTGCCCAGGAGTTCACGAATTCCTGGGCGCCCGGCTTCTGGTAGTCGATGTAGTACATGTTCTTGCAGTTGTAGTTCTTCTCCGTCTTCGAAGTGTCCGCGATGTCCTTGGCGTGGTACGAGGTTCCCTCGATGGGTGTGTTCTTGGTGACCGCGTTCTTGGCGATGCCGGGTGTGACGTAGAAGCCGAACTTCAGGCCCTTGGCGTGGACGTAGTCGGCCAGGGCCTTGATGCCGCCCGGGAACTTGGCCGTGTCGACGGCCCAGCGGCCGTAGGAGTCGACGGTGAAGCCGTTGTCGTCGCACTTCTGCCAGAAGTCGTCGAGGTTGACGTGGACGAAGCCGTGGTCCTTCAGTCCGCTCGCCACCAGGGCGTCGGCCTGGGCCTTGATCTTCGCCTCGGTCGGCGAGCGGCGCACGAAGCTCCAGCTGCTCCAGCCCATGGCGGGGCGGACCGACTGGCCGTTGTCGGAGGCGGTCGCGGGAGAAGCGGCGGTGAGCAGCGGGAGCGCCGCGGCGGTCAGCAGGCCGGCCACCGTGGCCGCCCATGCTCTGATGCGGATCATGACTGTCCCCCGTTCGCGGGTGTGGCGTATGCGGTGCCGATCCAGGCCTCGTCGATCCGCAGCCGCTTGTAGCGGGCGGTGTCGGTCGACGCGGCCCAGGTGGTGTCGACCTCGAGGCGTACGTAGCGGGCGTCGGCCGCAGTCAGGTCGATGCCCTGGATTCCGCGGCGGCTCGCGAGCTGTCCCGTCTTCACCGCGCTGCCCCAGGTCGAACCGTCGTTGCTGAGGAACACCTTGTAGTCCTTGATGCGGGCGGACTGCTCGGTGCCGGAGCGGGCGTAGGCGACGGAGTCCTCGCGCTGGTTGAGCCCGATGTACTGCACCTTCTTCGAACTGCCGAGGTCGAAGGTGAGGTTGACGGGGAGGGTTTTGTTGTTGTCCCAGTAGGTGAGGTAGTCGCCGTCGCCGGCCGCCAAGCCCGTGTGTCCGCTCGCCGAGGCACTGGCACCGACGGTGACGCCGGAGAGGCCCTGCCGTCCGGCGGTCCGGACCTTGAAGACCGTGTCGTACGGGTCCCAGGCGCCCAGGCCGTGCAGCGTCAGTACGCCGCCCGACTGGGACCAGGAGACCGCCGCGCCGGTGCGGAGGTTGGTGACGGAGGCGATCCGGTAGCCGTTGTCGCGGATACGCAGGGTGCTGGTGCTGGGCGGTGTCAGGACGTGGATGTACTGGCGGCCGGGGTCGGTTCTGCCGATGGTGGTGACGCCGTGCGCACCGTCGTTCCAGAAGCCGGGTTTGAGGCCGCCGTGCAGGTAGCCGCCGCCCTCGGTGCCGTGCAGGGACTCCCAGATGGGGTCGAGGTAGGTGTCGGCGAAGTCGTTGAAGGCGGCCTGGTTGGACGGGAACTTCCCGTTGACCTGGGCTGTCTCGGCCATGAGCGCCTTGACCGAGGAGCCGGCGTTGGTGACCAGCCGGCCGAGGGTGAGCATACGGTCGACGGCGGGGTTCGAGCCGTCGTACCACCAGGCGCCGGACGAGGGCAGTTTGAAGTCGGCTTCGGTCAGGCGTGGTTGCGCGGTGTATACAGCCTGCGGGTAATCGTATGCAGGCGACATCCCTGTCTTCTGCTCATTGCTGATCATGTCCATGATCGGTGTGTCTTCGTTGTTGTTGCTGAGCGTGTAGCCCGGGCGCTTCTGGTAGATCTGCGCGTACAGGTCGTGGCTCTCCCAGTACGCGTTGTCGTTGTCGATCCAGAAGCCGCCGAGGTCGGGATAGCGGTCCATGACCTCGAAGAAGTTGTCGTAGCTGAACTGGCCGAACCCGTCGCGCGTGGTGAGGTCGACGTCCTTGCCCTTGGAGGCGGAGTAGGCGGCCGAGTCGAGCCACTCGTGGCCGCCCTCGTCGTGCCATTGGGGGTCGTCGGTCATGTAGAGGATGACCTTCATACCCTTGGCCCTGGCGGCGTTGATCAGTTCGCCGAGGAAGTCCCGCTTGGTGGAGCAGGAGCCGGGGATCTTCGACGGCCAGGGGCGGGCGTAGCCGAGACGGCTGTGGAAGGTCGCCAGTACGAGGTATTGCGTATGCAGTTTCCGGGCTTCGTTCACCCAGTAATCCGGCGTCCATCCGCCGCTGGTGACGTCGTTCTCCCAGGCGGTGCAGCTGGTGTGGGCGGGGGCGGTTCGCAGGCCCCAGTGCAGGAAGAGCCCGCCGACGGAGGCCCGCAGGAAGTCCTGGCGGGGGTTCTGCTGGTCGCGGGGGTGCACGGCGGCCGTGGAGCCGCAGTTCTCCGTCGATCCGCTGCCGGCCACGCGGAGCGCTGAACCGGAGGTGGTGTGACTGTCCGTCAGGCAGTAGCCGGTGACGTTCTGGAAGCCCATGTCGTGCGGCGCGTCGCTGCCGTGCTGAGCGGTGAAGCGGGTGAACCGCAGGCCGCTCGCCGCGTTGGCGATGACGGCCGGGCGCCCGTCGCCGGCCGCGAACCGCACCGAACTGTCGGTCAGCCGCACATTGTCCACGTTGTGCAGATACCAGCCGTACGCCGGCCGTGTACCGATGCTCTTGGGGTTGTAGTCGCCCGGGTCGTTGCTCGGCACGCCGGTGGACATCGTGCCGTTGCCGCCGGGCACGGTGATGTCGACGTCGGTGAAGGTGATCCCGTTGATGCGGTGGCCGTTCTCCCCCCACAGGGTCGGGCTGAAGGAGGGGCTGCTGCCGGTGGCCGTGATGTTCTCGTACGTGACGTCGCTGATGGATCCCACGCCAGGACTGTTGCCGCACCGCTTCCGTGTCCCGATCTTCTGCATGATCGGCGAGTGCACGTCCGTCATGGTGATGTCGCGGTAGTGGACGTCGGAGATCTTGGCGCCGTCCATGGAGACCATGCCGAGCCCGGACTTGTCGGCGCCCTCGATGCGAATCTTCTCGAACCGGTAGTCGGAGAAGTCGCCGCAGGTCTCGGAGCCGAACATCAGGGCGTTGCAGCACCGCGCCGACAGGTAGGAGTCGCCGACCCGGACATGGCCGTTGGGGAGCTTGGCGCCGAGGGCGTAGTCGCTCTTGAAGACCAGGGCGTCGTCGTTGGCCCTGATGTTCGCGTGGGTGATGGTGACGTCGGTGGTGGAGATGATGTTCCAGCCGTCGCGGTCGCTCGCGGTGTCGATGGTCAGACGGTCCGAGGTGACGTTCTTGCAGCCGTTGACGAGGGCGGCGAAGTGGCCGCCGCGGCGCAGGGTGAGGCCGTCGCCGATCCTGAGCCCGTCGCACCGGGTGAGCGAGATGATCTTGTCGGCTTCGCCGGAGCCGGGGTTGCCGGTGATGAGGTTGCCTAGCCCGTCGATGACGCCCTCGCCGGTGAAGCCGATGTTGGTCAGGCGGTCGCCGTAGATCATCGCGTCGCGGAAGTGGCTGTGCCCGTAGTCCTGGTAGTCGTCGTACGGGTTGGACTCGGCCTTGTCGTAGGTGTCGGCGCTGGAGCCCTGGATCGTGGCGCCCTTGTCGACCTGGAGCGTCACGTCGCTCTTCATGTGGATGGTGTTCTTGGACTTGTAGGTGCCGGCCGGGAAGCGGACGGTGCCGCCGCCCGCGGCGTTCGCGGCCGTGACGGCCTTGTCGATGGCCGGGGTGTCGTTGGTGGATCCGTCCGCCTTGGCGCCGTAGTCGCGCACGTCGAAGACGGCGGCCGGGTGCGGCGCGGGCCGCCCGGCCGCGAGGGCCGAGGGGTGCGTGAGTCCGAGGACGACGGCGAGGACGAGGAACACGGTCGCCGCCGCCCCCTTCCCGTGTGCGGTGGGGGGTCGCATGTGAGGGTCTCTCAGACGAGTTGGTAACCACGGAGGTTGGTGAGCAGGAGGTAGGCGTCCTGCAGGGAGCCGGAGGTGTCGCCCAGGGAGCGATAGATGCCCCACTTGGGGCGTACGCGGTCGGCGAGGAAGGTGTCGACGCCGGTCTTCGACTTGTCGACGACGGTCGTGGAGCCGGACTTCAGGATCCAGCGGACCGAGCCGGCCGAGCCGTTGCCGACCTTGATCTGGAAGTCGACGTCGGTCCACTTGCCGTGCAGGGGTTCGAGGTCGGTACGGCCGACCAGGATGTCGTCGATGGCGAGTTTCAGCTCGATCGTCTGCACGCCGTTCACCCGGCGCAGCGACTGCACGACGATCGGCGAGGTGCCGGTGCCGGGCTGCTTCATCTGCATGATGTGGGTGAAGGTGGTGGTCGCCTTGAGCGAGGCCGGGATGTACATCGAGTAGGTGATCCGCCAGGTCTGGCCTTCGGTCCACTTGAGGTAGCTGCTGCTGCCGGTGCGCAGACCGGTGACCTCCTGCCGCTGGCGGTCGGTCGACGTATCGCGGTCGACTGTATGCATGTTGAAGCGCCAGTTGTCGCCGGTGGCGTAGATGTGTGGATGCCCGGCGGGGTGGGAGTCCGCCCGGTCATCCTCCACGGTCTCGAAGGCGCCGAGCCCGTCGCGACTCGCCGACGGTGCCCACTTCTGCTGCCATGAGGCGGCATGGGCGGTGCCCGCGGCGGGCAGACCGACGGCCGCTGCGGCGGCGCCGCCGAGGGCGGCGCCCAGCAGGGATCTTCTGGACGTGCTCATGACACTAATCACCTCGCAGTTGCTCGTTCATGATCAGAAAGGCCCCGAGGCCGTGGAAGTCGTTCGTGGCCCGGGTGCGGGCGACGTAGTACGCGTAGTCACCGACGTTGGTGCCGATGGAGATGTCGGCGAGATCCGTCCGGCCGTCCGGGCCGACCGAGACCTTCGCCAGGACACCCGCGTAACCGCGCCGCGCCACGGCCGCGTAGTGCGGATCGATGTACCCCCGCTCGGCGCCGCGCGAGAGGGCGTAGGTGAACATGCTGGAGCAGGACGTCTCGGTCCAGTTGTCGCTGCGGCCTCCCTTGTCGATCACCTGGAACCAGCGACCGCTCGCGGGATCCTGGTACTTCTCCAGACCGGCGGCCAGCTTCTGGAAGATGCCGACGAGTTCGGCCCGGCGCGGATGGCTCGCGGGGATCGCGTCCAGCACGTTGACGATCGCCATCGAGTACCAGCCGACCGCCCGGCACCAGTGCTCGGGAGCGAGCCCGGACTGCGGGTCCGCCCATCCCGCGCTCCTCGACTCGTCGTAGGCGTGCCTGAGCAGTCCGTTCGCGACCTGCAGATGGCTGCCGTAGACGTACAGCTGCTGGGCGGCCTCGTCGTTCGCATACGCGCCGTCCCCGAACTCCCTGCCGTACTCGACGAGGAACGGGTTCACCATGTAGACGCCGTCCGCCCACAGCTGGTGCGCACGGGAGGAGTTGTCGGCATGCCAGAAGCCGCCGTCACTCGTGCGCGGGTAGGTCTTCAGGCGGTCGCGGATCTTCCGGGCCGCCTTGCGGTAGCGGTCCTGGCCCGTCTCGTGGTGCAGGATCACCAGCAGACGGCCGGCCTGCATGCTGTCCAGGTTGTTGAAGGACTGGCTGATCGAGCCGTCGCTCTTCACGAAGCGGTCGACGTAGTCCTTGATGTAGGTGAGGTAGCGGGCGTCGTGCGTACGCCGGTAGGTGAGGTACTGGCCGTAGAGGTACAGGCCGACCGGGTACGACCAGCCGCCGATGGTGGTCGGCGTGTAACGGGCCATGGTGGAGTCGACGACGGCCGTGGACCAGTCGGGCGCGGCGACGGAGTGGCTCGCGGCCACCGCGGGGGCCGGGTCGGCGGCCGGCAGCGCGGTAAGGGTGACGGTGGCGACCGCGACGGCCGTCAGCGCAGCCCGGAGGCGTCGGCGTCTCATGCTTCTCCCTCTCGGTACACGTTCTCCCTGTATGCGATCTTCCGGTGCGCGTTCTCCCGGTATGCGTTCTCCCGATATGCGTTCTCCCGGCGTGCGTATACGAGGTCTCCGCGCGGTGCGCGCACGAGATCGCGTACGAGGTGGTGATCGGGGGCGTACCGGCAGGCGGGGTCGGTGCGGGTGGCATCGCCGGTGAGGGCGTACGCCTGGCAGCGGCAGCCGCCGTGGTCACTGGCGCGCAAGGCGCAGCCGCGGCAGGGCTCACGCATCCAGGACTCGCCCCGGAAGGCATTGAAGATCTCCGACTCGCGCCAGATCCAGGCCAGCTGCCGGTCTTTCACCTGCTCCCCGGCGGGCCCGGGGAGTGTGGCGGCGGCCGGGCAGGGCAGGACGGTGCCGTCGGGGGTGACGGTGAGCGAGACCCTGCCCCAGCCGCCCATGCAGGGTTTCGCCGTGGCGTCCAGCAGGTCGGGAGCGACCCAGATCAACTCCGGTGTGCCGTCCAGTCGTTCACGCCAACGGGTCACGGTGGCGCGGGCCCGCTCGGCCTGGGCGGGGGTGGGCAGCAGGGCGGCGCGGTGGCGCAGCGCCCAGCCGTGGTACTGGGTGTGGGCGAGTTCGATCCGGTCGGCGCCCCAGGCCACGCCGAGGGCGATCAGGGCGTCGAGGGCGTCGAGGTTGCCGCGGTGCAGGACGACGTTCAGCCCGAAGGGAAGTCCGGCGGCACGGATCAGCCGGGCGGCGCGCTGTTTCGCCGCGAACGAGCGGGCGCCCGCGATGCGTTCGGCCGCGTCCGGGTCCGCGTGCTGCACGGACAGCTGCACGCTGCGCAGTCCGGCGCCGACGAGTGCGGCCAGCCGCCGCTCGCTCAGCCCCACCCCGCTGGTGACGAGCTGGGTGTACAGGCCCGCGGTGTCGGCGGCGGTGACGAGGTCCGGGAGGTCCCGTCTGAGCAGCGGCTCGCCGCCGGAGAGGTGTGTCTGCACGACACCCAGGGCGCCTGCCTGCCGGAACACACCGGCCCACTCCTCGGTCGTCAGCTCCGCTGACCGACTGGCCAGTTCGACGGGGTTGGAGCAGTACCCGCAGCGCAGCGGGCAGGCGTGGGTGAGCTCGGCGAGCAGGGCCCAGGGAGGGTCGGGGGTCATCGCAGCCAGCCCTCCTTCCGCAACGAGCTGAGGAATGGGGGGACTTGGGCGGTGACCGGAGCACCGGGGAATCCGGCGCACAGGTCGGCGACGATCTCGTCGACGGCTCGGGTACCGTCGCACAGACGCAGCACGCGGCCGGCGTGGCCGTGCAGGACGACGACGCGTTCGGGCAGCAGCAACAGGTCGGTGTCGCGCACCGGGTCGTGGCGCAGCAGCACGCCGCGGGTCAGAGTGGGGCGCCAGGTCACGGGCCGCTCCCGTCCACGGCGTCCAGGAGCGCCCACAGCACGTCGCACTTGAAGGTCAGCGCCGCGACCGCCCGTTCCTGCCGGGCGCGGGTGCGGGCCCAGGCGTGGACCAGGGCGAGGGCCTGGGCCGCGTCGCGGGCGCCCTCGTCGACGCGGGTGCGGAAGTAGGCGAGGCCGTCCTGGTCGATCCAGGGGTAGTGGCGTTCGAAGGCGGCGATGCGGGTGCGCATCAGGTCGGGCGCGGACAGCTCCGTCAGGGAAGCGGCGACGGCGTCCAGCGCGGGGCGCAGGCGGCAGAAGGTGACGTACCCGTCGACGGCGAGCCGTACGCCGGGCAGCACCCGGGTGGCGTCCCACAGCTCCCGCCGGGCGAGGCCGGCCGCCTCGCCGAGTCGCAGCCAGCGTTCGATGCCGCCTTCCCCGTCGGCCGTGCCGTCCTGGTCGCGGATGCGGCGCAGCCAGTCCCGGCGCAGTTCGGGCCGGTCGAGTTTGGCGAGGATCAGGGCGTCCTTGACGGGGATGTGGCGCTGGTAGTGGAAGCGGCCCGCGATCCAGCGGCGCAGTTCGGCGGGGGTCAGTTCGCCTCGGTGCATGCGCTGGTGGAAGGGGTGGCGGTCGTGGTAGCGCTCCGCGGTGACGGCACGCAGCCGCTGGGTGAACTCGGCGGCCGGCCAGGGGGCGGCGGTGCCGTCGGTGTGTACGGCGGTCGTGGTCACGATGCTTGTCGGGTGGGGAGCCGGCGGTCGCCGAGGGCGTAGGCGGTCACCTCGAGGGCGGTCTCCACGATGTGGTAACCAGGGCTTTGCCAGACCTTTTCATCCGATGTCTGCAGAACGGAAGGTTCCGTCTGGTGGGCCTCCGGCAGGGTCTCGTTCATGGCTGCGTACCTGCTTTCCTGAGGGTGGGGGGTCTCAGAGCGCAGATGAGCCCAGGCAGGACAGGGGTTCACATGTGTGCACCGGGTTCATCGACACGTTCGGTGGCGCGATCCAGATTCCCGGGATGACAGGGTGCGGTCAATGGTCCGGACCGATGAGGTCGGATGCATTTCCGGCCATTCTCCGGTCGGGGGCGCTGACTCGTCGGTCAGTTCCGGCGGATTCCGCGGTGAGGAATGCATCGCGGCCCGTGATCGTTGACGATGGGAGTACCACCTGTCGACAACCGAAGGATCAAGAGCTCGTGAGCAGCAAGGTCCCCCCGATCATCCTCAACAACGGCGTCGAGATGCCTCAGCTGGGCTTCGGCGTCTGGCAGGTGCCGGACGACGAGGCCGAGCGGGCCGTCGCCGCGGCGCTCGAGGCCGGGTACCGCAGCATCGACACAGCGGCGATCTACGGCAACGAAGAGGGCACCGGCAAGGCCATCGCCGCCTCCGGCCTGCCCCGCGAGGACGTTTTCGTCACCACCAAGCTCTGGAACAGCGACCAGGGGTACGACTCCACCCTCCGCGCCTTCGACGCCTCCCTGGCCAAGCTCGGCCTGGAGTACGTCGACCTGTACCTGATCCACTGGCCGCTGCCGGCCCGTGGTACGTACGTGGAGACGTACAAGGCGTTCGAGAAGCTGCTCGCCGGCGGCCGGGTCCGTGCCATCGGCGTGTCCAACTTCCTGCCGGAGCACCTTCAGCACCTGATCGCCGAGACGTCGGTCGTCCCGGCCGTCAACCAGATCGAACTGCACCCGCACCTGCAGCAGCACGCGGCCGTTGAGTACCACGCGGAGCAGGGCATCGCCACCGAGGCCTGGTCGCCGCTGGGCTCGGGCAAGGGGCTGCTGGAGGTCCCGGCGATCGTGGCCATCGCCCGCAAGCACGACCGCACCCCGGCCCAGATCGTGCTGCGCTGGCACCTCCAGACCGGGAACGTCGTGATCCCCAAGTCCGTGACGCCGTCCCGGATCAAGGAGAACATCGAGGTGTTCGACTTCAGCCTGGACACCGAGGACCTCGCGGCGATCAGCGCGCTGAACGAGGACCGGCGCCTGGGCCCCGACCCGGCCACCTTCGACCTGGGCTGATCCCCATCCCCGTACGACCGTCCGCCCCGCCGGCATGGCGGGGCGGACGCATTTTCGCGCCGGGGGGGCGACCCCTGCGGGCGACCTCAGTCGCTGCGGGCGTCCGCGTGGACGACCTCGAACTCCTCCAGTGAGGTCACGGTCACGTGCGCCTTGGCCGCGCCTTCGTGCCGGGCCGCGGCCTGGCCCGAGCGGGACGCGGCGAGGGCCTCGCGGTCGGTGAACAGGGCGCCGGTCATACCCCGTCCGCGTTCCCGGTCCAGGACCAGGGAGACCCTGGCCAGTCCCGCGAGGGTCTCCAGCCGGGGAATGACGGACGCCCGGAACGTGTCGGTCAGCAGATCCGCGTCGGCCGGGTCGAACTCCAGCCGGGTGACGCGGAGTCCGCCGCCCACCCGCGGCTGCCGCACGGCGTGGAAGACCGCCACCTCGTAGTTGTCGACCGCGAGCGTCCCGGCGAACGGTTCCAGGAGCGCACCACGCCGCTCGCGCATCACCTCGTCGCTGTTGTGCCGGGTCTCCTCGGACTCCCACCAACTGACCGCCAGCAGCTTGCCGAGTTCCCGGTCGACGAAGACATCCGCCCCGCGGTATCCCGGGCGTTCTTCGAGCAGGTCCCTGCCTTCCGTGTTCAGGGCTCTGACCGCCGTGTCGATCTTCTTGGGATCACCGGTCGCGTAGATGCTGCGTACGAACATGCGCCTTGCCTCCCGGAAGTCGTAGGCATATCCGGAATTCCGGACAATATCCAGTCTTCTCCGGGGCGTACGGGGCCGCAATCAGGGCGCCGAGTCCGACTTCACACCTCGGGGGTTGACGGGGACATGCAGGCGGGTCCACCTTGTACGGCACACGGTAAGGAAACTTTCCTAACAGAAGGGTCCCCCACAGTGCGCCTTCGAACACTGACCCTCGCCGCGGCCTCCGGAGCCGCTCTCCTGGCCGCCGGAGTACTTCCCGCGAACGCCTCCGGCGCCACCACCCCGACATCCGCCCAGGAGGGCTCGGTCAGCGCGGCCGACCTGCTCGCCAAGGTGAGGTCCTGTTCGCAGATATCCAACGGCAAGTACAGGACCGACGACGAGACGTCGGCCACGGTCCCCGTGTGCGGCAAGAACGGCGCGGTGTTCTGGAAGGCCGACCTGGACATCGACTGCGACGGCCAGCGCACCGCGAACTGCAACGAGGACACCGACCCCTGGTACCAGGACGACACGGCCTTCCACCAGTCCAACGGCAAACCCCTGAAGGCGGATTCACTGCCCTACGTCGTCGTGCCCAGCTCCAGCGGCATCTGGAACTACTCCGGCGCGGGCATCAAGGGCGGCGGCGTGGTCGCGGTCGTCTACAACAACAAGGTCGAGTACGCGGTCGTCGGCGACACCGGCCCCACGAAGATCATCGGTGAGGCCTCGTACGCCACCGCCAAGGCGCTCGGCATCGACCCGGACCCGGCGACCGGCGGCGCCGACTCCGGAGTGACGTACATCCTGTTCAAGAACTCCAAGGTCTCCCCCATCGAGAGCCACAGCGCGGCGGTGTCGCTCGGGGACCAGTTGGCGCAGCAGTTCCTGCGGGACAACTGAGACCGGGAAGAGCGTGCGGGCCCCGGTGCCGCGGCCTGGGCGCGGCACCGGGCCTTGCGGGTAAGTCAGTTGGGCTGCCCGATCGGCCGTACCACCACGGTGTTGACGTCGACGCCCGCGGGCTGCCGGATCGCCCAGACCACGGAGTCCGCGATCTGGTCGGCACTGAGGAGGTGGCCCGGCGGGAGACTGCCGTAAGCGTCCCAGAAGGGTGTCTCCACACGACCGGGGGCGATCAGGGTGACGCCGACACCGAACTCCGTGACCTGCCGGCGGGTGTTCTCGGCGAGCCCGGTCACCGCCCACTTGGTCGCCCCGTAGATGTTGCCGGGCGTGGGCACGAACCCGGCGACGCTGCCGACGAGCACGATCCGTCCGCGGGTCTCCTTCAGTGCGTCGATGGAGGCGCGGATGAGCAGGGCCGGGCCGAGGACGTTGGTGAGCACCATCTCGGTCCAGCCGGCGGGGTCGCCGTCGGCGACGGAGTCGTGGGTGGCGTGTCCGGCGTTGGCGACGACTGTATCCAATCGTCCGAACGTCTTGAGCGTACGGTCGACGGCCGACTGTATGTCGTCGTACACGGCCGCGTTGCCGACGAAGGTCAGCAGACCGTCCGGGTCGCCGAGGCTCTCGGCGAACTCCCGCAGCCTCCGCTCGCCGCGCCCGGTGACGGCGACCCGGTGTCCGGCGTCCAGCAGTTGCCGGGCGACGGCGGCGCCGATGCCGCTGCCGCCGCCGGTGATGAGTGCGACCGGAGCGTCGGTCATGATTACCCCCTGGGTGTTCGGTGACGCCCGGAGTCCATCACTTGGAGTCTTCTCGAAGTCAAGTGCGGCCGTGCGGAGGGACACGGCATCGCCGCTAGACAGGCCGTACAGCCGTGTGCACTGTGTACGCGGCCAGGAGGAACACATCCGGCCGCCGGTGCAGGCTCGCCGGGTCGGCCGGGTCGAGGAGGCGGTCCAGGGTGGCGCGGTCGTCGGCGTCGAGGCTGTCGGCGACGGCGTCGCGGACGCGGGAGAGGGACGCGGCGACATAGGCGCGGGTCCGGTCGGACGCCGGTGCGGGCAGGTCCAGCAGGAAGCTGCGGGTGCGGGTGTGCTTCAGGCCCGCGGCGGTCAGCAGGGCCGGCCAGTCCTCGGTCTCGGCGACGGAATCCGGCAGGTCGGCCCGCATGCGCGCGAACCACTCCTCCTCCAGGGCGTCGATGCGTGCCTGCAGTCCCGGCCGCCCGATGCCGATGTCCCGGGGCAGGAAGCGGGAGGGCAGGCCGCCTTCGAGCAGGGCCAGGGTGCCGCCGGGGGCCAGCCGGCCGGCGAAGGCGGCGAGGGCGGCCCGCTGGTCGCCGAGGTGGTGCAGGCTGCGGCTCGCCCACATCAGGTCGGCCGGATACTCCAACTCAGCGAGTACACCGGGGAGTTCACCCGTCAGGGTGGCGAAGCGGTCGGCGACGCCCTGGCGGTCGGCGCGGGCGGCGGCCCGCTGCAGCAGCGGCTCGGTGGCGTCCACGGCCAGGACCCGCGCGCCGGGGAAGGTCTCGGCGAACAGGCACGACACGACGCCGGGCCCGCTGCCCGCGTCGACGATCAGGCCCGGTTCCGTCACCTCCTTCGCCAGCCAGGCCATGGCCCGCTCGTAGACGGGGGTGAACAGTTCGGCCTGGGTCTCCAGCAGCTGGGCCATCTCGGCCCAGTCGATGTCGGTGTGCTCGTGGTCGTGGTGCGCCATGGTGGCCAGCCTCTCGTCGGGATGCGGCCAGCCTGCGCCGACGCACCGCCCACGGGCCAGTGAAGTTGCCACGGCCGCAAAAACGGGGCGCGTGATCCACCGGGGCCCGGCCCGTGCGGGCTCGGCCCCGGCGGATCTCCGGCGGTCCTAGGAGCGGGTCACCGGGTCAGGGCAGCGGCGGGTAGGCGTTCTGCATCAGCTGCTGGAACTGGGCGGAGAACCAGTGCCCGGACAGCGGAGCACCCGCAAGGGCGCCCGACATGCTGTTGCCGTTGCGGGCGTTGCCCGTGTACGTCGGGTCGCACATGCGGTCGAAGCCCTTGCCCTCGTCGTTCGCGATGGCGCTGCTGGAGCCGTCGGACTCGCCCGGCGGCTTCATCCACACGTAGGCGTCGATCCCGGTCGCCGGGCTGGCCTGGGGCCGTTCGCCGAGGCCGGCGCCGGACTGGTTGCACCAGTTGCCGACGTGGATGCGGCGGTCGTAGCGGCCGCCGTTGACGTAGGTGTCCACGCTGGTCAGCGCGCCGGGGCCGGTCGGGCGGGCGGTGCCGCCCCAGCCGTTGCGGGAGGTGTCGATGAGCATGCCGATCCCGGAGTTGAAGCCGACGGAGACCAGCTGGTTACGGAAGGCCTGGGCGAAGGAGAGTTCGTCGACGTAGCGGTTCCAGTCGACCCACTTGGACTGGCGTACGGAGGTGCCGTTCACCGAGTCGTTGATGGTGAAGTTGTTCTCCTTCAGGGCGCTGTAGTTGGCGGTGTTGGTGATGAAGCCGTGCACATCGTCGACAGTCGCCCCCTCGCTGGTGGCCGCCTGCTTGAACAGGGTCGCGGACGGACCGAAGTTGTCGTCCCAGCCGAGCCAGCCGTGGTGGCCCGCGTCGAGGTAGTTGTAGACGTTGGGGATGGCGCCCAGCTTGTGGAGGGCGTAGCCGACGCCCTTCACGTAGTTGCCGTTGGCGAGCATGGTGTCGCACGCGGGGGTGGCGGTGGCGCGGCTGCCGGTGTTGGTGACGAGGTTGGGCAGCGAGTCGATCTCGATCGTGGTGACGATCCTGAGTGAGGCGTACTTGGAATCGGCGAGGATCGCGGCGATCGGGTCGATGAACTGCGTCTTGTACTTGTCGATCTCGGTCGGGCCGAGTTCGCCGTTGGAGGCGAGGGCCGCGCAGTCACGCCCCGGCAGGTCGTAGACGACCAGCTGGACGACCTCTTCGCTGCTGCCCTTCTGGGCGAGGGCCGCGTCGAGGTGGGCGCGCAGCCCCATGCTCCCGCCCGCGCCGTTGATGGCGGCGATGCGGTCGAGCCAGACACCGGTGGGCTGGTTGGAGACACGGCTGCCGCCCGTCTCGGCGGCGGCCTTCGCGGACCACTCGGGGTTCACGTACACCTTGGCGCCGGCGTACGGGTTGTCGACGCGGCTTCCGGTGCCGCCGCCCCCGCCTCCACCGCCACCCCCGCTTCCGCCGTCGTCGACGTTGCAGGTGACGCCGTCGAGGGTGAAGGTGGCCGGGATCGCGTTGGTGCCGCTGTAGGAGGCGTTGAAGCCGAAGCTGACCGAACCGCCGGACGCCAGGGTGCCGTTGTAGCTCTCGTTGTTGGCGGTGACCGCGGTGCCGCTCTGGCTGATCTTCGCGTTCCAGCCGCTGGTGACCTTCTGGTTGCCGGCGTAGGACCACTTGACGGCCCAACTGGACTTCGCGGAACCGTTGTTGGTTACGGTCACGGCGGCGGTGAAGCCGGTGTCCCACTGGTTCTGCACCTTGTAGTCGACGGTGCAGGGGACGGCAAAGATACCGGCGTCCGTGGACGGGACGGACGCGAACGCCGTCCCGGAGGCCCCGGCGAGAAGCGCCAGGGCGGCGAGCATCGCTGTTCTGGTACGACTCATGAGTGCGGGTTTCCTTCTTTCGTCGCGGGGGGTTGCGGAGGTCGTCCTCGCGTTGCCGGGCTTACGGGTTGACGGCGCGCAGGTGGTCGCGCAGCCCGGCGCCGTACGCGGTGGGCGTGCCGTCGTAGCCGGAGATCAGGGACGGACCGGAAGAGCAGTCCCAGGTGTTCCAGGTCCAGCCCAGATAGGAGAGGTTCCGGTCGTCGAACCACTTCATGACCTGGTCGACGAACCCGTGCGAGCAGGTGTTCTCACCGATCTCCCCCGCCACCAGGGGCACCTGGGCGGCGACCGGGGCGAGCGTGGAGTTCCAGCAGCTTTCGCTCGCGCAGGTGTTGAAGTTGTAGACGTGGTAGGCGGCGGCGAGATTGCCGGTGGGGTCGGTGGGCTTGTACGTCAGCCACTGGCTGAGGTCGTTGGAGTAGGCGAGTCCGCCGGCCAGGATGACGTTCTTGGCGCCGGTGGATCGTATGGAGTCGACGAGATCCTGCATACCGGCGACCTCGTACGAGATGCCGGGGCAGGTGCCGCCGTCCTTCCAGCACTGCCACGCCTGGGTGGTGGTGGACGTGGCCCGGTCCGGGTACGGCTCGTTGAACAGGTCGAACACCACCGCCGGGTCGTCCTTGAAAGTGCCGGCCACGGAGGACCAGAACGACGGCGTGTACTGCATGTCGGGCATCGGCTTCTGGCAGGTGGCGTGCACGTCGGAGCAGCCGGCCGAGTTGCCCGTGTACTGGCCGTAGGACCAGTGCAGTTCGACGACCGGTGTCATGCCGTGCGCCTCCACGCGGGCCACCAGGTCCTTGACGGCGTTGACGTAGTTGGCGCCGGCGTACTCGGGTTTGATGTTGGAGAGGCCGAGCCAGCATTCCTCGTTGAGCGGGATGCGGACCGCGTTGGCCTTCCAGTCGGCGATCGCCTTGATGGCCGCGTCGTCGACGGGTCCGTCCCAGATGCCGTAGCCCTGGACGCACATGAACTCGCCGCCGGAGCGGTTCACACCGAGCAGCCGGCGCGTCCCGCCGCCGGCGTCGACGAGTTTGTTGCCGGAGACGTGCAGGGCGGGTGCCGTGCCGTTCGCCGGGGGCGGGTCGGTCGGCGTGGGCGTCGGCTCGGTGTCGACGTTGCACGTCGTCCCGTTGAGCTTGAACGCGGTCGGTACGGCGTTGCCGCCCGACCAGGTGGCCAGGAATCCGGCACTGACGCTGGCGCCGGTCCCGAGCGCGCCGTTCCAGCTCTCGTTGGCGGCGGTCACGGTGGTGCCGGACTGGGACCACTTGGCGCTCCAGCCCTGCGTGACCTTCTGACCGCTCGCGAAGTCGAAGGTGAGGCTCCAGCCGCTCAGCGCGGCCTTGTTGTTGGTGATCTTCACGGCGCCCTGGAAGCCCGTGCTCCACTGGCTGGTGACGGAGTACTCCACCGTGCACGCGGGTGTGGCTCCCTGCGCCGTGACCACCGGCACGAGCACGCTCCCGACGAGCGCGACCGCACCGGCGACGGCTAAAAGTACTGAACGCGGGGGGTGTCGCATGAGCGACTCCTTGCAGATCGGGCGCGCCGTGACGGACGCGTCGACTGATTGGAATCGCTCCCACTGGTGCGAAGGAAGGTAGCGCCAAGTACCGGCAAAGGACAGGGGCGCCGCTTGACTTTTCCTAGGCCGGATCCGTCGAATCTTTTCGACTCTTCAAGCACCTTGACCGCCCCCACCCCCGTCTCCACTATGGGAGCGCTCCCACTGGTTCAAGCCTTGACTTTTCCGAGCCGCAAGGAGGAACCAGCATGCATCCCGGACGGAGGCGCAGAGCCGCCCGAGGGTTGTGGACGGCCGTCGTCGCGGCGCTCGCCCTTCCCCTGTCGATGCTCGCCACGGGGACGACTCCCGCGCAGGCGGCGGCACTTCAGTGCAGCGTCGACTACAAGACCAACGACTGGGGCTCCGGCTTCACCGCCGACCTCACGATCACCAACCGCGGCACGGACGCCATCAGCGGCTGGACGCTGACCTACGGCTACACGGGCAACCAGAAACTCGTCAGCGGCTGGAACGGCACCTGGTCGCAGTCCGGCCAGTCGGTCACCGTGAAGAACGCCTCGTACAACGGGACGATCGCCGCCGGCGCCGCCGTGGGCACCGGCGCCCAGTTCACCTACAGCGGCAGCAACACGGCTCCGGCCTCCTTCGCGGTCAACGGCACCACCTGCGCCGGCGCGCACCAGCCGCCGGTCACCGTGCTGACCAGCCCCGCGGCGGGCGCCGTCTACACGCAAGGCGACGCGGTGCCGCTGGCGGCGACCGCGGCGGCGGCCGACAACGCGACGATCAGCAAGGTGGAGTTCTACGACGACACCACGCTGCTCGGCACGGACACGAGCGCGCCGTACTCGCTCTCGGCCTCCGGCTTGACCGTGGGCAGTCATTCGCTGGTGGCGAAAGCGTACGACAGTCTGGGCGCCTCCGCCGATTCCACGCCGGTCGGCATCACCGTCGCCTCGGGTCCCGCCCTCGTGGCCTCGCCCACGCAACTGGGCATCCAGCAGGGCAAGACAGGCACCTTCTCCGTGAAGCTGTCGACCCAGCCGAGCGCCAATGTGACGGTGGGCGTGGCCCGTACGGACGGCAACACCGGCCTCAGCGTCACCGGCGGGTCGTCGCTGACCTTCACGCCGTCCAACTGGAACACCGCGCAGACGGTGACCATCACGGCCGACTCCTCGGGCACGGGCGCCGCGACCTTCACCGCCTCGGCGACCGGGCACGCCAAGGCGACGGTGACCGTGACGGAGCTGGCGGCGTCGAAGGCGTACGACGCCCGCTTCCTGGACCTGTATGGGAAGATCACCAACCCGGCCAGTGGCTACTTCTCCCCCGAGGGCATCCCCTACCACTCGGTCGAGACGCTGATCGTCGAGGCCCCGGACCAGGGGCACGAGACCACGTCGGAGGCCTACAGCTACCTTCTCTGGCTGCAGGCGATGTACGGCAAGGTCACCGGTGACTGGTCGAAGTTCAACGGCGCCTGGGATCTGATGGAGAAGTACATGATCCCGACCCCCGCCGACCAGCCGACCAACTCCTTCTACAACGCCTCGAAGCCGGCCACGTACGCGCCCGAGCTGGACACGCCGAACGAGTATCCGGCGAAGCTGGACACGTCGGTGTCGGTCGGATCGGATCCGATCGCCGGTGAACTGAAGACCGCATACGGCACGGACGACGTCTACGGTATGCACTGGCTGCAGGACGTCGACAACGTCTACGGCTACGGCAACGAGCCCGGCAAGTGCGAGGCCGGTCCGACGGCCACCGGACCGTCGTACATCAACACCTTCCAGCGCGGCCCCCAGGAGTCGGTCTGGGAGACGGTCCCGCAGCCGACCTGCGACGCCTTCAAGTACGGCGGCACCAACGGCTACCTCGACCTGTTCACCGGCGACTCGTCCTACGCCAAGCAGTGGAAGTACACGGACGCCCCGGACGCCGACGCGCGTGCGGTGCAGGCCGCGTACTGGGCGGACGTGTGGGCGAAGGCGCAGGGCAAGGGCAGCGATGTGTCGGCCACCGTCGCCAAGGCGGCGAAGATGGGCGACTACCTGCGGTATGCGATGTACGACAAGTACTTCAAGAAAATCGGCAACTGCGTCGGGCCGTCCACCTGCGCGGCCGGTACCGGCAAGGACGCCTCGGACTACCTGCTGTCCTGGTACTACGCGTGGGGCGGCGCGACGGACACCAGCGCGGGATGGGCCTGGCGCATCGGTTCCAGCCATGTGCACGGCGGCTACCAGAACCCCCTCGCCGCGTACGCGCTCAGCTCCTACGCCGACCTGAAGCCGAAGTCGGCGACGGGTGCGGCGGACTGGAGCAAGTCGCTGCAGCGGCAGATGGAGTTCTACCAGTGGCTGCAGTCGTCCGAGGGTGCCATCGCGGGCGGCGCGACCAACAGCTGGCAGGGACGGTACGCGAGCCCGCCGTCGGGTACGTCGACCTTCTACGGCATGTACTACGACTGGCAGCCGGTCTACCACGACCCGCCGTCCAACCAGTGGTTCGGCTTCCAGGCGTGGTCGATGGAGCGGGTCGCCGAGTACTACCAGCAGACGGGGAACGCCACCGCGAAGGCGGTCCTCGACAAGTGGGTCAAGTGGGCGCTGTCCAAGACCACGGTCAACCCGGACGGCACCTATCTGATCCCCTCGACCCTGCAGTGGTCGGGCCAGCCCGACACCTGGAACGCCTCGAGTCCCGGCTCCAACAGCGGGCTTCACGTGACCGTCGCCGACTACACCAACGACGTCGGGGTGGCGGCCGCGTACGCCAAGACGCTGTCGTACTACGCCGCCAAGTCCGGTGACGCGACGGCGAAGTCGACGGCGAAGGCGCTGCTGGACGGCATGTGGAAGAACTACCAGGACAGCCTGGGCGTCGCCGTCCCGGAGACCCGGGCCGACTACAACCGCTTCGACGACGGCGTGTACGTGCCGAGCGGCTTCAGCGGCAAGATGCCGAACGGCGACACGATCAGTTCCTCGTCGACCTTCCTCTCGCTCAGGTCCTTCTACAAGAACGACCCGGCATGGTCGAAGATCGCGGGCTATCTCGCGGGCGGTGCCGCGCCGGTGTTCACGTACCACCGGTTCTGGGCCCAGGCGGACATCGCCCTGGCCATGGGTTCGTACGCGGAGCTCCTCGAATAAGTCCCCGCTGAACGCTCCGTGTACAGGATCCCGTCAACGGGCGACGGGATCTCCGGGCCGGGCGGTCCCCACCCGCACTGGGGGCCGCCCGGTCGTCACGCCCTTCTCCGTGACTCTCCCCGAAGCTCCGTGAGAGAGGACCCCCACCGTGCGAAGAACGCGCATCCTCACGGCCGTCCTGGCGCTGGCCGCCGGCCTGCTGTCGGGCACTCCGCCCGCGCTGGCCGCGAGCACCCCGAAGGTGACGCTCGCGGCCGACACCTACAGCTGGAAGAACGCCCGGATCGACGGCGGCGGCTTCGTCCCGGGCATCGTGTTCAACCGTTCCGAGAGGAATGTGGTCTACGCCCGCACGGACATCGGCGGCGCCTACCGCTGGCAGGAGTCGACGAAGACCTGGACGCCGCTGCTGGACTCGGTCGGCTGGAGCGACTGGGGCCACACGGGGGTCGTCAGCCTCGCCTCCGACTCGGTGGATCCGAACAAGGTGTATGCGGCCGTCGGTACGTACACCAACAGCTGGGATCCCGGCAACGGGGCTGTACTGCGCTCCGCCGACCGGGGTGCGAGCTGGCAGAAGGCCGACCTGCCGTTCAAGCTGGGCGGCAACATGCCCGGCCGGGGCATGGGCGAGCGGCTGGCGATCGACCCGAACAAGGACAGTGTGCTGTACCTGGGCGCGCCCAGCGGCAAGGGCCTGTGGCGGTCGACGGACTCCGGGGCGAGCTGGTCGCAGGTGACGAGCTTCCCCAATCCCGGCAACTACCAGCAGGATCCGAGCGACACGAGCAGGTATGCCAGCGACAACCAGGGCGTCGTCTGGGTCACCTTCGACGAGTTCTCGGGTACCTCGGGCAGCGCCACGAAGACGATCTACGTCGGGGTCGCGGACAAGGACAACGCGGTGTACCGGTCGACGGACGCGGGGACGACGTGGTCGCGGCTGGCGGGACAGCCGACCGGATACCTGGCGCACAAGGGTGTACTGGATACGAAGAACGGCTATCTGTACATCGCATACAGCGACAAGGGCGGTCCGTACGACGGCGGCAAGGGCCGGCTGTGGCGGTATGCGACCGCGACCGGCACCTGGACCGACATCAGTCCGGTCGCGGAGGCCGACACCTACTACGGCTTCAGCGGGCTGACGGTCGACCGGCAGCACCCGGGCACCGTCATGGCGACCGCATACAGTTCCTGGTGGCCGGACACGCAGATCTTCCGCTCCACGGACAGCGGCGCGACCTGGACGAAGGCGTGGGACTACACCTCGTATCCCAACCGCTCGAACCGGTACACCATCGACGTGTCGTCGTCCCCGTGGCTGACCTTCGGCGCCAATCCGTCGCCGCCCGAACAGTCTCCGAAACTGGGGTGGATGACGGAGTCGCTGGAGATCGATCCGTTCAACTCCGCGCGGATGATGTACGGGACGGGTGCGACGCTCTACGGGACCGAGAACCTGACGAACTGGGACAGCGGCGGCCAGTTCACCGTCAAGCCGATGGTGCAGGGCTTGGAGGAGACGGCCGTCAACGACCTGGCCTCTCCCCCGTCCGGCGGCGCGCAGCTCTTCAGCGCGCTGGGTGACATCGGCGGTTTCCGGCACACGGACCTGACGAAGGTGCCGTCGATGATGTACACCTCGCCGACCTTCACCACGACCACCGCTCTGGACTTCGCCGAGGCCAGCCCGAACACGGTGGTGCGCGTCGGCAATCTGGACTCCGGTCCGCATGTCGCGTTCTCGACCGACAACGGTGCCAACTGGTTCGCGGGCACGGACCCTTCGGGCGTGAGCGGTGGCGGCACGGTGGCGGCGGGCGCCGACGGTGGCCGGTTCGTGTGGAGTCCGGCGGGCACGGGCGTGCAGTACACGTCGGGCTTCGGCTCGTCCTGGTCGGCGTCGAGCGGGATTCCGTCCGGGGCGGTCGTCGAGTCCGACCGGGTGGACCCGAAGACGTTCTACGGCTTCAAGTCGGGGAAGTTCTACGTCAGTTCGGATGGCGGAGCCACCTTCACCGCGTCCTCGGCGACCGGGCTGCCCAGCGGCGACAGCGTGCGTTTCAAGGCCCTGCCCGGCGCCAAGGGTGACGTGTGGCTGGCGGGCGGGGCGAGCGACGGGGCGTACGGGCTGTGGCACTCCACGGACGGCGGCGCGAGTTTCGCCAAGCTGGCCGGCGTCGAGCAGGCCGACACCATCGGCTTCGGCAAGGCGGCGACGGGAGCCTCGTACCAAACGCTCTACACCAGCGCGAAGATCGGCGGGGTGCGCGGCATCTTCCGCTCGACGGACAAGGGCGCGACCTGGACCCGCATCAACGACGACACGCACCAGTGGGGTTGGACGGGCGCCGCGATCACCGGTGACCCGCGGGTGTACGGGCGGGTGTACGTGGCGACGAACGGGCGCGGGGTCGTCTACGGCGACACGTCCGACACCGGCGGAGGCGGTGGCGGTGGGGGTACGGATCCGACGCCGGCCGGTGCCTGCACGGTGACGTACAAGGTCACGAATCAGTGGTCGGACGGCTTCCAGGCCGACGTGCAGCTCACCAACACCGGGACGACCGCCTGGAGCGGCTGGTCGCTCGGCTGGTCCTTCGCGGACGGGCAGAAGATCACGCAATTGTGGAACGCCGACCACACCCAGTCGGGTGCCACGGTGACCGCTAAGAACGTCAGCTGGAACGGCACGGTGGCGGCGGGTTCGTCGGTGGGCTTCGGTTTCACCGGGAGCTGGTCGGGCGCCAACACGAAACCGGCGTCGTTCAAGCTGGGTGACCAGAGCTGCACGGTCGCCTGAGAAGGCCGGTGGGTGCGTGCCGGAGACGGCCCGCACCCACCGTCCTTCACGGGGTGTACACGGTCGGCCGGGGTGCCGTCGGCATACCGTCGCCGAGGAAGAAGCTCGGGTGCGGCGGTTGATTGTATGCAGTATTCTGCCATGCCAGTGCAGTCCGGTACTGGGTGTCGTGCAGCAGCGACGTGATCCTCGTGGTGGTCTCGTACGGGGTGGAGTAGATCCGCAGCGCCGTGTTGTCGGTGGTCGGCCAGACGACCTCCTCGCGCCAGTCGCCGAGGATGTCTCCGGACAGCGACGGGGTCGCCTTGGTGCTGTTGTTGGAGTGCACGCCGGAGCCGGTCAGCAGGCGGGTGTCGGCGGAGGTGCCGTACTTGTCGATGTGGGTGGCGTCGAGGAGTTCGCGGACGGGGTCGCCGTCCCACCCAGGACAGGAAGTTGGTGCTGGACGGCTTGCGGGTGGCCACCACCGTGCCCTTCGGGTCGCGGATGCCGCTCTCGGCCGACGACCAGGACTCGGCGCCCGCGCTGCCGGCCCAGATGTCGCCGGAGACGCCCCGGCCGTTGTCGCCGTTGGGCGCGGTGGACCAGATGATCTGGCCGGTCTTCGCGTCCGCCATCCAGGACGACGGCTTGGCGGAGTCCTCGTCGACCTTGAACTCCTCCAGGCCCGGCCGGGACGGGTCCAGGTCGCCCACGTGCAGGGCGTCGCCGTGGCCGTTCTTCGTTGTCCACAGGCCGTATCCGTTGTCGTCCACGGCCATCGACCCGTAGACGATCTCGTCCTTGCCGTCGCCGTCGACGTCCGCGACCGCGAGTTGGTGGTTGCCCTGGCTGTCGTAGCCCTTGCCGCTGTTGGTGGAGGAGTTGGTGTCGAAGGTCCAGCGGCGGGTGAAGGTGCCGCCTCGCCAGTCCCAGGCCGCGATCACGGTGCGGGTGTAGTAGCCGCGGGCCATGATCAGTGAGGGGCGGGAGCCGTCCAGGTACGCGGTGCCCGCGAGGAAGCGGTCGACGCGGTTGCCGTAGGAGTCGCCCCACGAGGAGACCGTGCCGCGCGCGGGGACGTAGTCGACGCTCTGCATCGCCTTACCGTTCTGCCCGTTGAACATGGTCAGGTACTCCGGGCCGGACAGGACGTATCCGCTGGAGTTGCGGTGGTCCGCCGACGCGCTGCCGATGACCGTGCCGGTGCCGTCGACCGTGCCGTCGGCGGTCTTCGCGGCGACCTCGGCCTTGCCGTCGCCGTCGTAGTCGTACACCTGGAACTGTGTGTAGTGGGCGCCGGAGCGGACGTTCCGGCCGAGGTCGACGCGCCACAGGCGGGTGCCGTCGAGCTTGATGCCGTCGAGGACGGTGTTGCCGGTGTAGCCGGACTGGGAGTTGTCCTTGGCGTTCGTCGGCTGCCATTTCAGGACGAGGTCGAGCCGGCCGTCGCCGTCGAGGTCGCCCACGGAGGCGTCGTTGGCCTCGTAGGTGTAGGCGACGCCGTCGGGTGTGGTGCGGCCGGCGGGCGGGCTGATGGGTACGTCCTTGTAGCCGGTGCGCAGTTGGAGGGCGTGCTCGGAGTCGGCCTGCTCCGCGCCGCCCACGATCGCGCGGACCGTGTAGTCGGCGGAGGCCGGGGCGCCGGAGTGGAAGTAGTTCGTGGAGCCGGTGATCGGGGTGGAGTTGAGCTTCGTACCGGCGCGGTAGACGTTGAAGGAGACGCTGTCCGGGTCGGTGCCGAGCCAGCGCCAGCTGATCAGGTTGCCGCTGTCGGTGTGGACGCTGACCAGGCCGCGGTCCAGCTTCTCCACCTGGCGGGCGGTGGCGGCCTCGGCGCTGCCCGGGGTGAGCGCGGTCAGTCCGGCGCCGACCAGGGCCGCCGTGGCCACCATGGCGGCGAGGACCGCGCGACGGCCACGGTTCGGGTGCGCCGGGTTGGGGCGCGCCGGGTTCGGGTGCGGGTGCTGCATGCGACGAACCTCCTGGGGGAGGGATGGGTTCGTCTCTCAGTCGCCGCCGCCCGCAGGGGAGTTGCCGGAGCGCGGTGGCGGGAAGGCCGGTGGCTTCAGGAACGAGCGCACGGTGAAGCGGGGGTCGGCGCGGGGGCGGTCCTGGTCCGGGAGGGCGGCGAGCCGCTCGGCGAACCGTTCGCTCAGCGGGTCGCCGGGCGGCAGTACGGTGAACCAGCCGCGGCGCAGGTCGGCGATGGTGCCGCTCGGGCTGCGGCCCTGTCCGAGGCCGGGGAACGAGGCCCGTCCGGCGGGGCGCAGGCCGTGCCGGGCGGCGTACGCGGTGACCGCGTCGTCGGCGTCCGGGGCGGGGCGGCGCGGGCGCGGGGCGAGGACTGCGTCGATGTCGCTGCCGACGTCGTGCGCGGCGGCCTTGTCGACGGTGGTGACGTAGACGCCGCCGGGTCTGAGGACGCGGGCGCACTCCGCGACGATGCGGTCGGCGTCGGCGGGGTCCTCGACCAGGTGCAGCAGCCACACACTGGTCACGGCGTCGAACGTGTGGTCGGGAAAGGGCAGTCGGCGGCTGTCGGCCCGGACCACCGAACCGGGCAGCCGGGCGGCGGCCATCCGGGCCATGCCCTGGGCCAGGTCCGCGCCGGTGACCCGGATGCCGGGCCTGGCCGCGGCCAGCCGCCGGGTGACGATGCCCGTACCGCAGGCGACGTCGAGGAGGCGGCGGGCGGCGTCGGGTATCAGACCGAGGACGGCGTCGGCGGCTGCCGCGGCCCGGGCCTCGCCGCCCCGCGTCGCGTCGTAGGCGTCGGCTTCCTTCTCGTAGTCGAGCACCTCGCTCAGCGCGCCCCGTGGCTGGCGGCGAGTTCCTCCACCCGGTGGGCGAGCGTGAAGTCCTTCTCGGTGACGACGCCGCCCGCGCTGTGTGTGTTCACGGTGAGGGAGACCGTGTTGTAGCCCAGCGTGAGGTCGGAGTGGTGGTCGAGTTCGTCCTGCACCTGGGCGATGTGCACGACCAGCGCCGCCGCCGCGAAGTGCGAGCCGAGCCGGTAGGCGCGGGCGATGCGGTCGCCGTCGAGCGACCAGCCGGGCAGTTCGGCGAGCAGGTCCTCGATCTCCTTCTGCGACAGCGGTTCGACGGCCATGCGCGGCTCCCTTCCTGGTGGCGGGTACCTGTTCAGCCTGCCACAGGGGGCGGTCGGGGCGCTGGTCCGGCTCCGGCCATCGGCTACCCGCTACCGGCCGCCGGTAGACGGTAGACGGTAGACGGTAGACGAATACCGAATACCGAATACCGCCTACTAACGCCTACGGCTACCGGCTACCGGCTACCGGCTACCGGCTACCGGCTACCGGCTACCGGCTACCGGCTACCGGCGAGCACACTCCGCCGCCAGATCGTCCGCCAGCGCCGCGATCCGGGCCCTGCCC
>NZ_JBVKAI010000001.1:454791-643532 GCF_055639495.1 Streptomyces sp. NPDC039424
GGCTACCGGCTACCGGCTACCGGCTACCGGCTACCGGCTACCGGCGAGCACACTCCGCCGCCAGATCGTCCGCCAGCGCCGCGATCCGGGCCCTGCCCTCCACCTGCTCCAGCCACGCGTGCGGCAGCCCGTGGTCGCCGTGGCGGGCGCCGAGGATGTTGCCGCAGATGGAGCCCGTGGAGTCGCTGTCGCCCGAGTGGTTGACGGCGAGCAGCAGGGCGTCCTCGACGCGGTGGGTGGCGAGGGCGCTGTAGACGCCGATGGCGAGGGCTTCCTCGGCGATCCAGCCCGCGCCGAGTGTCTCCAGCCTCTCGGGGGTGGCGTCCCCGGCGGCGGCGAGGTCGAGGGCGTGGTTCAGGGCGGCGGTGGTCTCCTCGTGGCCGGGGTGGCGGGCGAGCAGGCGCAGGGTGCGCAGGACGGCGCCCTCGACGGAGTCCCCGGCCACGAGGTGGGTCACGATGGCGGCGAGCGCGCCGGCCGCGTAGTAGCCGGTGGGGTGGCCGTGGGTCATCTGGGCGCAGCGGGCGGCGAGGCCGAAGGCGCTGTCGGCGTCGGTGCCGGTGAGCCCGAAGGGTGCCGAGCGCATGACGGCGCCGCAGCCCTTGGAGTCGGGGTTGACGGGGCCGGGCGGGCCGAGTTCGGACCCGGGCGGGGGCACGTGGTCCTGGGCGAGTCCGGACAGGCAGGCGTTGCCGGGGGCGCGGCGGGCGTACAGCCAGGGTTCGGTGACGAGGCCGCCGCGCGGGCCCTCGTACGAGCCGCCCGTGGGCCGGGCGGTGTCGCTCGCCTCGGGGCCGGGCCTCAGCTGGGTCTCGAGCCAGCGTTCGTAGGCCCAGCGCAGCAGGCGGGGCAGGCCGCCGCCGATGACCTTGAGGCGTTCGCGTTCCACGGCCTGCCGGATGCCCTCGACGGTGAAGAGGGTCATCTGGGTGTCGTCGCTGATGCGGCCGGTGACGCCGTCGGAGTCGGGGACGAGCCCTCTCGCGCCGCGTGGGCCGTGGGCGGCGCGGATGGCGGCGAGGGAGCTGAACTCGACGGGATAGCCGAGGGCGTCGCCGAGTGCTCCGCCGAGGAGGCAGCCGCGGACTCTGGCCCGGTACACGGCCGTGGCCTCCCAGGACTGCTTCCAGGGCTCGTTCATGCGCACACTCCTCGACTACGGTCGTCCGTATGACCATTGTGTCCTCCAGGCCCGCCGTCCCGGCCGGGGCCCCCGCCGGGTCCGCCGCGGGGTCCGCCGCCAGAGCCTCCGCCCTGCCCGCCGCCGACAAGGGTGTCGGCCCGCTGCTGAGGGCCTGGCGGGAGCGGCGGCGGGTCAGTCAGCTGGACCTGGCGCTGCGTGCCGACTCCTCCGCCCGGCACATCAGCTTCATCGAGACGGGCCGGTCGCGGCCGAGCGAGGAGATGGTGCTGCGGCTGGCCGAGCATCTGGAGGTGCCGGTGCGGGAGCGCAACGCGCTGCTGCTGGCGGCCGGTTACGCCCCGCACTATCCGGAAACGCCCTTGGACGACCCGGGGCTGGAGGCGCTGCGGGACGGTATGGAGCGGCTGATCGGGGGGTACGAGCCGTATCCGGCGCTGGTGGTCGACGCGACGTACACGGTGGTGGCGGCCAACCGGGGCATCGCGATGCTGCTGGAGGGGGTTCCTCAGGCGTTGCTGGCGCCGTCGCCGAACGCGATGCGGCTGACGCTGCACCCGGAGGGTCTGGCGCCGCGCATCCTCAACCTGCGGGAGTGGCGCGGGCATCTGCTGGCGCAGATGGAGCGGCAGATCGCGCTGCACCGCTCGGACGCATTGCGCGCGCTGTACGAGGAGGTGGCCGCGTACCCGGTTCCGGACGAGGTGCCGGAGGAGGAATCCGGGGAGCCGGTCGCGTACTTCGCGCTGCCGATGCGGATCGAGCACGAGGGCCGGATCCTGTCCTTCGTGTCGTCGATCTCGACCTTCAACACTCCGATGGACGTGACGGTCGCCGAGTTGGCGATCGAGACGTTCCTGCCGGCGGATCCGGCGACGGCCAAGTACCTGCGTTCGCTGGTGGGTTGATCAACCCGGGTGTGCTGCCCGCACCATCCCGGCCAGGTGTGCCGGGCGGCCTCGCGTGTCACACTGCTCGCATGCTTCGGCGCGTAGGGGAGGACGTGGCGTGAGTGAGCGGCGGGCCGCGCCGACCGTGGGCCAGGTGGTGCTCGGCAAGCGGTTGCAGGAGTTGCGGGAGGCGGCGGGGCTGGGGCGGGACGAGGCCGCCCGGGTGCTGCGGGTGGCGTCCGCGACCGTGCGGCGGATGGAGATGGCCGAGGTCGCGCTGAAGATTCCCTACGTGCAGGTGCTGCTCGCGACGTACGGGGTGCCCGAGGAGGAGGCGGCCGCGTTCGTGACGCTGGCCGAGGAGGCCAATCAGCCGGGCTGGTGGCAGCGGTTCCACGATGTGCTGCCGGACTGGTTCAGCCTGTATGTGAGCCTGGAGGGCGCCGCGCGGATCATCCGCTCCTACGAGCCGCACTTCGTGCCCGGTCTGCTGCAGACGGAGGAGTACGCGCGGTCGGTGATGGAGGCGGGGACGATCGGGCAGACGGGGCCGGACACGATCGAGCGGCATGTGTCCCTGCGGATGGCCCGGCAGCGGCTGCTGGAGCGGGAGGATCCGCCGCACCTGTGGGTGATCATGGACGAGACGGTGCTGCGGCGGCCGGTGAGCGTGCGCGCCGAGGTGATGCGCGTCCAGTTGGACAAGCTGCTGGAGTACGCCGAGCGGGACCGGGTCACGGTTCAGGTCGCCGAGTTCGTGAAAGGGCCGCACCCGGGGACGTACGCGCCGTTCTCGCTGTTCCGTTTCGCCGAACCGGAGCTGCCGGACATGGTCTACACCGAGTACCTGACGGGGGCCCTGTATCTGGACTCCCGCAAGGAGGTCTCCGCGCATCTGGAGGTCCTGGACCATATGACGGCGCGCGCCGCGTCGGCGCAGCGCACCCGGAAGATCCTGCGGGAGTGCCGCGAGATGTACTGACCGGGCACCTTGACCGCGCGCCCTCCGATTCGCACAGCCCCACGCCGACGCACGCCGATCGGCGCCGACTCACACCGACTCACACCGACTCACACCGAGGAGCACACCCCGCATGACCGGATCCGATGCCGTCTCCCCCTTCATCGACACCAGCCGGCCCCATCCGGCCCGTGTGTACGACTGGTGGCTGGGCGGCAAGGACAACTACCCGGTGGACGAGGAACTGGCGCGGAAGATCCTCGCCGTGGACGGCACCGTGGTGCGCGGGGCGCGCGCCAACCGCCGGTTCATGCAGCGGGCGACCCGCGTGGTCGCCGGGGCGGGGGTACGGCAGTTCCTCGACATCGGTACCGGCATCCCCACCGAGCCGAATCTGCACCAGGTGGCTCAGGGGGTGGCTCCCGAGTCCAGGGTCGTGTACGCGGACAACGACCCGATCGTGCTGCGGCACGCCGAGGCGCTGCTGCACGGCTCCGCCGAGGGCAGCACCGACTATGTGCACGCGGACGTCCGCGACCCCGACACCATCCTGCGGCTGGCCACCGAGTCCCTGGACTTCTCCCGGCCCGTGGCGCTGTCGATGGTGGCGCTGACGCACTACCTCGGTGACGCCGCCGACGGGGACGACGTGCACGGTCTGCTCAAGCGGTACGCCGACGCCCTCGCCCCGGGCAGCTATCTGATCCTCTCCCAGGTCACCCCCGACCTGAACCCGGAGGCCATCGAGAAGGCCGCCGGTCTCTTCCGCCGCAACGGCACCCCGTTCTATCCGCGTTCTCTCGCCGAGTTCTCCCGTTTCTTCGAGGGGCTGGAGCTGCTGGGTCCCGGGGTCATCCCGGTCACCGGCTGGCGACCGGATCCCGAGGACGTGGCGGCCCAGGCGGAGGGCATCGTGCCCGTGTACGCGGGGGTGGCCCGCAAGCCCTGAGGGTCGCGGGTCCCGGCCGGAGCGGCCGCCGCCTAGGCCGCTCCGCCCTTGGCGTTCTTGTCGTCGTCGACGATCTCCGCGTCCACCACGCCGTCGTCGGACCCGCCGCGTTCCCGTTCCTCGCCGGGGCCGTCGCCCGCGGTGGGCTGGGACTGGGCCTGGGCGTACATGGCCTGGCCCATCTTCTGGCTGACGGAGGCGAGTTTCTCCACGCCGGTGCGCAGGGCGGCCGTGTCGGCGTTCTGTTCCAGCAGGGTCTTGAGTTCGGTGGCCGCCGTCTCGACCTCGCTCCTGGTGTCGGCGGGCACTTTGTCCTCGTTGTCCCGGAGGAACTTCTCCGTCTGGTAGACGAGTTGTTCGGCCTGGTTGCGGGTCTCGGCGGCCTCGCGGCGGTTGCGGTCCTCCTCGGCGTACTGTTCGGCGTCCCGCATCATGCGGTCGATGTCCTCCTTGGGCAGGGCCGAGCCGCCGGTCACGGTCATCTTCTGTTCGCGGCCGGTCGCCAGGTCCTTGGCGGAGACGTGCATGATCCCGTTGGCGTCGATGTCGAAGGCGACCTCGATCTGCGGGACGCCGCGCGGGGCGGGCGGCAGGCCGGTGAGGTCGAAGACGCCGAGCTTCTTGTTGTAGGCGGCGATCTCGCGTTCGCCCTGGTAGACCTGGATGCCGACCGAGGGCTGGTTGTCGGTGGCGGTGGTGAAGATCTCCGAACGGCGGGTGGGGATCGTGGTGTTGCGTTCGATCAGCTTGGTCATGATGCCGCCCTTGGTCTCGATGCCGAGGGACAGCGGGGTGACGTCGAGGAGGAGGACGTCCTTGACGTCGCCGCGGATGACGCCCGCCTGGAGGGCCGCGCCGACCGCGACCACCTCGTCGGGGTTGACGCCCTTGTGCGGGTCCTTTCCGGTGAGTTCCTTCACCAGGTCGGTGACGGCGGGCATCCGGGTGGAGCCGCCGACGAGGATGACGTGGTCGATCGCGGGGAGCTGGATGCCGGCGTCCCGGACCGCCTGGTGGAAGGGGGTCTTGCAGCGGTCGAGCAGGTCGGCGGTCAGCTCCTGGAACTGAGCCCGCGTCAGTTTCTCCTCCAGGTGCAACGGGCCCTCGGCGGAGGCGGTGATGTAGGGCAGGTTGATGCTGGTCTCGGACGAGGAGGACAGTTCGATCTTGGCTTTCTCGGCGGCCTCGCGCAGCCGCTGCACGGCCATCTTGTCGCCGGTGAGGTCGATGCCGTACTGCCCCTTGAAGCGCTTCGCGAGGTGTTCGACGATCCGCTGGTCCCAGTCGTCGCCGCCGAGGTGGGTGTCGCCGTTGGTGGCCTTCACCTCGATGACCCCGTCGCCGATCTCCAGCAGGGAGACGTCGAAGGTGCCGCCGCCGAGGTCGAAGACGAGGACGGTCTGCTCCTCGCCCCGGTCGAGGCCGTAGGCGAGGGCGGCGGCGGTCGGCTCGTTGATGATCCTCAAGACCTTCAGGCCCGCGATCTCGCCGGCCTCCTTGGTGGCCTGCCGCTGGGCGTCGTCGAAGTACGCGGGTACGGTGATCACCGCGTCGGTGACGTCCTCGCCGAGGTAGGCCTCCGCGTCCCGCTTCAGCTTCTGCAGCACCCGCGCCGACAGTTCCTGGGCGCGGTAGCGGGTGCCGTCGACGGAGCCCTGCTCGGGAAAGCGCCAGTGCGCGTCGCCCATGTGCCGTTTCACCGAGCGGGCGGTGCGCTCGACGTTGGTGACGGCCTGCCGTTTGGCGACCTCACCGACCAGTACCTCGCCGTTCTTGGCGAAAGCGACCACCGACGGGGTGGTCCTCGCCCCTTCGGCGTTGGCGACGACGGTGGGCTCGCCGCCTTCCAGGACGGCCACCACCGAGTTCGTCGTCCCGAGATCGATCCCGACCGCGTGTGCCATCTCTGGTCCCCTTCCGCCAGGGCGCCGGCGCCTCGCACTCCCAGCACAGAACCCGACCGGGCCGTTGTCAATGGCGGGTACCCCGGCGGGGCCGGACGAGACGGTGCCGCGCCCTGTCGATCATGGGCGCGGCACCGGGGGACGAAGGTCAGGCGAGCTTCGCCGAGAGGGTGATGGTGGTGCCGGTGAGGGCCTGGCTCACGGGGCAGTTCTTCTTGGCGTCCTCGGCGGCGGCGACGAACGCGTCGTTGTCGAGGCCGGGGACGCTGCCCTCGACGGTCAGGTGGATGCCGGTGATGCCCTCACCCGGCTGGAAGGTGACGTCGGCCGAGGTGACGAGCTTGGTGGGCGGGGTGCCCGCGCCGGCGAGGCCGTGCGACAGGGCCATGGAGAAGCAGCTGGAGTGGGCGGCGGCGATCAGCTCCTCGGGGCTGGTCTTGCCGTTCGCCTGCTCGGCGCGCGACGGCCACGACACCGGCTGCTGGCCGATGCCGGAGGAGTCGAAGGTGACGACGCCGTTGCCCTCGAGCAGGTTGCCTTCCCAGACGGTGTGTGCGGTGCGCGTGGTTGCCACGGTGTGTCCTTTCGCGTGGGGGCCCGGGTCCGGGTTCCGTCGCCCCCATCCGATCACATTCCGGCGGGCCGCACCCGCAGGAACCGTTCACCCCGGGTGAACGGCGAGCGGCGCTCAGGCGGCCCTCCGGTCCCGCTCCGTCTCGGTGTCCGCGACCGGTACCTCGGGCCCGTTCGACTCGCTCAGCCAGCGGCGCAGGACGCGGTGCACATGCTCGGCGCCGGCCAGCTCCTCCCCGTCACCGACGGGCGGGGACAGGTCGAGGGGGGACAGCAGGAAGGGGCGGGCCTGGGCGCCGCCGAGGCCGCCGTGGGAGCCGATCTGCTCCTCGAAGGCGAGGACTTCGCCGTCGGCGGGGTCGTGGAAGGAGTTGACCATGATGTCGGCGGTGTGCGGGAAGGAGTGGGTGCGGCGGACGGCGTCGGCGGCGCCGGGGCCGAAGACGGCCAGTGGGCCGGGGTCGTCGTCGAGCCGGGCGAGGGGGATCTCGGCGCCGTGCGCGCCGAGCACCACGCCGTCGTGCTCGGCGCTGCGCACCAGCAGGAAGCCGATGCCGGGGTGGTTGGCGAGGGTGGCGAGCAGCGCGGGGTGGCGGGCGTCGATCTCCTCCTTGGTCATGCGGTGGGGGACCTCGGGGAAGGAGATCAGGCCGAGGTTGCCGGAGGCGAGCACGATCGGCTCGGTGTGGGGGGCGGGGCGGTGGCGTTCGCCGCGTTCCTCGACCGGGCGGCGCAGGGCGGCGCGTACGGCGGCGCGGGCCTCGGCGCCGCTGTGGGTGCGTTCGGCCTTGCGCGGGACGGGCAGTCCGCAGCCGGCGCGGACCAGGTCGGCGAGGGTGAGGCCGTAGCGGGAGCGGAAGGTTTCGCCGGGGCTCTGCCCGTGGTCGGACAGGACGACGATCCGGTAGGGGCGGGGGGCGTGTTCGGCGACGTTCTCGATCAGGGCGAGGGAGCGGTCGAGGCGGGCCAGGACCTGCTGGGCGTCCCGGCTGCGCGGCCCGGAGTGGTGGGCGACCTCGTCGTAGGCGACCAGGTCGGCGTAGACGGCGGTGCGGCCGGCGAGCATGTCGCCCGTGACGGCGGCGACGACGACGTCGCGTTCGACGACGGTGGCGAAGGCCCGGACGAGGGGGTAGAGGCCGCCGCGTCCGACGCGGGGGCGCTGTCTGGCGATGCGGGCGCGGGTGGACTGGCCTATCTCGCGGGCGACCTCCGCGGTGAAGGACAGGGCGGTGCGTACGGCGTTGGCCGGGTCGGAGAAGTAGGCGAAGTAGCCGGCCCGGGAGCGGTTCTCGCGGCCGCGGCGGCGGGTGGCGATGGACAGGACGAGGGCCTGTTCCTCGGCGCCGCCGCTGAAGAGGTTGCCGCGGCTGGCGCCGTCGACGGTGAGCAGTCCGCCGTCGCCTGTATGCGATATCGCGCGGCGCTGCAGTTCGGCGGCGCTGGTCGGGCGATTGCATACCATCACCTCGTCCCTGTCCTTCTCGTACCAGCGGAAGGCGGGGATGTCGAAAGCGCTGCCGTGCAGTATGCCGAGCTGGCTGGCGCCGGTCTGGCTGGACCAGTCGGTGCGCCAGGGGGTGAGCCGGTGGGTGGGCCGTGCGCCGTCGCCGGCGGCGAGCCAGCGGCCGACGGTGGGCATGAGGCCCTTGGTGGCGGCGTCGGTGAGGACGTCGTGGCCCACGCCGTCGAGTTGGACGAAGACGGTGCCGGGGGCGGCCGGGCACGGGGGGTGTGCTCCGCGGCGGCGGTCGGCGAGCCGGTAGAGCCTGCGCCGGTAGGCGTCGTCGTCGCGGACGGTGAGGGCGGCGCCGGTGGCGGAGGCGACGGCGGACATCACGGCGGCGACGATGACGGCGGTCTCGGGTGCGGCCTCGCTGTCGCCGGAGGGGTTGATGCGCAGCGCGAGCAGCAGCAGTGAGCCGTTGAGGAAGAAGACCAGCAGGCCGAGGACGAGGGCGGGGACGAGGAGCAGCAGGCGTACGAGGAGGGGCCAGACGACGGCCGACAGGAGACCGAAGGCGCCGGCGCCGAGGGCGGCGGTGACGCCGATGCGGGTGGCGCTGTCGTCGTCGGCGGACTGCAGCCGGAAGTCGGGCAGCAGGCCGGCGAGGACGAGCATGGTGGCGGTGGAGACCGCCCACACGGTGATGCTCCGCCCGATCTGACTGGCGATCCGCCGCCACCGCCCGCCACGCACGCCGCGCACCCCTCACGTCCCGGGCCCGCGGCCGCCGCGGGCGTTCACGCCCCCACCCTGTCATACGGGGTGCGGGCACGGCGGGTTGTGCGGGCACGGCGGGATGTGCGGCTACCGTCCGTCGTATCCGGCGGTGGGCATCGACAGTCTGCGGTGTACGTGTGCCTTCATCTGCGCGTCGTAGCGCGGCTCGGCCCGTCCGACGGTCTCGACGCGGACCTGGCGCCGGGCGCACTCGGCGGTGAAGTCCTCGACGGAGGACAGCGCGGACTCGAGGACGCGGTGGCTGGGGGCGACGAACACGTCGAGTCCGGGGCGGACGCCGTCCCAGAGCGCGCAGTGGTCGTGGCGCAGCCGTCGTACGAGGAGTTCGCGGGTGACGACGTAGCCGTGCTCGGCGGCCCAGCGGGCGCACATGGCGTGCTGGCTGCGGGAGTCCACGAGGAAGGGGTCGATCTCCAGTTCCTCCAGGGGGGTCAGGCTGGCGATCGCGGTGACCCGTACCAGCGCGGCCCTGCCAAAGGCGCCCCGTATCTGTCCCATGGCGTCCCCCTCACCTCCGGGTTTCGCCGCCGACCCTACTCCTGCCCGTAGGCTTCGGGGGAGTCGTGCGAAGGAGGCAAACAAGGTGCCGGTGGAGATCACCTGGTGGGGTCACGCCACTTGCACGGTCGAGGATTCGGGCGCACGAGTGCTGACCGATCCTCTGTTCGCCCGCCGGCTCGCGCATCTGCGGCGCCGCCGGGGGGCGCTGCCTCCGCCGGGGGCCTGGCACGCGGATGTGGCGCTGGTGTCGCATCTGCACGCCGACCACCTGCATGTGCCGTCGCTGGCGCGGCTCGCCCCGGGTACGCGTCTGCTCGTGCCGCGGGGCGCGCCCCGGGCGGTGCCGGGGCTGCGCCGACTCGGCGGTCTGCGGATCACGGAGGTGGTTCCCGGGGACCTGGTCGAGGTGGGCCCGCTGGTGGTGCGGGTGGTGTCGGCGCTGCACGACGGGCGGCGGCTGCCGGTCGGTCCGCACCGCTCCCCCGCGCTCGGGTATGTCGTGGAGGGTGAGGCGCGGACGTACTTCGCCGGGGACACGGGCCTGTTCGAGTCGATGGCCGAGGAGGTCGGGCCGGTGGAGGTGGCGCTGCTGCCGGTGGGCGGCTGGGGGCCGTATCTCGGGGAGGGGCATCTGGACGCGGGGCGGGCGGCGCGGGCGCTGGCCCGGCTGGCGCCGCGCAGTGCGGTGCCGGTGCACTACGGGACGTACTGGCCGATCGGCATGGACGCGGTGCGCCCGCACGAGTTCCACGCGCCGGGCGACGAGTTCGTGCGGCTGGCGGCGGCGCACGCGCCGGAGGTGGCGGTGCACCGGCTCGGGCACGGGGAGAGCGTGCGCCTGGAGGTCGCCCGGTGATACGGCTCGCCGCCGCGGTGACCCTCGTACCGGCCGCGTCGGCCCAGCAGGCGTTCGGGTATCCGTCGCTGTTCCTGCTGGTGCTGATCGGGGCGCTGGTGCCGGTGGTGCCGACGGGGGCGCTGGTGAGTACGGCGGCGGTGGTGGCCTTCCATCAGACGGCGCCGTTCTCGCTGCTCCTGGTGTTCCTGACGGCGTCGCTGGCGGCGTTCCTGGGGGACGCGACGCTGTACTGGCTGGGGCGGCGCGGTATGGGGTCGAAGAACGGGTCGCGGTGGCTGGCGGCGATCCGGGCGCGGGCGCCGGAGGAACGGCTGGCGCAGGCGCAGGAGAAGCTCGCCGAGCACAATGTGGCGGTGCTGGTGCTGTCCCGGCTGGTGCCGGCGGGGCGGATACCGGTGATGCTGGCCTGTCTGATGGCCGAGTGGCCGCTCAGACGGTTCGCGCGGGGCAATCTGCCGGCGTGCCTGGCGTGGGCGGCGACGTATCAGGTGATCGGGATTCTGGGCGGGTCGCTGTTTCCCCGCCCGTGGGAGGGCGTGGTCGCGGCGGTCGCGCTGACCGTGCTGGTCAGCACGGCGCCGAGCATGTGGCGCCGGGCCCGCCGGGCCGTCAAGGCGTGAGGGAGCCCTGGGGCAGCACCCGTGAACCTCCCACCGGCAGGTCCCACAGGTCCTCCCGGTCCAGCCCCGCCTTCGCCCAGGCGGCGCGTACGCGGGTGAGCGGTTCCAGGACCGGCTCCGCCGAGAGGACGAACGCGCCCCAGTGCATGGGGGCCATGCGGCGGGCGCCGAGGTCGCGGGCGGCGCGGACCGCCTCCTCCGGGTCGCAGTGGACGTCGCTGAGCCACCAGCGCGGGTCGTAGGCGCCGATGGGCAGCAGGGCGAGGTCGATGCCGGGGTAGCGGCGGCCGATGCGGGAGAACCAGTGACCGTAGCCGGTGTCGCCGGCGAAGTAGACGCGCTGTCCGTCGGGGTCGGTGAGGACCCAGCCGCCCCACAGGCTGTGGCAGGTGTCGGTGAGGGTGCGCTTGGACCAGTGGTGGGCGGGGACGAAGTCGAAGCGGACGCCGGACAGTTCGGCCGCCTCCCACCAGTCCAGTTCGGTGATGGTGGTGAACCGGCGGCGGCGGAACCAGGCGCCGAGGCCGGCGGGGACGAACACCGGGGTGTCGCGCGGGAGTCTGCGCAGGGTGGGGGCGTCCAGGTGGTCGTAGTGGTTGTGGCTGATGACGACGGCGTCGACGTGTCCCAGGGCGTCCCAGTCGACGCCCACGGGGGTGATGCGGGCGGGGGTGCCGAGGATCCGGCGGGACCAGACGGGGTCGGTCAGGACGGTCAGCCCGCCTATGTGCACCACCCAGCTGGCGTGGCCGGCCCAGGTGACGGCGACGGTGCGGGCGTCGACGCGGGGCAGCGGGGCGGGGGCGTAGGGCAGGCGGGGGATGTCGGCGAGACCCTCCTTGCCTGGGCGTACGGCGCCCTCGCGGGCGAAGCGGGCGAGGGACTTGAGGCCGGGCAGCGGGGCGGTCAGCCGGTCGTGGAAGGTCCGCGGCCAGACGCGGGGCTCGCCCAGGGGGCGGGGTGGGGCGAGCGGCGGGCAGGGGGGTGCGAGGGGTGACGTGGCCGTCGGTTCGTCGGCTTCCGGTGTTGGGGTGGGGGTGGCCTGGGTGGTGGTCGACTCGGACTGCTGCGTCATCGAGGAGGCTCCCATCGCTGGGCGTCGTCGCGGAGATCGTCGAAGACCGACCTCAAGGAGATCAACGCGCGTTGCACGTGTGGCAGTTCCAACGGTTCGGGTGACGTGAGGCATTCCGTGCGTTCCTCGTCCGTGCCGCCCAGCAGCGGTCCGGTGGCCAGCCGCACGCGCAGCGCCCCGAGGTCGTCGCCGAAGCGGTGGCCGCCGGGTGCGGGCATGCCGAGCCGGGCGGTGAGGAAGTCCTCCAGTTCCTGCGCGTCGCCGACGCCGTGGGCGCCGAGCGCGGCGCGCAGCGGTTCGAGGTCGGCGTACAGGTGCCGGCCGGCCTGGGGCGGCCGGGCCAGGGCGCCCGCGGCGGTGACGGCGGTGTGTGCGGCGGCGGCCACGCGCGCGTGCAGGCGTACGGCGGCGGCGCGGCGTACGGTGACGGGCTCGGGTTCACCGAGCGCGTACCCGGCGGCGGCCGCGACCGGTTCGGCGACGCTCGCCCCGAGTGCGGTGAGGACGTCGAGCACGCGCGCGTGGAGCCCTGTTCCGGCGTCGGAGGCGGGGAAGCGGGCGACGGCGGCGGGCCAGCCGGGCGGCAGCAGGGATCCGGCCAGGTCGGTGACGACGGTGACGTGGTCGGGCAGCATCTCGGCCGGGCTGAGCAGCACCGTGCCGTGCGGGGCGTGCAGGGTGTCGCGCCAGGTCTCGTCGCTGACCAGGTGCAGCCCCTCGCCGGTGGCGGCCTCGAGGGTCTCGTGCAGCAGTTCGGGGGGTGCGACGGTGGCGGTCGGGTCGTCGGCGACGGAGAGCACCAGCAGGCGGGGGTCGCCGCCTTCGGCGCGGACGCGGCGTACGGTCTCCAGGAGGGCGTAGGGGTCGGGGACGCCGCCGGATTCGGCGGGGGTGGCGACGTGGAAGGCGGGCCTCCCCAGGAGGCGGGCGTACGGGGCCCACCAGGCGGCGCAGGGGCGGGGCACGAGGATGTCGCCGCCGAGCGCGGCGGTCAGCGCGAGCAGCAGCGAGGGGGCGCCGGGGCCGGCCGCCACGTGGCCGGCTTCGGTGGGCAGTCCGCGACGCGACCAGTAGCCGCACGCCGCGTCCAGCAGCGCCGGGCCGCCGCCGGCCGGCTGGCCGTCGGCGCGGTTCGCGGCGGCGGCGAGTACGGCGGAGAGTTCGGGCAGCACGGGCAGTCCGTCGCCGGGCGGGGGCGGGCCGAAGCGGACCGGGCCGTGGCCTTCGGGGGTGTGGGCTTCAGGGGTGTGGGCTTCAGGGGGCCGGCCGGTGGAGCCCTGGTGCGCGGGGCGGTGGCCGTGCGTGCCGTGACGGACGGGGCCGTGGCCTTCCGGGTCCGTCCGCCGCATGTCCGCCTCCGCGCAGTCCGTGGTGCCGTGTCCTGTAGTCCCGGTGTCTCTCCGGGGACCGTCCGGGTCCAGGGCCCCGGGTACCCGTCAGGTGCGCCTTCGCATCCGGTACACGGCGCCCGCGCCCGCCGTCGCGATCAGCACCGCGCCGGCGACCAGCGCGGGGACGGATCCGTCGAAGGTGCCGCCCTCCCCCGCGTGTGCGCCGCGCTGGACGGTGGCCGGGGCGCAGGAGGGGGCGGCGTGGGAGTCGGCGCAGACGTGGCCGCCGTCCTCCTTCGCGCCCGCGCAAGCCTGCGACCCGGCGCACTCCCGGCCGGCCTCGTCCCGGCCGGCCTGTCCCGTCCCGGTCCCGCCTGTCCCGTCTGTCCCGCCCGCGTCCGCACCGACGCCTCCGTCCTTCCCGCCCACACAGAACTGCGACCCCGCACACTCCCCAGCGGCCTCGTCCTGCCCGACGTCGAACTGCCCGACGTCGAACTGCCCGACGTCCGACTTCCCGGCGTCGCCCTGCCCAGTCCCGTCGAGCCCGCCCTGATCCTTCCCAACCTCGCCCGCCCCGCCCTGAACCTTTCCGACCTCGCCCGCCCCGCCGTCGACCTTCCCGATGTCGCCGATCCCGCTCCGGCCCGTCCCGCTCCCGTCCGTCCCGCCCGGCACCGTGAACTTCGCGCTCCCCGGCTCGCCTTCGCCACCGGTGGCCGTCGGACACGCGCCGTCGACGGTCCGCGCGGCGCCCGGGCCGGTGTCGCCGGGGGCGCCGGGGGTGACGCCGGCGGCGCCGCAGGGCTCGGAGACGGTGACGGCTCGGCCGGGCTGGACGGTGCCCGGGCGGAGCTGCGCCGCGGGGTCCGCGTACGCGACCGGCGCGATGGCGGACGCGGCCGCGGCCAGGGCGGCGACGGACAGGGCGCGTGCGGTGCGGCGCATGGGGCGGGCTCCTCGGAACGACGGCTGCGTCGGGCGCGGGGTACGCGCCCCTCGTCTGCCATCACAGCCCGCCGCACCCCGCGCCGCGCGCGGCCGGACCCCATTGGCGGGACACCGCAGGGCCTATCGGGTGATCCGGCGGCCGGCCGGGTTTGCGCCGCGGGAGGGCTTGACGGGACGGGTCCTACGCCACGTCCCTCATCACCTGCTCGCGCAGCCGGTCGCAGCAGCGGCTGATCAGCCGGGAGACGTGCATCTGCGAGATGCCCATCTGTTCGGCGATCCGGCTCTGGGTCATGTCGCCGAAGAACCGCATGTAGAGGATGGCCCGTTCGCGCTCGGGCAGTGCCGCGAGCCGGGGCTTGACCGCCTCGCGGTCGACGACGGTGTCGAGCGCGGGGTCGGGGGCGCCGAGCGCGTCGCTGAGCGAGTAGCCGTCCTCGCTGCCGGGCAGTTCCGCGTCCAGGGACAGCGCGGTGAAGCTCTCCAGCGCCTCCAGGCCGGCCCGCACGTCCTCCTCGCTCAGGCCGGCGTGCTCGGCGATCTCCGCGGCGGTGGGCCGGCGGCCGGGCGTGGTCTGGGAGAGGTCCTGGGAGGCGAACCGGACCCGGTTGCGCAGGTCCTGGATCCGGCGGGGCACGTGCAGGGTCCACATGTGGTCGCGGAAGTGCCGCTTGATCTCGCCGGTGACGGTGGGCACGGCGTAGCTCTCGAAGGCGTTGCCGCGTTCGGGGTCGTACCGGTCGACGGCCTTGACCAGGCCGAGGGCGGCGACCTGGCGCAGGTCCTCGTAGCTCTCGCCGCGGCTGCGGAAACGGCCGGCGAGCCGTTCGGCCATGGGCAGCCAGGCCTCGACGACCTTGTCGCGCAGCGCGTCGCGTTCGGCTCCCGGGGGGAGGGCGGCGAGGCGGCGGAAGGCGTCCGCGGTGTCGGGGGCGTCGTCGTGGGGGTGGTGCTTCGTGCTCGCTCGGTTCGGCATGGTGCGTAGCAACTCCCCTGGAGTGCTGGGTTCGAGGGTCACCGTGGGAGCGCATCCGGTCCGGACAGAGGCACCCGTGGCGACGACTCGCCGCTCCCACGGACGTGTGCCTCCTGTCCGAAGCACTGTGCCCGTGCGCCTGCCCCCGGCCGCCGGGGGCAAACACCCGCTTTCCCGACCGCGGGGCCCGGGGGCGGCCCCGCAGGTTTTCCGCATGCCGGGGCGGTCACTCGGAACGGGCTGACCGGATCGTCCGTTTCCCCCATCACCGGGAGGTTCACTCCATGAGCACCAAGGTGTCCGACCACGTCCTGGCGCGGCTGCGCGCATGGGGCGTGGAGCAGGTCTTCGGCTATCCCGGCGACGGTATCAACGGCCTGCTCGCGGCCTGGGGACGGGCCGAGGACCAGCCGCGATTCATCCAGTCCCGGCACGAGGAGATGTCCGCCTTCCAGGCGGTCGGCTACGCCAAGTTCTCCGGCCGTCTCGGGGTGTGCGCGGCAACCTCCGGTCCCGGCGCCATCCACCTGCTCAACGGCCTGTACGACGCCAAGCTGGACCATGTGCCGGTGCTGGCGATCGTCGGCCAGACGCACCGGACCGCGATGGGCGGCTCCTATCAGCAGGAGGTGGACCTGCACTCGCTGTTCAAGGACGTCGCGTCGGACTTCCTGGAGACGGTCACCGTCCCCGAACAGCTGCCGAACGTACTGGACCGGGCGATCCGCACCGCGTACGCCCGGCGCAGTCCGACGGCCGTCATCATCCCCGGTGACGTGCAGGAACTGGACTACTCGGCACCCACGCACGAGTTCAAGATGGTGCCCTCCAGCCTGGGCCTGAGCGACTGGACCTCGACCCCGGCCGACGACGCGCTGCGCAGGGCCGTGGACGTCCTGAACGCCGGGGACAAGCCGGCCATCCTGATCGGCCAGGGTGCCGCCGGCGCGGCGGCGGAGGTGGAGCGGATCGCGGAGCTGCTCGGCGCGGGCGTCGCCAAGGCGCTGCTGGGCAAGGACGCGCTCAGTGACGAACTGCCGTACGTCACCGGTTCGATCGGCCTGCTGGGCACGCGTGCGTCGTACGAGCTGATGCGGGACTGCGACACGCTGCTGACCATCGGTTCGTCCTTCCCGTACACGCAGTTCCTGCCGGAGTTCGGCAAGGCGCGGGGGGTGCAGATCGACATCGACCCGCACATGGTCGGGATGCGCTACCCGTACGAGGTGAACCTCGTCGGCGACGCCAAGGCGACCCTGCGGCGGCTGATCGCGCTGCTGGAGGCCGACCGCGACGGCCGCCCCCAGGACCGCGAGTGGTTCGACACCGTGTGCGCGAACGTGCGGCGCTGGCACGAGACGATGGAGCGGCGGGCGCAGCTGTCCGCCGACCCGATCAACCCGGAGTACGTGGCGCGGGCGCTGGACCCGCTGCTGCCGGACAACTCGATCATCACCTCGGACTCGGGTTCGGTGGCCAACTGGTACGCGCGGCACATCACCATGCGGCCGGGCATGCGCGGCTCGCTGTCCGGGACGCTGGCGACGATGGGCGCCGGTGTGCCGTACGCGATCGGCGCGAAGTTCGCGCATCCGGACCGGCCGGTGTTCGCGCTGGTCGGGGACGGCGCCATGCAGATGAACGGGCTGGCCGAGGTGATCACCGCCGCGAAGTACCAGGACCGGTGGACGGATCCGCGGCTGGTGTTCGCGGTGTGGAACAACCACGACCTCAACCAGGTCACCTGGGAGATGCGCGCGATGGAGGGCGCCCCGTCCTTCCTGCCCTCGCAGGCGCTGCCGGACGTGCAGTACGCGGCGTTCGCCCGCTCCCTGGGGCTGACCGGGATCCGGGTGGAGAAGCCGGAGGACGTCGAGGCGGGCTGGCGCGCGGCGCTGGAGGCGGACGGGCCCTCGGTGATCGAGTTCCTCACCGATCCGGCGGTGCCGCCGATTCCGCCGCACGCCACCTGGGAGCAGATGGAGGCGACGGCGGCCTCGATCCTCAAGGGCGACGCGGACCGCGGGTCGGTGATCAAGCAGGGGCTGAAGGCGAAGGTGCAGGAGTTCCTGCCGGGGCGGCACGGGGAGTAGAGGGCGGCTCGTTTCCGTCCCCCCGATCCCGTGTCGGCGTCCGGTGCTCGGGTACGCGGGGCAGACCCCGAAGATCTGGAGGGAGACATGCAGCGAGGCAGTGACCGGCTGAGCGTTCACCGGGACGACGAGATGAAGCACGAACTCCAGGGCCTGCTCCGGTCCGGGCACCCCACGCGCACCGAGGAGTGGCACGACCCGGAGCCGACCGCCGAGGACGATCCGGAGATCTGGGGCGGTCCGGTCGCGCCGGGACGCTCCGGAACGCTGGAGACGGTCCGGTTCGAGCTGGCCCGGATCCTGGGGCGCAGCGCGTTCCCGGCGCATCCGGCCGACCTGGCCCGGGGCCTGCGACGCAAGAACGCGCCGGACGCCCTGATCGAGGCGGTGGCGCGGCTGCCGCGCCAGACCCGCTACACCACCGTGCAGGAGCTGGCCGAGGCGCTGGTGGGCCGCGGATGAGCCGGGACAGGGCCGCGGAGATCGCCGCGGCGGGCGTCACCGTGGACGTCGGTGACGCCACCACCCGGTATCTGCTGTACGGGCTGCTGCCCGGCTGGTTCGTGCCGGGTGTGGCGGACTGGGTGATGCACCGGCGCACCCGGATCGAGGACACGGCCGGGACCAAGGAGTCCCTGATCCATTCGCTGATGATGGCGGAGGTGGGTCTGCCCATCGCGCTGACCCTGCGCTACGAGGTGAATCCGCTGCTGCTGACGGTGCAGCTGGGCGCGGCCGCCGTGCACGAGGCGACGGCGCTGTGGGACGTGCGGACGGCGGTCGGCAGCGACCGCGAGGTCAAGCCGGTCGAGCAGCACATCCACAGTTTCCTGGAGTCGCTGCCGTTCGCCGGGCTGAGTGCCCTGATGTGTCTGCACGCCGACCAGGTGCGGTCGTTGCTGCGCGGCGGCCGGGGCGACCCGGACGCGTGGCGCCTGGTGCCGCGCCGGCGCCCCTTGTCGCCCGGCTATCTGGCGGGCATCGGCGTGGCGATCGGCGCGTGCGTGCTCCTGCCGTACGGCGAGGAGCTGCTGCGCTGCCGGCGGGCGGCCAGGGCGAGGCGGAAGCGCGCGCGGGACAGCGCCCGGTGGGGTGCGACGGACGGACGCCGAGACGTCTCCCGGACGTCTTTCGAACGTGGAAAGGACCATGACGATCATGCGTATCGCGTTTCTGGTGGCACCTGAGGGCGTCGAGCAGGTCGAACTGACCGAGCCGTGGAAGGCGGCCTCGGACGCCGGGCACGAACCGGTGCTGGTGTCGACGAAGCCGGGGAAGGTGCAGGCTTTCGACCATCTGGACAAGGCGGACACGTTCGACGTGGACGAGGTGGTGGGCGAGACGTCGGCCGGCTCGTTCGGGGCGCTGGTCCTGCCGGGCGGGGTGGCCAATCCGGACTTCCTCAGGATGGACAAGAAGGCCGTCGCGTTCGTGAAGGGCTTCTTCGACGGGGGCCGTCCGGTCGCCGCGATCTGCCACGCCCCGTGGACGCTGGTCGAGGCGGACGTCGTACGGGGCCGGGTGCTGACCTCGTGGCCGAGCCTCGCGACGGACATCCGCAACGCGGGCGGCACCTGGGTGGACGAGCAGGTGAAGATCTGCGACCACGGCTCCAACCAGCTGGTCACCAGCCGCAAGCCGGACGACCTGAAGGCGTTCTGCGACGCGTTCCTGCACGTGTTCGCTGGGGAGGCCGGCTGATGGGCACACCTGCCGACCGCAAACAGGAGCAGCGCGAGGCGTTCCACGCCGACGACCCGGCGGCGGGTCCGCTCACCACCGACCAGGGTGTCGGCGTCGACCACACCGACGACTCGCTGACCGTCGGCGAGCGCGGGCCGACGCTGATGGAGGACTTCCACTTCCGGGAGAAGCTCACCCACTTCGACCACGAGCGGATCCCGGAGCGGGTGGTGCACGCGCGGGGCGCGGGCGCGTACGGCTTCTTCGAACCGTACGAGTCCTGCGCACCGTTCACGCGGGCGGCGTTCTTGCAGGACCCGTCCGTGCGGACGCCGGTGTTCGTGCGGTTCTCCACCGTGCAGGGCCCCAAGGGTTCGGCGGACACGGTGCGCGACGTGCGCGGTTTCGCCACGAAGTTCTATACGTCCGAGGGCAATTACGACCTGGTGGGGAACAACTTCCCGGTCTTCTTCATCCAGGACGGCATCAAGTTCCCGGACTTCGTGCACGCGGTGAAGCCGGAGCCGCACAACGACATCCCCACCGGCGCGTCCGCGCACGACACCCTGTGGGACTTCGTGTCGCTGCAGCCGGAGACGCTGCACGCGATCATGTGGCTGATGTCGGACCGGGCGATCCCGCGCAGCTACCGGATGATGCAGGGCTTCGGCGTGCACACCTTCCGGTTCGTGAACGCCGAGGGGCGCGGCACGTTCGTGAAGTTCCACTGGAAGCCGAAGCTGGGTGTGCATTCGCTGGTGTGGGACGAGGCGCAGGAGTGCCAGGGCCGCGACCCGGACTTCAACCGGCGCGACCTGTGGGACGCGATCGAGGCGGGTGAGTACCCGGAGTGGGAGCTGGGTGTCCAACTGGTGCCGGAGGAGGACGAGTTCGCGTTCGACTTCGATCTGCTGGACGCCACGAAGGTCATCCCGGAGGAGCAGGTGCCGGTGCGGCCGATCGGCCGTATGGTGCTGAACCGCAACCCGGAGAACTTCTTCGCCGAGACCGAGCAGGTCGCCTTCCACACGGCCAACGTGGTTCCGGGCATCGACTTCACCAACGACCCGCTGCTGCAGGCCAGGAACTTCTCCTACCTGGACACGCAGCTGATCCGGCTGGGCGGCCCCAACTTCACCCAGATACCGGTGAACCGGCCGGTGGCGCCGGTGCGCACCAACCACCGCGACGGCTACCACCAGGGCGCGATCCACCGGGGCACGAACTACTTCCCGAACTCCCTCGGCGGCGGCTGCCCGGCGCACGCCGGGGCCGGCGGGGCGGCGTTCACGCACTACACCGAGCGCGTGGACGGCGCGACGATCCGGCGGCGCAGTCCGAGCTTCCAGGACCACTACAGTCAGGCCGCGCTGTTCTGGCACAGCATGACCGACTGGGAGCGGCAGCACATCGTGGCGGCGTTCCGGTTCGAGCTGGGCAAGGTGGACGCGCGGACGGTGCGGGCGCGTACGGTCGAGCAGCTGGCCAGGGTGGACACCGAGCTGGCGGCGCAGGTGGCGAGCGGTATCGGGGTGCCCGAGCCGTCGGCCGTCGAGGCGGCGGGGGCCAAGCAGGTCTCGCCCGCGCTCAGCCTGGAGGCGCTGCGCGGCGACGGTTCGATCCGCACGCGGCAGATCGCGGTGCTGGTCACCGACGGCGTGGACGCCGAGCAGCTGGCGTCGGTGCGGGAGGTGCTGGCGGCCGAGGGGGCGATCGTGGAGGCGCTGTCGGCGACGGAGGGCACGGTGACGGGAATCGACGGTCGATCGTATACAGTCGACCGCGCTCTGCCCACGGTCGCCTCCGTCCTGTACGACGCCGTCCTGCTCCCCGGCGGCCCCACCGGCACCCCGGCGGTCATCGCGGACCCGGACGCGATGCGCTTCGTCCGCTCCGCCTACCGGCACGGCAAGGCGATCGGGGCACTGGGCTCGGGCGTCGGGATCCTGTCGGCACTGGAACCGGAGGGTCTGAGGCTGTCGACCGAGTTCCACCACGTGGTCAGCGACCAAGGCGTGGTCACGGACACCGCCCCGGGCGCCGCGCACGCGGACTTCGCCGAGGCGTTCGTGGCCGCCGTATCCGCCCACCGGCACTGGGGCAGGCCACCGCTGCACTGCTGACGGCGCACCGGCCGGCACTCTTGGGGGCTTCCCGTCCGGGGAGCCCCCGCGTCGTCATGTACCGGAGCCGTCGGGCGCCGCCGTCTCGGCGCAGCTCCGTTCTCGGGCGCCCTCCCGGGTGCGGCCCGCGGCCACCAGCCGGCGCGGGTTGCGGCGCAGGTACTCGCCCTCCAGCTGGGCCATGCGCTCGTTGTGGGCCCGCAGCGCGTCGTTCGAGCCGTACAGGAGCGTGTCGTGACGTGTGCGGTGGATCGTCTCCAGCTCTTTCATCAGCTGCTGGTCGTCCAGGCGGCTGGCGTCGACTCCGGTCATCGTGATGTCCCGCTCGTCGTGTTCGTTCATGCGGTACGGGTACCCGCCCGGCACGCACTACCCCCGAGCGGCATCCGGGAGGGAGCCATGGATCTCGCCTTTCTGCATCCACTGTACGAACATTCCGGCCCCTGGGCCTCCGTGTACGTCGACACCTCCAGGCACGCGGAGGACACACCGCACCAGCTGCACCTGACGGCCCAGGCGATGGCCCGGGACCTGGGGGAGCAGGGCGCGGACGACGCCACGTGCCGGGCGGTGCAGGAGGCGGTCGAGGAGTTGCGCCACTCCCCCGACCCGTACGGGCGGTCCCTGTTCGCGCGGGGCGGGGAGGTCGTGCTCGACCCGGTGCTGGCGCACACCCCGCCGGGCAGCCACGCCACGTGGGCCCCGCTGCCCCGCGTGACCCCGCTGCTGGATCTGGCGGGTGAGCACCCGGTGGCGATCGTCGCCTACGTCGATCGCCGCGGCGCCGACTTCGAGCTGCGCAGCTCGCTGGGACGGCAGAAGGCGGGCGCGGTCGTGGGCCGGCAGTGGCCGGTCCACCGCACCAGCAGCGCCGACTGGTCCGAGCGGCACTTCCAGCTGAAGGTGGAGAACACCTGGGAGCACAACGCGGCCGAGATCGCCGACGCGCTCGCCGTCTGCCAGGACGAGACCCGGGCGGACCTGCTGATCCTGGTCGGTGACGAGCGGGAGCGGCGCGAGGTGCGCGAGCGGCTGCCCAAGCGGCTGCACGACCGGGTGGTGGAGTCCGCGCACGGCACCGGCAGCAGGCTGCTGGACGACGAGGTGGAGCAGGTGCGCGCCGAGCACGTGCGGCGTGGGCTCGCGGCTCGGCTGGACCGGTTCCGGGCCGCCCGCTCCCAGGACGACGAGGGCCGCGTCGGCGCCGTCGAGGGCGTGCCCGCGCTGGTGGAGGCGGCCCGGGAGCACCGGATCGAGGAGCTGCTGCTCAGGCCGGACGGCCCCGACGCGCACCGCGAGGTGTGGATCGGGGAGGATCCGGACCAGCTGGCGGTGCGCCGCACCGAGCTGCAGATCCTCGGCGAGCAGCACTCCTGGTCCGTGCGCGCCGACGACGCGCTGATCCGCTCCGCCGTGGCCACGGACGCCGCCGCGCTGTCGTTGGCGGCGGTGCTCCGGGACACGGGGGACGACACCCCGGCGGGCGGCCTGGGCGCGCTGCTGCGCTGGAAGTGAGGACCGTCTGAGCCGGAGCGGGCCCGGTAGTCCCACCGCGGGGCTACCGGGCCCGCTCCACCCTGCGCTCGTCCCACACCGGCTCGGACGTCTCACGCACCCGGCCGTCGCTGCCGAAGACCAGGTAGCGGTCGAAGGAGCGGGCGAACCAGCGGTCGTGGGTGACCGCGAGGACCGTGCCCTCGAAGGCCTCCAGGCCCTCCTGGAGGGCTTCGGCGGACTCCAGGTCGAGGTTGTCGGTCGGCTCGTCCAGGAGCAGGGCCGTGACACCCTCCAGTTCCAGCAGAAGGATCTGGAAGCGGGCCTGCTGGCCGCCGGAGAGCTTCTCGAAGGGCTGCTCGGCCTGCTGGGTCAGCTCGTAGCGGCGCAGCCGGGACATGGCCGCGCCCCGGTCCTGGGAGTGCTCCTTCCACAGGATGTCGAGCAGTGTGCGGCCCTCCAGCTCCGGATGGGCGTGGGTCTGCGCGAAGTGCCCGGGCACCACCCGCGCGCCCAGCTTCCACGCTCCCGTGTGCGCCACCTCGTCGCCGGCGAGCAGACGCAGGAAGTGCGACTTGCCGGATCCGTTGGAGCCGAGGACGGCGACCCGTTCGCCGTAGAAGACCTCCAGGTCGAACGGTTTCATCAGGCCGGTCAGTTCCAGGCCCGCGCAGGTGACGGCCCGTACGCCGGTGCGGCCGCCCTTCAGGCGCATGCGGATGTCCTGCTCGCGCGGCGGCTCGGGCGGCGGTCCGGCCTCCTCGAACTTGCGCAGCCTGGTCTGCGCCGCCTGGTAGCGGGAGGCCAGTTCGTGGCTGACCGAGGCGGCCTGACGGAGGTTCAGGACCAGCTTCTTCAGCTGGGCGTGCTTCTCGTCCCAGCGGCGGCGCAGTTCCTCGAAGCGGGCGAAGCGTTCGCGGCGGGCCTCGTGGTAGGTGGCGAAGCCGCCGCCGTGCACCCAGGCGTCGGCGCCGGCCGGGCCGGGCTCGACGGAGACGATCTTCTCGGCGGCGCGGGCGAGGAGTTCGCGGTCGTGGGAGACGAACAGGACGGTCTTGCGGGTCTCCTTCAGCCGCTCCTCCAGCCAGCGCTTGCCGGGCACGTCCAGGTAGTTGTCCGGCTCGTCCAGCAGCAGCACCTCGTCGGTGCCGCGCAGCAGCGCCTCGAGGACCAGCCGCTTCTGCTCGCCGCCGGACAGGGTGCGCACCTGCCGCCACTGGGCCTGTTCGTAGGGGACGCCGAGCGCGGCCGTGGTGCACATGTCCCACAGTGTCTCGGCCTCGTAGCCGCGCGCCTCCGCCCAGTCGGCGAGGGCCTGCGCGTACGCCAGCTGGGCGGCCTCGTCGTCGACGGTCATGACGGCGTGCTCGGCCTCGTCGACCGCCTTCGCGGCCTCGCGGATGCGGGGCGGTGCGACGGAGACGAGCAGGTCGCGTACGGTCGTCTCGTCCCGTACGGAGCCGACGAACTGGCGCATCACGCCGAGGCCGCCGCTGACGGTGACCGTGCCCCCGTGGGGCTTGAGCTCCCCGGAGATCAGGCGGAGCAGGGTGGTCTTGCCGGCGCCGTTGGGGCCGACCAGGGCGACGGCGGCGCCTTCGCCGACCCGGAAGGACACGTCGCCGAGCAGGGTCCTCCCGTCGGGGAGGTGGTACTCGAGGTGCGCGGCTTCCAGGTGTCCCATGGGGTGGCATTCTCCGGGGCTCCCCCGACCTGGGGCAAACGCTTATCCGGTCGCGTCCAGCGGCTGCCCGGCCGGCCCGCTCTCCCCGGCGGGGGCCACCAGGGTGCCCTGCCAGGACAGCGCCTTGAAGCCGTCGGAGGGCGAGCCCTCCAGGATCACCACGCCGGTGTTGTCCAAGGGGCGGGCGGCGGCGAAGGGCACCTCGACGTTGCCGGCGCGGGCGGCGGTCCACATGCGGATGGCCGCGCCGTGGCTGACCAGGGCGACCGTGGAGGCGCCGCTGTCCGCGGCCTCGGCGACGACGGCGTCGTAGCGGGCCAGCGCCTCGGTGCCGCTCTCCCCGCCGGGCATGCGCAGCGCGGTGTCACCGGCCGCCCACGCGAACACCGTGCGCATGTACAGCTCGCCCCGTGCCGAGTGGCCGGGCAGCATCTCCAGGTCGCCCGCGGACACCTCGCGGATGCCGTCGCGGACGTTCACCTCCAGGCCGCGGGCGGCGGCCAGCGGGGCGGCCGTGAGCTGGGCGCGGATCAGGGTGGAGGCGTAGACGGCCTCGATGTCCTCACCCGCGAGGGCCTCGGGGAGGGCGGCGGCCTGTCGCTCGCCGAGCTCTGTCAGCCCCGGGCCGGGGGCGGCCGTGTCCAGCAGGAAACCGACGTTGGACGGGGTCTGGCCGTGCCGGACGAGGAGCAGGCGCATACGGGTTCCTTCCCCGTCGGACAGCCTCGGGTACACCGTCGGCCGACAAGAAACGGCCACTTCAGGGTATCCGCAGCCACATGAGCCCTGACGTCGACCTCACTGTCCCCCGGCCCGGCCGCCACGCCCTGCGTGAGAAGCTGCTCGCCCTGGACTGCCGGCTGTTCGAGGTGGCCGCCGAACGGCACTGGCCCGGCGCCGAGCGCGTGCTGCCCCGGCTGAGCCGGAGCGCGAACCACGGGGTGCTGTGGTTCGCGGCGGCCGCCGCCATGGCCGCCGCCCGGACCCCGCGCGCCCGCCGGGCCGCCGCCCGGGGCCTGGCCTCGCTGAGCCTGGCCTCCCTGACCATCAACACCCTCGGCAAGCGCTCGGTGCGCCGCCCCCGGCCGGTGCTGGACCCCGTGCCGCTGGTACGGCAGCTGAAGCGGCAGCCGATCACCACCTCGTTCCCCTCGGGCCACTCCGCCTCCGCGGCGGCCTTCGCCGCCGGGGTCGCCCTGGAGTCGCCGGCCTGGGGCGCGGTGGTGGCGCCGGTGGCGTTCTCGGTCGCCATGTCCCGCGTCTACACGGGCGTGCACTTCCCGAGCGACGTCCTGGCGGGCGCCGCCCTGGGGGTGGGCGCCGCGTACGCGGTCCGGGGCCTGGTGCCGACCCGCGCGCAGGGCAGCCCGCCCGCCCGGCCCCGCACCCAGGCCCCGGCACTCGAGGACGGCGAAGGCCTGGTGGTCGTGGCGAACACCGCCTCGGGCACCGCCGAGCGGGTACGCGCGCTGTGCGACGCCCTGCCGAAGGCCGAGGTCGTCGAGTGCGCGCCCGAGGAGATGCGGGCCGAACTGGAGAAGGCGGCCACGCGGGCGCGGGTGCTGGGGGTGTGCGGCGGCGACGGCACGGTGAACGCGGCCGCCGCCGTCGCCCTGCGCCACGGGCTGCCGCTCGCGGTGCTGCCCGGCGGGACGCTCAACCACTTCGCCTACGACCTGGGCGTGGAGGACGTACGCGACCTCGCCGGCGCCGTCCGGCGGGGCGAGGCCGTGCGGGTGGACGTCGGCCGGTTCGCGTGCCGCGACACCTCCGGCGTCTTCGTCAACACGCTGAGCCTCGGCGTCTATCCGGAGCTGGTGCGCGAGCGGGAGCGCTGGTCGAGCCGGATCGGCGGCTGGCCCGCCGGGGTGCTCGGCGCGCTGCGCGTGCTGCGCGCCGACCGGCATCCGCTGGCGGTCGAGGTCGGCGGCGAGACCCGCCCGCTGTGGCTGCTGTTCGTCGGCAACGGCGTCTACCACCGCATGGGCCTGGCGCCCGGCCGCCGGGCCGATCTGGCGGACGGGCTGCTGGACGTACGGGTGGTGCACGGCAGCCGCAGGCCCGCGCTGCGCCTGCTCGCCGCCGCCGCGGCGGGCCCGCTGACCCGCTCCCCGGCGCACGCGGCGGTGCAGGTGAACCGGCTGCGCCTGGCCGGGGTCGCGCCGGGCACGCCGCTGGCGTACGACGGTGAGGTCACCGAGGTGGGGGGCGAGGTGACGCTGGAGAAGCTGCCCGAGGCACTGACGGTGTACCGGCCCTTCGGTCAGTCCACATTGTAAAACGCCGGTCTCAAAATGCGGTTGGCGCGCGTACGGTGAGGCGTACCGACGACCAAGGGGTGCAGCCATGCCGGAGCCGCAGGAGACCGCCGTCTACACGCACGGGCACCACGAGTCGGTGCTGCGTTCGCACACCTGGCGGACCGCCGCCAACTCCGCGGCGTACCTGCTCGGCTCGATCAAGCCCCATATGCGGATCCTGGACATCGGCTGCGGACCGGGGACCATCACCGCCGACCTGGCGGCGCTGGTCCCCGGCGGGCACGTCACCGGCGTCGACCACGCGCCGGGCATCCTGGACCGGGCGCGGGAGACCGCCGCCGAGCGGGGCCTGACGAACGTCGATTTCGCCGTCGCCGACGTGCACGCCCTGGACTACCCGGACGACACGTTCTGCGTGGTCCACGCCCACCAGGTGCTGCAGCACGTCGGCGATCCCGTGCGGGCGCTGCGCGAGATGCGCCGGGTCACCAGGCCCGGCGGGTTCATCGCCGTCCGCGACTCGGACTACTCGGCGATGACCTGGTACCCGGCGCTGCCGGGCCTGGACGACTGGCGCCGGCTGTACCTGCGGGTGGCCCGGGCCAACGGCGGCGAGCCGGACGCCGGGCGCCGGCTGAAGTCCTGGGCGCTGGCCGCCGGGCTCACCGACATCACGGCCACCTCCGCCACCTGGACCTTCGCCACCGCCGGGGAGCGGGCCTGGTGGAGCGGGCTGTGGGCGGACCGCACCGTCGCCTCCTCCTATGCGGAGCGCGCCACCGAGGGCGGTCACGCGACCCCGGAGCGGCTGGGGGCGGTGGCGCGGGCGTGGCGGGAGTGGGGCGAGCGGGAGGACGGGTGGTTCGCGGTCCTGCACGGAGAAATCCTGTGCAGGAAGGAAGCCTGATCCACGCATTCCGGGAAACCCGGAATGCAGGAGGTTCACATCATGGTTCCCATCCTGCTGGTACTGCTTCTGGTGCTCATTCTCTTCGGCGCCGGATTCGCGCTGAAGTTGCTCTGGTGGATCGCCCTGGCGGTTCTCGTGGTCTGGCTGCTGGGTTTCCTGCTTCGCGGAACCGCCGCGGGCGGCGGCAGGAGCCGCTGGTACAGGTGGTGAACTGACCCGGAAGACGCGCTGTACGGCGTCATTCCCGGGGCAGCAGAGGTCCGAGCGGCCCGAGGTCCAGATTCAGGTCCTCGGGCCGCAGCCCGTAGCGGTCGCGCAGTTCGGCCATGCGGTCCTCCAGGAGCATCAGGGTGAGCCCGATCCGCTCCTCCTGCTCCTCGGTGAGGTCGCCGGTGTCGAAACGGCGCAGCGCCTGCCGTTCCATCAGCTGGCGCAGCAGCTCCACGACGGTCAGGACGAGTTTGACGAGATCGCGCTCGACCGTGTCGGGTTCGAGCTCCATGCGGTTGCGCGGGGTCATGACGGCTCCTCGAACGGTGACGGCACCTGTGCGTTCACCGAGCTGATCAGCGCGTTCAGGTCGATGCGGACCAGGTCGACGTCCGCGATGCGCAGCGTGACGTCCCCGGTGATGACGACGCCGCCGGCCAGCAGCCGGTCCAGCAGGTCCACCAGGGCGACCTCGCGGCGTTCTATGACGGTCACGTGCCTTCCCCACCCTCTCCGGGTGCCTCGCCCCGGACGTCACCTGCGAAGGAGTAGGGGGCCCAGGGGCCGGTGAGTTCCACCCGCAGCCCAGGAGTCTCGTCTTTCGCCCGGTCCACGATTTCCACGAATTCCTCGGAATGCGCACGCGGCACGAGATAGGCCGCGTTGAGGATGTTCCGCCCCGAAATCTTGGAAAGCGCGGGATTCTGCGGGGCGTGCAGCCGGGAATCCTCGGCCCGCTCGGAAAGCGTGCCGTGCAGACGGCTCGCGAATTCCTCCGCTTTCTGCCACAAGTCGTCGTCCGACCGGGTCCGGGCCCGCCGCTGCCGGAGGTAGTCGCGGCCCGACGCGGGCTTGGGCGCCGGCTGTTCCGGCTGGGCCGGTGCGATGTCGGCGTACACCTTCACCCCCCATTCCACCCGGCCCTGAAGCCGGTCGAGGGTGTGCCGGAACTCCTTCTCGCGGGCCTCGATCATGGTCCGTACACCGCTGTCGTCCCTGAAGACGGTGGCCAGGCGCAGCGGCAGCGGGGTGGTGACGGTGGTGAGCGCGTCGATCACGCCCTGGTGGGCGCGGGCGGTCACGGTCAGCCAGTCCAGGTCCTCCAGGTGGGCGCGCAGGGCGTCCTCGGCGAAGTCGGCCTCGGGGACCGTGCTGACGACCGCGACCAGTCCGTGGTGGTGCAGCAGCCCCGGCGGGGCGCCCCCGATCCCCGTCAACTGGGCCTGCAGGGGCGCGTCGAAGGGGCGGCAGACGGCGTAGACGTACCGCAGTCCGATCATGATTCCTCCTTCGGCACGCGGCTCGGCTCCAGTTCCTCCAGGCGGGCCAGCCGTTCCCGCAACTCGGCGTTCTCACGCGCGAGTTCGTCGCGGCGGGCGCGGGAGGACAGGGCGGGGTCGGTCTCCCACCAGTCGATGCCCATCTCCTTCGCCTTGTCCACGGAGGCGACGATGAGCCGCAGTTTCACCGTGAGCAGTTCGATGTCGAGCAGGTTGATCCTGATGTCGCCCGCGATGACGATCCCCTTGTCGAGCACGCGCTCGAGGATGTCGGCGAGGTTGGCTCCCCCGCCCTGGCCGTAGGGCTCGGGGAGCCGGCCGGGCGTCGTCATCGACGGCCCCCGCGCCCGGCGTACTCAGGCTCCTCTTCCTCCTCGTACGCCTCCTCGGGCTCTTCCTCGGCCTCCTCCTCGGGCTCCTCCTCGTACTCACCGCTCTCGTCCTCGGCGTACGGGCCCTCTTCCTCGCCCTCTTCCTCTTCGGCCTCGTCCTCCTCGGGCTCTTCCTCCTCGCCCTCGGCCTCGGCCTCGTCCTCGTACTGCTCCTCGTCCTCGCCGGCCTCGGCGCCCTCTTCGCCCTCTTCGCCCTCTTCGGCCGCCTGCTGCTGTTCCTCCTCCTCGACGGCGTCCTCGTGGCTGCGGACGACCTCGCCGTCGCGGATCTCGCCGCGCCAGCCGTCCTCCGCCTCGCCCTTGAGGGTGATGAACCGGGCGTAGTGCTTGAGGTCGAGCCGGACCCGGCGGCCCTGGGCGCGCCAGATGTTGCCGGTCTTCTCGAAGAAGCCGGTGGGGTAGTACTCCATGACCAGCAGCACGCGGGTGAGGTTCTCCTCCAGCTCGTGGAAGGAGACCACGCCCTTGGTGGTGCCCTTGGCGCCCTCCGACGTCCACTGGATGCGGTAGTCGGGGATCTGCTCGGTGGTCTGGGCCTTCCAGCTGCGGCTGGACCACCACACCTTCGCCTGCCAGTCGCTGTGCGTGTCGTCGGCGCGGCTGGCGCTCTTGACGCCCTTGGCGAAGGTGCTGAAGTCCTGGTACTGGGTCCACTGGTCGTAGGCGGTGCGCAGCGGCACGCCGACGTCGATGTGCTCGATGATGACGATCGGCTTGGAGCCCGCGCCTCTCTTGCGCTTGCCCTTGCCGCCGCCCAGGTTCTTCAGGGCTCCCATCACGCTCTCCTTGGCTCGCGAGGCCCCCACCTCCAGCGCGGACCGCAGCGGGCCCTTGCCTTCGGCGAGCTTGCGGCCGCCGTCGAGGGCCATCTTGGCGAAGCCCGGGCTGTTGCCCTCGGCGATGTCGTTGAGCTTGACCGTGGTCTCGCCCAGCTTGCGGCCGACGCCACTCAGCATGCGCTGGGCCTGTGCCGCGAGGTATTCCTGCGCCTCCGCCTTGAGGCGGTCGGCGGCTTCGCTGTGGACCAGCGCGGTGAGGGGGTTGTCCTGCGCCGCGCCGTCGGTGTCGCCCGTCGCCTTGCCCGCGGCGGACTTCGCGGATCCGAGGTTCTCGGTCATCCTTCATCACCGCCCTTCGACCGCCGGGACCGGGGCGAGCCACCGGCCGCGGCCGTCTTCTTCGCGGTCGTCTTCCGCGCCGCGCCCTGGGTCTTCTGCGCCGCCTTCTTGGCAGGTGCCTTCTTGGCGGGAGCCTTCTTGGCGGGAGCCTTCTTCGCCGCCGCCTTCTTCGCGGGGGCCTTCTTGGCCGGAGCCGGAGCCTTCTTCGCCGCCGCCTTCTTCCTGGGCGCCGGGGCCTCCTCCTCGGCCTCCGCCTCCTGGTCCTCCGGCTCTTCTTCCTCCTCCGGCTCTTCCTCCTCCGGCTCTTCCTCCTCCGGCTCTTCCTGCTCTTCCTGGCCCTCCGGCTCTTCCTGCTCCTGCTCTTCCTGCTCCTCCGGCTCTTCCTCCTCCTCGTAGGTGTCCTCGGTGTCCTCGGCGTCCTCGGAGCCCTTGCCGGACGCCACGCCCGAGAGCCGGTCGCGTACGCCGGCCGTGCGGCCGTGCAGCCGGTCGGCGAGGGCGTTCATCTGCCGCTCGGCCATGGCCCCCGACGCGGCCTTGCCGACGCCCCGCAGGTCATCGCGCAGCTGGTCGCCGATCTCCTTGAACTGCGGGTTGTTGCGCAGCTGCTGGTTCACCAGGTCCGCGAGCGCACGCGGGCTCAGGTTGAGCTTCTTGCCGGCCACCAGGGAGCCGACCGCCAGGGCCATCTTCAGTTTCTTGGTACGTCCGAGGAGGTACCCGGCGCCTACCGCGAGGCCCACTGCCGTTCGGTTCATAGTCCCGTCCCGTTACCCGTCGTCTCGCCGGAGCCCATCCCGGTCTCCAGCCGGTCGAGGAGTTCGTCCTCGCGCCGGTCGAACTCCTCCTCGGTGATCTCGCCCGCCTCCAGCTGCTCCTCGAGGCGGGCGAGTTCGGCCCGTACGGTGGAGGGGTCGTAGTAGATCCGCTCTGCCTCGCGGACCACCTGTTCGATCACCCATGCGCTCCCGCGCACCGGTGCGAACGGCAGCAGCAGCACCTCACCGATCAGTCCCATCCGCTACTCCCTCCGTCCCGCGGGGCCGCTATTCGGCTCCCGCGTCCGCTCCGGCCGTGGTGCCCGCGGGCTCGGCGGGGCCGGGCTCGACGAAGCTGTAGGGCGGCAGCGGTCCGTTGACGCGCAGTTCGAGGTGGGCGAGGGACTTGCGGGCCTCCTCGACGGCGGCCAGGAAGTCCTCGGCCGTGCCGCGGTCCACCAGGAACGACACGTTGACCAGCCAGCCCGTGGATTCGGGGCCCACGCTGACGGCGTCGGTGAGCGGGGCCAGCAGGCGCTGCACCTCGGCGGCGTCCTCGGCCTCCTTGGCCTTGACCGCGGCGGCCACCATCTCACCGAGGCGGATCTTGTCGTCGTAGCTGCCGCCGCCCGACGTCCGGTTGGCCTCGGCGAGGGCGCGCAGCTCGGGGCTCTCGGCCATCACGCGGTGCAGGACGGCCTCTTCCACGTGGCTGGCCTTGACGTTGTACTCGACCTTGCCGTCCAGCGCCCGCAGGCGCTCCTTGTAGTGGTCGGCGCGCTCGGCCAGCACACCGGTGACCGTGGCGTCGTCCGGGGCGACACTGCCGAACCGCATGGGCAGCAAGACGCCGCCCGCGCCCGCCTCGGCGAGCACGTTCTGGTGGGCCAGCAGGTCCCTGCGCTTGGGGCGCAGCCCTTCGGGGGCCTCGCTGACGACGGCGGCGAGGTCGCCCTCCTTGAGGATCCGGACGGGCTGCGGCGGTTCACCGACGCCGCCCATGCCGTCGGGAAGCGCGGGGTGGGAGCTCGCCGCGATCGCGTACACGTAGGTGCTCACTCCTGCTCCTCCTTCCGGCGTGCGGCCGTGCTCTTGCGGGGCCGCGGCCTGGACTGGGTCTCGGTCTCACCCTCGTCGCGCGCCTGCTTGAAGGCGCCCGAGATGGTCTCGGCGGCGCCGGACAGCGCCCCCTTGGACTTGCCGCGGGCACCGGACTCGGTGATCTCGCCGACCATGTCGGGCAGGCCCGGGCTCTTGCGGGGGCCGGCCTCCAGGTCGAGCCGGTTGCACGCCTCGGCGAAGCGCAGGTAGGTGTCGACGCTGGCGACGACGACCCGCACGTCGATCTTCAGGATCTCGATGCCGACCAGGGACACCCGTACGAATGCGTCAATGACGAGACCCCGGTCGAGGACGAGTTCCAGTACGTCGTAGAGGCCGCTGCTGCCGCCTCCGCCGCCGGTCTGCTGTGCCGGGACTACGGTCATGCCGACCGCGCCTCCTTGTCTGTGTCGTGGTCGTGACGGTCTGTGGATGAGGTCGCTGCGGGCCGGTCTAGCGGCCGCGTGCGTCGGCCCGTCCGCGTTCGTAGCGGCGGACGCGCCGGTATCCGGTGAGCTGTCCCCCCGGGTCGAGTTCGACCTGGTAGCTCGCCATGAGGCTCATCGTGTCGGGCACCCTGGCGAGTTCGAGGACCTCCACCTCCAACGACCAGCCGTCCTCGGTCTGTTCGAAGGACGAGACCGACTCGGGGGCGAGGCCGGTGAGCTCCGCGAGCTGGGCGCGCGCCTGGCGTAGCACCTCCATGGGGCTCGGCCGGTGCTCCTCCTCCCTGTGCCGGTCGGTGTCCTCCTCCTGCGGCTCCTGTGCGTTCTGCGGTTCCTGGGGCTTCTGGGGTTTCTGTGAACCTTGCGAATCCGATGTGTTCTTTGTGTTCGACATGGCCACCTCTTCCCTCCGTGTGGCCGCAGCGGCGTGGGCCAAACATGTGGGAGCGCATGCGTGTGCGACACGCCCCGTCCGACCTGCGTACGAAGGTGCTTCGATCCGGTGGATCAGCCGCCGCGCAGCGCGTCGAGCCGACGCCGGGCCGGGCCCAGGGCGCGGCCCCGGCCGGACAGGCCCGCCCAGGGGTTGGTGCGGGCCTGGTCGAGGGCGTCCTCGATGGTCCAGCGGCGCGGGCCGAGGTCCGGGTCGTCGAGCTGCTCCCAGGAGACGGGGACGGCGACCGGGGCGCCGGGGCGGGGGCGGACGGTGAAGGGGGCCACGGCGGTCTGGGCGTAGGCGTTGCGCTGCACGTCGAGGTAGAGCCGGTCGCCGCGGTCCTTCTTGCGGGCGGCGGTGGTGAGCTTGTCGGGGTGTTCGGCGGCCAGCAGCTCGGCGACGTCCCGGGCGAAGGCGCGGACCTCGTCGACGTCGTGGTGCCCGGCGACGGGGACGACCACGTGCAGGCCGCGCGAGCCGGTGGTCATCAGCGCCGAGGGCAGCTTCAGGTCGTCGAGGAGCCCGCCGAGCAGCCGGGCGGCGTCCCGTACCGCCGCGAAGTCGTCACCGGAGGGGTCCAGGTCGAAGACCATGCGGTCCGGACGGTCGGTGCGGCCGGTGCGGGAGAGCCAGCGGTGCAGGGTGAGGCAGGCCTGGTCGGCGAGGAAGACCAGGGTGGCGGTGTCGTCGCAGACGACGTGCGTGACCGTGCCGCCCTCCTTGGCGACCTCGGCCCGGGTGATCCAGTCCGGATAGTGGTCCGGGGCGTTCTTCTGCATGAAGCGGGGCCCGTCGAGTCCGTCCGGGTACCGCTCCAGCATCAGCGGACGCCCACGCAGGTGCGGCACCATGAGCGGCCCGACGGACCGGTAGTAGTCGACGAGGTCGCCCTTGGTGTACTCCTTGGCGCCGCCCCCGCCGGGGAAGAGCACCTTGCCGGGCCGGTGCACCTCGACCGTGCGGCGGCCCGCCCGTACCGTCCGCACGTCGTCGTTCATCGCACGACCGCCTCCTCCACCAGCAGCCGTCCGGCCGCCGCGATGGCCGCCGCGTCGATGCCCGCGGCGTGCAGCTGCTCGTCGGGCGCGGCCGAGCCGGGCATGGTCCGCACGGCGAGCCGGACCAGGCGGGGTACGGGCCGGCCGTCGGTGAAGGCGTCCAGGACGGCGTCGCCGAGGCCGCCCTCCTCGTGGTGGTCCTCGACGGTGAGCAGGCAGCCGGTCTCCTCGGCGGCCCGCAGCAGGGTCTCCTTGTCGACCGGCTTGACGGAGTACAGGTCGACGACCCGGACGCGGATGCCCTCCTGCTCCAGGGCGTCGGCGGCGGCCAGCGCCTCGTGCACGGTCACCCCGGCCGCGACGACGGTCAGCCGGTCCTCGCCGGAGGAGCGCAGCACCTTGCTGCCGCCGACGGGGAACTCCTCTTCGGGTCCGTAGACGACGGGGCTCTCGCCGCGCGAGGTGCGCAGGTAGCGGACGCCGTCCAGGTCGGCCATGGCCGCGACCAGCTTGGCGGTCTGGTTGGCGTCACACGGGTAGAGCACCGTCGAGCCGTACACCGCCCGGAACATCGCCAGGTCCTCCAGACCCATCTGGGAGGGCCCGTCCTGGCCGATCGCGACTCCCGCGTGGGAGCCGACGAGGTTGATGCCGGCGCCGCTGATCGAGGCCATGCGCACGAAGTCGTACGCGCGGGTGAGGAACGCCGCGAAGGTCGCGGCGTACGGCACCCAGCCGCGCGCCGCCATGCCGACGGCCGAGGCGACCAGTTGCTGCTCGGCGATGTAGCACTCGAAGTAGCGGTCGGGGTGCTCCTTGCCGAAGTACTCGGTGCGGGTGGAGTCGCCGACCTCGCCGTCCAGGGCGACGACCTCGCCGCGGGCGGTGCCGAGCGCGGCGAGTGCCTCGCCGAAGGCGTTGCGGGTGGCCACCTCGTCGCCCTTGTCGTAGGTGGGCAGGGCGAGGGAGGTGTCGCGGACGGCGTGCAGCATGCGGGCGGCCTGCGGCTCCTGCACGCGGACGGTGAGGTCGCGCTCCCCGCCCAGTTCGGCGATCGCCTCCTGCGCGTCGGGCAGCGGCTTGCCGTGCAGGCCCTCGCGGTCCTGGACGGCGGCGACGCCCTTGCCCTTGAGGGTGCGGGCGAGGATCACGGTCGGCTGCCCGGTGGTCGACTCCGCCTCGCCGTAGGCGCGGTCGACAGCGTCCACGTCGTGGCCGTCGATCTCCACGGTGTGCCAGCCGAACGCCTGGAAGCGGCGGGCGTAGGCGTCCAGGTCGTGTCCGTGCCGGGTGGGTCCGCGCTGGCCCAGGCGGTTGACGTCGACGATCACGGTGAGGTTGTCGAGGTGCTCGTACGCGGCGTGCTCGGCGGCCTCCCAGATGGAGCCCTCGGCGAGCTCGCTGTCGCCGCACAGCACCCACACCCGGTAGCCGGTGCGGTCCAGCCGCTTGCCGGCCAGCGCGATGCCGACGCCGACGGGCAGGCCCTGGCCGAGCGAGCCGGTGGCGGTCTCCACCCAGGGCAGCCGGCGCGGCGTCGGGTGGCCCTCCAGCCTGCTGCCGAGCCTGCGGAAGGTCAGCAGTTCGCCGTCCTCGATCGCGCCGGCCGCCTTGTAGGCGGCGTACAGCAGGGGCGAGGCGTGGCCCTTGGACAGGACGAAGCGGTCGTTGCCGGGGTGCTCGGGGCGTTCGAAGTCGTAGCGGAGGTGGTGGGCGAGGAGCACCGCCATCAGGTCCGCGGCCGACATCGAGGACGTCGGATGCCCGGACCCCGCCGCGGCGGCGGCCCGCACGCTGTCCACACGCAGCTGCTGCCCGAGTTCGACGAGTTCGTCGCTGTTCATGAGTCTCCTTCCGCGGGGGTGTCCTCGCGTTTGACGGGGCCCGGGGCGGGATGGTCGCCCCGGGGCCGGGGGCCGGGCTGGTTCTTGGCGGGCTCGCCGCCCGGCTGGTTCTTCGCCGGTTCGCCGCCCGGCTGGTTCCTGGCGGGTTCGCCGCCGGGCTGGTTCTTCGCCGGTTCCGCGCCTCGCCGGTTGTTCTCGGGCGCGGGGTCCGGCTCCGGCCGGTGCTCGGCGGGCTCGTCGCCGGTGTCCTCGGGGAGGGCCGCGCCCGGGCCCGTGCGGGCCTGCTGTTCGCGTCCGCCGGGTACGTGCGCGAGCTCCGGGGAGGCCGTGTCCAGCGGGACCGACCAGGACCGTACGAGGCCCAGCTGGACGCCCTGGCGCGGCAGTACGGAGTCCAGGAGCCAGTCGGCGGCGACCCGGACGCGGTTGCCGGGCATCGCCGCGAGGTGGTAGGCGCGGGTCACCACGCCGGCGGGCGGCCCGGACAGCGGTATGCCGAAGGGGTTGGCGGCGGCCTTGACGCCGCCAAGGTCGACGACGAAGCCGAGGTCGCGGTGGCGGTAGGGGCGCCGCTCGCCGAGGCCGAGCGAGGCGGCCACGTTGTGCGCGGCGGTCTTGCCGTGCCGCCAGGCGTGCTGGGCCGTCATCGGGGTGAACTTCCCCGGGTTGTCCAGATCGGGCACGGCGGCGGCGTCGCCGCACGCGAACACCTCGGGCCGCCCCGGCACCTGGAGGTAGGGGTCGACGATGAGGCGTCCCCGCTCCAGCGGCTGCCCGGTGCTCTCCACGAGGGGGTCGGGCCGGACGCCGACGCACCAGACGAGGGTGCGGGTGTCGACGAAGTCGCCGTCGGTGAGCAGCACCCCCTCGTGGGTCGCCTCCTTGACGGAGGTGCCCATCCGGACGTCGACACCGCGTTCCCGCAGTACACGGTCGGCTGTATGCGAAAGACGTTCGTCCATCTCCGGGAGGACGCGCGGCGCGATGTCCAGCAGCATCCAGCGTGGCCGCAGCCCCAGCCGCCGCACCTGCCGGCGTGCCAGGTCGTCGGTGAGCATCTGCATCTGCGCGGCCACCTCGGTGCCGGTGTATCCGGCGCCGACCACCACGAAGGTGCACCGGGCGGCGCGGCTCTTGCTGTCGTCGGACCCGGCGGCGAGCTCCACCTGCCGGGTGACGTGGTCGCGCAGGTACAGCGCCTCGGGGAGGCCGCGGAAGCCGTGCGCGTGCTCGGCGACGCCGGGGATGGGCAGCAGTTTGTTGACGCTGCCGACGGCGATTACCAGCCGGTCGTAGGGCAGCGTGCCGGTGCCCCCCTCGGGGTCGGTGTAGTGCACGGCGCGCCCGTCCAGGTCGATGCCGGCGGCCTCGCCGAGCACCAGCCGCACCCGGGGCAGGGTGCCGGAGAGGGAGACGGTGACCCGGCGCGGCTCCAGGATCCCGGCGGACACCTGGGGCAGCAGGGGCAGGTAGAGGAAGTAGTCGGTCGGGTTCAGCAGGGTGATGGCGGCCCGGTGCCGGGTCAGCCGCGAGAGGGTGCGGGCGGCCCGGTACCCGGCGAAACCGGCACCGACGATCACGATGCGGGGTCGACTCACGGTACGCCTCCGGCGGTCTGGCTCGTCCGAGGCCTTCCGCGTCCCCCTGGTCAGGGCACCCAAACGCCGGGGCGGCGGAGCGTTTCGGCCCGACCCCGTCCGGTTACCCGGGCCCGCGACCCCACCCGACCAGACCCGGCCGCCGGGTCGCGGAGGTACCCCTATGCCCGAATACGGCTATTTCCTGTCGACCGAGGAACACGGTCCCGCCGACCTCGTCGAGCAGGCGCGCATGGCCGAGCAGGCCGGATTCCAGGCCTTGTGGATCTCGGACCACTACCACCCGTGGAACGACGCCCAGGGCCAGAGTCCGTTCGTCTGGTCGGTCATCGGCGCGCTCTCGGAGGCCGTGTCGCTGCCGATCGAGACGGCGGTGACCTGTCCCACCGTGCGGATCCACCCGGCGGTGGTGGCGCAGGCCGCGGCGACCAGCGCGGTGCTGACCGGCGGACGTTTCCGGCTCGGCGTCGGCACCGGCGAGGCCCTCAACGAGCACATCCTCGGCGACGCCTGGCCGCCGCTGCACATCCGGCTGGAGATGCTGGAGGAGGCCATCCAGGTGATGCGCCGGCTGTTCACCGGCGAGGAGGTCAACCACCACGGCACGCACTACACCGTGGAGAACGCCCGCCTCTACACCGTCCCCGACGAACCGGTCCCGATCGACATCTCCGGCTTCGGCCCCAAGGCGACCCAGCTCGCGGCGCGCGTGGGCGACGGCTACATCACGATGATGCCGGAGGAGGAGATGGTCACCCAGTTCCGCAAGGGCGGCGGGGGCACCAAGCCGGTCAGCGGCGGGACGAAGGTCTGCTACGGCACCGACCGGGACGAGGCCGTGCGCCGGGCGCACGGGCTGTGGGCGAACGAGCTGCTGCCCGGCGAGATGGGCCAGATCCTGCCCACGCCGCGCCACTTCGAGCAGCTCCAGCCGCTGGTCACCGAGGACATGGTCCGCGAGAACCGGGTCTGCGGCGACGACGTGGACGAACACGTCTCGGCCCTGACCGCCTTCGCCGACGCCGGCTTCGACCGCGTCTACGTCAACCAGATCGGCCCCGACCAGCGCGGCTTCTTCGACTTCTACCGTACGAAGGTGCTGCCGCAGCTGACGGGGCACTGAACGGCGAAGACCCCGCCGGCGGCCCGGGGAGGCCTGTCGGTGGGGTCTTTCCGATCGCGGGGGTCAGGCCCGGTGGTGCGGGCCCTCGGGGTCGATGTCCCCCAGGCGCGGCGCCTCCGGTTCACGCATACCAGGGGCCGGGCCGCCCGCCGCGCCCGCGCCGGGTGCCGTGGACGGCATGGGCGGGTACGGCATGCCGAGGCCGCCGGGCGGCCCGGGGGGCGGCGTGCCGCCGACCACGTGACCGGGGGCCGCGGAGGCCTGCGCGGACTTCGGACGGGCCGCGCCGCGCAGCACGTAGGCCACGACTCCCAGGATCGCGGCCGTGATCAGCGCGGCGGCCCAGCCGGGCAGGCCGACGGCGAGCGCCAGGCCCAGGGCGAGCGCGAGCGCGCCGCCCGCGTACAGGGCGACGGCGCCGGACGCGGCGTACAGCATGGCCGTGCGGCGCTGCTTGCGGGTCTGCTCACGCAGCTCGTCGCGCACGGTCTCGCGCGCCACCTGCGCCAGCTCGTCGACCAGTTGCTTGTCGAGATGCTCCAGATGATCCAAGCGGTCCATGTATCCCGGGTACCCGCACACACGTGCGGTTAACGCGGTCCGTGACACCGCCGTGCCCGCGGGTGAGCCTGCGGCGGGCGGAGGGGATCGGGTGAAGGGATCTCCTCCCCCGGCCGCCGCCAACTAGGCTCGTCGGCATGGAGATTCAGGGCGCCGCACTGCGCATCTACGTCGCCGACCTCGACACCGTGATCCCCTTCTACGAGCGTCTGACCGGCGCCAGAGCCATGCGTTTCGCCCGTGGCGGGGTGCAGGTCGCCGCGGTCGGCTCCTTCCTGCTGATGAGCGGCCCCGAGGCGGAGTTGGAGCTGCTGCGCAAGGTGACCGCGACGATCGCGGTCAAGGACGTCGAGGAGGCCGAGCGGGTCCTCACCACCCTCGGCGCCCGCGTCATCGCGGGCCCGCTCGCGACACCGGTGGGCCGCAATCTGATCGCGATGCATCCGGACGGGGCCGTCTTCGAGTACGTGGACCAGGCGGGCTGAGGCTCGCCCGCGCACGGGCATCGCCTACGGCATACAGTCGGCTGTCTGCTGTCTTCACGAAAGGTACGGAAGCGGATGAGCGAGCGGCACACCTACCGGGTCATCGTCCGGGGCACCTGGGACGCCCTCACCGAGGAGGCCCGGGCGCGGCTGCTGGCGGAGGCGGCCGGCCACGGGATGACGAGCATGCGGTTCACCGAGGAGGGCTCGCTGTCGTACGAGCCGTCGCCGCTGAAGCACTTCTCGATGCGGTACGTGGTGGTGTCGGACGCGGCCGACGGCGAGGAGATGGCGGCGGCGATCGCCGAGGACCGGGCGGAGCGCGCGCTGGGCGCCCTCGGCTACGGTTTTCGCGACCTGCGGTCGACCGTCACGGACCTCGACACCATGAAGGTCAACCGGAAGCACGCATCTCGGCGGTGATCGCCCACCGCTCGTGGTCCCGCCAGGCCCCGTCGACGTAGATCATGTTCGGCGAGAAGCCCTCCAGGCGGAAGCCGGCGCCGCGGGCGAGGGCGATGGACGCGGCGTTGCCGGGCTGCGCGTTGATCTCCAGCCGGTGCAGCCGCATCGGCCCGAACGCGTGGCCCACCACCAGGTCGAGGCCCTCCCGCATCAGCCCGCGCCCGGCCGCGTGGGCGAAGGCGCCGTAGCCCAGGGCGCCGCACTGGAAGCCGCCGCCGACGATGTTGTTGATGTTGATGAATCCGGCGACGGCCCCGCCGTCCTTCTCGCAGACCAGGAACCCGGCCTTCGTCGGGTCCTCGATCAGCCGTCCCGCGTAGGCCGTGTACGCCTCTTCGGTGAGCGGCGGGAACAGCCACGGGTGGTGCAGGTCCTTGCTCTCCCGGGCCCGGGCGGCGAACTCGGGGCCGTCCTCGTAGGTGAAGTGGCGTATGCCCACCCGGGGGCCTTCGGCGAGATAGCGGGACGCGGTGTGCGGCATCCCGCCACGATACGACGTCATCGGCCGGGGCGCTTCAGGAACGGGCGCGGTCAGCGCAGGGCGGGTTCGTCGAGGGTCAACGTGCCCGCGTCGGCGTCGAGTTCGGCGGTGAGCCCGAACGGGATCGTCCACGCGCCCGCGCAGTGGCCGAAGCCGAAATCCTCGACGACGGGAATGTTGCCGAGGGAGCCGAGCCGGTCGGCGAGCAGGGCGCGCACCCGGTCCTCGGCCTCGCACTGTTCCCAGGATCCGAGCAGCACGCCGTGCACCCCGTCGAGCCAGCCCGCGCGCAGGAGTTGGGTGAGGTAGCGGTCCAGGCGGTACGTCTCCTCGCCCACGTCCTCCAGACACAGCAGCCCGCCGCGCGCCGAGGGCCGGGCGTGCGGGGTGCCGCACTCCGCGGCGAGCAGGCACAGGCAGCCGCCGAGGGTGACACCCCTGGCGCGGCCGGGGACCAGGGCACGGCCGCCGGAGGCGATGGTGCGGACCGTCTGAGGGGCGAAGAGGGTGGCCTTCAGGTGTTCCTGCGCCCGCGCGTTCTTGATGAAGTCGACACCGGCCGCCATCGGCCCGTGCAGCGTGGCGAGCCCCAGCCGGACGGCGAAGGCCTCGTGCAGCGCGGTGATGTCGCTGAAGCCGACGAACACCTTCGGTCCGGCGGCCCGCATCGCCTCCCAGTCGAGCAGGTCGGTCACCCGCTGCGCGCCGTACCCGCCCCGGGCGCACAGCACCGCGTCCACGGACGGGTCGCACCAGGCGTTCTGCAGGTCGGCGGCGCGGTCCGCGTCCGTGCCCGCCAGGTAGCCGAACTCCGGATGCCGGTCGAGTACGTGCGGGGCGACCACCGGGTCGAGGTCCCAGCCGCGCAGCACGTCGAGGCCGGCCTGCAGCCGCTCCTCGGGCACCGGGCCGCTCGGGGCGACGACGGCCACCCGGGCGCCGGGGGCGAGGCGGGCGGGGCGGACCAGCTGTTTCATGGGGCGAGCTCCAGGGTGGGGACGCCGGCCGGGTGCAGGCCGAACACCTGAGCGTATAGCGACAGCTCCGCCTCCAGCGCCCTGACCAGCGTCCGGGTCCGCCGAAACCCGTGGCCCTCCCCCGGGAAGGCGAGGTAGGCGTGCGGCACGCCCCGCCCCTGGATCCGGGCGAGGAAACGTTCGCACTGCGCGGGCGGGCAGATGACGTCGTCCAGTCCCTGGAGCAGCAGGAACGGCGCGGTGATCCGGTCGGCCTGCTCGGCCGGCGACCGTTCGGTGTACCGTCCCGGCACTTCGGTGAGCGGTCCGACCAGCGTCTGCGGATAGCGCGACTCGAAGTCGTGGGTCTCCCCCGACGCCCAGGTCGTGACGTCCAGGACGGGGTAGGCGATCGTGCCGCAGGCGTAGACGCCGGTCGTGGCGAGCGAGGCGGCGGCGGTCCAGCCGCCCGCGCTGCCGCCCCGGATCGCGAGCCGGCCGCGGTCCGCGGTGCCCTCGTCGGCGAGGGCGAGGGCGACGGCCGCGCAGTCCTCGACGTCGACCACGCCCCACTGCTCGCGCAGCCGCTCCCGGTACGCCCGGCCGTACCCCGTGGAGCCGCCGTAGTTGACCTCGGCGACCCCGATGCCGCGCGAGGTGAAGTAGGCGATGCCCAGGTCCAGCACCAGCGGTGCCCGGCTGGTGGGGCCGCCGTGCGCCCAGACGACGTACGGCGGCAGCTCGTCGCCGGGCGCGACGCAGCCGGGGTGGTGGGGCGGGTAGATGTGGGCGTACACCCCGCGGCCCTCGGGGCCGGTGAAGGTGCGGATCTGCGGCTCCGGGTAGTACGCGGGATCCACCGGGTCGGCGTGCGGGGCGCCGATCACCCGGGCGTGGCCGGTCCCGGTGTCCAGCTCGACGACCTCGTAGGCGCTGCGCGGGCTGGCTCCGACGGCCGCCACCCGATCGCCGTGCACCGCGAGGGTGGGCGCGAACTCGGTCCAGGGGCCGGCCGCGTCGACGACCTCGCCGGATTCGGGATCCAGTATCCCGAGTGCGGTCGACCCCCGACCGTGGACGACGGCGATCAGCCCGCTCGCCAGCGGCGCGAACCAGCGCTGCCCGAGCTTCCACAGCGGTCCGCCGAACTCCTCCTCGCGCGGGCACAGCGGGACGCCGTCGCGGTATACGTTCCACCAGCCGGTGCGGTCGCTCGCATACAGCAGACCGCCGTCCGTCGACCATTCACACTGGGCGATCGACTCCTCGGGCCCGCCCGCCACCGTGCGTACGGTATGCAGCACACCGTCGTCGCCCACCTCGGCGCGCATCAGCTCCGTACCGTCCCACGGCATCCGCGGATGGTCCCAGGCCAGCCAGGCGACACCACGCCCGTCGGGCGACAGCCGCGGCCCGGTCACGAAGCGGTGCCGGTCGCCGGTGAGTTCGCGGACGGCGCCCCGGTCGGAGGCGGCGGAACCGTCCAGCGGCACGGCGGCCAGGACACGGCGCACGTCGCCGGGCCCCTCCCCGGTGAACTCCTCCAGCACGCACCACACTTCGCCGCGCTCCGGCAGCACCAGCGGCTCCGCCCAGCGCAGTCCGCCGCCCACCGTGGACACAGGCGTCAGCGGACGCGGCTCGCCGCCGGGCTCGTACCGGTACAGCCGCTGGTCGGCGTAGTGCGCGAACACCACGAGGGGCCGGCCGCCTCGGACCACCCCGGCCCAGGGCTTGCCGCCGTACTCGATGACCCGGCTGCGCACGTTCCACGGCGCGGGCAGCACCGACTCCTCGGTGGAGTCCGCCCGTCGCCGCACCAGCGTGCGGCGGCCCTCCTCGGCGGGCCGGGGCTCCGTCCACCATGTCTCCTCGCCCACGAAGCCCACCCACTCGGGGTGCCCGTCGTGGGCGGCGGCCAGCGCCGCGTCGATGGGCGAGGGCCAGGAACCGTAGGCAAGCGTCCGCACGCCGTTCTCCACCTCCTAGGCCGACCGCAGGAAGCGGTCGAGGACATGGACGCCGAAGTGGAGCGCCTCGACGGGGACCCGCTCGTCGACACCGTGGAAGAGCGCCTGGTAGTCCAGCCCGTCCGGGAGCTTCAGCGGCGCGAACCCGTAGCCGGTGATGCCGAGGCGGGAGAACTGCTTGGCGTCCGTGCCGCCGGACATGCAGTACGGCACCACGTGCCCCTCGGGGGCGAACTCCTCGACGGCGGCCCGCATCCGGGCGTACGTGGGCGAGTCCACCGGCGCCTGGAGGGCCACCGAGCGGTGGTGGAACTCCCAGTCCACGTCCGGCCCGGTCAGCCGGTCGAGGGTGGCGCGGAACTCCTCCTCGGCGCCGGGCAGGAACCGGCCGTCCACGTAGGCGACCGCCTCCCCCGGAATCACGTTGACCTTGTAACCGGCCTGCAGCACCGTCGGGTTGGCGCTGTTGCGGACGGTGGCCTCGACGAGTTTCGCGGCCGGCCCGAGCTTCTCCAGCAGCCGGTCCACCTCTCTCAGGTTCGCCTCGATGCCGTACAGGGCGGCGAGTTCGGTGAGGGCAGCGCTCACGGTCGGGGTCAGCCTCAGCGGCCACTCGTGCTCGCCGATCCGGGTGACGGCGCCGGCCAGCCGGGTCACCGCGTTCTCCGCGTTGACCTTGGAGCCGTGTCCGGCCCGTCCGCGCGCGGTGAGCTTCAGCCAGGCGGTGCCGCGTTCGCCGGCGGCGATGGGGTACAGCTGCCGCCCTGCGCCGTCGTGGAAGGTGAACGCCCCCGACTCGCCGACGCCCTCCGTGCACCCCTCGAACAGCCCCGGGTGCCGTTCGGCGAGGAAGCCGGAGCCGTCCTCGGCGCTGGCCTCCTCGTCGGCGGTGAAGGCCACCACGATGTCCCGCCGGGGCCGCACACCCTCCCGGGCCCAGGAGCGCACCACGGCGAGGATCATCGCGTCCATGTTCTTCATGTCGACGGCCCCGCGCCCCCACACGACGCCGTCGCGGATCTCGCCGGAGAAGGGGTGGACGCTCCAGTCGCGGGCCTCGGCGGGCACCACGTCGAGGTGACCGTGCAGGAGCAGCGCGTCGGCGGACGGGTCGGTGCCCTCGATCCGGGCGACGACGTTGGTCCGCCCGGGCGCGCGCTCCAGCAGCACGGGTTCGAGTCCCGCCCCGGCGAGCCGCTCGGCGGCGTACTCGGCGGCCGGGCGTTCCCGGCAGTCGCCGCCGCCCCGGTTGGTGGTGTCGATCCGGATCAGGTCGGAGGTGAACCGGACGACCTCGTCCAGCGCCCGCTCGTCAGCCATACTGCTCCTCCACCGCGGCCGAGACGATCGTGGTGACCGCCTTGAAGGTACGGATCCCCTCGTACATGGTGTCGCTGGTGTACGCCACCTTCCGCTCCCCGATCCGGTCCACGCCCGGCACGACGGTCGCGGCCTGGGCGAGGTGTTCGGCGTCGAACTCCAGAGTGAGGGTGAAGGGCCCTGCGACGACAGGGTTTTGACGAACCGCCAACTCGGTCGCCTGTTTCGCCGCGGCGCGGATGTCGGCGGCGGTCCTGGCCGGAGTGCGGCACACGGCCGCGTACCGCGACACATGGTCCTTGACCGCGACCTTGAGCGCCTCCGGCGCGTACCCGAGCGCGTCCTCGCAGGCCACGTCGTCGCCGGTGACGAGGACGACGGGTACGCCGAACTCGGCGACGACGTGGGCGTTGAGCAGGCCCTCGCTGGCCCGTACGCCGTTCAGCCACACCCCGGTGACGGAGTTGGCCAGGTAGGTGTGGGCGAGGACGCCCTCCATGCCGGCGCCGGCGTGGTAGCCGACGAACGCGATGCCGTCGACGTCGCCGTGCTGCACGCCCTCCACCATGCTCAGCGACTTGTGCCGCCCGGTGAGCATCCGCACCCGCTCGTCCATCTGTTCGAGAAGCAGGTTGCGCATGGTCCAGTGGGCCTCGTTGACGAGCACGTCGTCGGCGCCGCCGTCGAAGAAGCCGAGCACGGCGGCGTTCACGTCCGAGGTGAACATCGCGCGGCAGCGCTCCCACTGCGGCGTCCCGGGCAGCACGTCGGCCGGCCAGGTGACCCCCGTGGCGCCCTCCATGTCCGCACTGATGAGGATCTTCATACGACGTCACGCTACGCGGTGGGAACCCCTCCGGCCAGGATCCCGTACGCCCCGTCGGCCCGCGCTCAGCCGGCCGCGCCGTCGCCGGCCAGGACGAACCAGCGTGCGGGGAGGTCGATGAGGGTGCCGTCCGCCATGTGCTCGGTCTGCGGCAGGGTCGTCTCGCCGCTGGCGAGGATCTCGAGCCCGGCCTTGCGCAGCAGCTGGGGGATCTCCTCGTCCTCCGCGTCGGCGGGCTTGAGCCCGTGCTCGAAGACCCGGCGCAGCTTGGGCGGCGGCCCGTCGGGGCCGGCGGCGGCGCGGCGCAGCACCTGCCGGGAGCCGGAGGTCAGTTCGACGACGAAGGCCCGCCCCTCGGAGCCGATGAGCTCGGCGACCGCGCCGGCCACCAGGGGGCGCGCCGCCGGCTCGCTCTGATGGATGACGGCCCGCATGTACACGTTGCTGTCGCCGGTGCGGGCGTGCAGGGCGCGCACGGCCTCGGTGTCGGTCAGGTCGAGTTGCTGGAACTCGACGGTGTCGCCGTCGGCGGCGCGGCGGGCGTGTGCGATGGCGGCGTGCGAGAGGTCGACGCCGACGGCGCGCGCGAACCGGGTGGCGAGGTACCGCGTCTGGGTGCCGTTGCCGCAGCCGAGGTCGACTATGGGGCGGGTGGTGTCCGCGTAGGGCAGGAGCAGTTCGCTGTGCGGCGCCGAGGTCAGGGACGGATCGGCGTCCCAGATCGCCTCGCCCCGTGCGTCGGACGTCTGCCGCCAGTAACTCTCCCAGTTGTCGCGGTAGTTCTCCGAGACCTTCATGTGAACTCCCCAGGGTCGGTGCCGTGACCGAAGTATCGCGTTCACGGGATGCCGGGCAAGGGGTGGGAGTCCACCTTTCACCTGATGTTCGAGCCTCTGCGCCGAGGGGTGAGGGCCTGCTCGAACCAGACCGTCTTGCGGTGCCCGGCGGCGCTGGCGCCCCATTCGCCGGCCAGGCGGCTGACGACGCGCAGGCCGCGGCCCGACTCGTCGTAGGTGCCCGCGCTGAGCAGGGCGGGCAGGGCCGGTTCGTCGTCGGTGACCTCGCACAGCAGTGCGTCGGTGCGGACCAGCCGCAGTCCGATCCGGTCGCCGTCCCCGTGCCGTACGGCGTTGGTGACGACCTCGCTGACCAGCAGTTCCGCGGTGTCCACCGCGTCGGGGAGGTCCCACTGGAGCAGTTGGGCGCGCACCAGCCGCCGGGCGCGGGCCACTTCGCGCGGGTCGCGGGCGAGCTGCCACTGGGCGACGTGGTCGGCGGGGACGCCGTTGAGGCGGGCCATGAGCAGGGCGACGTCGTCCTTGCGTCCGCCGCGGGTGTTGAGGGCCCGGATGATGGTGTCGCAGGCCGCGTCCATGGAGGCCGCGGGGTGCGCGGCGGACTCGCAGAGCGCGGCGAGGCCCTCGCCGATGTCGGCGGGCGAGGCCCTCGCCGATGTCGGCGCCGCGTACCTCGACCAGCCCGTCCGTGCACAGCACCAGCCGGTCGCCGGGCCGGACGCGGACGACGGCGGCCTCGAAGGGGACGCCGCCCACGCCGACGGGGGCGCCGGTGGGCAGGTCGAGCAGCTCGCTGCTGCCGTCCTCGGCGCGCACCAGGACGGGCGGGATGTGGCCGGCGTTGGAGAGCTGCAGTTCGCCGCGGATCGGGTCGTACACCGCGTACAGGCAGGTGGCGAGGTAGTTCTCGCCGAGTCGGCGGGCCAGGTCGTCGAGGTTGCGCAGCAGTTGGGCGGGCGGGGTCTCCATGGCGGCCATGGTCTGTACAGCGGTCCGCAACTGGCCCATCATGGCGGCCGAGTTGAGGCCGTGGCCCATGACGTCGCCGACCACCAGCGCGGTGCGCGAGCCGGGCAGTTTGATGGTGTCGAACCAGTCGCCGCCGATCCGGCCGAGCCGGGTGCCGGGCAGGTAGCGGGTGGCGACGTCGCAGCCGGCGGTGCGCGGGGCCACCTGCGGCAGCATGCTGTCCTGGAGGGTGTCGGCGACGTTCTCCTGGTAGGTGTACATGCGGGCGTTGTCGAGTACGAGGCCTGCGCGGGCGGCGAGTTCGGCGCCCGTGGTGCGGTCCATGTCGTCGAACTGCTGCCGGTCCGGACGGCGCATCAGCACCATGAAGCCCAGGACGACGTTGCGTGCCTTGAGCGGGACGATCAGCAGGGAGCGGCCGGTGATGAGGGGCCTGAGGTCGCGTTTCTCGAACTCGCCGGAGATGCGGTCGGACAGTTCCTCGGTGACCCTCGGGATGAGGACCGGCTCTCCCCTGACCATGCACTTGTAGAACGGGGTGTGTTCGGGGAAGGCGAAGGCCTCGCCGACCGGCACGGTGTCGTCCCAGCGGCCCGGTTCGTCGTTGTGTTCGACCCAGACGCGGTGCATCACGGTGCTCGCGTCCGGCGGGCCGTCGGGGAACCCCTCGCCCGCGAGGACCGCGGCGCGCAGATGGGTGCCGGCGAAGTCGGCGAAGCGGGGCACGGCGGCGCTGGTGACCTCGCGGATGGTCTCGCCGAGGTCGAGGGAGGAGCCGATGCCGGAGCTGACCTCGTTGAGGAACTCCAGCCGCTCGCGGACGGCCGCGTACTCCAGGTCGTGTTCGGCGCCGGCGGGGACGACGGCCACCGTGTGCCGCTGCGGGGCGGCTTCGAGGGGGTGGCGTCCCGCGCGGCGCGGCACGCCCCAGTCGGGCGTCACGGGCACCCGGTCGTACTGGCTGAACTCCAGGACGGGATAGCCGAGTTCGAGGATCTGGGAGACGACGCGGCCGCTCAGGCCGGGCCCCATGTTGGGCAGGATCTCGGGCAGCCGGCAAGCGAGGTCGTCGGAGGCGGGGAGTTCGGTGTGGCGGGCGAAGCCGGGCGAGATGCGCTCGGCGGCCTCCTCGTCGTGGCCGCGCTCGTCGCGCAGCCGCGTGGCGTCGGCGGCGAGCACCAGGAGCCGTGCGGGCCCGGGGCCGACGAGCGGGTAGGCCCACCACAGGACGTCGATGCGTTCGGATCCGGGTCCGGTCTGTCCGGGCCCTTCGCCGTGGCGCCCGGAGATCCGGGCCCGGCCCGCCGTCGGGTAGGCGGTGCGGCCGCCGAGGGAGGACTCCAGGTCGGGGCCCAGTGCGTCGTACGCCTCGTAGGCGTCGAGCAGCGGTTCGGTGTCGAGGGTGTCGGGCAGGGCGCCGGAGACCGGCAGCAGGTCGGCGGCGGAGTGGCCCACGGCGTCCTCCCGGGCCACGCCGAACAGCCGTCGCGCGCCCGTGCTCCAGTGGGAGACCAGGCCGTCGCGGTCGACGATGACCACGGCGAGCGGAATCCGGCCGGCCCCGGCATGCCGTGGCGGCGCGGCGCCGTCCCCGGGGTCTTCGCCCATTTCCGTGCCATGGTCCATGGCCCCGACCCTTCCTCCCCCTCGAAACGCGCGGGCTCCCCGTCGGCACCGCACGAGCCACGTCATGATCTGTGCCGCCTACTCCACGGTACGGGCGCGACACGTCGTGTGTGCGGCAATCGATGAATTCCCGTACCCGGCCCCGCGGCGCACGTTCAAGGGCTAGTCTTCGTGCCCCAGTTGGAGGTCCCGTTCCGTCCTGCCGCCCCCGGCGACCTGGAGCACGGTGGCCACGGGCGGGTAGCCGGCCGCGATGACGGTGTACTCGCCGGAGGAGAGGTCGACGAACCGGAAGGTTCCCTCGCTCCCGGTGGTGAGCGTGTCGACGACGTTCCCGGCGGCGTCGAGCAGGGTGACGCGGGCGTCCTCCACGGGCCGTCCCCCGCCGGCCCGGACGGTGCCGCGCAGCACGGCGCCGCCGGCGAGTTCGACGTCCTGGCGGGTCTCCCGGGAGGCCTGGACGCTGACCGGGAGCGCGGCGGGGCGGAACGCGGGCGCGCTGGCGGCGAGGGTGTACTCGCCGGCGACCAGTTCGGTGATGGCGTAGCCGCCCTCGCGGCCGCTGCGGGTGCTGGCGACGACCTCGCCGTGCACGTTGGTGAGGGTGACGGTGGCGTCCCGTACGGGGGTGCCGTCGGCGGTGACCACGCTGCCCGCGAGGCGTCCGGCGCCGCCGAGGACGACGTCGAGTTCGACGGGGCGTTCGCCGACGGTCACGGAGACGGCCTGCGGCTGGTGGCCGCCCGCGGCGGCGATCAGTACGTACGATCCCGAGCCGGGCGTGGACAGCGCGTACCGCCCGTCCTCGCCGCTGGCGCCCCGTCCGACCTGCTGCCCGGCGATGTCGATGAGGGTGAGTGCCGCGCGGGGCACCACGGTCCCGTCGGAGTGCTGCACCGTGCCGCAGACGGGGACTCCGGAGGCGTACGGCGAACGGGCCTGCGGGATCGGGGCGTTCACCGGCGCGGTCTCCTGGTCGGCTACGGGGGCGTTGTGGGACACCAGTGGTTTCTCCTTGAGGAAGAAGGCGAGGAGCAGGCCGATGACGAGCACCGGGACGAGGTAGAGGAAGATCCGGGGCATCGCGTCGGCGTAGGCGCGGACGCAGGCGTCGCGCAGCGCGGGCGGCAGCGCGTGCACCAGGTGCGGGGTGAGCGCCTCGGGGTCGGGGAGGCGGGCGCCGGTGTGCGGGGGGAGGCGGTCGTGCAGGGCGTCGGTGAGCCGGGCGGTGAAGAGGGTGCCGAAGACGGCGGCGCCGACGCTGCCGCCGATCTGCCGGAAGTAGTTGCCCGCACTGGTGGCGGTGCCGAGGTCGGCGGGGTGCACGGAGTTCTGCACGGCGAGGACGAGGACGGGCATCACCATGCCGATGCCGGCGCCGAGGACGGCCATCCAGATGCCGTGGTGCAGCCGGGGCGTGTCGGCCTCCAGCCGGGACAGCAGCCACATGCCGGCCACGGAGAGGGCGCCGCCGAGCACGGGGAACGCCTTGTAGCGGCCGGTGTGGGTGATGAGCTGCCCGGCCAGGACGGAGGCGCCGACGATGCCGCCCGTCATGGGCAGCATGAGCAGTCCTGACTCGGTGGCGGAGGCGCCGTCGACCATCTGCAGGTAGGTCGGCAGGTAACTCGCGGCGCCGAACAGGGCGACGCCGGTCACCAGGCCCACCAGGCCGGTCACGGTGAAGACGGAGTCCCTGAACAGCCTGAGCGGGATGAGGGGTTCGACGGCGAAGTGCTCGACGACCAGGAAGAGGACGGTCGCGGCCAGCGCGCCCGCGCCGAGGCCGAGGATCTCGCGCGAGTCCCAGGCGTACTCGGTGCCGCCCCAGCTGGTCAGCAGCACCAGGCAGGTGGAGGCCGCCGTGAGCAGCACCGTGCCGAGTACGTCGAAACGGCCCCGGGCGGGCGGCTTGGGGAGCTTCAGCACGGCCGTGACGACGGCCAGCGTGATCAGGCCGAAGGGCACGTTGACGTAGAAGCACCACCGCCAGGAGAGGTGGTCGGTGAAGTAGCCGCCGAGGAGCGGTCCGGCGACGGAGGCGAGGCCGAAGGCGGCGCCGATCAGGCCGAGGTAGCGGCCGCGCCGGCGGGGCGGCACGATGTCGGCGATGATCGCCTGCACCCCGGTCATGAGCCCGCCCGCGCCGACGCCCTGCACCGCGCGGAAGGCGATCAGCTGGTCCATGGTCTGCGCCCGCCCGGCGAGCGCGGAGCCGGCGACGAAGACGAGGATGGCGAACTGGAAGACGCCCTTGCGGCCGAGGAGGTCGCCGAGCTTGCCGTAGACGGGCAGGCCCACGGTGGAGGTGAGCAGGTAGGCGGTGATCGCCCAGGACATCCGGTCCACGCCGTGCAGTTCGCCGACGATCCGGGGCAGCGCGGTGGCGACGATCATCTGCTCCAGGGCGGCGAGGAGCAGCGCGAGCATCAGCGCGGCGAAGACCAGCCGGACCCGGCGCGGGCTCGGTCCGGCGGCCGGTGCGGGCGGCGGGGCGGGCGGTCGGCCGGCCGCCCGGGCCGGCTCGTCCTGCACCAGAGTCGTCCCGCCCACCTGTCGCTCCCCTCGTCGCACTGCCGATCAATTGCCGCGTAACCACCTAATGCGACAACTGCGAGCAAGTGCGACGAGTTACGGCCTTGGGCGGAGCTACTTCTCGACCTCGGCGGCGAGTTTGGCGAGGACGGCGTCGTAGATCCGGGCGAGACCCTTGGGGGCGAAGGTCCGCTCGAAGAAGCCGCCGATGCCGCCGGCGCCCTTCCAGGTGGTGGTGACGACGACCCGGGAGCTGCCCTCGCCGGCCGGGGTGACGCGCCAGGTGGTGACCATCGAGGAGTTGCGGTCCTTCTCGACCAGTTCGCCGTCGGTGGGCTCGCTGACCTCCAGGAGGCAGTCGCGCACGCGCTTGCTGGTGGCCTGGAGCTTCCAGTGGACGAGGGTGCCCTCGCCGTCGCCGCCCTCGCGCACCTCGTACTCGCTGAAGTGCTCGGGCAGCAGCTTCGCGCGCGTGCCGGTGTAGTCGGCGAGGGCGTCGAACACCTTCTCCGCGTCCGCCGCGACGACCCGCTCCGTAGTGGCCTCGACCTGCGCCATTGCGTTCCTCCAGGACCTGCTGTGCTCGGGGTTTCTCGGGGTGGGAGGCAAGCCAACCACCCCGGTCCCCGGCCGCCCAAATCGGGGTGTCCGATGCGGTCGGAAACCGTCTCGCACGATCATGCGAACGAATGTTCTATTCTGGGGCCAGCGCTACCGAGGAGGCCTGATGCGCTGGGAGAACCTCACAGCCGAGTCCGAACACGGCCGGGCCGACACCGCACTGTTCGACGCGGACGCGGTCACCACCCGTACGTTCGACACACCCGAGTTCCGCGGGATCACCTTCCACGAGGTCCGGGCCCGCTCGATCCTCAACCGGGTGCCGGGCGCCTCCCGCATGCCGTTCGAGTGGACGGTCAATCCCTACCGGGGCTGCACGCACGCGTGCGTGTACTGCTTCGCCCGCAAGACGCACAGCTACCTCGACCTCGACACGGGCATCGGCTTCGACACCCAGATCGTGGTCAAGGTCAACGCGCCCGAGCTGCTGCGCCGCCAGCTCTCCTCCCGCCGCTGGGCGGGCGAGCACGTCGCGATGGGCACGAACGTCGACTGCTACCAGCGGGCCGAGGGCCGCTACCACCTCATGCCGGGCATCATCTCCGCCCTCACCGACCACGCGAACCCCTTCTCGATCCTGACCAAGGGCACGCTGATCCTGCGCGACCTCGACCTGCTGACCCGGGCCGCGCAGGTCACGGACGTCGGCATCTCGGTCTCCGTCGGCTTCACCGACCACGGCCTGTGGCGCACCGTGGAGCCGGGCACGCCCGCGCCCGAGCGCCGCCTGGACGTCGTACGCACCCTCGGCGAGCACGGCATCGGCTGCGGGGTGCTGATGGCTCCGGTGATCCCGTTCCTCGGCGACGACCCGGCGCAACTGCGCGCCACCGTACGGGCCATCGCCGCCGCCGGGGCCACCTCCGTCACCCCGCTGGTGCTGCATCTGCGGCCCGGGGCCCGCGAGTGGTTCATGGCCTGGCTGGCCGCGCACCACCCGCATCTGGTGCGCCGTTACGAGCGGTTGTACGCGGAGGGCGCCTACGCGCCGAAGTGGTACCAGCGCCGGATCACCCGTCAGGTCCACGAGCTGGCCCAGGAGTACGGCATCGGCCCCACGCGCGCGGGCGCGCACCGGCGGGTCGGCCCTTCCGAACCGGCCGAAGCCCCGGACCCCGGGCACGAGGTGTGCGGACCGACCCAACTCACGCTGATCTGAGCACGTTCGGGGGGATCCCACGGCGCAATCGGGTCAAGTATCGGCAGAACAGGTTCTTCCGGATCCGCTTCCCGGGACGATGCGGCGAGGACCGCGGCCCTCGCGGTCCGCGCCCCTCCGTCCCGGGAGGACCCATTGAGAACACGCGCAGCCATGCTGTGCGGTGCCGCCGTCATGGTGGCCGGGTCGGTCACGGCCGTCCCCGCCGACGCGACGACGCCGCAGACCGCGCCCGCCGTCCAGGCCGCCGGTCTCGCCTGGAAGAAGTGCGCCACCACCGACTATCCGACGCTGCAGTGCGCGTCGCTGAAGGTGCCGCTCGACCACGCGAAACCCACCGGCCGGCAGATCACGCTCGCCCTGTCCCGGGTCCGGCACACCGCCAGGACCTTCCAGGGCCCGCTGCTGGTCAACCCCGGCGGCCCCGGCGGCAGCGGTCTGACGCTGGCCGGCTTCGTCGCGTCCACGCTGCCCAAGGCGGTGGCCGCGCAGTACGACGTGATCGGCTTCGACCCGCGCGGCGTCGGCAAGAGCACCCCCGCGCTGAACTGCAAGCGCGGCTACTTCGATCCCGTACGCCCCGACACCGTCCCCGGCACGCCCGCGGTCGAGGAGGCGGGCCTCACGCGCGTGAAGGCCTTCGCCGCCGCCTGCGGCAAGAAGTACGCGAGCGTGCTGCCGTACATCAGCACCGTCAGCGCCGCCCGGGACATGGAGGCCGTGCGGCGGGCCCTCGGCGCGAAGAAGCTCAACTACCTCGGCTACTCGTACGGCACCTATCTCGGCGCGGTCTACGCCAAGCTCTACCCGCAGCGGGTGCGCCGCCTGGTCCTGGACTCCGTCGTCGACCCGTCCGGCGTCTGGTACGACGACAACCTCCGCCAGGACCACGCCTTCAACGACCGCCACCGCGCCCTGATGGCGTGGATCGCCCGGCACGACTCGGCCTACCGGCTCGGCACCGATCCGGAGAAGGTCGAGGCCAAGTGGTACGCGATGCGGGCGGCGCTGGCGAAGAAGCCCGCGGGCGGCAAGGTCGGCGCCTCCGAACTGGAGGACACCTTCATCCCGGCCGGCTACTACAACGGCTACTGGCCCGAGCTCGCCAAGGTGTTCGCGGCCTACACCAACGACCGGGACACCGGTCCGCTCCTCGAGACGTACCAGGACTTCGCCGCCCTCGACGCCTCGGGCGACAACGGCTACGGCGTCTACACCTCGGTGCAGTGCCGGGACGCCTCCTGGCCCCGCGGCTGGGAGCAGTGGCACAAGGACACCTGGGCGGCGTACGACCGGGCACCCTTCATGGCCTGGAACAACACCTGGTACAACGCGCCGTGCGCCTTCTGGCCGAAGGAATCCCTGCGCCCGGTGAACGTCGCCAACGGCAAGCTGCCGCCGGCCCTGCTGTTCCAGGCGACGAACGACGCGGCCACCCCCTACCAGGGCGGAGTGACGGTCCATCACCTCCTCACCGGCTCCAGCCTGGTCGTCGAGCGGGGCGGCGGCAACCACGGCATCACCCTGAGCGGCAACACCTGCCTGGACAAGCACCTGGCGACCTACCTGACCAGCGGCAAGGTCCCGCGCGGCCACGGCGGGGCCGACGCGGAGTGCCGGGCCCTGCCCGACCCCGGGCCCGGCACGGCCAAGTCGGCGTCCGCGCCGTCCCGCGGCTCCAGCCTGCACGGGCTGCTGGGCTTCCGGCACTGAGCGCGGCACGGCCCGACGGTCCCGCCGGGGGTGGCCCCGCCCCCGGCGGGGCCACCCCCGGGTCCCGTTCAAGGTGCCGCCATGGACCACCGGCCCCCGCACATCCGACCGATGACCCTCGCCGACTGCGACCGCGTCTCCGGGATACGCGTACGCGGCTGGCAGAGCGCCTACCGGGGACTCGTGCCGCAGTCGTACCTGGACGCCCTCAGCGTGGCGGAGGACGCCGAGCGGCGGCGCGCCCGTTTCTCCCCGCATGCCAGGGACGGGGTGGTGAACCTGGTCGCGGAGCGGGACGCCCAGATCGTCGGCTGGGCGGCGCACGGCCCGTACCGTGACGGCGAAAGGCGCACCGCGGACGCCGAGTTGTACGCGCTCTACGTCGATCCCGCGCACCTCGGGAGCGGGGTCGGCAGGGCGCTGCTGGAGAGGTCGGTACGGCAGTGCTTTGTCCACCCGCGGATGTTCCTGTGGGTGCTGAAGGAGAACTCGCGCGCCCGGCGCTTCTACGAGCGGGCGGGTTTCCGGGCGGACGGCGCCGAGGAGCCCTTCGAGGTGGACGGCGTCGCCGTGCCCGAGGTGCGGTACGTGAGGGAGCCGGTGCGCTGAGGGGTCACCTCGGCTTCGGGATCCGCGCCAGTGCGTGCACCGCCGCCTCGGCCAGCGCCGGGTGGGCGAGGGCCTCGTTCAGTACGCGCCGGGCACGGGTGTCCGCGAGCGCGCCGAGGCCCTCCACGCAGGCGAGGGCGACCCGGCGGTAGGGATCGTGCGGGCGCAGCCGCCGCTCCAGGGTGGTGATCAGCGCGGGCACGGACTCGGGGGCGCGCAGTTCGACCAGCAGCCGCACCGGCTGCAGGGCGTAGGCGACGCGCAGCTCGTTGGTGGCCAGGGCCGCCGCGGCGCGCGCGGTGCGCGGGTCGCCGAGGCGGGCCAGCGCGTGGGCGGCGGCGGCGCAGCGCGGCGGGTCGCGGTGGTTGAGCAGCAGCACGAGCGACTCGAAGGCGCGCCGGTCCCCCGCCACCCCCAGCCGGAACGCGGCCAGCTCCCTGGCCCACAGCGGCTGCCCGGGCGCGGTCAGCACCTCCGCCAGTTCGTCGAGGTCGCCGGTCGCGGCCAGCCGCTCGTACGCCGCCGAGCCCCCGGCCTCCCGCCGCAGACGCTCCGTGAGCGATCGCAACTCTTCGTCCACGAGGCCCAGCGTAGGGGTGTCGCGCGCCCATCGGGACGTACATCACAAACTCAGAGGGCTGGCGCGCTCGTTACCCGCCGGTTAAGCTCAGGTGAGCGAGTTACCCACTCGCACATCCGCTCGCGACGGTCTGGTGACGCGGCCGTCGTGAGCGCTGGTCGGTTCGGTACGTCTGTACCGCAGCAGGACCCGGCTCCGGGACAGGGCCGGTCGGTTTTCGCCGTACCCGGGCATGTGCGCCCGCGGTGACGGCACCGGGCGTGTGCGCTCGCAGCCCGGAACACCCGCACTCCTCCACGCCCCGGTGTGCGCCCTCGGCGCACCCGGCGCGCTCTCGTCGTCACCCTCATTCCTGGAGTCCGCGATGGCCACTCCCCTGTCCCACAGCCCTCTGTCCCCGCTCGCCACCGTGGCCGTCGTCGGCCTCGGCACCATGGGCACCGGTATCACCGAGGTCCTCGCCAAGGCCGGCCGCACGGTGATCGGCATCGACATCAGCGAGGCCCAGGCCGCGAAGTCCGTCGCCGCCCTGGAGTCCTCCACCGCCCGTGCCGTGCAGCGCGGCAAGCTCACCGAGCAGCAGCGCGCGGACCTCCTGGCCCGGGTGCGCACCTCCACCGACCTGCGGGCCGCCGCCGACGCCGACCTGGTCATCGAGGTGACCCCGGAGTCGTACGAGATCAAGCAGCAGGTCTTCCGCGAACTCGACGGCGTCGTGCGGCCGGAGACGATCCTCGCGACCGGCACCAACGCCCTGTCGGTGACCCGCCTGGCCGCGGACTCCGCCCGCCCGGAGCGCGTCCTTGGCCTGCACTTCTTCAACCCCGCCCCGGCGATGCGCCTGGTCGAGGTGGTCTCCTCGGTGCTGACCGCGCCGCAGGCCGTCGCCGCGGTCACCGACCTCGCCATCGAGCTGGGCAAGGAGCCGGTCGCGGTCGGCGACCGCCCCGGGTTCGTCGCGGACGGGCTGCTGTTCGGCTACCTCAACCAGGCCGCCGCGATGTACGAGGCGAGGTACGCCTCCCGCGAGGACATCGACGCCGCGATGCGGCTCGGCTGCGGCCTGCCGATGGGCCCGCTGGCGCTGCTGGACCTGATCGGCATCGACACCGCGCGGACCGTCCTGGAGGCGATGTACGCCGAGTCCCACGACCGGCTGCACGCCCCCGCCCCGATCCTCAAGCAGCTCAGCGAGGCCGGCCTGACCGGCCGGAAGTCGGGCCGCGGCTTCTACACGTACGAGGCCCCCGGCAGCGCCACCGTCGTGCCGGACGCCCTGACGCCCGGCTCCAGCGGCGCCGGGGTCGCGGGCCGGGAGGTCCGCTCGGTGGGCGTCGCCGGGTCCGGCACCATGGCCTCCGGCATCGCCGAGGTCTTCGCCAAGGCCGGCTACGACGTCGTCCTGGCCGCCCGCAGCGAGGAGAAGGCCGCGGTCGCCAAGGCCCGCATCGGCAAGTCGCTGGCCCGCTCGGTCGACAAGGGCCGGCTGACCGCCGAGGCCGCCGCCGAGACCCTGGACCGGATCACCCCGGCGGGCTCCTACGACGCCTTCGCCGAGGTGGATCTGGCCGTCGAGGCGGTCGCCGAGGACCTGGAGGTCAAGCGGCAGCTGTTCGCGGCGCTGGACAAGGTCTGCAAGCCGGGCGCGGTCCTGGCGACCACCACCTCCTCGCTGCCGGTCGTCGCCTGTGCCCGCGCCACCTCGCGTCCCGAGGACGTGATCGGCATGCACTTCTTCAACCCGGCGCCGGCGATGAAGCTGGTCGAGGTGGTCCGTACGGTGCTGACGGCGGACGACGTCCACGCGACGGTCCGCGAGGTCTGCGCCAAGGTGAGGAAGCACGCGGTCGACTGCGGCGACCGGGCGGGCTTCATCGTGAACGCGCTGCTGTTCCCGTACCTCAACAACGCGGTCAAGATGGTGCAGGAGCACTACGCGTCGCTCGACGACATCGACGCGGCGATGAAGCTCGGCGGCGGCTACCCGATGGGCCCCTTCGAGCTCCTGGACGTGGTCGGGCTCGACGTCTCCCTGGCGATCGAGAAGGTGCTGCACCGCGAGTTCCGCGACCCGGGGCTGGCCCCGGCGCCGCTCCTGGAGCACCTGGTGGCCGCGGGCTGCCTCGGCCGCAAGACCGGCCGCGGCTTCCGCGAATATGCCCGCCGCTGAGCGTCCGGCCGACTGGGGCGGGCTGCTCGGCCCGGCCGCGTCCGACCCGCCCGCCCGGCCCGGCGGCCCCCCGCCCCTCGCGGGCGGGGGAAACCCCGGACCTGCGCATCGAGCTGCGCCGATGCAGTACGTTCGGGTCATGTCCCAGCCCGCCAAGTCCTCCCGTACACCAGCCGCGTCCGACATGCCGGAGAGTTCCGCGGGCGGCCGTGCCGCCGCCCAGAGGCTCAAGATGCGCCGAGAACTGGCGGCGGCCGCGATGGAGTTGTTCGCGACCAAGGGGTACGAGGCGACCACCGTCGACGAGATCGCGGCCGCGGCCGGGGTCGCGCGCCGCACCTTCTTCCGCCACTTCCGCTCCAAGGAAGAGGCGATCTTCCCCGACCACGACGACACGCTGATCCGCGCCGAGGCGGTGCTCAACGCGGCCCCCGCGCACGAGCACCCGCTCGACACGGTGTGCCGCGGCATCAAGGAAGTCATGAAGATGTACGCGGCCCGGCCGGAGATCTCGGTCGCCCGCTACAAGCTGACCCGCGAGGTGCCCACCCTGCGCGAGGCGGAGATCGCGTCGGTGGCCCGCTACGAGCGCCTCTTCACCCGCTACCTCCTCGGCCACTTCGACGAGCACGCGCACGACGACGACGCCAACGACGACCCGCTGCTCGCCGAGGTCGCCGCCTCCGCCGTGGTCACCGCCCACAACCACGTCCTGCGCCGCTGGCTGAGGGCCGGGGGCCAGGGCGACGTGGAGGCCCAGCTCGACCACGCCTTCGCGATCGTGCGCAAGACCTTCGGCACGGGCATCGGCGCCGGGCGCACCGCGTCGCCGCAGCCGGCGGCGGCCCCGGCGGCGGTCTCCGCGCACGGCGAGGTGCTGGTGACCGTGGCCCGTACCGACGCCCCGCTGGACGAGGTCATGCGGACCATCGAGGAGGCTCTGAAGGACCGCTGAGCCCGCCCGCGCCCTGTGACGACGGCCACCCTCCCGGGTGGCCGTTTTGGCATGTCAGGGCACCTTTTCGCGCGGATCTCAGGGGCCGTTCGATCGATCATCGCTCATGTGTTACGTAAAGATTTCAGGTGAGAGCAAGTTCTGGCACTCAGTGCCTTGCCACGTGACACGCGGTGTCATACGTTGAAGATGTCCGGGCGGCCGGCGAGCAGCGACCGATCGTTCGCCGGCTGTCCCCGCAAGCCGACGGCCTGCGCGCCCGGACGCCTGCGTCACAGGCACCTCCCGCGCCACAAAGCGCTGCCGAAGCACCACCCGCCGAACCGACGGCACCCCTCAACCCTCAGCAGCACCGACGTAACCCTCAGCGCCCCTCCCTCAGGGCGCTCACCGCCGGAGGCAACACCGTGACCGTGAAGGACATCCTGGACGCGATCCAGTCGAAGGACGCCACGTCCGCCGACATCGCCGCTCTGCCGCTCCCCGAGTCGTACCGCGCGATCACCGTGCACAAGGACGAGACGGAGATGTTCGCGGGCCTCGCGACCCGCGACAAGGACCCGCGCAAGTCGATCCACCTGGACGAGGTGGCGCTGCCCGAGCTCGGCCCGGGCGAGGCCCTGGTGGCCGTCATGGCCTCCTCGGTCAACTACAACTCCGTGTGGACGTCGATCTTCGAGCCGCTGTCGACGTTCGGCTTCCTGGAGCGCTACGGCAAGCTCTCCGAGCTGACCAAGCGGCACGACCTGCCCTACCACATCATCGGCTCCGACCTCGCGGGCGTCGTCCTGCGCACCGGCCCCGGCGTCAACGCCTGGAAGCCCGGTGACGAGGTCGTCGCGCACTGCCTGAGCGTGGAGCTGGAGTCGAGCGACGGCCACAACGACACGATGCTCGACCCCGAGCAGCGGATCTGGGGCTTCGAGACCAACTTCGGCGGCCTCGCGGAGATCGCGCTGGTCAAGTCCAACCAGCTGATGCCCAAGCCGGACCACCTCAGCTGGGAGGAGGCCGCCGCTCCGGGCCTGGTCAACTCCACCGCCTACCGGCAGCTGGTCTCCCGCAACGGCGCCGGCATGAAGCAGGGCGACAACGTGCTCATCTGGGGCGCGAGCGGCGGCCTCGGCTCCTACGCCACGCAGTTCGCGCTGGCCGGCGGCGCCAACCCGATCTGTGTCGTCTCCAGCCCGCAGAAGGCGGAGATCTGCCGCTCGATGGGCGCCGAGGCGATCATCGACCGCAACGCCGAGGGCTACAAGTTCTGGAAGGACGAGCACACCCAGGACCCGAAGGAGTGGAAGCGCTTCGGCAAGCGCATCCGCGAACTCACCGGCGGCGAGGACATCGACATCGTCTTCGAGCACCCCGGCCGCGAGACCTTCGGCGCCTCCGTGTACGTCACCCGCAAGGGCGGCACCATCACCACCTGCGCCTCGACCTCGGGCTACATGCACGAGTACGACAACCGCTACCTGTGGATGTCCCTGAAGCGGATCATCGGCTCGCACTTCGCCAACTACCGCGAGGCCTGGGAGGCCAACCGGCTCATCGCCAAGGGCAAGATCCACCCGACGCTGTCGAAGGTGTACGCCCTGGAGGAGACCGGCCAGGCCGCGTACGACGTGCACCGCAACCTCCACCAGGGCAAGGTCGGCGTGCTGTGCCTCGCCCCCGAGGAGGGTCTGGGCGTGCGCGACGAGGAGAAGCGCGCGAAGCACATCGACGCCATCAACCGCTTCCGGAACATCTGAGCGCTGCGGAGGCCATAGATGACTGAGCGTCAGAAGGACCGGCCGTGGCTGATGCGCACGTACGCCGGTCACTCCACCGCCGAGGCGTCCAACGAGCTGTACCGGCGCAACCTCGCCAAGGGCCAGACCGGCCTGTCGGTCGCGTTCGACCTGCCGACGCAGACCGGCTACGACTCCGACCACGTCCTCGCCCGCGGCGAGGTCGGCCGGGTCGGGGTGCCGGTCGCGCACCTCGGTGACATGCGCCGGCTGTTCCAGGACATCCCCCTGGAGCAGATGAACACCTCGATGACGATCAACGCCACGGCCATGTGGCTGCTGGCGCTCTACCAGGTCGTCGCCGAGGAGCAGGGTGCGGACGTCACCAAGCTCCAGGGCACGACCCAGAACGACATCGTCAAGGAGTACCTGTCCCGGGGCACCCATGTGTTCCCGCCGGGGCCCTCGCTCCGGCTGACGACGGACATGATCGCGTACACGGTCTCCCACCTGCCGAAGTGGAACCCGATCAACATCTGCAGCTACCACCTGCAGGAGGCGGGCGCCACACCGGTCCAGGAGATCGCGTACGCGATGTCGACCGCGATCGCGGTGCTGGACGCGGTCCGCGACTCCGGCCAGGTGCCGCAGGAGCGCATGGGCGACGTGGTCGGCCGGATCTCCTTCTTCGTGAACGCGGGCGTCCGCTTCGTCGAGGAGATGTGCAAGATGCGGGCGTTCGGCCGCATCTGGGACAAGGTCACGCGTGAGCGGTACGGCATCGAGAACCCCAAGCACCGCCGCTTCCGCTACGGCGTCCAGGTCAACTCCCTCGGCCTGACCGAGGCGCAGCCGGAGAACAACGTCCAGCGGATCGTGCTGGAGATGCTGGCGGTGACCCTCTCCAAGGACGCACGCGCGCGTGCCGTGCAGCTGCCCGCCTGGAACGAGGCGCTGGGCCTGCCCCGGCCCTGGGACCAGCAGTGGAGCCTGCGCATCCAGCAGGTGCTGGCGCACGAGAGCGACCTGCTGGAGTACGAGGACATCTTCGAGGGCTCGCACGTCATAGAGGCGAAGGTGTCGGCCCTGGTCGAGGAGTCCCTCGCGGAGATCGACCGCATCCAGGAGATGGGCGGCGCGATGGCCGCCGTGGAGTCCGGCTACCTGAAGTCGCAGCTGGTCTCCTCGCACGCCGAGCGCCGGGCCCGGATCGAGTCCGGGCAGGAGAAGATCGTCGGCGTCAACATCTTCGAGACGACCGAGCCGAACCCGCTGACGGCCGACCTGGACACCGCGATCCAGACCGTCGACCCCGCGGTCGAGGCCCGGGTCATCGCCTCGCTCCAGCACTGGCGCGACACGCGCTACCAGCCGCCCTTCAACCATCCGCGCCCCTGCAAGGCGCTGGAGCGGCTGAAGGAGGCCGCCAAGGGCACCGACAACCTGATGGAGGCCACCCTGGAGTGCGCCCGCGCCGGGGTGACGACCGGCGAGTGGGCCGGGGCCCTGCGTGAGGTGTTCGGCGAGTTCCGCGCGCCGACGGGCGTGTCCTCCGCGCCGGTGGCCGTTCCCGCCGAGGCGGGCTCGGCGATGGCCGAGGTCCGCGCCAGGGTGGACGCCACCGCCCGGGACCTCGGTGTCGGCAAGCTGCGCTTCCTGGTGGGCAAGCCGGGCCTGGACGGGCACTCCAACGGCGCCGAGCAGATCGCCGTACGGGCCCGCGACGCCGGCTTCGAGGTGGTCTACCAGGGCATACGCCTCACGCCGGAGCAGATCGTGGACGCGGCCCTCGCCGAGGACGTGCACGCGGTGGGCCTGTCGATCCTCTCCGGCTCGCACGCCCAGCTCGTCCCGGACGTGCTCGAACGGCTGCGTGTGGCCGGTGCCACAGACATTCCGGTGATCGCCGGTGGCATCATCCCTGGCGGGGACGCCGAACAGCTCAGGTCTGCCGGAGTTGCCGCGGTCTTCACCCCGAAGGACTTCGACATCACCGGAATCATCGGCCGCATCGTCGACGAGATCCGGAAAGCGAACAAGCTCGACCCCCTGGAGGTCCCCGCATGACCGTCAACCGTCTGCGTCCCCGCCGCTCGTGTCTCGCGGTCCCGGGAAGCAACCCGCGCTTCCTGGAGAAGGCGCAGGGCCTCCCGGCGGACCAGGTCTTCCTCGACCTGGAGGACGCGTGCGCGCCGCTCGCCAAGCCCGAGGCGCGGCACACCATCGTCAAGTTCCTCAACGAGGGCGACTGGACGGGCAAGACGCGGGTCGTGCGCGTCAACGACTGGACGACCGAGTGGACGTACCGGGACGTCGTCACGGTCGTCGAGGGCGCGGGCCCGAACCTCGACTGCATCATGCTGCCGAAGGTGCAGAACGCCCAGCAGATCGTGGCGCTGGACCTGCTGCTCACCCAGATCGAGAAGACCATGGGCTTCGAGGTCGGCCGGATCGGCATCGAGGCGCAGATCGAGAACGCCCAGGGCCTCAACAACGTCAACGAGATCGCGCAGGCCTCCCCGCGTATCGAGACGATCATCTTCGGCCCGGCCGACTTCATGGCGTCGATCAACATGAAGTCGCTGGTCGTGGGCGAGCAGCCGCCCGGCTACCCGGCGGACGCCTACCACTACATCCTGATGAAGATCCTGATGGCCGCCCGCGCCAACGACCTCCAGGCGATCGACGGCCCCTACCTGCAGATCCGCAACGTCGACGGCTACCGCGCGGTCGCCCAGCGCGCCGCCGCCCTCGGCTTCGACGGCAAGTGGGTGCTGCACCCGGGCCAGGTCGAGGCGTCCAACGAGATCTTCTCGCCCTCCCAGGAGGACTACGACCACGCCGAGCTGATCCTGGACGCGTACGACTACTACACGTCCGAGGCGGGCGGCAAGAAGGGCTCCGCGATGCTCGGCGACGAGATGATCGACGAGGCCAGCCGCAAGATGGCCCTGGTCATCTCCGGCAAGGGACGCGCCGCCGGCATGCGGCGCACCAGCAAGTTCGAGATCCCGGAGGCGTGACGGCCATGCAGTTCGGACGCACCTACGAGGAGTTCGAGGTCGGGGCGACGTACAAGCACTGGCCGGGCAAGACGGTCACCGAGTACGACGACCACCTGTTCTGTCTCCTCACCATGAACCACCACCCGCTCCACATGGACACCAACTATGCGGAGAAGACGACGGACTTCGGCAAGAACGTCGTCGTCGGGAATTACATCTACTCCCTGCTGCTCGGCATGTCCGTCCCGGACATCTCCGGCAAGGCGATCGCCAACCTGGAGATCGAGTCGCTCAAGCACGTGGCGCCGACCTTCCACGGCGACACGATCTACGGCCAGACGACCGTCCTCGACAAGTGGCCGTCGAAGTCGAAGAACGACCGCGGCATCGTCTACGTCGAGACCAAGGGCTACAAGCAGGACGGCACCCTCGTGTGCGTGTTCCGCCGCAAGGTGATGGTGCCGACCGAGACGTACATCAAGGAGCGCGGCGGCGAGCAGCCGGGCCGTCCCGAACTCAAGCAGCAGGAGAAGTAGGCCATGGCCCGTCTCGCCCAGACCGCCGGTCTGACCGACGTCCAGCAGGAGATCCTCTCCACCGTCCGCGACTTCGTGGACAAGGAGATCATCCCGGTCGCGACCGAGCTGGAGCACCGCGACGAGTACCCGCAAGCGATCGTCGACGGCCTGAAGGAACTCGGCCTGTTCGGTCTGATGATCCCCGAGGAGTACGGGGGCCTGGGCGAGTCGCTCCTGACGTACGCCCTGTGCGTGGAGGAGATCGCCCGCGGCTGGATGTCGGTCTCCGGCATCATCAACACGCACTTCATCGTGGCGTACATGCTCAAGCAGCACGGCACGCAGGAGCAGAAGGACCACTTCCTGCCCCGGATGGCGGCCGGTGACATCCGCGGCGCCTTCTCCATGTCGGAGCCGGGCCTGGGCTCCGATGTGTCGGCCATCACGTCCAAGGCGGTCAAGGACGGCGACGAGTACGTCCTGAACGGCCAGAAGATGTGGCTGACGAACGGCGGTACGTCCTCCTTGGTGGCCGTCCTGGTCCGAAGTGACGAAGGACACCCCGAGGGCACGGCGCCCCACAAGTCGATGACCACCTTCCTGGTGGAGAAGGAGCCCGGCTTCGGCGAGGTCCGCCCCGGCCTCACCATCCCGGGCAAGATCGACAAGATGGGCTACAAGGGGGTGGACACCACCGAGCTGATCATGGATGGCCTGCGGATTCCGGCCGATCGGGTGCTCGGGGGCGTCACCGGCCGAGGTTTTTACCAAATGATGGACGGCGTGGAGGTCGGCCGCGTCAACGTGGCGGCGCGTGGCTGCGGCGTCGCGCAGCGTGCGTTCGAACTGGGTGTCCGGTACGCCCAGCAGCGGCACACTTTCGGCAAGCCGATCGCCCAGCACCAGGCCATCCAGTTCAAACTCGCGGAGATGGCCACCAAGGTCGAGGCCGCTCATGCGATGATGGTGAACGCGGCTCGCAAAAAGGATTCCGGCGAACGAAACGACCTCGAAGCAGGGATGGCGAAGTACCTCGCCTCCGAGTACTGCAAGGAGGTCGTCGAGGACGCCTTCCGGATCCACGGCGGCTACGGCTTCTCCAAGGAGTACGAGATCGAGCGCCTCTACCGGGAGGCTCCGATGCTGCTGATCGGTGAAGGTACCGCCGAGATCCAGAAAATGATCATCGGTCGCCGGCTGCTCGAAGAGTATCGGTTCCAAGGCTGATTGTCCGGATACGGGGTGTTTTCTTCGAGAAGAAGATCACACCCCGTCAGCGCTCTTCGGCCGCCGACTCGGCTTCCTGGCTTGCCCAGTTGCGGCCCGCGACCGGTACCATCCGGTAAAGCCGCCGTCCCCCGTTCCAGCGCGGCATCATCCGCTACGAAGGTCATCCATGCCCCACAGCCAAACCTCTGCACCTCGCGACAGCCTGGTCGGCACACGCCTCGCGCGCGGAGCATCGCCGTGGCTTCTCCCGACCGTCGCCACCGCAGCCCTCAGCCTGGCCCGCGCGCGCCGCTCCGGCGCCGCCAAGGCCGTCGCCGTGCCCGCCACCGCGCTCGCCGCGGGCATGCTGTGGTTCTTCCGCGACCCCGAGCGCGAGATCGCCACGGGCCGGGTCATCTCGCCCGCCGACGGTGTGGTGCAGAGCATCATGCCGTGGAAGGACGGACGTACCCGCGTCGCGATCTTCATGAGCCCGCTCAATGTCCACGTCAACCGCGCGCCCCTGTCGGGCACCGTGACGTCGGTCGAGCACATCCCCGGTGGCTTCGTTCCCGCCTTCAACAAGGAGAGCGAGAACAACGAGCGCGTAGTCTGGCACTTCGACACCGAACTCGGCGACATCGAGATGATCCAGATCGCCGGTGCCGTGGCCCGTCGCATCGTGCCCTACATCCCGCAGGGGACGAAGGTCGAGCAGGGCGACCGCATCGGTCTGATCCGCTTCGGCTCGCGTGTCGACCTCTACCTGCCCGAGGGCGTGGAGGTCGCGGTCGAGGTCGGCCAGAAGACCGTGGCTGGGGTGACTCGCATTGACCGTGATTGATCCGGAGACACAGGCGGGCTGGGTGCCCGAGGCGGACGAGGTGGACGACGAGGAGGAGATGCCTCTTTCTCTCCGCCTCTCGATAGCGGACACCCTCACCCTCGGCAACGCCACGTGCGGCTTCATGGCGGTGTACTTCACCACCACCGGCATCCTGATCCCGCACCTCACCGGCAGCCAGGAATCCGGCATGGCCCGCCACAGCGCGGCCACGGCGGTCATCCTGATGCTGTGCGCGGCCGTCTTCGACCTGTTCGACGGCCTGGTGGCGAGGAAGCTGCGTTCCTCCCCCATGGGTGCGGAGCTGGACAACCTCTCCGACCTGATCAGCTTCGGGCTGGCGCCGGCGTACTTCGTCCTGGTCTACGGCATGGTCGCGAACGACGCGCACCAGAGAGTGGCGGCGCTCGGGGCGATCGTGGTGCTCCTGGCCGTCGTGCTCCGCCTGGCCCGCTTCTCCTGCGTGACGGTGAAGGACGGCACCTTCCAGGGCATGCCCTCGCCGTTCGGCGCGCTGACGGTCGTCTCGATCGTGCTGCTCGAGCTGCCCTTCGAGGCGACGCTCCTCGCCATCCTGGGGACGGCCTGGCTGATGGTGAGCCGTGTGGAGTACCCGAAGCCGCGGGGCCGCCTCGCCGTGGCCATGCTCTCCTGGATCGTCCTGTCGATGGGCCTCCTGGCCGCCTGGGCCTTCGACGCCCCCAGCGGCCAGCTCCTGCTCCAGGCCGGTTGCGCGCTGCAGCTCGTCATGGGCGCGGTGATCCCGCTGTTCGCCACGGCTCGCCGGGTGAACAACTTCCGCGACAACCGTCGTGAGGCTCGGGCGGCGCAGCTGCCGTAGCGCTCGCGCTTGGCGTCGGCCCCGGACCGGTATCGGTTCGGGGCCGTTCGCTTTTCGGTGGCCCGCAGTGGGTGCGGCCGTCTGCCGGGGGCTCCGCCCCCGGACCCAGGGGGGTCCGGGCTCAGGTCAGGAAGTCCCGCGCGATGTCCTCGGCCACCCGTTCCAGGATCGGGCCCGCGTCCGTGATGCATTTCGCGATGTCCGGCTCGAGGGCCGTCAGCGGGTAGGCGCGGCTGATTCCGGCCCGTTCCAGGGTCTGTGGTGGCAGCGCGAGCCGCCCGCAGACCGCCACGACGTCCTTTCCCGCCGCCCGGGCCGCCGCGGCGACCCCCGCGGGGGCCTTGCCGTGCAGTGTCTGGTCGTCCAGGGAGCCCTCACCGGTGATCACCAGGTCGGCGCGGGCGAGCGCGGGTGCGAAGCCGAGGACGTCGAGCATGACCTCGATGCCGGGGCGGAAGGCGGCGCCGAGGAGGAGGGCGCCGTACCCGATGCCGCCGGCCGCGCCGGCGCCCGCGGACGCGGCGTACTCGGCCGCCCGCGGCCCCACGGCCGCCTCCAGCACCTTCGCGTAGTGCGCCAGCGCCGCGTCCAGGGCCTCCACGTCGTCCGGCGAGGCACCCTTCTGCGGCCCGTACACCGCGGGCGCCCCCTTGGGCCCGGTCAGCGGGTTGTCTACGTCGCTGGCGAGCACCAGCTCGACCGAGGACAGCCGCGGGTCGAGGGCGGAGAGGTCCGCGCGGGCGAGGCCGGCGAGGCCCCCGCCGCCCGGCGGAACCGGCTCCCCGTCCTCGTCCAGGAACCGCGCGCCCAGCGCCGACAGCATTCCGGCGCCGCCGTCCGTCGTCGCGCTGCCGCCCACACCGAACACGATCGTGCGCGCCCCCGCGTCCAGCGCGGCCCGCAGCAGCTCCCCAGAGCCGTAGGTGGAGGCGGTGAGCGGGGCGAAGACGCCGGACGGCAGCCGCTGCAGGCCGCTCGCCTCCGCCATCTCCACCACCGCAGTGTCACCGCGCAGTGCGAACGCGGCGGTCACCTCCCGCCCCAGCGGCCCCGCGACCCGGACCTCCCGCCGCTCGAACCCGGCGGCGACCGCCGCGTCCACGGTGCCGTCGCCGCCGTCGGCGACGGGCAGCGCCTCCACCTCCAGGTCCGGCACGACCCGGCGCAGCCCGGCCGTCACCCGCTCGGCGACCCGCACGGCCGTCAGCGAGCCCTTGAACTTGTCCGCGGCGACGAGCACCCGTCGGGTCCCGTCCACTGCAGCGTCCGCCACCTTGCCATCCCCTTGCTCTCCGGGCCCGTCGCACGTCAGGGCCAGTCGCGCCGCTGCGACCATAACCGGCGGACACCCCCGCCGTCATGCGCCCCCGAAGCCTGGGAACCTCCTGGCAGCCGGCTGTGCCCGCACCGGAAACCGGGTACACCTCAGCCATGACGACTGTGGGCACCGAGCCGGAACTCGCCGACCGCATCCACGGTGGCTGGCTGGGCCGGATCGCCGGCAACATGCTCGGCAAACCGGTCGAGCAGGGCGAGGTGTGGACGCGCGACCGCATCGACCGCTATCTGCGGCAGGCCGCCGCCCTGCCCCTCACCGACTACCTCCCCGAGCCGGCCGACGCCGCCGACGGCCTCGCGCTGCGCCCCGAGTGGCGCGAGTGCGTACGCGGGCGCGTCCACGGCAGCTGCCGGGACGACGACGTCGACTACGCCATCCTCGGTCTGCACCTGCTGGAGACCCACGGCTTCGACTTCAGCACCGAGCAGGTCGGCGACCTGTGGCTGCTGCGGCTGCCGTACCTGCAGACGTTCACCGCGGAGCGGGCGGCCTACCGCAATCTCACCGCCGGGCTGAAACCGCCGCTCACGGCCACGTACGACAACCCGTACCAGGAGTGGATCGGCGCCCTGATCCGCGCCGACGTCTACGGCTGGACCCGCCCGGGCGCCCCGGGCCACGCCGCCGCGCTGGCCCGCCGGGACGCGGTGCTGTCCCACACCGGCAACGGCGTGTACGGCGCGATGTTCGCGGCGGCCCTGATCTCGGCCGCGTTCACCGCCCCGACCGTACGGCACGCCCTCGACACGGCGCTCACCGTCATCCCGGCGAGCAGCCGCCTGGCCCGTACCGTACGCCGGGTCGCCTCCCTCCACGACACCCGCATGACCTGGGAGGACACCCTCGCCACGGTGTCCGAGGAGACCGCCGGGCTCGGCTGGATCCACACCGTCCCGAACGCGGCCGTGCTCACCGCCGGCCTCCTCTACGGCGACGGCGACTTCACCCGCACCATCACCCTCACCGTCCGCGGCGGCCTGGACACCGACTCCAACGGCGCCACGGCCGGCTCGGTGAGCGGGGTCATGAACGGCGCGGCGGGCATCCCGGCGCACTGGACGGACCCCTTGGAGGACACGGTCCGCAGCGCGGTCTTCGGCTTCGACGGCGTACGCATCAGCGCGCTGGCGGAACGCACCCTGCGCCTGGCGACGGCGCGCTCCAGCCCGGTGGCGGCTGGTTACCCTTCCTGAATGACCACGACTGACGACTTCGCCGCGTACATCGCGGGCCTGCCCCGCGTCCTCGCCGGTGCCGCCGCCCTCTTCCGGGACGACGAGGGGCGGGTGCTGCTCGTCGAGCCGAACTACCGGGAGGGCTGGGCGCTGCCGGGCGGCACCGTGGAGTCCGACGACGGGGAGACCCCGCGCCGGGGCGCGCGCCGCGAGACGCTGGAGGAGATCGGGCTCGACGTGGAGCTGGGCCGGCTGCTGGCGGTGGACTGGGTGCACGGCACGGGACGCCCGCCGCTGGTGGCGTACCTCTACGACGGCGGCGTCCTCACCGACGCCGACCTCAAGGCGATCCGCCTGCAGGAGGAGGAGCTGCTGTCCTGGCGCCTCGTCCCCCGCGAGGAGATCACTAGCCACCTGCCGGGCGCGCTGGGCCGCCGGGTCCTTGCCGCGCTCGACGTGCTGGCGGAGGGCTCGGGGACGGCGGAGCTGGAGAACGGTCACCGGGTGGGCTGACCGAGCGGGGATCCGGCCGGCGATTTGTCGGCCGAGGGCGGTTTGACCGGGTGCGGTGCTGGGACTCGGGCAGCCAGGCACAACTGGTGGAGTACGTCCGCGGTCGGGGCGCGGACGAATCCGTGGGGAGTTCCAGGACATCCGGCGCCCGAGGCGCCCCGTCACCACACACCATCGCCGGTGCCGACGAAAGGACAAGCCATGAGCACCCCGCATCCCGACCCCGAAGCACGGACCGACGAGACCTCCGCCGAGGAGACCCAGGCCGCGCTGATCGATCTCGCGAACAGCGTCGCCCTGGTCCCGCAGGCACCCCCGCCCGAGGGGGAGGAGCCCCCCGAGGGCGCCCTGGCCCTGCCGGTGATCGAACAGGACGGCAACCGCTACGTCCCCGTCTTCACGTCGGACGACGCGCTGGCGGCGGCCGGGGCCGACCCGGACACGGCGATCAGGATCCCGGTGGTCGAGCTGGCCGCGAGCTGGCCCCAGGAGGACCTGTGGCTGGCGGTCGACCCGTCCACCGAGGACGGCCTCGCCCTCCCCTCCGACCTGGTACGGGCGCTGCCCCAGTTCGCCGGGATCGGCACGTCGGGGCGCCCGAGCGGTCAGGAACACGGCACCGGAGAACCCGGCCAGAGCCCGACCGCGTGAGGGGCCGCGGCGGATATCCGTTCGCCGCGCCACGGCCTCCCGCCCTACCCTCGGCCCCATGTCCAAGCCCCTCGTCGCCATCCTGACCGGCGCCGGTGTCTCCACCGACTCCGGCATCCCCGACTACCGCGGCCCCAACGGGCTGTGGCGCAAGGATCCGGAGGCCGAGAAGCTCGTGACGTACGAGTACTACATGGGCGACCCGGAGATCAGGCGCCGGTCGTGGCAGATGCGGCGGGGGAACAGGGCGCTGCGGGCGGAGCCGAACGCCGCGCACCGGGCGGTGGCCGAGCTGGAGCGGGCCGGGTTCCCGGTGCGGGTGATCACGCAGAACGTGGACGGGCTGCACCAGCTCGCCGGGATGCCCGCCCGCAAGGTGCTGGAGCTGCACGGCACCGCGCGGAGCGTGGTGTGTACGCGGTGCCATGCCCGGGGTCCCATGGAGGACGCGCTCGCCCGTGTCGAGGCCGGTGAGGAGGATCCGCCGTGCCGGGAGTGCGGCGGGATCCTGAAGTCGGCCACGGTCATGTTCGGGGAGCGGCTCGATCCGGTGGTGCTGGGCGACGCCCTGGCGATCGCCAAGGCCTGCCAGGTGTTTTTCGCCGTGGGCAGCAGCCTTCAGGTGCAGCCCGCCGCCGGGCTGGTCGGCGTCGCCGCCGACCACGGCGCCCGGCTGGTGGTCGTGAACGCCGAGCCGACCCCGTACGACGACCTCGCCGAGGAGGTCGTACGGGAGCCGATCGGCACGGCGCTGCCGCGGCTGCTGGCCGCACTGCGCGAGGAGTACGGCGGCGACCGGCTCGGCACGGTTTAGAACAGGGCCGTCCCGCGTTCGAAGTCCAGCAGCCGCTGCTTGCGTTCCAGGCCGCCGCCGTAGCCGGTGAGGCCGCCGCCCGCGCCGATCACCCGGTGGCAGGGGACGATGATGCCGATCGGGTTCCTGCCGTTGGCCAGGCCGACGGCCCGGGAGGCGCCGGGGTTGCCGAGGGCGCCGGCGAGTTCGCCGTAGGAGCGGGTCTCGCCGTAGGGGATGCGGCGCAGCTGGTCCCATACGCTGCGCTGGAACGGGGTTCCGTGCAGGCGCAGTTCGATGCCGAACTCCTTCAGCTCCCCGGCGAAGTAGGCGGTGAGCTGCTCCCGCGCCTCGGCGAAGGGCGTTTCGTCGCGGTCGCCGAAGGTCTCCTCGGGCGGGCGGTGGCGCTGGCCGGTCATGTAGAGGCCGCACAGCACTCCGTCGTCGTCGGCGACGAGGGTGAGGGGGCCGTAGGGGCTGTCGACGAGCGTGTGCTGCTTCATGAGACGTCCTTGAACGGGCTTATACGGGAAGGAAGTTGATCGGGTGGCTGTCGGTCGCCCACAGGTACTGCACCGCGTACGCCCGCCAGGGCCGCCAGGCCGCCGCGCGCGCGGTGAGCGCGGCCGGGGTCGAGGGCAGGCCCAACTCCTGGGCGGCGCGCCGGATGCCGAGGTCGGTGGGGAGGAAGGCGTCGGGGTCGCCGAGGGCGCGCATCGCGATGACGTCGACCGTCCAGGGCCCGAAGCCGGGGAGGGCGAGCAGCCGGGCGCGGGCTTCGGCCCAGTCGCTCTCCACCCCCAAGTGGAGTGATCCGTCGGCGAGTTCGCGGACCAGGGTGGTGAAGGTGGTGCGCCGGGTGCGGGGCATCGCCAGGGTCTCGGGGTCGAGGGCGGCGAGCGCCTCGGGTGAGGGGAAGAGGTGGGTGAGGCCGCCCTCGGGGTCGTCGACGGGCTTGCCGTGGGCGGTGACCAGCCGGGCGGCGTGGGTGCGGGCGGCGGCCGTGGAGACCTGCTGGCCCAGCACGGCCCGCACGGCGAACTCGGCCTCGTCGACAGTGCGCGGCACGCGCCGGCCGGGGGCCTTGCCGACCAGCGGGGAAAGGACGGGGTCGGTGCGCAGCTGGTCGTCGACGGCGACGGGGTCGGCGTCCAGGTCGAGCAGGCGGCGGCAGCGGCTGATGGCGACGGTGAGGTCGCGCAGGTCGCTGAGGGTGAGGCGGCAGGCGATGTGGTCCGGTGTGGGCGTCAGCGCCGCGATGCCGTGCCCGTACGGCAGCCGGAGCGTGCGCCGGTAGGCGCCGTCCCGCCACTCCTCCACGCCGGGTACGGCGGTCGCCGCGAGGTGCCCGAAGAGGTTGTCGGGGTTGAGCGGGGCGCGGAACGGCAGCCGCAGCGACAGGGCGCCCGGTGCGCCGGGAGCGCTCCTTCGGGGCACCCGGGCGCGCAGGTCGCTCGGTGAGAGGGCGAAGACCTCGCGGACGGTGTCGTTGAAGGTGCGGATCGAGGAGAATCCGGCCGCGAAGGCGAGGTCCGCCATGGGCAGCTGGGTGGTCTCGATGAGCAGCCGGGCGGTCTGGGCGCGCTGGGCACGGGCGAGCGCGAGCGGCCCCGCCCCCAGTTCGGCGAGGAGCTGGCGCTCGACCTGCCGGGTGCTGTAGCCGAGGCGGGCGGCGAGGCCGGGCACGCCGTCGCGGTCCACCACCCCGTCGGCGATCAGCCGCATGGCGCGGGCCACCAGGTCGGCGCGCTGGTTCCACTCCGGGGAGCCGGGGCTGGTGTCGGGGCGGCAGCGCTTGCAGGCCCGGAATCCGGCCTGCTGGCAGGCGGCGGCGCTCGGGTAGAAGGTCATGTTCTCGGGCTTGGGCGGCACGGCCGGGCAGCTGGGCCGGCAGTAGATACGGGTGGTCAGGACGGCGGTGAAGAACCAGCCGTCGAAGCGGGCGTCCTTCGACTGCACGGCGCGCACACAGCGCTCCCGGTCGGCGTGCATCCCTGTCTGCATGCGTCCAGGATCGCCGACCGGCCGCGGCCGGGCTGGCGGGAATCCGACATCAGCCTCACGTGCCCTGCGCCTGCCCGGATCACGGAGTGATCCGCCGATCGCGCGGCAAGCGCCGCGTCGTCACCCCGTGACTATGCGCGGTGGACGGTGACGCCGCCGATCAGGCTCAGCTTGGTGATGCGCGGCTCGGCGCCGTCCGGGATGCCGATGTCCGTCAGGTCGACCTCGGCGCCGCCGACGAGGGAGGCGGTGACGGTCCGCTCATGCGGCCTCAGCCGAGCTGCCGGGCGAACGCCTCGTACGCCCGGTCGTCGAAGAGGACGAACCGGACCTCCTCCACGGCCGTGTCCGTGGCGCGGACCGTCTCCACCGCGATGCGGGCGCCGTCGTCCATCGGCCAGCCGTAGACGCCGGTGGAGACGGCCGGGAACGCGACCGTGCGGGCGCCGAGTTCGTCCGCCGCCTTCAGGGACTCCCGGTAGCAGGAGGCGAGCAGCGCCGAGCGGTCCTCGCGGGACGACCAGACCGGGCCCACGGTGTGGATCACCCAGCGGGCGTCCAGGTCGCCGGCCGTGGTGGCGACCGCCCGGCCGGTGGGCAGGCCCTTGCCGTACCGGGAGGCGCGCAGCGCCCGGCACTCCTCGAGGATCGCTGGGCCGCCTCGGCGGTGGATGGCGCCGTCGACGCCTCCGCCGCCGAGGAGGGAGGAGTTGGCGGCGTTGACGATCGCGTCGGCGGTCTGCCGGGTGATGTCGCCGCGCACGAGGGTGAGGGTGGTCATGTCTGCCGCAGCCTCCTCCACACGGCCTTGGCCGCGTTGTGCCCCGACATGCCGTGCACGCCGGGTCCGGGCGGGGTGGCCGAGGAGCAGATGAAGACGGCCGGGTGCGGGGTGCTGTACGGGGACAGCGACAGCTTGGGGCGCAGCAGGAGCTGCAGGCCGGAGACGGCGCCGGAGGCGATGTCGCCGCCGACGTAGTTGGCGTTTCGGGCGGCCAGTTCGGGCGGGCCTGCGGTGGCGCGGGCCAGGACGCGGTCGCGGAAGCCGGGGGCGAAGCGCTCCAGCTGCCGCTCGATGGCGTCGGTGAGGTCGCCGGTCCAGCCGTGGGGGACGTGGCCGTAGGCCCAGAAGACCTGCTTGCCCTCGGGGGCCCGGGTGGGGTCGGCGACGCCTGGCTGGACGGTGATGAGGAAGGGCGGGTCGGGTGCGCGGTCCTCCCGGAACACCGCGTTCAGGGCGGAACCGATCTCCGCGCTGTCCGCGCCGATCTGCACGGTGCCGGCGCGGCGCGCCTCGGGCGCGGTCCACGGGACCGGGCCGTCCAGCGCGTAGTCGATCTTGAAGACGCCAGGGCCGTAGCGGTAGCCGTCGTAGTAGCGGCCGAAGCCGGCGATGCGGGCCAGGGCGGTGGGCGAGGTGTCGAAGACGTAGGCGCGGGCGGGGGGCAGGTCGTCCAGGCGCTTGACCTCGTAGTCGGTGTGCACGGTGCCGCCGAGGTCGGTCAGGTAGGCGGCGAGGGCGTCGGAGATCGACTGGGAGCCGCCGCGGGCCACGGGCCAGCCCCGGGCGTGCGCGGACAGGGCGAAGACCAGACCGATGGCGCCGGTGGCGAAGCCGTCGAGCGGGGCCATGACGTGGGCGACGAGCCCGGCGAAGAGGGTCCTGGCGCGCTCGTCGTGGAAGCGGCGCATCAGCCAGGTGGAGGGCGGCAGCCCGGCCAGGCCGAACCGGGCGAGGGTGACCGGGTCGCGGGGCAGCGCGGTGAGCGGCAGGGACATGAAGTCGCGGGCCAGGGTGTCCCACCGGGTGAGGAAGGGCGCGACGAGCCTGCGGTACGCCCCCGCGTCGCGGGGCCCGAAGGAGGCGGCCGTCTCGGCGACGGACCGGGCCAGCACGGCGGCCGAGCCGTCCGGGAAGGGGTGCGCCATGGGCAGCTCGGGCTGCAGCCACTCCAAGCCGTAGCGCTCCAGGGGCATCGCGCGGAAGGCGGGCGAGTTGATCCCGAGGGGGTGGGCGGCGGAGCAGGGGTCGTGGCGGAAGCCGGGCAGGGTGAGCTCTTCGGTGCGGGCGCCCCCGCCCACGGTGTCGCGGGCCTCGAAGAGGGCGACGGAGAAGCCGCGGCGGGCCAGCTCCACGGCGGCCGTCAGGCCGTTCGGTCCCGCACCCACCACGACCGCATCGAGCATCGACGGCACCTTGGGACCCCTTCGTCAGCCGATGGCCACTCGGCCTCAGCATATGCCGGGGCGGTGACAGGACCCGGCCTCGGGTGGGGTCGGCCGGGTGACGCGGGCGGCCGGCGGTGGTGAGCCGCGCGGCGGCCCGGCCGTCGGCGGCCTGTCACGCCGTGCCGCGCAGCAGTTCCACCACCCGGCGGGCCGTGGCCGCGTCCCGGGCCGCGGTGAACGGCAGGGCGTTGCCGCCGGTGATACGGAACGGCTCGCCCGCGAGCGTGCGGTGGGCGCCGCCCGCCTCCTCGACCAGCAGCAGCCCGGCCGCGTGATCCCAAGCCGCCTCCCAGGAGAAGGCGGTGGCATCCAACTCGCCGCGGGCGACGGCCAGATACTCAAGTCCCGCGGAGCCGCAGGGGCGCGGCGCCACGCCCGGCGTCCACAGGCCGAGCAGGGCGCGCTTCTGCTCGTCCGTGGTGTAGTCCGGGTGGGAGGTGGCAACGCGCAGGTCCCGGGCGGGGTCGGGGGCGCCGGCGTGCAGCGGCTCGCCGTCCAGGAAGGCGCCCTCGCCCCGTACGGCGGTGGCGAGTTGGTCGCGGGCGGGCGCGTACGTCCAGGAGGCGAGTGTGACGCCCCGGTGGGCGAGGGCGACCAGTGTGCAGAAGCCGTCGTCGCCGTGCACGAACTGCCGGGTGCCGTCGACCGGGTCGACGATCCAGACCGGCGCGTCGCCCTGGATGGCCTCGTAGGTCGCCGGGTTGGCGTGCACCGCCTCCTCGCCGACGACGACGGAGCCGGGCAGGAGGGCGCCGAGCCTCTCGGTGAGGTACAGCTCCGCCAGGCGGTCGGCGTCGGTCACCAGGTCGTGCGGCCCGCTCTTCTGGTCGACCTCGTGCGCGGCGAGCCGGCGGAAGCGGGGCAGGATCTCGGCGGCGGCCGCCTTGCGGACGGCTTCCTCGACGTCGGCCGCGTGGCTGGTGACGAACCCGCTGAGAAACTCGTCGATGGTTTCCATGTCTTCGATCATGTCTCCATGAGAGCACGTGGCTCTGACAATCCCCGCCGGGGTGGTGGACACCGGGTGGAATCGGGATGAAGAAGCGGGGCGTCAGCGGCCCACCGCGTACCCCTGCATCCCGCGGGCATTGGCCGCGGCCGACAGGATGCCGCTGTGCGGATCCCGGGCCACCGCGCACAGCCGCCCCTCCGACCAGGCCGGACCGACCGTGACGTGGTGGCCGCGGCGCCGGAGTTCCGCCACGGCCGCGGGGTCGAGGCGGGACTCGACGGTCACGCTGCCGGGGCGCCGGCCGCGCGGGTGGAAGGAGCTGGGGAAGCTGTCGTTGTGCCAGTTCGGGGCGTCGATGGCGCCCTGGAGGTCGAGGCCGCCGCGGACCCGGTCGCGCAGGGCGACGGCCAGGAAGAAGTGCAGCTGCCACTGGTCCTGCTGGTCGCCGCCGGGGGTGCCGAAGGCCAGGACCGGCGCCTGGTCGCGCAGGGCGAGGGAGGGGCTGAGGGTAGTACGGGGGCGGCGGCCGGGGGTGAGGGAGTTCGGCAGGCCCTCCTCCAGCCACGTCATCTGCAGCCGGGTGCCGAGCGGGAAGCCGAGCTCGGGCACGACCGGGTTGGACTGGAGCCAGCCGCCGCTGGGCGTCGCGGCGATCATGTTGCCCCAGCGGTCGACGACGTCGATGTGGCAGGTGTCGCCGCGGGTACCGCCGTGGGCGGTGATCTCGGGCTCGCCCGGAGTCCCCAGGACGGTCGGCTCACCGGCCCCCAGGGAGCTGAGGCCGGGCTCCGCGGCGGCCACCGCGCCCGCCCCCGCGGGCAGCCGGGGGATCCGCCCGCCGGGGCTGCCGGGCCGCAGGTCGTGGGAGGCCCTGGCGCCGACGAGGGCCCGTCGCCCGGCGTTGTACTCACGCGACAGCAGGTCGTCGAGCGGTACCTCGGCCGCGTCCCCGTACCAGGCCTCGCGGTCGGCCATGGCGAGCTTGCAGCCCTCGATCAGCAGGTGGACGTAGTCCGCGCAGCCGTACGGGGGCAGCTCGGGCGGGAGCAGGGCGAGCTGCTGGAGGAGGGCCGGGCCCTGGCTCCAGGGGCCGGCCTTGCACAGGGTCCAGCCGTTCCATTCGTAGGTCGCGGGAGTCTCGTAGGCCGCGGACCAGGCGGCGAGGTCGGCGGCGGTGAGCGTGCCGGTGTGCCGCTCGCCGCTGGTGTCCAGGGTGGGCCGCGCGGCCTGCCGCACCAGCGCCTCGGCGATGAAGCCGCGGCGCCACACCTCTCGCGCGGCCTCGATCCGGGCCTCCCGGTCCCCGGCCCCGGCGGTCTCGACCAGCAGCCGCTTCCAGGTGGCGGCGAGCGCGGGGTTGCGCAGCAGCGCGCCGGGCCGGGGCGGTGTGCCGTCCGGCAGGTACACCGCCGCCGAGGAGGTCCACTCGGTCTCGAACAGCTCCCGTACGCTCGCCACGGCCCTGCCGACGTTCTCCACCGGCGCGTGCCCGTGCTCGGCGTACCCGATGGCGTACTTCAGGACCTCGTCGAGGGGCCGGGTGCCGTGGTCGCGCAGCAGGAGCAGCCAGGCGTCGAAGGCGCCGGGGACGGCCGCGGCCAGGGGGCCCGTGCCGGGTACGAGGTCCAGGCCGAGTCCCCGGTAGTGCGCGACCGTGGCGCCGGCCGGTGCCACGCCCTGCCCGCACAGCACGCGCACCTCGCCGCCCGCCGGGGCGAGGAGGACCGGCACCTCGCCGGCCGGACCGTTGAGGTGCGGTTCCACCACATGCAGCACGAACGCGCCCGCGACGGCCGCGTCGTAGGCGTTGCCGCCGCCCTCCAGTACGGCCATCGCCGACTGCGAGGCCAGCCAGTGGGTGGAGGAGACCATGCCGAAGGACCCTTGAAGCGTGGGTCGGGTGGTGAAGCGCATCTCTCACCTCAAGGCTTCAGTGGTCCATGGCCGGACAGCAGGCTACCGATCCCGCCCGCGGACCGGCCGGGAGGGATTCGGCCGCAAAACAGCCGGATGTCCGCAACCGCCGGGAGCTCACGGCCCGTCAACAGCACTTCACCGTCACCGCACAGGCACGGAGCGAGTTGGCACTTCCGCCCCACAGACAGTCGTGTGACACTGTCGTCCCGTCCGCGGTGCGGACCCCTCCGCACACCCCCCACGAGAAGTGCGCCGTGCGTCACCTTCCTCTGCCGCTCGCTCTTACCGCGCGCCTGTCGCCGGTGGCCGTACTGGCCACGGCCGGCTGGGCGCTGGCGTCCGGTCCGCTGGCCGCGGTCCCGGCCGCGGGGCACCGGCCGGCCCAGGAGACGGCCGCCCAGTCGCCCTCGGCGCCCTCCTCGACGGCCGCGCCCAAGACCTTCACCGGCGCGCCCGCGCCCTGCGGCAGTGTGACCGCGGGGACCGTCAAGTCGCTGGTGCCGGGGGCCAAGACGGCCGGGAAGGAGATCCCGTCCACCGACAGCACGCTGCGCCGTACCTGCTCCTGGAACGCGCTCAAGGGGTACGACTACCGCTGGCTCGACGTCTCCTTCGAGATCACGGAGTCGGACCGGACGGCACAGGACGAGTACAAGCGGCGCGTCACGGAGAAAAGCGGCGGAGGGGATGTCCCGGGCGTCGGTGACGCCGGCTACTCCGTCGTGAACCTCACCACCGAGGACAAGCAGCAGACCCGTGAGGGCCTGGTGCTGGTGCGCGTCTCCAACGCGCTGGTGGTGGTCACGTACAACGGCAGCGACTTCGAGACGAGGAAGGCGCCCGGTACGGACGTCATCAACAAGGGGGCCATCAAGGCGGCCAAGGACGCGGTGACGGCCCTGGAGGGCAGCAGGAGCGGCTGACCGCGCTCCAGGACCGCCCTCCAGGGGCATGTGCCGGGCCCGTCAGGACACGGCCTCCGCGGGCTCCTTCCGCCCGGTCAGCAGCGTCAGCGCCAGGTACAGCGTCAGCGAGGTGCCCAGGCCCACCGCCCAGCCGTAGTCGGCCAGCGAGGCCAGCGCCGGGATGGGCCGGCCGTCGATCAGCGGCTTGAACGTGGCGCCGCCGACCGCCAGCACACCGCCGGCCAGGAAGGCGACGACCGCCCGCCAGTTCCAGCCGCCGTCGTACCAGTAGCGCCCGCCCGTGCGGTACAGGTCGGTCAGGTCCAGGCGGGTGCGGCGCAGGATCCAGTAGTCGGCGATGAGGATGCCGGCGACCGTGCCGAGCAGACCGCCGACCAGGCCGAGCCAGGTGAAGATGTAGCCCTGCGGGTCGGAGTACAGCTTCCACGGGAAGATCAGCACGCCGAGGACGCAGGTGGCGAGGGCGCCGGTGCGGAAGCTTATCTTCCGGGGCGCGATGTTGGAGAAGTCGAAGGCCGGCGAGACCAGGTTGGCCGCGATGTTCACCGACAGGGTCGCCACCAGCACGGTCACCAGCGCGTACAGCAGGCCCACCACGCTGTCCGTCTTGGCGGCCAGCTGGACCGGGTCCCAGATCGGCTTGCCGTACACCGCCTGCGAACCGGAGGTCACCAGCACGGAGAGGAAGGCGAACAGGGTCATGGTGGTCGGCAGGCCGAGGGCCTGGCCCCAGGTCTGCGCCTTCTGGCTCTTGCCGTACCGGGTGAAGTCGGGGATGTTCAGGGACAGGGTGGACCAGAAGCCGATCATGCCCATCAGGGACGGCCAGAACAACTTCCAGAAGTCCCCGTCCCAGCCGAGGCTGGACGGCTGGTCGAAGAGCGGGCCGAGGCCGCCGGCCTTGTCGCTCATCCACCACAGCATCACGAACGCGCCGACCAGCACGAAGGGCGCCGCCCAGTTCTCGAAGCGGCGGATCGTCTCCATGCCCCGGTAGATGATCGCGACCTGGATCACCCAGAAGATCGCGAACGACAGCCACATGGTCCAGGGGTAGCCGCCGATGTGGGAGGCGTTCGACCAGCTGTCGCCGATCAGTTTCCCGGCGAGGAAGAAGATGGCCTCGCCGCCGATCCAGGTCTGGATGCCGAACCAGCCGCACGCCACCAACGCCCGTACGACCGCCGGGAGGTTGGCGCCGCGCACGCCGAAGGAGGCGCGGGCGAAGACCGGGAAGGGGATGCCGTACTTCGGTCCCGCGTGCCCGGTGAGCAGCATCGGGACGAGCACGATCAGGTTGGCCAGCGCGATGGTGAACACGGCCTGCTTCCAGTCCATGCCCACCGCGATGAGCCCGGAGGCCAGGGTCCAGGAGGCCGTGTTGTGGGCCATGCCGACCCACAGCGCGCAGAAGTTGTACGTGGTCCAGGTGCGCCTGGCGACGGGGACCGGGAGCAGGTCCTCGTTGGCGTACGGACCGCTCGGCGGCGGGGAGCCCGGGGCGAGCTCGACGCGTCCGTCGGGGAGGCTGACTTGGCTGGACATCGGTATGGCCGTGGGAGCGGTGTCGGTCATGGGCAGGCCAATCAAGTGAGGTGGGTCGGGAGAGGCCGTGCGGGTGGCGGGGAGGGGGGTGCGCGGGGAACGCGTCCTGGCCCCCTTCCCGGGCGGGAAGGGGGAGTTCGATGGGCGGGGAGGGGGGACGGTCAGCCGTTGACGGCCGGGATCACCGTCGCCCCGTAGGCGTCGATGACCGCTTCCTGCGCGTCGTGCATGTCGTACACCGCGAACTGGTCGACGCCCAGCTCGCGCAGGGCGTTCAGCTTCTCGATGTGCTTCTCCACCGGGCCGATCACGCAGAACCGGTCCACGATCTCGTCCGGCACGAACTGGGTGTCGGGGTTGCCGCTGCGCCCGTGGTGCGAGTAGTCGTAGCCCTCGCGGGCCTTGATGTAGTCGGTGAGTTCGTCGGGGACGGCCGCCGAGTGCTCGCCGTACTTGGCGACCAGGTCGGCGACGTGGTTGCCGACCATCCCGCCGAACCACCGGCACTGCTCGCGCGCGTGGGCGAGCGCCTCGGGCGAGTCGTCCTCGGTGACGTAGGCGGGGGCGGCGACGCAGATCCTCACCTCGGACGGGTCGCGCCCGGCCGCCACGGCCGCGTCCTTCACGGCCTTCACCATGTACTCGGTGAGGTACAGGTCCGACAGCTGGAGGATGAACCCGTCGGCCTCCTCGCCGGTCATCTTCAGCGCCTTCGGCCCGTACGCGGCCATCCACACGGGAAGTTCGGCGCCCGGCCGGATCCACGGGAACCGGATCACCGTACCGCCGAGGTCGGCCTCCTCGCCCCGGCCGAGGGCCCGGATGACCTTCATGGCCTCGCTGATGCGGGCGAGGGTGTTGGGCTTGCGCCCCGCCACTCGCATGGCGGAGTCGCCGCGGCCGATGCCGCAGACGGTGCGGTTGCCGAACATGTCGTTGAGGGTGGCGAAGGTGGAGGCGGTGACCTCCCAGGTGCGGGTGCCCGGGTTGGTGACCATCGGGCCGACCTTCAGCGTCGAGGTGTTCGACAGGATCTGGCTGTAGATCACGAACGGCTCCTGCCACAGCACGGCGGAGTCGAAGGTCCAGCCGTAGGTGAAGCCGTTGCTCTCGGCCCGCTGCATCAGGCTGACGACGCGGGAGGCCGGCGGGTCGGTCTGCAGGACGAGTCCGAAGTCCATGGGCGCCACTCCTAGGTGAGGTACTGACAGGTGGAGCGCGGGGTGTAGACGCCGTGCCCGGCGTGTCCGGTGTACTCCCGCTCGGTGATGACGGGCTCGCCGCGCGAGAGCACGGTCTCCACACGGCCGGTGACGCGCCTGCCCTCGTACGCCGAGTAGTCGACGTTCATGTGATGGGTCTCGGCGGAGATCACCTGCTCGGCGTGCGGGTCGTAGACGACGACGTCGGCGTCGGCGCCGGGGGCGATGGTGCCCTTCTTCGGGTACAGGCCGAACATCCGCGCCGGGGTGGCGCAGGCGATCTCGATCCAGCGGCGGCGGGAGATGTGCCCGTCGAGGACGGCCTGGTGGAGCAGGTCCATGCGGTTCTCCACACCCGGCAGACCGTTGGGGATCTTGGAGAAGTCGCCGCGGCCCAGCTCCTTCTGGCCCTCGAAGCAGAAGGGGCAGTGGTCGGTGGAGACGACCTGCAGGTCGTTGGTGCGCAGGCCCCGCCACAGGGCGGCCTGGTGCTCCCTCGGCCGCAGAGGCGTCGAGCACACGTACTTCGCGCCCTCGAAGTCCGGCTCGGCGAGGTTGTCGGTGGACAGGAACAGATACTGCGGGCAGGTCTCGCCGAAGACGTTCAGCCCCTCGTCGCGGGCCCGGGTCAGCTCGGCGACCGCCTCCGTCGCCGAGACGTGCACGACGTACAGCGGCGCGCCCGCGACCTGGGCCAGCCGGATGGCACGGTGGGTGGCCTCGGCCTCCAGCAGTGCCTTGCGGACCTCCCCGTGGTAGCGCGGGTCGGTCTCGCCGCGGGCCAGGGCCTGCTCCACCAGGACGTCGATGGCGATGCCGTTCTCCGCGTGCATCATGATCAGTCCGCCGTTGTCGGCGGAGCGCTGCATGGCGCGCAGGATCTGGCCGTCGTCGCTGTAGAAGACGCCCGGGTAGGCCATGAACTGCTTGAAGGAGGTCACGCCCTCCTCCACCAACAGGTCCATCTCCTTCAGCGTCTCCTGGTTCACATCGGAGACGATCATGTGGAAGCCGTAGTCGATCGCGCAGTTGCCCTCGGCCTTGGCGTGCCAGGCGTCCAGGCCCTCGCGCAGGGAGTGGCCGACGCTCTGCACCGCGAAGTCGACGATCGTGGTCGTACCGCCCCAGGCGGCGGCCCGGGTGCCGGTCTCGAAGGTGTCGGAGGCGAAGGTGCCGCCGAACGGCAGCTCCATGTGGGTGTGGGCGTCGACCCCGCCCGGGATGACGTACTTCCCGGTGGCGTCGATGGTGCGGTCGGCCGTCCAGGCCTCGGCGGCCGGGGTGCCGCTCGCGGCGAGGGCGGCGATGCGGCCGTCCTCGATCAGGACGTCGGCGTGGATCTCGTCGGACGCGGTGATGACGAGACCGCCGCGGATGACGGTACGGCTGCTCATACTCCCTCTCCTGCCGTGGTCAACGCTGGTGTCGTGCAGGTCGGTACGGGCCGCCCGCCGGCCCCGCTGAGCCGGACCGGCAGGCGCTTTCGCCGACTACGGAGCGGTCAGCGGGGAGTAGGCCTCCGGGCGGCGGTCCCGGTAGAACTGCCAGCGGTCGCGGACCTCGCGCAGCTTGGCCAGGTCCAGGTCGCGGACGACGAGTTCGGTCTCCTTGTCGCTCGCCACCTCGCCGACGAACTGGGCCTCGGGGTCGACGAAGTAGGTGGTGCCGTAGAAGTCGTTGTCGCCGAGGTCCTCCACGCCGACCCGGTTGATGGCGCCGACGAAGTACTCGTTGGCGACCGCCGCCGCCGGCTGCTCCAGCTGCCACAGGTAGCGGGACAGGCCGCGCGAGGTGGCCGACGGGTTGAAGACGATCTCCGCGCCCGCCAGGCCCAGGGCGCGCCAGCCCTCGGGGAAGTGGCGGTCGTAGCAGATGTAGACGCCGATCTTCCCGACGGCGGTGTCGAAGACGGGCCAGCCGACGTTGCCGGGACGGAAGTAGAACTTCTCCCAGAAGCCCGGCACTTGGGGGATGTGGTGTTTGCGGTACTTGCCGAGGTAGGAACCGTCGGCGTCGATCACGGCGGCGGTGTTGTAGAGGACGCCGGGCTGCTCCTCCTCGTACATCGGCAGGACCAGGACGAGGCCCAGTTCCTTCGCGAGGGCCTGGAAGCGCCGCACGATCGGGCCCTCGGGGATCTGCTCGGCGTACTCGTAGAACGCCTTGTCCTGAACCTGGCAGAAGTACGGTCCGTAGAACAGTTCCTGGAAGCACAGGACCTGAGCACCCTGCGCGGCCGCGTCGCGGGCCGCCTGCTCGTGTACCTGGATCATCGATTCCTTGTCGCCGGTCCAGGCGGTCTGGAAGAGGGCGGCACGGATCACTCTGCTCATCGGGACCTCCGGTCGCTCGGTGTGCGGCGAGCCTAGGAAGTCGCGGATGCGGCTTTGAGTTGCATCGTGTCACGTCTGCGGGCGTGCGGCGTGTCACCGTGTCACGTCTTGCTCGGCTCATGTTTCACCGCCGTTTTCGCAGGTCGTCGCATGTTTCAGCCCTGTTGCGCGTCGTGCGCGAGGAGCGCGATGTGCACCGAGGCCGCCTGTTCGAAGTCGTCCAGGTCGACGCCGAGGCGCGCCTGTATCGCCTCCAGGCGGCGGTAGAGCGCGGGCCGGGAGACATGGTGGAGCTGGGCGGTGCGGGACTTGTTGCGGCCGCTGGCGAGGTAGGTGCGCAGAACGTTCAGCAGGTCCTGGCCGGCGCCGCACAGCAGCCCGTCCAGCTCCCGCTCGGCGAACGACTGCACGTGCGGGTCGTCGCGCAGCAACCTGATCAGGCCGCGCAGATGGACGTCCCTGAGGCGGACGACGGCCGGCAGGTCCAGCGCGGCCGGGGAGTCGGCCACGGCGTCCGCGACGTGCTGGGCCTCGCGCAGACCGGCGGGCACCTCGTCCCAGACGGTCCGCGGATCGGCCGCCGCGACCACCGTGCGGGCCTGACCGGACTCGGTGCGCAGCCGGGTCGCGAAGTGTGCCGCGAGCGCCGCCGCGTCCTGGTCCCGGGCGAGGCTGAGCAGCACGGCGGTGGCGCCGTCGGCGAGCTCGGCGACGAGCCCCGACAGGCCCAGCAGCCGCAGCGTGCGGTCGAGCCGGGCGGGTTCCACGTCCCGGACGACGAGGGGTACGAAGGTCCGCCGGTTGACCGGCAGCCCCGCCGCGCGCGCCCGCGGCAGCAGCTGCCGCGCCGGTACGACCCCGGAGACCAGGTCGGTCAGCAGGCTCTGCGCGGACTGCTCCTCCCAGCTGTGGGCGGGGCCGCCGCCGAGCATGCGGTGCAGGACGAGGGCCTCGGCGGCGCGGTCGGCGAGCAGCCGCCCGGTGGCGGTGTCGCCCCGGTGTCCGCACAGCACGATCCAGCCCCACCGCTCTCCGCGCCCGCCCAGGTCGGCGCGGATCCAGCCGTCGCCCGTGCCGCCGCCCGCCTGCCGGGCGATGCGCTCCCAGTCGCGCAGTACGTCGTCCACCGCGGACCGCTCCCCCGCCGTGGCCAGGACACGGTGGGCGAGGTTGGTGACGACGACGGGACAGCCGCTGTGCTGGGCCACCTCGTCGAGCAGCCGTTGCAGCGGGGCGCCCGCGGTGATGAGTCCGGTGAGGGCGGTGCGTACCGCCTCCGACAGGCTGACGGCGGCGAACTTCCGCCGGACCAGCCGGGACTGGACCTCCTCGGTGAGCTCGGCGAACGGGAACGGCCGGTGCAGCACGACCAGCGGCAGCCCGCACCGCTCGGCGGCCCGGCGCATCACCTCCGGCGGGGCCGGGAAGGCCCGGCCCAGGCCCAGGACGACGGCCGCGGCCTCCGCGCGGTGCAGGGACTGGATGTACTCGGCCTGCTTGCCCTCGTCACCGGCGAGGAGGACCCCGGTGGTGAGCACCATCTCGCCGCCGCTGAGCATCACCCCGACGTCGGGGGCCTCGGCGACGTGCACCCAGCGCACGGGCCGGTCGAGCTGGCCGGCGCCGGCCACCACCTCGGGCTCCCCGGCGAGCACCCGCTCCAGGGTGAGGACCTGCCGGACCGACAGGGCGGGTTCCAGGGTCGCCAGGGTCTCGAAGGTGGTGGTCATCGCCGTGTTCCCTTGCTCAGGTGCCGCTCATGGCAGCTCGTTTCGGGCTACCGGGTGCTCCTCAGAGCGTTTTCGAGGATCGTCGCGCCCTCCTCGGCCTCCGCCACGGTCAGCGACAGCGGGGGTGCGATGCGCAGGGCGCTGGTGTTGTGGCCGCCGCCCTTGCCGAGGAGCAGTCCGCCCGCGCGGGCCGCCTCCAGCACTGCGGCGGCCGACTGCGGATCGGCCCGGTCAGTGCCGGGCTTGACCAGTTCGAGGCCGATCATCAGCCCGCGTCCGCGTACCTCGCGTACGCCGGGCAGCTGCGCGGCGACGGCCCGCAGCCGCTCGATGAGCAGTCCGCCGACGCGCCGGGCGTTGCCCTGGAGGTCGTGTTCCAGCAGGTAGGTGAGGTTGGCGAGCCCCGCCGCCATGGTGATCTGGGTGCCGCCGAACGTCGAGATGCTGTTGGCGTCCAGGCAGTTCATGATCTCGGCGCGGGCGACGACCCCGCCGATGGACATGCCGTTGCCGATGCCCTTGGCGAAGGTGACGATGTCCGGCGGGCCGCTTCGCGCGTGGGCCTGCCAGCCCCAGAAGTGCTCGCCGGTGCGGCCCCAGCCGGTCTGCACCTCGTCGGCGATCCACAGGACGCCGTGTTCCTGGAGGACCTCGCGGAAGGCGGCGTACAGGCCGTCGGGCGGGGAGGTGAAGCCGCCGACGCCCTGGATGGGCTCGGCGATCAGCGCGGCGGGCGGGCGGGTGTGGCCGAGGAGGTCCCTGAGGTCCTCGACGCACGCGGCGATGAAGTCGGCGTCGCTCAGCGCCGCGTAGGGGCCCCGGGTGCGCACGCCGCCGTGGACGTACAGGGTCTGCAGCGGGGACAGCGAGGTCGGGGACCAGCCGCGGTTGCCGGTGATGCCGACCGCGCTGAAGGAGCGGCCGTGGTAGCTGTTGCGCATCGCCAGCACGGTGTTGCCGCGGCGGTACGTCGTCGCCAGCAGCAGGGCGGTGTCGTTGGCCTCGGTGCCGGAGGTGGTGAAGAAGACCCGGGCGTCCGGGATGCCGCTCAACTGGGCGATGCGCTCGGCGAGTTCCACCATCGGCCGGTTGAGGTAGAGGGTGGAGGAGTGGATGATCCGCCCGGCCTGCTCGCTCACCGCCTTGGTCACCTCGGGCAGCGCGTGCGCGGTCATCGTGGTGAGGATGCCGCCGAAGAAGTCGAGGTAGCGCTTGCCGTCGGCGTCCCAGACGTGGCGGCCCTCGCCGTGGGTGATCTCGATCGGGTCCTCGTAGTAGAGGGCGAGCCAGTCCGGGAGGACGGCCCGGTGGCGGCCCAGCAGGTCCTTGGTCACGGCCGCACCAGCCCTTCGTAGGCGTCGGGGCGGCGGTCGCGGTAGAACGCCCACGTCTGCCGCACCTCTTCGATCAGGTCGAAGTCGAGGTCCCGGACGACGAGTTCCTCCTTGCTGTCGCTGGCGGTCTCGCCCACGAACTGCCCGCGCGGGTCGACGAAGTAGCTCGTGCCGTAGAAGTCGTTGTCGCCGTACTCCTCGACGCCGACCCGGTTGATCGCGGCGACGAAGTACTCGTTGGCCACGGCCGCCGCGGGCTGCTCCAGCCGCCAGAGGTAGTTCGACAGCCCGCGGTGGGTGGCGGAGGGGTTGTAGACGAGCTGGGCGCCGTTCAGGCCGAGTTGCCGCCAGCCCTCCGGGAAGTGCCGGTCGTAGCAGATGTACACGCCGACCCTGCCGACGGCGGTGTCGAAGACCGGCCAGCCGAGGTTGCCCGGCTTGAAGTAGTACTTCTCCCAGAAGCCCTTGACCTGCGGGATGTGGTGCTTGCGGTACTTGCCGAGGTAGCTGCCGTCGGCGTCGATCACGGCCGCGGTGTTGTAGTAGAAACCCGACTGCTCGATCTCGAACACCGGGACGACGATCACCATGCCGGTCTCGCGGGCGAGCTCCCGCATCCGGCTGACGGTCGGACCGTCGGGCACCGGCTCGGCCCAGCGGTAGTGCTCCGGCTCCTGGACCTGGCAGAAGTAGGGGGCGTTGAAGACTTCCTGGAACCCGATGACCTTGGCGCCCTGCCGGGCCGCCGCCCGGGCGTGCTCCTCGTGTTTCGCCACCATGGACTCGGTGTCGCCGGTCCAGGTGGCCTGGACCAGTGCGGCGCGGACGACGTTCGCCATGAGCTGCTCCTTCGACGGGACGTGCATCCCTCTACGCCCGTAGAAGCAGGGCGTAGAGGGTCGAACGTAAGCCTCCCGGACGGCCTTGCCAAGACCATCGTCGTCAACCCGCTGAGTCGATCACGTTTCGCACCCGGGTGGGTTATCGGGCAGCGCCCCCGGCCGCCGGTCAGGCGGTGAATCCGGCGACGCGGACGGCGTGCAGCAGGTCCCAGTGGCGCTCGTCCGAGACGCCCGAGGCGGCCTCCAGCAGAAACGGTACGAGGCGCCGCGGGTCGGCGGCGACACTGCGGGCCGCCTCCTCCGGGGTGCGGACCCGGACGTAGGCGTCGAGCAGGGCCCGCACCTCGCGGCCGCGGCCGGCGTCGTCCAGCGCGAGCACGGCCGCGCCGATCTCGGCGGCGGGCCGGGCGACGCCCTGCCGCAGGATCTGCTGCCCGTCGGCGGGGCGCCCGGCCGCCTCCAGGGCGTCGGCCGCGGCGACCAGCCGGTCGGCGGGCAGCGAGGCGGCCTCCCACAGCAGGGTCACCCAGTCCGCGCCCAGCCCGGCGCGCTGGAGCCCGTCCGCGAGCAGCGGGAAGCGGACGGCGGGCCAGTACGCCACCTCGATCAGCAGGGCGTGCGCCTCGCCGCTGCGGCCCTCGTGGCGCAGCCGCACCAGCCTGTCGACGGCCTCGGCGACGGCCCGCCCCGCCTCCGCGTCCACCGGCTCGGTGCGCGGCTCGGGCCGCCGCGCGTCCTCGGCCGCTCCGGCGAACCGGGCACCGCGCGGGGTACGGCGGGCGGCGGGCGCCGGATCCGGGACGACCGGCGGCGCCGGGGCCTGCGGCACCACGGCCGGCGCGGCCTCGTCCTCCACCATCCCGGCGAAACGGGCACTGCCCCGGCGGCGCTTGCGCTGCTTGGCGGGAGCGGGGGCGGGGGCCGGGTCGGGGGCGAGCGCGGGTGCCGGGGCGGCGGTGGGGTGCGCGGGCGTGGTCCGGGGCGGGGTGTCCACGCCGGTCGGGGCGGGCGGCGACTGGGCGGGGCGGCGGAAGGGGTCGAAGGCGGAGGGGCCGTCGGTGGGGTCGGGGCCGGGGGCGGCCGTGGGGTGGGTGGCCGGGGTGCGGGGGACGTGGTCCGTGGGGGTGCCCGGTGCCTGCCTGCTGTCGGCCGAGGGGCCGGTCCCGGGACGGTCCGGCGCGAGGCCGCCCGGCCCGGTCCGCGCCGACGGCATGCGCAGTGGGCCGCTCGCCGGCCGCCCCGCTTCCGGGCTTCCGGCCGGCGCCGTACTCCCCGGTCCGGCCGGGGCCGCCCCGGCCGGGCCCTCGGTGAACCGGTCCGCCGCCCCGAGCGCGTCCCCGTCCGAGGCCGGCCGGAGCGCCGGAGTGCCGGGTACCGTCCTGCGCTCCAACTCGGCGATGCGGGAGCGGAGTTCGGCGCAGCGTGCGGTGGCGCGTTCATGGTCGTCGCGGGCCCAGGCGAGGTCGAGCCGGAGGGCGTCGGCCTCCTCCCGGGTGGTGGCCGAGGCGATCAGGCGGCCGAGTTCGGCCTGCCGTTCGGCGGCGTAGCGCTGCTCGCGGAGCATCACGTCGAGCCGGTCGCCCAGGGCGTCGCGGGCGCCCGGCCGGGCGTCGTGGGCGCCGAGGGCGGCCGTGTGCAGGATCCGGGCCCGCTCCCGCTCCGCCCCCGCGGCGGCGGCCCCGTAGGCGGCCGCGAGGTCGTGCAGGAGGGCCTCCACCACGTCCCACGGCGGCACCTCGTGCCCGGCGAGACAGGCCCGCATGCCGTCGGGGTCGCGTTGCCAGAACACCCCGCACCAGCCGCCGCCCTGATCCAGGCGCGCCAGCAGACCGTCCAGGTAGTTCGCGAACTCCCTTACCCTTCCAGGGAGTTGATCCACAGCCATCGCCCAACTCCCGCCAGACCGGAGCACTCCGGTTCCGTAGGCAACACCAGGCGTGTTACGGACGTGCTACGCGCGGTTAACAACGGGAGCGCGGGAGCCTCATTGACGGGATCTTGACTCGCTGAGGCTACCGGCCGGCGCGGGTCATACCGCGACCGGCGCGCACCGCACCGCCACGTCGTCCATCGACAGCCCGAGCACCCCGGCGAGCGCGGCCACCGTGAAGAACGCCGGGGTCGGGGCACGGCCGGTCTCGATCTTGCGGAGGGTCTCGGCCGAGATGCCCGCCTCGGCGGCGACCTCCGCCATGCTCCGGGCGCCGCGCGCCTCACGGAGCAACCGCCCGAGCCGCTCGCCGCGTTCGCGTTCTTCCGGAGTGAGAGGGGTGCGCACCATGCCGTCATTCTAATACCGGTATAGTAATTGGCATGGTGGAACTGAAGACGGACACGTCGATCGACGCGATGTACGCGGCGGGCCAGGTCGTCGGGCGGGCCCTGACGGCCGTGCGCGAGGCCGCGGACGTCGGCGTCACCCTGCTGGAGCTGGACGAGGTGGCCCGCGAGGTGCTGCGCGAGGCGGGCGCGTCCTCACCGTTCCTCGGCTACCGGCCGTCCTTCGCGCCGACGCCGTTCCCCGCGGTGATCTGCGCCTCCGTGAACGACGCGATCGTGCACGGCATCCCCGACCGCTACCGCCTGCGCCACGGCGACCTGGTCTCCATCGACTGCGGGGCCGAACTCGACGGCTGGGCCGGCGACTCGGCGATCAGCTTCACCGTCGGACGCCCCCGCCCGGCGGACGTACGGCTGATCGAGACCGCCGAGCGCGCCCTGGCGGCGGGCATCGCGGCGGCGGTCGTCGGCAACCGCGTCGGCGACATCGCCCACGCCGTCGGTACGGTGTGCCGGGCCGCGGGGTACGGCATCCCGGACGGCTTCGGCGGGCACGGAATCGGCCGCAGGATGCACGAGGACCCTCCGGTGCCGAACGAGGGCCGCCCGGGCCGTGGGCTCCCCCTGCGCCACGGCATGGTCCTCGCGATCGAGCCGATACTGATCGGCGGCGGGACCGACGGCTACCACGACGCCCCGGACGGCTGGACGCTGCGTACGAACGACGGTTCGCGCGCGGCGCACGCGGAACACACGGTGGCCATCACGGACGGGGGTCCGAGGATTCTCACGGCACGGCGGCCCACCTGACGGAGCCGCCCCCGCAAATCAGCCCGAAGCCCCCGGACCCTAGGCACTCCGAACATGCCACCAGAAACAGAACGTGCCATCGTGGCATGAGCGCACCCCGACCCGGTTACCCGGCGGGAGCCACACGTCAGCGAAGGAAACGGAAACGATGACCAGCGGCTTCATCGGCCCGGAGGGCGACCCCTTCGGCGAATTCCTCGCCCGCTTCTTCGGCGGAGCCGGCCCCCACCCGGGCCCCCGCCAGATCGACATCGGCCGCCTGCTGAGCCAGCCGGCCCGGGAGCTGGTCAGAGGTGCCGCCCAGTACGCCGCCGAGCACGGCAGCCGGGACCTGGACACGCAGCACCTGCTGCGCGCGGCGCTCGCCGCCGAGCCCACCCGGAGCCTGCTCAGCCGGGCGGGCGCGGACCCGGACTCGCTCGCGACGCAGATCGACGAGCGGTCGGGCCCCGTCCAGCACCAGCCGGGCGAGGCGCCGCCGCCGACGTCGCTGTCCCTGACCCCGGCCGCCAAGCGCGCCCTGCTGGACGCGCACGACCTGGCCCGCTCGCGCGGGGCCGGATACATCGGGCCCGAGCATGTGCTCAGCGCGCTCGCCGCGAACCCGGACTCGGCCGCCGGGCACATCCTGCACTCGGCCCGCTTCGCCTCCCCCGGGCTGCCGCCCGAGACCGCCGAGGGGGAGCGGACGCGGACCGCCGAGCGGCAGCGGCCCACCTCGACGCCGACCCTGGACAAGTACGGCCGCGATCTGACCGACCTCGCCCGGCAGCAGGGCATCGACCCCGTGATCGGGCGGGACGACGAGATCGAGCAGACCATCGAGGTGCTCTCCCGGCGCGGCAAGAACAACCCCGTGCTGATCGGTGACGCGGGCGTCGGCAAGACCGCGATCGTGGAGGGGCTGGCCCAGCGGATCGCCGACGGGGACGTGCCCGACGTCCTCCTCGGGCGCCGGGTGGTCGCCCTGGACCTGACCGGGGTGGTCGCGGGCACCCGTTTCCGCGGCGACTTCGAGGAGCGGCTGAACAACATCGTCGGCGAGATCCGCGCCCACTCCGACCGGCTGATCGTGTTCATCGACGAGCTGCACACGGTCGTCGGCGCCGGCGGGGGCGGCGAGGGCGGCGCGATGGACGCCGCGAACATCCTCAAGCCCGCGCTGGCCCGCGGCGAGCTGCACATCGTCGGCGCGACCACGCTGGAGGAGTACCGGAGGATCGAGAAGGACGCGGCGCTGGCCCGGCGGTTCCAGCCGATCCTGGTGCCCGAGCCGACGGTCGCGGACGCGATCGAGATCCTGCGCGGCCTGCGCGACCGGTACGAGGCCCACCACCAGGTCCGCTACACCGACGAGGCGCTGGTGGCCGCCGTGGAGCTGTCCGACCGCTATCTCGCCGACCGCCGTCTGCCGGACAAGGCCATCGACCTGATCGACCAGGCGGGGGCCCGGGTGCGGCTGGGCGCCCGGACGAAGGGCACGGACGTACGCGCCATGGAGCGCGACATCGAGCAGCTGACCCGGGACAAGGACCAGGCCGTCGCCGACGAGCAGTACGAGCAGGCCACGCGGCTGCGCGACCGGATCACCGAGCTGAAACAGCGGATCGAGGAGAGCAGCCACGCCGACGAGGCCGACGAGGGCCAGCACCTGGAGGTGACGGCGGAGGCCGTGGCCGAGGTGGTGTCCCGGCAGACTGGCATCCCCGTCAGCCGTCTCACCCAGGAGGAGAAGGAGCGGCTGCTCGGCCTGGAGGCGCACCTGCACCAGCGGGTGGTCGGCCAGGACGAGGCGGTCGGTGTGGTCGCCGAGGCGGTGATGCGCTCGCGCGCCGGGCTGGCGAGCCCCGACCGGCCGATCGGCAGCTTCCTGTTCCTGGGCCCGACCGGCGTCGGCAAGACCGAACTGGCCCGGGCGCTGGCGGAGGCGCTGTTCGGCAGCGAGGACCGCATGGTCCGCCTGGACATGAGCGAGTACCAGGAGCGGCACACCGTCTCCCGGCTGATCGGCGCCCCGCCCGGGTACGTCGGCCACGAGGAGGCCGGCCAGCTCACCGAGGTGGTGCGCAGGCACCCGTACTCGCTGCTGCTCCTCGACGAGGTGGAGAAGGCGCACCCGGACGTCTTCAACATCCTGCTCCAGGTGCTGGACGACGGGCGGCTGACCGACTCCCAGGGCCGCACGGTGGACTTCACCAACACGGTCATCGTGATGACCAGCAACCTGGGCTCCGAGGCGATCACCCGGCGCGGTACCGGGGTCGGGTTCGGGCCCGCGGGTGACGAGGCCGACGAGGAGGCGCGGCGGGAGCGGATCCTGAGGCCGCTGCGCGAGCACTTCCGGCCGGAGTTCCTCAACCGCATCGACGAGATCGTCGTCTTCCGCCAGCTCACCGCCGAGCAGCTGCGGCAGATCACCGATCTGCTGCTGGAGCGGACCCGCCGGCTGCTGCACGCGCAGGGCGTCGCGGTGGAGTTCACCGACGCTTCGGTGGGCTGGCTCGCCGAGCACGGCTACCAGCCCGAGTACGGTGCCCGGCCGCTGCGCCGCACCATCCAGCGCGAGGTCGACAACCAGCTCTCGCGGCTGCTGCTCGACAGCCGGATCGGTGAGGGCAGCCGGGTCACGGTGGACGCGGAGGGCGGGCGGCTGGTCTTCCGCACCGAGGAACTGGCCGACCGGCCGCCCGCCCCGGAGCTGTGAGCCCGGCTCACGGCGCCGGGTCCACCACCATCGCCGAGCCGCCGCCGCGTCGTACCTTCTCGGCGGCGGCCAGCCATGCGCCGTTGCCGAGCCGTTGCACGCCGGTGGCCGCGCCGATCTCGGGGTTCAGCTTGAAGCTGTGCCCGAGAGCCTCCAGCCGTGTCCTCAGGGCGCTGTCGTAGAGGGCGGGTTCGAGTTCGGTCTGGGCGGCGTTGCGCTGGCTGGCGCGTGGTGCGGCGATGGCGTCGACCAGGGGCAGGTGCCGGTCGAGGAACCCGGTCAGGGTCTGCAGCACGGTGGTGATGATGGTCGCGCCGCCGGGCGAACCGAGTGCCACCACGGGCTTGTCGTGCCGGTCGAGCACGATGGTCGGCGAGATCGAGGACCGCGGGCGCTTGCCGGGTCCCGGCAGGTTCGGGTCGTGCACGGCAGGGTTGGCCGGGGCGAAGGAGAAGTCGGTGAGCTCGTTGTTGAGGATGAACCCGCGGCCGGGCACGGTGATGGCGCTGCCGCCGGTCTGCTCGATGGTGAGCGTGTAGGAGACGACGTTGCCCCACTTGTCGGCGACCGTGAGGTGGGTGGTGTTCTCGCCCTCGTACGTCGTCGGGGCGGCCGTGCCGCCGGAGCCGCAGGCGGCCGGGTGGCGCGGGTCGCCGGGCGCCACGGGGCTGGTGAGGACCGCGTCGTCCTTGATCAGGCAGGCCCGGGAGTCGGCGTACTTCTGCGACAGCAACTGCTGGGTCGGTACGTCCTCGAAGGCCGGGTCGCCGACCCAGCGCCCCCGGTCGGCGAAGGCGATGCGGCTCGCCTCGATGAAGTGGTGCAGGTACTGCACCTCGCTCGCCTTGGAGAGGTCGGTGTTCTCCAGGATGTTGAGGGCCTCGCCGACCGTGGTGCCGCCCGAGGAGGAGGGGGCGATGGAGTACACCTTCAGGCCGCGGTACGAGGTCTTCGTGGGCGCCTGCACCTTGGCGCGGTAGGCCGTGAGGTCCTTGGCGGACAGCTTGCCCGGGCGGGCGTTCCAGCCGGAAGCCGGGTCCACCGGCGGGTGGTTGACGGTGGTGACGATGTCCTTGCCGAGGTCGCCGCGGTAGATCGCTCCGACGCCCTTCCTGGCCAGCTCCTCGTAGGTGCGGGCGAGGTCGGGGTTCTTGAAGGTGGAGCCGGGGACGGGGAGCTGTCCGTTCGGCAGGAACAGCTTGGCGGTGTCCGGGAAGTAGCGGAAGCGGGTCTCGTTGGACGCCGTCTGCGTACGGAAGGTGTCGTCGACGGTGAAGCCGTCGCGGGCGATCCGCTCGGCGGGCTTCAGGACCGTGCCGAGCTTCCTGCTGCCCCACTGGTCCAGGGCCGTCTGCCAGGTGGCGGGCGTGCCGGGCGTGCCGACGCTCAGACCGCTGGTGACGGCGTCGGCGAAGGCGAGGGGCTTGCCGTTCTCCGTGAACAGGCCGGAGTCGGCGGTCAGCGGCGCGGTCTCGCGGCCGTCGATCGTATGCACGGTACGGGACTTGGCGTCGTAGTAGACGAAGTAGCCGCCCCCGCCGATCCCGGAGGAGTAGGGCTCGGTGACGCCGAGCGCGGCGGCGGTGGCGACGGCGGCGTCGACGGCGTTGCCGCCCTTCCTGAGCACCTCGATACCGGCCGCGGAGGCGTCCGCGTCGACGCTGGCCACGGCACCGCCGTAGCCGACGGCGACCGGGACCTTCGCCGGGGCCGCGCTCTGTGTGGCGGGTGGCGCTGCCGCCCCCACCGACACCACGGCGGCCGAGACCGCCATAACCGTCAGTTTCCGCGCGACAGGGCGACGCATCCGTACCTCCAGTCCAGGACCGTCCGCGCAGCGTAGCCAGATCGACGGACCCTGACAGCCCATTTCGCGCCAGGTGTCACGCGAACGTCACACATCGAACACCGGTGCTACCAGCCCCTCGTGAGGCCGCTAGCATGCGCGGCCATGAACGACGACGTGCGCAACATCGTCCTGGGCGTGGTTGCGGCCGGAGTCAGCGCCTCGCTGGGCTGGCTGGCCCGTACGTATCTGTGGCGGCGCAGACTGCGGCGCAAACAGGCCTTCTTCGGGCTGCCCGACAACTCCGCCTCGCTGCTGGTGGTCAACCGCGACGCGGGCGGGACGGAGCTCACGGTGACCCGGCACGATGTCTTCGCCCTGCTCGAACTCTCCGCGCTCATCAAGGACTGCAACGCCCACGCCCAGGTGGTCGCGCACGACGCGGCCCGGCAGGGCTTCGGCGAGCACACCGAGTTCTGCGTCGGCGGTCCGGCCTCGAACCGCCGTATGGCGGCGCACCTTTCGTCGCTGCTGCCCGGCGTCCGGGTGAACGTCGACGCCGAACCCGGCCCGGACCGGGGCGCGTTCCAGATCGGCGGCGAGCGGTACCGGATGGAACCGGGGCACAGCGAGTACGTACTGCTCGCCCGGCTCACCGCCGGTGAGCGGCGCGAGGCCCGGCCGGTCTTCCTCTTCTGCGGCCAGCGCGCCATCACCAACCAGGCCGCGACCCGCTATCTCGCCCGCAACCACGAGCGGCTGGCGCGCAAGCACGGCACCTCCTCGTTCGCGCTGCTGCTGAAGGTGGTCAACTCGCAGGCGTACGGCCCGGATGTGGTCGAGCTGGTCGCGGACGTGACGCGGGCGGCGCTGGCACCGCTGCCGACGGTAGAGACCTGAACAATCTTTACCCTCACGTAACTTACCGACGGGTTACTTGCGGTAAGAGGCCGAGGTTACCGTCGGGTCACTTTGCATTGACACGAGTGAGGAGTGACCCATGGGACACGGTCGCGGCACCTGGCGCACATCGGCCGCCTCAGCCGTCTCGGCGGCGCTGATCGCCGGAACGGTCGTCGGGGTGGCCCCGGCCGCCCGGGCGGCCACGCCGTCCGTCCGCTTCGTCGACATCACCGGCGACGGCGGCACCGTACTGAAGGCGAACGTCGTCACGCCCGCGGGCGCCGACGGCTCCCGCGACTACCCGCTGATCGTGCTGCCCACGAGCTGGGGCCTGCCCCAGGCCGAGTATCTCGCCCAGGCCCAGAAGCTCGCCGACGCCGGGTACATCGTGCTCACGTACAACGTGCGCGGGTTCTGGCAGTCCGGCGGCGAGATAGAAGTGGCGGGGCCGCCCGACACGGCCGACGCCTCCAAGGTGATCGACTGGGCGCTCGCCAACACCCCCGCCGACCCCCGGCACATCGGCATGGCCGGCGTCTCCTACGGCGCCGGGATCAGCCTGCTGGCCGCCGCGCACGACAAGCGGATCAAGGCCGTCGCCGCGCTGAGCGGCTGGGCGGACCTGATCGCCTCCATCTACTCGGGCCGCACCCAGCACGTCCAGGCGGCGGCCGTACTGGACGGCGCGGCCACCCTCACCGGCCGGGAGAGCGCCGAACTCCGCCGGATCTTCGACAACCTGTACTCCTCTAACCTGACCGAGGAACAGGAGATGATCGACTGGGGGCGGAAACGTTCCGCCGCGACCTACCTGGATCAGCTCAACACCAACGGCCCCGCCGTCCTGCTCGCCAACGCCTGGGGCGACACGGTCTTCCCGGCCAACCAGTACGCGGACTTCTACGAGAAGCTGACCGGCCCGAAGAGACTGGAGCTGCGCCCCGGCGACCACGCGACCCCCGAGATCACCGGCCTGTTCGGGCTGCCCAACGACGTGTGGACCGACACCGAGCGCTGGTTCGACCACTACCTCAAGGGCGCGGACAACGGCATCGACCGCGAGCAGCCGGTCCAGCTCAAGTCCCGTACCTCCGGCGGCTACGAGGGCTACCCGGACTGGAAGTCGGTCGCCGCCACCCGCCGGAAGATCACTCTCGCGGGCTCCACCACGATCCACGCGAACGTCGACTCGGGGGCGGACGGCGGGATCGTCTTCCTCTCCAGCATCCTCGACCAGGTGGCCCAGCTGCCGCCCGTCGCCTCGATGCCGCTGCTCCCCCGCCGCTGGGCCGCGGTCTGGCAGTCGGAGAAATACGCATCCGCCGGGCAGGTGCGCGGCACCGCGAGCCTGCACACCACGCTCACCCCGACCAAGGAGAGCGGCACCCTCGTCGCCTACCTGTACGACGTGGGGCCGCTCGGCCTCGGCAAGCTGGTCACCCACGCGCCGTACACCTGGCACGGACGGACGCCCGGCCAGGCGTTCGACGTGGACCTGGACCTGTTCGCCACGGCCTACGACGTTCCGGCCGGGCACCGTCTCGCCCTGGTCGTCGACACGGTGGACCCGCTCTACATCGAGCACAACCCGTCCGGCGCGCAGCTGACCTTCTCCTCACCGGCGGACGACCCGTCATACGTGTCGGTTCCGCTGCGCGAGCAGTGATCGCCGGCTGCCGCCGGCCGGGTCTGGCTCGGTGAACTGCCACCCCATGAAGGGCACATCCTATGCGACGACCACCGGCCGGACCGTCGGCCGGGGTCGCCGCCCGGTGGCCGGGGAGCTCAACGCCCGGGCCGCCCCTAGGATTCGGCGACCTCGGCGTAGAGCTGCGACAGCTCGGGCACACCGCTCGCGGCCCACTCGTGGCCGGAGGCGACGACGTCGAACTCACGGCCGGACGCCAGCCGTACGACGGGCCCGCCGGGCCGGATGTCCCAGACCGCGCCGGGTACGGTGCGCACGATCACCGTGCCCAGGTAGAAACCGGCGTCGTTGCCCAGCCAGGGCAGGGTCTCCTCGTCGTCCCGCCAGCGCGGCAGCATCTGGTCGAGCGCCTCCAGCGAGGCCGGGGAGTCGTCGAGCCGGACGCCCGCCGCCCACGCCTGGGAGCGCAGCAGTTCGCACTCGGAGAGGAGGTCGGCGACGCCCTCGGGGTCGGCGGGGAGCACCGCCTCCCCGGTCTTGGGATGCCGGTGGCCCAGGAAAGGGATGTTCATACGCCCAGCGTGGCATTCGCACCGCCGTACGCACCACAGGGCGGGCGGGGGTGTCGCGGCCGGGGCGGGCCTTACACGTCGAGGTCGACCACGACCGGCGCGTGGTCGGAGGCGCCCTTGCCCTTGCGCTCCTCGCGGTCCACGTAGGCGTCCTTGACGGCCTTCGCGAACGGCGCGTTGCCGTAGACCAGGTCGATGCGCATGCCGCGGTTCTTGGGGAAGCAGAGCTGGCGGTAGTCCCAGTACGTGAAGGGGTGCTCGTACTTCAGGGGGCGCGGGACGACGTCGGACAGGCCCGCCTCGCGCAGGGAGAGCAGGGCGGCGCGCTCGGCGGGGGTGACGTGGGTGCTGCCCTCGAAGGCGGCCGGGTCGAAGACGTCGTCGTCGGTCGGGGCGACGTTGTAGTCGCCGAGCACCGCGAAGGGGCGGCTGCCGCCCGCGTCGCCGGCGACGGCGGCCTTCAGGGCCTCGAACCACTGGAGCTTGTAGGCGTAGTGCGGGTGGTCCACCTCGCGGCCGTTGGGCACGTACACCGACCAGACGCGGACCGGGCCGCAGGTCGCGGAGATCGCGCGCGGCTCCACCAGGCCGTCGTAGCCCGGGTCGCCGGGCAGGCCCTTGACCACGTCCTCCAGGCCGACGCGGGAGAGCACCGCCACGCCGTTCCACCGGCCGGTGGCGTGCACCGCCGCCTCGTAGCCCAGCTCGCGCAGCTGGTCGAACGGGAACTGCTCCTCGGCGATCTTGGCCTCTTGCAGGCACAGCACGTCGGTGCCGGTGCTCTCCAGCCAGGCCAGCAGCCTCGGGAGGCGGGCGGTGATCGAGTTCACGTTCCAGGTCGCGATGCGCATGTCCCACAACCTACCGGGCGGGTCCGACAGCGCGGCCGGCCCGGTCCTGGGCGGCGGTCAGAGCTCGGCGGAGCCGCCCGGCGCGAGCCGCAGGTGCTCGGCGCCGCCCAGGGTGCCGATCTGGCGGTCGTAGATCGGGCGGGCGAGGTCGGTGAGCAGGGCGTCGTGGATGTCGTACGCGCGCTGGGGCCCGACCTCGCGGACGTAGTCGATGACCTCGGAGATCTTGCTCCAGGGGGCCATGACCGGCAGCATCAGCGTCTCGACCGGCCGGCCGGGGACGGTGAGGGCGTCGCCGGGGTGGAAGACACGCCCGCCGTCGACGAGGTAGCCGACGTTGGTGATGCGCGGGATGTCCGGGTGGATCACCGCGTGCAGTTCGCCGTGGACCTGGACGTCGAAGCCCGCGGCGGTGAAGGTGTCGCCGTGGCCGACGGTGTGCACCCGGCCCGGGAAGGCCGCAGCGAGCTGGTCGGCGACCGACTTCAGGGTCCAGATCTCGGCGGCCGGGTTCGCCTCCAGGGCGGCCCGCAGCCGCCCCTCGTCGTAGTGGTCCGCGTGCTCGTGCGTGACCAGGACGGCGTCCGCGCCGGCGGCGGCGTCCTGCTCGCTGAAGGCGCCTGGGTCGATGACGAGCGTCCGGCCGTCCTTCTCGAGCCGGACGCAGGCGTGGGACATCTTCGTGAGCTTCATGGCTTCCATCCTGCCTCCCGGGTGCCGTCCCGGGCGTCCCCGCCCCTCTCACCCCTCGGGCGTGGTCTCCTCGCGGATGACCTGCTGGGCCACCCGGAAGCCGCTGTTGGCCGCCGGTACGCCGCAGTAGACGGCCGCCTGGAGCAGCACCTCCTTGATCTCGTCCGGGGTCAGTCCGTTGCGCAGGGCGGCCCGGGTGTGGAAGGCGAGTTCGTCCAGGTGGCCGCCGGCGACCAGCGCGGTGAGCGTGACGCAGCTGCGGGTGCGGCGGTCGAGGCCGGGGCGGTCCCAGATCTCGCCCCAGGCGTAGCGGGTGACGAACTCCTGGAAGTCCCCGGAGAAGTCGTCGGCCTGGGCCAGCGCGCGGTCGACGTGCGCGTCGCCGAGCACCTCCCGGCGGACCTTCAGTCCCGTGTCGTAGGGGTCGGGCCGCCCGGGCAGCTGCTGCGCCACGACGGCCGGGGCGATCTCGGCGAGGGGCGCGGCCTGCGGCGAAGCGGCGAGCACCGGCTGGAGCGGGGCCGCCGGGAGGGCCGTCTGGCCGGTGCCGGGCTCGTAGGCGGGCTGCCAGGCGGTGGAGAAGTGCCGCACCAGCAGATCGGTGACGGCCGCGGGCTGCTCGACGGGGACCAGGTGGGAGGCGCCGGGGACGACCGCGAGGCGGGCGTCGGGGATGCCGGCGACCAGGGTGCGGGCCTCGGCCGGGCCGGTGACCTGGTCGTCGGAGCCGACCAGGACCAGCGTCGGCACGCCCACGCGGCCCAGTTCGGGCCGCACGTCGAAGCCGGCCAGCGCCTCGCAGGCGGCGATGTAGCAGCCGGGGTCGGTGGTGCGCACCATCTGTACGGCCCACTCGGTGATCGCGGGCTGGGCGGCGGCGAACCCGCCGGTGAACCAGCGGTCCGGGGAGGTCCGGGCGATGGGGTCGAGCCCGTTGGTCCGCACGATCACCCCGCGCTGGCGGAACTCGTCGGCCGTGCCGAACCGCGGTGAGGCGGCCACCAGCGCGAGCGAGGCCAGCCGCTCCGGGTGGCGCAGCGCCAGTTCGAGGCCGACCGCGCCGCCGAGCGCGCAGCCCGCGTAGCCGAAGCGGTGCACGCCGAGCTCGCCCAGCGTGGCCAGCAGCCGTGCGGTCAGCTCGGAGACCGATCCGGCCGGGTGCGCGGGGGCGCCGCCGTGCCCCGGCAGGTCGAACCGGAAGACCCGCCACTGCTGGGCCAGCTCGGGGACCTGCCGGTCCCACATGTGCCACGTCGTGCCGAGCGAGGGGCCGAGGATGAGGACCGGGGCGTCGTCGGGGCCGTCGAAGCGGTACTGGAGGGGGGCGGGGGTCTTCGTCTCACTCACCGCTCCACGCTAACCGGCCCCCGGCACGCCCCGGTCCCGGGGCCCCCGCACTCCACACCGTGCTCCCGCACATCACCGGCGAACCCTCACACCGCCTTCACCCGGCATGAGGCGGTGGCGCCGTCAGGGGTGCGGCGAGGTCGCCGGCGCTCATATGCCGTCCGGGGTGCCAAGACCCGTCAGCGCGCCCACGGGGTCCAGGTCGGGGGTGCCGCGGGGCCACCAGTCGTCGCGGCCCGGCTCCGACTCGTACGCGTACCACAACCCGTCGCGGCCGAGCCGGAGTTGGACCTGTCCCAGGGGGTGGGTGAGGCGGTTGCGCCAGGGGCGGAAGGCCGGGAGGTCGGCGGCGAGCAGGAGCGGGCGGGCCCGGTCGAAGCGGCCCGCGGGCGGGTCCCAGGGCTCTTCCAGGACGGTGAGCCCCGCGAGGCCGCCCTGCCGCCAGGCGGCGACCGCGCGGGCCAGCTCGGCCGGGGTGCGGCCCGCGGCGGAGGCCAGCGAGGAGTAGAGCGCGCGGGTGGCGGCGGTCAGTCCGGAGCCGGGGCGGGCCGCGGCCTGGCGCACCGCGTCCTGCCAGAGGGTCAGGTCGCCGACCGGGTCGCGGCCGGTGGTCAGCAGGGCGTGGGCGCGGGCGGCGGCGTCGGTCGCCAGCTGGTCCAGTGCGAAGGGGTCGGGGCCGCCCGGCGCCGCCGGGTACACCGGTGGCTGTTGCGGGTGCGGGGGTGCGGGCAACGGCGCGGGGAGGGGCGGGAGCGCGCGGGGGGCGAGGACGTCGGTGGCACGGACGCCGGGGAGGGATTCCTGCCGCCGTTCCCGAGCGGCGCGGGCCGCGCGGGCGGCGTTGCGGCGGGACAGCGCGTCGAGCAGGTCGCGCTCGCCCCGGCCGCGCAGCAGGAGCAGCACGAAGGGGTCGGCGTCGAGCAGGCGGGCCGTCTGGTAGCAGAGCGCCGCCGCGTGCTTGCAGGGATGGCCGGAGTCGGGGCAGCTGCAGCGGGGGGCCAGGTCGCCGGGGCCCGGCAGCAGGGGCACTCCGCAGTCGGCGAGGGAGTGGGGCAGCTCCTTGTCGAGGAGCGCGGCGATGTGGCCCGGACGGTCGGCGGCCACGTCGAGGAACCGCTCCCAGTCGGCCTCCTCCAGCGTGCGCAGCCGCACCTGCACGCGGTAGGGCCGCGGGCGGCTGCCGCGCACGTACGCCAGCACCAGTCCCGGCGTCACGGTGATCGCGTCCACGTGCCCCTGCTCCGCGTAACCGCGCCCCCGCGCCAGCCGTTTGGCGTCCAGCGCGCCCTGCTCCAGCGCGTCGACCCAGGCGTCGCCCCACCAGGTCTCGGCGAACCGGGCCTCCTTCGACGAACGGGGCGGGAAGGCGGGGAAGGTACGGCGGAGGTCGTGGTCGCGGTGGGGGGTGGCCATGGTGTGGGGGACGGGTGGGAGCGGTGACGCCGGGGTGTCCGGGGCGGACGTGGTGAAGGGGGCCGGGGCTTCCGGGGAGGGGGTGGGGTCTTCGGCTTCGGTCGTCTCGCCCGGCTCGGCCGGTTCGACCGTCTCGCCCGGCTCGGCCGTCCCGCCCGGCTCGGCGGTCGCACCCGGTTCGTCCGGCATCGACGGCATCCGGAAGGCACCCGCGAGGAACTCCCGCATCTCACGGGCCACCCTGCTCCGGTCGACCCGCTGGGGGTCTGCGCCGCGGGCCTGGGCGGGAGGCTCCGAGGCCGTCGCCGGCCCACCCGAGGACACGGGGTGCGCGGGCTCCGGCTCCGTGTCCCGGGCCGCGCGGCGAGCGGCACGCAGGGCCTCCCTGGCGATGTCGCCGGGGCGTCCGCCGGTCTTCCCGGGACCAGGGCTCTCAGGGGCCGCGGCCGTGGCGGGGCGCTCCCCGGCCTCCTGTGCGGTGTCCCGCGCGCGATCGGCCGTGGCGACGCGCTCCGCCGATCCGGCGCCGTCCGCGTCAGCCGCCCCCGCGCCACGCCGGGCGGCGACGGCCGACCGAAGCGCCGCCCGGGCGGCGTCGCCGGGCCTCGGGGCGGCGCACCCGGCCGCGCCTGCGAAGTCCTGCCCTTCTTCTTCCCGTGCCGCGTCCTCGGGTGTCGGCCTCTCCTCCTCGGCGGCGCTCCCGGTCCGCTCCGCCTGCTCAGGCTCGCGCCCGGTCGGCACGGCCTCCGCCCCGGGCGGCCGGGGCTCGTCCGCGACCGTGCCGCCGGGCACCCGGAGCGCAGGCCGGTCCTCGCCCGGCCGCGGAGTGCTCCCCCGCTGCCGCGCCTCCCGCAGTGCCCGGCGGGCCGCGTCCCCCGGACGTTCCTCCGTGCCCGTCACGACGGCCTCCTCAGGGACACCAGGTCGGACAGTTCGCGGTCGGTCAGTTCGGTGAGGGCGGACTCGCCGGAGCCGAGGATCGCGTCGGCCAGGGCGCGCTTGGCGGCGAGCATCTCGGCGATGCGGTCCTCGACGGTGCCCTCGGTGACCAGGCGGTGGACCTGGACGGGCTGGGTCTGGCCGATGCGGTAGGCGCGGTCGGTGGCCTGCTCCTCGACGGCGGGGTTCCACCAGCGGTCGAAGTGGACGACGTGGCCCGCGCGGGTGAGGTTCAGGCCGGTCCCGGCGGCCTTGAGGGAGAGGACGAGGACCGGTGTCTCACCGCTCTGGAAGCGGTCCACCATCCGCTCGCGCTCGGGGACCGGTGTGCCGCCGTGCAGGAGGTCGACCGGGACCGCGCGGGCGGCGAGGTGGGCGGTGATGAGGCGGGCCATGCCGACGTACTGGGTGAAGACCAGCGCCGAGCCGTCCTCGGCGAGCAGGGTGTCCAGCAGCTCGTCCAGCAGGGCGAGTTTGCCCGAGCGGGCGGCGAGCCGGTCGTCCCGCGTCTCCTCCTTCAGGTACAGCGCGGGGTGGTCGCAGATCTGCTTGAGGGCGCCCAGCAGCTTCAGCACCAGGCCCCGGCGCGCGATGCCCTCCGCGGTCTCGATCGCCAGCATCGACTCGCGCACCACCGCCTCGTACAGCGCGGCCTGTTCACGGGTGAGCGGCACCGGGTGGTCCGTCTCGGTCTTCGGCGGCAGCTCGGGGACGATGCCGGGGTCGGACTTCTTGCGGCGCAGCAGGAACGGGCGGACCAGGCGGGCGAGACGGGCCACGGCCTCCTCGTCCTCGCCGGTCTCCACCGCGCGCGCGTGCCGGGCCCGGAAGGACTTCAGGGGGCCCAGGAGTCCGGGGGTGGTCCAGTCGAGCAGGGCCCACAGCTCGGAGAGGTTGTTCTCCACGGGGGTGCCGGTCAGCGCCACGCGCGCGGGCGAGGGGATCGTGCGCAGGGCCTTGGCGGTCGCCGAGTACGGGTTCTTGACGTGCTGGGCCTCGTCCGCGACCACCATGCCCCACGGCTGCTCGGCCAGGCGCGGTGCCGTCGAGCGCATGGTGCCGTACGTGGTGAGGACGAAGCCCGTGTCGAGGCCGGACAGGGTGCGGTCGGGGCCGTGGAAGCGGCGGACGGGGACGCCCGGCGCGAACCGGGCGATCTCGCGCTGCCAGTTGCCGAGGAGGGACGCCGGGCAGACCACCAGGGTCGGTTCGGTGCGGGCCCGCTTCAGATGGAGGGCGATCACGGTGATCGTCTTGCCCAGGCCCATGTCGTCGGCGAGGCAGCCGCCCAGGCCCAGGGAGGTCATCAGGTCGAGCCAGGCCAGGCCCCGCAGCTGGTAGTCGCGGAGGGTGGCGTGCAGACCGGCGGGCGGCTCGGCGGGCCGGATTCCGGCCGTGAGGCGGTCGCGCAGGGCGGCCAGCGCGCCGGTAGGCACCGCCTCTATGGTCTCGCCGTCGACCTCGGCACTGCCGGTGAGCGCGACGGACAGCGCGTCGACCGGGTCGAGCAGGCCCAGTTCGCGCCGCCGTGCCTTGCGGACGAGGGCCGGGTCGACGAGCACCCAGCGGTCCCGGAGCCGGACGACGGGGCGGTGGGCCTCCGCGAGGGTGTCCATCTCGGCCTCGGTGAGCGGGTCGCCGCCGAGCGCCAGCTGCCAGCGGAACCGGAGCAGTTCCTCGCTCTCGAAGAAGCCGGTGCCGTCGGTCGCCGAGCCCGGCGCGGGCCGTACCACGGCGGTGGCGCTAAGGTCCTGCGCCAGGTCCCTGGGCCAGTGCACGGCCACCCCGGCAGCCGCGAGCCGGGTCGCCGCCACACCGAGCAGGTCGCCCAGCTCATCCTCGGTCAGGGCGAGTACGTCGGGCACCTCCCGCTCGGCGAGCCGGTCCAGCGGCGGCCAGACGCGGGCCGCGCGGCGCACCGCGAGCGCCGCGTCCACGCGCGCGCGTGGCCCGAACGCGGTGTCGGCCTCCCCCGCCCACAGGGACGCCGCGTCGGCCACCAGGGTGGGGTCGGCGAGGCTGTGCACCTGGACGACGGCCGCACCCGCGCCGCGCGCCCCCGCGGTGCCGTCGGCGTCGAACAGGTCGTAGGCCGACAGGTCCAGGCGCAGGGAGATCCGCACGCCCGCGTCCATGCCGGCGGCGACCTCGGCGGCCCAGTCGTGGGCGTCGGGCAGCGGCTGGGGCTCGCGGGCGGCGAACGGCCTGCCGGAGGTGTGGGGCGCGGCCGGGGTGCGGGGCAGGGTGTCCGCGACCGCGTCCAGGAAGGAGCGCACCAGCGCCTCCGGCTCGGGCAACCGCAGCGGTCCCGGTCCGGGCAGCGGCACGGCGTGGCCCTCGGCGGGCAGGGCGGCGGCCACCGCGCGCAGGTGGGCGATGTCGTCGGGGTCCAGCGGTCCGGCGCGCCAGGCGTCGTGCCCGTCGGGGGTCAGGCCGGGCAGCAGGCGCCCGCGGGCGGCGAGCCGCAGCGCGTGCAGGGCGGCGGCGCCCCAGCAGGCCGTGGCCGGGTGGGCGGCCGGGTCGTGGCGGGCCCGCACCAGCAGCGGCAGGGCCCGGTCGAGCGGGAGGGACAGGGCGGGCACCTGCCTGCGGCGCACTCCGGCGCCGTGCCGTCGCACGACCGTCAGCTCGTCCTGTCGCACGAGCGCCGGGTCCTCGGCGCCGGCGGGCGAGGGCTGCCCGTCGCCCGGGTCCCAGAAGGCGATCCGGCCGTCGCGCGGGAGGGGTGCGGGCAGGTAGACGGCCGCGAGTCGCAGCGGGACGGCCGCCCCGGTCCCGGGGGATCCTCCCGTGCGCCCGGCCACCGCAGCCGTGCCGCTCATACGTCCTGCCGCCTCCCGCCCGTGCGTCATCCGACGTCTTGGCCATCAGATGTCTTCGACTCTACGGGCGGGGTCTGACAACCGGCTCCGGCGACCGGCCGGAGCAGGGGCCAGGGGGTCAGGGAACGGTGCGGGAGACGACGTACACCATCGGGAAGGCGGGGTCGGCGAGGTTCACGACCACATCCTGAGTGGGCGCCGGGTTCTTCTGCTTGTGGGTGAGGCCCCACCACGGGCCGGGTCCCGTGAACGTCCAGCCGGTGATCTTCCGGTCACGGGCGCCGATGCTGATCTCGCCCTTCTCCAGGTCGTCCCGGCTCACCTCCATGCCCTCCAGGAAGCTGTCCAGGCCGGCGGTGTTGGTCCGGAACTGCACGTAGAGGCGGCTGGTCTTCCAGTTGTTCGTCTCGTAGTAGGCGATCTGGTCGGCCGGGTGCGGGACGGGCACCTCGTACAGACGGCGCTGCACCTTCGACGGCCAGCCCGCGCTGAGGCCGGTCGCCGAGTACTTCTGCTCCTTGTCCTTGCCGCTGTCGCGGCTCTGGTTGGCGGAGATCACCAGGTATCCGGCCGGGACGCCGATGAGCAGCACGATGATCAGCAGGGTCAGCGCGCGGCGGCGGGCCTTGTGCCGCGGGTCCTCGGGCGGGCGGTGCGGCTCGTCCGGGGGCGCGGCCTGGCGGGGCAGCGACGCGGTCACGCGGTGTCCTGGGCGCGGCGGGACTCGGCGTACCGCTCGTAGCGCTCGTAGCGCTCCACCCGGCGCCGCTTGGCGCGCCGGAAGCGACGGGCGACCAGGCGGGCCAGGTCGGCGGCGCCGACCATGCCCGCCTCCGGGCCGAGCTGGGCGCGGGTGATGCGGGCCTCGGGGCGGTAGCCGCGGCCGGTGAGGTGGCGCTTGAAGGCGTCCCGGGCCGGGCCGATCAGCAGGTCGTCGGCGGCCGACACGCCGCCGCCGATGACGAAGCAGGAGGGGTCGAGGGCGGCGGCCAGGTTGGCGATGCCGACGCCGAGCCACTGGCCGATGTCCTGGAGCAGCTCGATGCACATCGCGTCGCCCTCGCGGGCCAGCTCGGTGATCATCGGGCCGGTGATGTCGCCGATGTTGCCCTTGACGTGCTCGATGATCCCGTACGCCACCGGGGAGTCGGCGGCGGCCAGCTCACGCGCCTCGCGGACCAGGGCGTTGCCGGAGCTGTACTGCTCCCAGCAGCCGCGGTTGCCGCACGGGCAGCGGTGGCCGCCGGGCACGACCTGCATATGGCCGAACTCCCCCGCGACGCCGTACTTGCCGCGCTTGACCTGGCCGTCCTCCAGGATCGCGCCGCCGATGCCGGTGCCCAGCGTGATCATGACGAGGTGGTCCTCGCCGCGGCCGGCACCGAAGCGCCACTCGGCCCAGGCTGCGGTGTTGGCGTCGTTGTCCACCAGGACGGGCACGGACAGGCGGCCGGAGAGGCGGTCCCTGAGCGGTTCGTTGCGCCAGGACAGGTGCGGCGCGAACAGCACGCGGTTGCGGTCGGCGTCGACCCAGCCGGCCGCGCCGATGCCGACCGCGTGCACGTCGTGCCGGTCGGACAGGTCCAGGACCAGTTCGGCGATGGTGTCCTCGACGACCTTCGGGCTCTTGGACTTGTCCGGGGTCTCCGTGCGGACCTTCTCCAGGATGTTGCCGTCGGCGTCCACGACGCCCGCCATGACCTTGGTGCCGCCGATGTCGATGCCGACCGTCGGCACCCGGGGTGCGGTCAGGAGCGAGCGGCGCTCCCGGGTGCCGGCCGTGCGCAGGACGGTGGCTCGGCGGGAGCCTATGGGGGCGGTGAGGTCGCGGTAGGTGCTCATCGCGCCCGATTCTGCCTCACGCGGCGTCGCGATGCCGTACGGGGGAGCGATGGCGCAGGGCGCGGCCCGCGCCCCTCAGGCCCCCCGCAGTTCGTGGCGTAGATCGTCCAGATCGCTTCCGCCCGCCATCTGCCGGGTCAGCTCGTCCAATGTGATCTCGTCCCGCAGATGACTGCCCACCATGGTCCCCCGCCTCAGGAGGACGAACCGGTTCCCCACGAGGTACGCGTGATGCGGGTTGTGGGTGATCAACACAACACCCAGCCCCTCGTCCCGTGCCGCCGCCACATACTTCAGCACCACTCCGGACTGCTTCACCCCGAGCGCCGCCGTCGGCTCGTCCAGGACGAGGACCTTCGCGCCGAAGTACACCGCCCGGGCGATGGCCACGCACTGGCGTTCGCCGCCGGACAGGGTGCCGATGGGCTGGTCCACGTCACGCAGGTCGATGCCCATGCGGAGCAGTTCGGCACGGGTCGTACGGCGCATGAGATCGATGTCCAAGCGTCTGAAGGGGCCCACGCCCTTCCGGGGTTCCGAGCCCAGGAAGAAGTTGCGCCAGACCGGCATCAGGGGGACGACGGCCAGGTCCTGGTAGACGGTGGCGATGCCGCGGTCCAGGGCCTCGCGCGGGGAGGACAGGGTCGTCTCCTCGCCCTCGACGCGCAGTACGCCCCCGTCGTGCCGGTGCAGTCCGGCGACGATCTTGATCAAGGTTGACTTGCCGGCGCCGTTGTCGCCGAGGACGCAGGTGATCTCGCCCGCGTGGACCGCCAGGGAGACTCCTTCGAGGGCGCGGACGTTGCCGTAGTGCTTGCTGACGTCGGTCAGCTCGACGAGCGTCACTTGGTGACCTCCGCGCGCTTGCGGACCCAGGCGTTGAGCAGGGTCGCGAGGAGCAGCATCGCTCCCAGGAAGAACTTGAACCAGTCGGGGTTCCACTCGGCGAAGACGATGCCCTTGCTCGTCATGCCGAACAGGAGGGCGCCGACCGCCGAGCCGACCGCGCTGCCGTGGCCGCCGGTGATCAGGCAGCCGCCGATCACGGCCGCGATGATGTAGGTCAACTCGTTGCCGACGCCCTCGCCGGACTGGACGACGTCATAACTGAACAGCAGGTGCTGACCGCAGATCCATGCGCCGAGGGCGACGCCCATGTAGAGGCCGATCCGGGTCCTGTCGACCGGGACGCCGACCGCGCGGGCCGCGTCCTTGTTGCCTCCGACCGCGAAGATCCAGTTGCCGGCACGGGTGCGCAGCAGGATCCAGGAGGCCACCGCGACCAGCGCGAACCACCACAGGATGGTGACCTTGAAGTCGACGCCGCCGACGGTGAGGGTCGAGGCGAAGACGGCGCGGGCGCTCGGGAAGCCCTCCATGTCCGCGATGGTCTTCGTCGACACCGTGCCGTCGATCAGCTTGGTGAGGCCGAGGTTCATACCGGTCAGCATCAGGAAGGTGCCGAGGGTGACGATGAAGCTGGGCAGCCCGGTGCGGGTGAGCACGAAGCCGTTGAAGGCGCCGATCGCCAGGGTGACCAGCAGGGACACCCCCACCCCGACCCAGGTGACGGCCGTCAGTTGGTAGCTGAACATCGAGGAGACCAGCGCCGAGGAGGTCACCAGGACGCCCGCGGACAGGTCGAACTCGCCGCCGATCATCAGCAGCGCGACCGGCACCGCCATGATGCCGATCACCGAGGACGCGTACAGGACGGTGCTGAGTCCGGCGGCGTGCAGGAAGCCGTCGGCGGCGAGGGCGAAGAAGAGGAAGACGGCGATCGCGCCGACGACCGAGCCGAGTTCGGGACGGGAGAGGAGCTTCCGCAGCCGGGAACTCTGCAGAATCCTTTCGTCAGCGGCCCGTTCCATGGTGGCGCTCATCGGGTGCCCCGCTCGGTGTACTCCTCCAGCGCGGACGCCTGGCTCCTGGTGACGATCTGCGGGCCGGTGAGCACCGGCTTGCCGCCGCCCAGGACGTCGCCGTTGTACTTGTAGAGCCACAGCAGGTCCACGGCCTGGTAGCCCTGGAGGTAGGGCTGCTGGTCGACGGCGAAGCCGAGGGTGCCGTCCTTCAGTTCGGCGGCGACCTTGGCGTTGAGGTCGAAGGTGTCGACCTCGGCCTCGCTCCCCGCGCCGGCCTTCGCCTGTACGGCGGTGTCGGCGTAGGGGGCGCCGAGCGTGACGACCGTGTCGATCGCCTTGTCGGCCTGGAGTCTGGCCTCGATCGCGGACTGCACGTCGGGCATGCTGGTGCCGTTGACGTAGAGGTTGTCCACCTTGCCGTCGAAGGTCTTCGCCACGCCGGCGCAGCGCTGCTCGTGGCCGACGTTGCCCTGCTCGTGCAGGACGCACAGGGCCTTCTTTCTCCCGCGCCCGGTCAGTTCGTCGCCGACCGCCTCACCGGCGACGGTCTCGTCCTGGCCGATGTGCGCGAGCGCGCCGAAGGCCTTGGACTCCCCGGAGCCGGAGTTCACCGTGATCACCGGGATGCCGGCCTTCACGGCGCGGGCCACGGCCGCCTTCAGGGCGTCGGGCTTGGCGAGGGTGACGATGATGCCGTCGACCTTCTTGTCGACCGCCGCGTCCACGAGCTGCGCCTGCTGCTGGGCCTCGTCGTCGTGCGAGTACAGGAAGTCGATGTTGTCCTTGACCGCGGCCTGCTCGGCGCCGCTCTGCACGATGTCCCAGAAGGTGTCGCCGTCTCCCGAGTGCGTGATCATCGCGAAGGTCCAGCGGGGCGTGTTCACCGCCGCCCTGCCCTCGGCGGCCGCGGCCCTGCGGGCGTCCTCGGCCCGTTTGCCGCCGGTGCTGCTGCACCCGGCGAGGGACGCGCCCAGCGCCCCCGCCACCGCGATGCCTACCCAGGTCCGAAACCGTGCCACGAGGCCGTGCCCTTCTTGCTGTGCTCGCCAGCTGTGTCCACTGGCTGTGTTCCGACGTGCGCAAGGGGCTGCTGATGATCATCTCGGCAGCCCCAAACGCCCCATTGTGGAACACGGGGAACACACGCCTCGGGGCGGGGAGGACTCGTCGGTCACATTGTCCGGACAAGGGGCCGTGACCGGCCGCCCGGCGTCAAGGCCGCACGAGGAGCTGGAACTCGAAGGAGTAGCGCGTGGGCCGGTAGGTGTGGTCGCCGAACTCGACCGCGCGGCCGGTGTCGTCGAAGGTGGTGCGCTGCATGGTGAGCAGCGGGGCGCCCTCCGGCTCGGCCAGGCGCTCGGCCTCGGCGGCCGTGGCGCCCCGGGCGCCGATGGACTGCCGGGCGCTGTGCAGGGTGATCCCGGCGGAGCGCATCAGGCGGTACAGGCCGGTCGCCTCCAGCTGCGCGGTGTCCAGGTCGATCAGGCCGGGCGGCAGATGGTTGATCAGGTACGCCATCGGCTCCCCGTGCGCCAGCCGCAGCCGCTCGACGCGGTGCACGTCGCTGTCCTCGGCGACGCCGAGCGCCGCCGCGACCTCGGCGGACGCCGGGACGACGGTGTTGACCAGGACCCTGGTCGCGGGGCGCTGGCCGGCCGCCTCCAGGTCGTCGTAGAGGCTGCTGAGCTCCAGCGGGCGCTTGACCTGGCTGTGCACCACCTGCGTGCCGACGCCGCGGCGGCGGACGAGGAGGCCCTTGTCGACGAGGGACTGGATGGCCTGGCGGACGGTGGGCCGGGACAGGCCGAGCCGTGCGGCGAGCTCGATCTCGTTGCCCAGCAGGCTGCCGGGGGTGAGCGCGCCGTGCTCGATCGCGGCCTCCAGCTGCTGGGACAGCTGGAAGTACAAGGGCACCGGCGAGCTCCGGTCCACGCTGAGGTCGAGCGACACGGTCGGGTCCACATCTGGTTTCGGCACGGGCCGAGCGTAGCTCCGTGGCCGGTTGACGGGAAGTTGTGTAGTCCGGTTGTCCGGACATACGCATTGACAGCGTACGGGGTCGGCCCTCACTTTGTTTCCATGCGCATCGGCGTCATCGGTACGGGCCGCATCGGCACGATTCACGCGAACACGCTCAGCCGTCACCGCGAGGTCGGCTCCCTGATCCTCACGGACGCGGAGCCCGCGCGGGCCCAGGAGCTCGCGTACCGGCTCGGGGAGACGGCGGCGCCGGGGGTGGACGAGATCTTCCGGTGGGGCGTGGACGCCGTGGTCATCACGACGGCGACCTCCGCCCACGCCGAACTGATCGGTCGGGCGGCGCGCTCGGGCCTGCCGGTCTTCTGCGAGAAGCCGATCGCCCTGGACCTGCCGGGCACGCTGCAGGCGCTGGCCGAGGTGGAGGCGGCCGGCACCGTCCTGCAGATGGGTTTCCAGCGGCGCTTCGACACGGGTTACGCCGGCGCCCGCGAGGCGGTCCGTTCGGGGCGGCTCGGGCGGCTGCACACCGTGCGGGCGCTGACCTCCGACCAGTCCCCGCCACCGGCCGCGTGGCTGCCGCTGTCCGGGGGGCTGTACCGGGACACGCTGATCCACGACTTCGACGCGCTGCGCTGGGTGACGGGGCGGGAGATCGTCGACGTGTACGCGACCGGGTCGGACGCCGGACCCGCGATGTTCCGCGAGGCCGGGGACGTCGACACGGGCGCGGCCCTGCTCACCCTGGACGACGGCACGCTGGCGACGGCGACGGCGACACGGCTGAACGGCGCGGGGTACGACGTCCGCATGGAGCTCGCCGGGGAGCTGGACCAGATCGTGGTGGGCCTGGACGACCGTACGCCCATCGCGTCCACCGAGCCGACCGGGCCCCCGGCCGCGGACAAGCCGTGGACCGGCTTCCTGGAGCGCTTCGGGCCCGCCTACGAGGCCGAACTGTGCGCCTTCGTCGACGTCCTCCACGGCCAGCGGACCAACCCGTGCGACGGCCGCGAGGCCCTCCAGGCCCTGCGCGTCGCCGAGGCCTGCGAACTGTCCCGCCGGGAGCACCGGCCGGTGCGCCTGGCCGAGATCCCGGGCGGGGCGGCGTCGGCGCTCGGCTGAGCGGCCTCCGCAGGCGCGCGGAAGTCCGGCGGACACGCCTCGCCCCGCGGCCCGTCGTGGGGGGATGGGGGGACCGCGGGGCGAGGGTTGTGCGTAGGGCGGTTCTGGGGGGTGCGGTGCTCAGCAGCCGAAGTCGATCAGGTCGAACGTGGCGTAGTGGTCCGCGGTGTAGTAGTCCTCCTGGTACTCCTCACCGGTGACGATGCGCCGCGCACCGCGCGTGGAGGAGCCGGGGGTCTTCACCGTGTACTCGTGGTAGTAGCCGGTCGACTGCGAGGGCAGGACGCGTTCCCGGTTCTGGAACACGACCCCGTCCTGCGAGTACGGGAACGGACCGCCCTGGTCGATGAGGTCCAGGGTGTCGTACGCCTGCGACGGCAGGTCGCCGTAGCAGATGCTGCCGACGGACGTGGCGGCGGCGTCCGCCGTGGTGGCGGAGACGGTGCCGCCCACGAGGAGGGCGGACAGGAGGGCGGCGGCGGCGCCGACGCGGGTGGCGCGTGGGGGGAATCTCATGCCCTCATGATGACGCGCGTAGACGATGGCATGTCAATGACAAGTTCGAGGAATTTCCCGTCAAGTCCGATGAGTTTTCGGGAAGTTAACCTGCGGCCCGCCTTCCCCACGCGGTTCCGCGTGATCTCGGGCTAGGGCCTGTCCGGCGGATCAGGTCGCAGGAAACGGGCGGCGCCTCATCGGCGCTGGTGAGCCCCGCGTCTGCGGCATGAGCCGCCGGACAGGCCCTAGGCGTTTTCGGGGAGCTCGTACGAGCCGTAGGCCGGCCGTCCGGCCAGGTCGTACGACTGGATGGAGACGCCGGCGGCGGTGACACGGCCGCCGGTGTGCTTGAAGGCGGTCGGCACGGCGCCCTCGGTGAACAGGCGGCGGCCGGCGCCGAGCACCACCGGGAAGGTCAGCAGGTGGAGCCGGTCGACGAGGTCGAGCGCGAACAGGGAGCGGAGGAGGGCGCCGCTGCCGTGCACCTGCAGCTCGCCGTCGGTGCGTTCCTTCAGTTCGGGGACCTCCTTGGCGAGGTCGCCGCCGATCACGGTGGTGCCGGCCCAGTCGGGGTCGGTGAGGGTCGACGAGGCGACGTACTTCGGCAGCGCGTTCAGCTTGCCGGCGACCGGGTCGGCGGGGTCGGTCACCTTCGGCCAGAACGAGGCGAAGATGTCGTACGTACGGCGGCCGAGGAGGAACGCGCCGACGCCGTCGAACACCTCGCCCATGAACCGGCCGAAGTCGTCGTCGCCGTACGGAAAGCTCCAGCCGCCCTGGCTGAAGCCGCCGCTGGGGTCCTCCTGGGGGCCGCCGGGTGCCTGGTAGACGCCGTCGAGGGTGACGAAGACGGTCGAGACGAGCCTGCCCATGGCGGGTACCTGCTTTCCGGTGCGGGGGCTGTTGTCATCACCTCAGACCCCGCGGGCCCCCGCAATTCATCGCCTCACCCGGCGTGGGTCGAGAAGAGGCCGCCCGTCGGCCCCTGCTTGTCGCCGCCCTGCGCCTTCTTCAGAGCACCCGCGAGGCCCTCGATGGTGAGGGACTGCAGGATGACCCGGCCGCTGCCCTCCAGGGTGGCCAGGGAGAGGCCCTCACCGCCGAAGACGGCGTTCATGAGCCCTTGGCGGTTGAGGCCGCCGACGCGCTGGACGCCGTACCGGATGCCCTCCTCGAAGGCGACCACGCAGCCGGTGTCGACCTCGATCCGGCCCCCGAAGTCGGCCGGGTCGAGGTCGATGAAGTTGCCCGCGCCGGCGATGATCACCGTGCCGTACCCGGTGAACTTCTCCAGGACGAAGCCCTCGCCGCCGCTCATGCCGGTGCGGCCGCCCTGGAAGGCGATACCGAAGTCGACGGTGGACTCGGCGGCGACGAAGGCGTCCTTCTCGGCGAACCACGCGCGCGTGCCGTCCAGCTCCAGGGCGCGCATCTCGCCGGGCAGCACGCCCGCGAAGCCGACGGTGCCCTCGCCGCCCTGGGCGGTGAAGTACTGGAACGCCAGCGACTCGCCGGCCAGCACGCGCTGGCCGACCTGCATGGCGGTGCCCATGGCCTGGCGGAGCATGCCGCCCATGCCGCCGCCCGAGCCGCCGCCCGGCTGCCCGCCACCGTTGTCCGACGGGCCGGACAGCCGTGTCTCCATGGTCACGTTCGTCGTCTTGAACAGGAACTTCCCGGCCTCGCAGTACACGGTCTGGCCGGGGCTGAGGTTGACGACCGCCATCTGCATGGCGTTGCCGACGATGTCTTGCTGAAGGGTCACGAGGGGGGAACGCCGGAGGTGGAGGGAAGAGTTCCGGTCACCTGAGCTCGGTGTCCGTTCGCCGCCGGTGACCGCCCTTCGGGGCCGCTGGAATGGACCCATGAACACGACACCCATGAACACGGCTCACGGAACCCTGAACGGCAAGGTGGCCCTGGTGACCGGCGGCAGCCGGGGCATCGGCGCGGCGACGGCGCTGCGGCTCGCGCGGGAGGGCGCGGACGTGGCCGTCACCTACGTGAACGGCAAGGAGGCGGCCGACGACGTCGTACGGGCCGTCGAGGCGCTCGGGCGCCGGGCGGTGGCGCTGCGCGCGGACTCGGCGGACGCGGACGAGGCGGCGGGCGCGGTGGAGCGGGCGGCACGGGAACTGGGCGGGCTGGACGTGCTGGTGAACAATGTGGGGGTGGGGGTCCTCGGCCCGCTGGAGAGTCTGACGCCGGACGAGGTCGACCGGGTCCTCGCCGTCAATGTGCGCGGCGTGTTCCTCGCCTCCCGGGCGGCGGCCGCGCGGATGCCGGCCGGGGGCCGGATCATCACGATCGGTACGTGTATGACGCAGCGGGTGCCGGGGGCCGGTGGGACGCTCTACGCGATGAGCAAGTCGGCGCTGATCGGGCTGACGAAGGCGCTGGCCCGGGAGCTGGGGCCGCGCGGGATCACGGCGAACATCGTCCATCCCGGCCCCATCGACACGGACATGAATCCGGCGGACGGGCCGTACGCGCAGGGGCAGGCCGCCATGACGGCACTGGGGCGGTTCGGCACGGCCGGGGAGGTGGCGGCGACGGTCGCCCATCTGGCGGGGGCCGCCTACATCACGGGCGCGGAGTTCGCCGTGGACGGCGGGCACGCGGCCTGAGCCCTCGGGCGGCCGGGCCGGTGCGCGGCGCGGGTGCGTCACGGCTCGGGTCCCCGGGGGATGCCGCTCCCGGGGCCTTGGGCTGTGGTTCTCGGGTCAGCCGCCCAGCTCCCGATGGCGCGCCGCCAGCTCCGCCGCCCCCTGTTCCGTCAGCGAGCCGAACAGCCGCAGCCGGGAGATGCCTCCGTCCGGGAATATGTCCACGCGCGCGTGGGTGCCGACGGCCGGGGCCGGGAGGACGAAGCGGTGGTTGGTGTCGGGCTGGAGGCGGGTGCGGGGCAGGATCTCGTGCCACCGGCCGTCCTCGCCGTCCCTGACCGACACCGAGGCCCAGCCCGCGCTGTTGCCCTTGAGGTAGGCCGTGTCGATCTCCAGGGCCCGGATGCGGGCCTGCGCGGCCAGCCGGTAGCGGATCCAGTCGTTGCCCCGGTCGCGGCGGCGGCGGGTCTCCCAGCCGTCGTCCATCTTGTGGGAGCGGCCCGGCTGGATGGTGTTGGTGGCCGGTGAGTAGAACCGGTCCGAGGCGTCCTCGACCCGGCCGCCGCTCTCCAGGGCGACCACGTCGAAGGTGCCGAGGGCCGCCAGCCACCGCGGGTCGGGGACGACCTCGCCGTACACGCGCAGGCGCGCGATGCCGCCGTCGGGGTGCTGCTTGACCCGCAGGTGCGTGAAGCACTGCTCCACGGAGACGCGGAAACCGTTCGCCGCGTGGCCGCCGACCGGCGTGCGCGGGACCAGCGTGGTCCACTTGACGTCGCCGGAGAGCAGTTCCCCGGGCGAGGGGGAGCCGGGCACCGCGGTGCCCTCGACCGTCACGGCCTGCGGGTAATTGCCCCGGAAGTGGGCGGTGTCGACGATGATGCCCCGGATGACGCCGGGCGCGCCGAGGCGGACCAGCGCCCAGTCGTGGTCCTCGGCGGTGGGCCAGGGGTGCTCGGCCGAGGTGCCACGGCGGCGGCGGGTCTCCCAGCCGTCCATGATCTTGCCCTTGTGCCCGAAGTGCTCGGGGTCGAACTCGGCCCGCCCGGGCAGCAGCATGTTCTCGCGCTCGGCGAAGAACTCGTCGCCCGCGGCGATGACACCGGCGCCGAGCCGCCGGTCGGCGAGGTCGGTGTGGTGGGTGAAGGGGAACTCGGCGGTGCGGTAGTCCGCGTACGGGTCACCCCCTCCGTAGGGGTTCGCGTCGCCGGTGAAACGGGGAATCGCCGTCACGGTGATCAGGTCTTCCTCTCGGGGTCGGCCGCCGCGGGTGCGCGAGCAGAGGTCAGTGGGGCCGGGTGAGCAGCCGCCCCCTGGGCGCGGTGAACTCGCCGTCCGCCATGATGCGCTCGCCGCGCAGCCAGGTGGACTTCACGACGCCCGCGAGGGTCCGGCCCGCGTACGCCGTGACGCGGTTGCGGTGCTGGAGGGCGGCCGGGTCGACGGTGAACGTCTCCTCGGGGGCGAGGACGGCGAAGTCGGCGTCGCGGCCCGGCGCGATGGCCCCCTTGCGGTCCAGGCCGGCCAGCCCGGCCGTACGCGTCGACATCCAGCGGACCACGTCCTCCAGGCCGTGCCCGCGTCGGCGGGCCTCGGTCCACACGGCGGCCAGGCTCAGCTGGAGTCCGGAGATGCCGCCCCAGGCGGTGGCGAAGTCGTCGGTCTTCAGGTCGGCGGTGGAGGGCGAGTGGTCGGTCACCACACAGTCGATGGTGCCGTCGGCCAGCGCCTGCCACAGCAGGTCCTGGTTGGCGGCCTCGCGGATGGGCGGGCAGCACTTGAACTCGCTGGCGCCGTCCGGGACTTCCTCGGCGGTCAGGGTGAGGTAGTGCGGGCAGGTCTCGACCGTGACGCGGACGCCCTCCGCCTTCGCGGCGGCGATCAGGGGCAGCGCGTCGCTGGAGGACAGGTGCAGTACGTGCACGCGCGCGTGCAGACGCCTGGCCTGGGCGATGAGGCTCGCGACGGCGGTGTCCTCGGCGCGGCGCGGCCGGGAGGCGAGGAAGTCGGCGTATCGGGGGCCGCCGTGCCGGGGGGCCGCGTCGAGGTGGCGGGGGTCCTCGGCGTGGGCGATCAGCAGGCCGCCGAACCCGGCGATCTCGGCCAGCGACCGGGCGAGCTGATCCTGGTCGAGGTGCGGGAACTCGTCCACGCCGGACGGGGAGAGGAAGGCCTTGAAGCCGAAGACCCCGGCCTCGTGCAGGGGGCGCAGGTCCTTGACGTTGCCGGGGAGGGCGCCGCCCCAGAAGCCGACGTCGATGTGCGCCTTGTCGGCGGCGACCCGCCGCTTCGTCCGCAGGTGGTCGACGGTCGTGGTCGGCGGGAGGGAGTTGAGCGGCATGTCGACGAGGGTGGTGATGCCGCCGGCCGCCGCCGCGCGGGTGGCGGTCCAGAAGCCCTCCCACTCGGTGCGTCCGGGGTCGTTGACGTGGACGTGGGTGTCGACCAGGCCGGGCAGCAGGACGTGGTCGCCGAGGTCCTCCAGGCGGGCGCTCCCGGGTACGGGCGCGTCGTACGGCAGGACGGCCCCGATCGTCCCGGCGGACACCGTGACCGAGGCGGCGCGTGTCCCCTCCGGGGTGATCACGCGCGTGGAGCGCAGCACCAGTTCAGCGTCGGACACCCGGACCCCTCTCTCATGCCGCCGTCTTACATCCGGGAAACGGGATTTACATCCACGTAACGGAATTCAACGTTCTGTTGAAGGAGTCTTCACTCCCGATTCCCCGGCGTCAAGGGCACACTTCTCTCCAGCGGCCCGAGGCCACCACTCTGGACCTTTCCACGAAGCGGAATTACGATTCCAGTAGGCAGAACGTAGCTACGTACGAGCAGGGAGTCAACCGGCTCCCCGGTAGGCTTTGGCCCTTCCCGCCTGTCCCGAAAGGAACGCGCCGTGCCGACGTCCAGCGCCAGCACCACCAAGTCCGCCAACGGCGGCGGGGTCCAGTCCCTCGAGCGCGCCTTCGACCTGCTCGAGCGGATGGCGGACGCGGGCGGCGAGGTCGGCCTCAGCGAGCTCTCGGCGAGCAGCGGACTGCCGCTGCCCACCATCCACCGCCTGATGCGCACCCTGGTGGCCTGCGGGTACGTACGCCAGCAGACCAACCGGCGCTACGCCCTCGGCCCGCGCCTGATCCGCCTGGGCGAGTCGGCCTCCCGGCTGCTGGGCACCTGGGCCCGCCCCTACCTCGCCCGCCTGGTCGAGGAGACCGGCGAGACGGCGAACATGGCGCTGCTGGACGGGGACGAGATCGTGTACGTGGCGCAGGTGCCGTCCAAGCACTCGATGCGCATGTTCACCGAGGTCGGCCGGCGCGTCCTGCCGCACTCCACGGGCGTGGGCAAGGCCCTGCTGGCAGGCGCCCCGGACGAGGAGGTGCGCGCCCTGCTCGCCCGTACCGGCATGCCCGCCGCGACCGAGAAGACGATCACCACGCCGGAGGGCTTCCTGGCCGCCCTGGCGGAGGTGCGCCGCCAGGGCTACGCGGTCGACGACAACGAGCAGGAGATAGGGGTCCGCTGCCTTGCGGTCTCGGTACCCGACTCCCCCACCGCCGCCGCCATCTCGATCTCCGGCCCGGCCGGCCGGGTCACCGAGACGGCCACCGAGAAGATCGTGCCGGTGCTGCGGCAGGTGGCGGTGGAGCTGTCGCAGGCGCTGGCCGGCACGGGCGGCTGACCGGGCCCGGGCGTCAGCCGCGCGGCGGCTCCCCGAACAGGTACACGGCGTCACGGACCTCCGACAGGCCCGGCGCGAGGGCGCTGACGGACCCGATCGCGCCCGCGATCAGTAACAGGGAGCGGCGCAGCCGCGGGATCTCGGGGAGCCCCCCGGACGTCATCGCGGCCAGCGCCGCCAGCTCGTCCTCGGCGATCGCCCGGTCGGGGAACTCCGCCGGATGCGCGGCGAGTTCACGGCGCAGCCGGGAGACCGCGGTCCGCAGTCCCGTCACCCTCGGATCCTCGTCGCTGCCGGTGACCGGCCTCTGCCCCAAGCTCCGCAACACAGCCCTCCCCCTCGCACTCCCGTCGTGCGCCCGCGCTTCCCGATCCCCCGGCGCACGCCCCCCGTGACACTGGTCGGGCGCCGGGGACGCGGGCCAGTAAACGCCACCCGGTGCGGGGTGCGCCACAGTGCGGACCGAAATTCAGCCCCCGGAAACCGGCCGCTCCGCTCGCCGTCGGGTATGCAGGACGCATGACGGACAACCACCACCTGATCGCCGGGCTGCTCCTCGCCGCCGGCGGCGGAAGACGGCTCGGCGGACGGCCCAAGGCGCTGCTGGAACACCGGGGGCGGCCCCTGGTGGAACACGCGGCCGCAGTGCTGCGGGCGGCCGGCTGCGAGCGCGTGCACGTGGTGCTCGGGGCCCGCGCGGACGCCGTACGGGAGCGGGCGGAGCTGGCCGGATGCGTGCTCGTCGACAACCCGGAGTGGGAACAGGGCATGGGCGCCTCGCTGCGGGCGGGGCTGGACTCGCTCGCCGGCACCGGCGCGCGGGCGGCGCTGGTCCTGCTCGTCGACCAGCCGGGCATCGGGGCCGAGGCGGTGGGGCGGGTGCTCGCCGCGTACCGCGACGAGGCCTCCCTCGTCTCGGCCGCGTACGAGGGGGTGCGCGGTCACCCGGTCCTGCTCGGCGCGGCGCACTGGGCGGGCGTCGCGGCGACGGCCACCGGCGACCGGGGGGCCCGCGCGTATCTGAGGGAGCACCGGGAGGGGATCACGCTCGTCGAGTGCGGTGACGTGGCGCGGCCCTACGACATCGACACGGAGGCCGACCTCGTCCACCTCGTCCGTTTCGAGTGAGATCGACAAACCTGGAGCGAGATCAACAAACCATTGAACTTCCACGATGAGGAAACTATTATCCACTGACCAGAAGCCCGCCGAAGGAAGGGACCGCTCATGTCCGCACCAGCGCCGTCCGTGCTGGCCATCGTCGACGCCGAGCCGCTGCCCCGGCAGGAGGAGGTCCTCACCGACGCGGCGCTCGCCTTCGTGGCCGAGTTGCACCGGCGGTTCACGCCGCGCCGCGACGAACTCCTCGCCCGCCGCGCGGAGCGCCGCGCCGAGATCGCCCGCACGTCCACCCTCGACTTCCTCGCGGAGACCGCCGCGATCCGCGCGGACGACTCCTGGCGGGTGGCCCCGGCCCCCGATGCCCTGAACGACCGCCGGGTGGAGATCACCGGCCCCACCGACCGCAAGATGACGATCAACGCGCTCAACTCGGGCGCGCGGGTCTGGCTCGCCGACTTCGAGGACGCCTCCGCGCCCACCTGGGAGAACGTGGTCCTCGGCCAGCTCAACCTGATCGACGCGTACACCCGGAACATCGACTTCACGGACCCCGGGTCCGGGAAGTCGTACGCCCTGCGCCCCGACGAGGAGCTGGCGACCGTCGTGATGCGCCCGCGCGGCTGGCATCTGAACGAGCGTCACCTCGTGGACGCCGACGGCCGCCAGGTCCCCGGCGCCCTGGCCGACTTCGGGCTGTACTTCTTCCACAACGCCCAGCGCCTGCTGGACCTCGGCAAGGGCCCGTACTTCTACCTCCCGAAGACCGAGTCGCACCTGGAGGCCCGCCTCTGGAACGACGTGTTCGTCTTCGCGCAGGACTACACGGGCATCCCCCGGGGCACCGTCCGCGCCACCGTCCTGATCGAGACGATCACGGCCGCCTACGAGATGGAGGAGATCCTCTACGAGCTGCGCGAGCACGCCTCGGGGCTGAACGCGGGCCGCTGGGACTACCTGTTCTCCATCGTGAAGAACTTCCGTGACGGCGGCGCCAGGTTCGTCCTGCCGGACCGCAACGCGGTCACGATGACCGCCCCGTTCATGCGGGCGTACACCGAACTCCTCGTCCGCACCTGCCACAAGCGCGGCGCGCACGCGATCGGCGGCATGGCGGCGTTCATCCCCTCCCGCCGGGACGCGGCGGTCAACAAGGTCGCCTTCGAGAAGGTCCGCGCCGACAAGGACCGCGAGGCGGACGACGGCTTCGACGGCTCCTGGGTCGCCCACCCCGACCTGGTCCCGATCGCCATGGAGTCCTTCGACCGGGTGCTCGGCGACAAGCCGAACCAGAAGGACCGGCTGCGCGAGGACGTCGAGGTCGACGCGGCCGACCTGATCGCGATCGACTCCCTGGAGGCCAGGCCGACGTACGCGGGCCTGGTCAACGCCGTCCAGGTCGGCATCCGTTACATCGAGGCGTGGCTGCGCGGCCTCGGCGCGGTGGCCATCTTCAACCTGATGGAGGACGCCGCCACGGCGGAGATCTCCCGCTCGCAGATCTGGCAGTGGATCAACGCGGGCGTCGAGTTCGAGCACGACGGGAACACGGTGAAGGTCACGCCGGAGCTGGCGCGGAAGGTCGCCGCGGAGGAACTCGACGGCATCCGCAGGGAGATCGGCGAGGAGGCCTTCGCGGCCGGGCACTGGCAGCAGGCCCACGACCTGCTGCTGCAGGTCGCCCTCGACGAGGACTACGCGGACTTCCTGACGCTGCCCGCGTACGAGCAGCTGAAGGGCTGACGCCGGGGAAGTTCACTTGTCCGAGTGGCCCAGGGACTTCCCCGGGGCCACTCGGTCGCGTACGAGCCGCTTCACCGCCGTCGGCTCCGGGAACCCCTGCTCACGGCGGTCCCACACCACCTCGTCGCCCACACGGACCACGAAGACGCCGCCCTTGCCCGGTTTCAGGGACAGCTCGGTCAGCTCGTCCTCGAAGGTCGTCAGCAGCTCCTGGGCCAGCCAGGCCGCGCGGGGCAGCCAGCGGCACTGGGTGCAGTACTCGATCTCGACACGCTCGACACGGGGGTTCATCCCAGGTGTACCGACCAATCCTGTTCCGCGGCCGGCTTGCCGTGCAGGTCGGGGACCCGCTTGAGCCAGTCCGGCCGGCCCTGCTGTGTGCGTGCCGCCCTGAGGGCCTCCTCGGCGGCGAGTTCCTCCCGGCTGGGGAAGTCGGTGGGCAGCCAGGCCTCGGAGGCCCGCACGCGCGCGTGGAGGTAGTCCACGTACGCCGCACGGATGTCGTCCGGCGTCGCGAAGCCCTCCTCGCCGGCCAGCCAGGCGTCCGGGACCTCGGCCACGATGTCCCGCAGCAACTCCCGGGTGACCTTCGGGGCCAGCTCGGCGTCGGCGGCCCGCACATCGGGCGCGTAGCGGCCGAGCGCGTGGTGGCGGAAGTCGTAGGCCTTCGCGGGGTCGGAGGCGTCCCAGCGGTGGTGGAAGACGAGGGCGGCGCCGTGGTCGATGAGCCACAGGCGCGGCGGAACCGTCCCGAAGGTGGGCCAGACCATCAGGTTGGAGCTGTGGACCGTGCGGTCGACGTTCACGGTCAGGGCGTCCAGCCACACGATCCGGCCCGCCTCGACCGGGTCCACCCGGCAGATCTCGGCGACCTCGGGGGTGAAGTCCTTCGCGCCCGGCAGATAGTCCATGCCGAGGTTGGTCCCCGCGCTGGCGCCGTGCAGCTCCCGTACCTCCTGGTGGGGCTCGTCCGCGGCGATCACCGGGTCGAAGTGCACCAGGACCAGCTCGGGGAAGCGCAGGCCGAGGGCGCGGGCCAGTTCACCCACGATCACCTCGGCGACCAGCGCCTTGTGGCCCTGCGCGGAGCCGGTGAACTTCACGACGTAGGTGCCCAGATCGTCGGCCTCGACGACCCCGGGCACGGAGCCGCCGGACCGCAGCGGGGTCACGTATCGAACAGCAGTCACGTCGCGCAGCACACCGGACAGGGTAATTCAGATCATGTACGGGCCAGCGGGTTCGACAGCGGCAGGTAACGGGCATCGGCGCCGTCCGCGCCGGTCCAGCGCAGCAGCAGGTTGGTCTTGCCGGGCAGGGTGGGCGAGGCGAGCAGGGCGGGGATCTCCGGGAGGTCGTGGGCCGCGAGGGCGCGGCGGGCGGCGGGCCAGGGGTCCAGTCCCGGGTGGTGTTCGACGAGGGCGGCGGCGATCTCGGTGAGGTGGTTGACGACCAGGCAGTACACCAGCCGCTCCCAGCCGGCCGCACGCGGGACGTCCGGCAGCAGCTTGACGCCCTCGGCGTCCCGGAACAGCGCCTGCACGGGCGTGCCCGCCGCGTCCACGGCGACCAGCGTGTTCTGCAGGTGCGCCTCCAGGACGACGCCGTGCTCGGCGAAGGCGGCCAGGGCCGGGGGGACGACCTGGCGCAGATAGGCCTCCCACCAGGCCGCCGGGTCGGCGGTGGTGGCGAGGGGGTTGCCGTCGAAGCCCTCGACCAGCCCGGCGGCGAGCAGCGGGGTGGCGCCGGGCAGCAGGTGGCCGCGCAAACCGTCGCGGACCAGGACGGCCAGTTCCTCGAAGGCGAAGGCGGCGGTGCGGTAGCCGCGGTCGCTCAGCCAGGCGGCCGGGCCGGGGAAGGAGGCGAAGGCCTCGGTCGCGGCCGTGTCGGTGCGGCGCAGTTTTTCGAGGTCGTGACGCCACAGCCGGCGGATGTCGTTGGTGATGCGCACATCCAGGCTGAACTTCAGGTACAGGTCGCGGCGGGGCTCGTACAGGGTGCGCACCGCCGCCGTCGGCCAGGCGGGGAAGGCGGTGGTGCCGAGCCGGACCAGGCGGCCGTCGGCGAGGGCCGGGGCCAGGCCGGGCCCGGCCAGGTCGAGCTGCCAGGGGTGGGCGGGCAGCAGCCGGTAGCCGGGCGGGGCCGTGCCGAGGGCGTCGAGCGCGGTGGTGTCGCCCTCCTCGGCGACCTCGTCCTCGCGCACCCCGAGCAGCACCAGCGGGAAGCGTGCGTGGGCCTCGGGGGCGTACGGCAGCCAGAAGGCGACGGGGCCGCCGCCGCGCGCCTTGGGCGCGGGGTGGTGAGGATGGCCGGTGATGAGGGACTGTTCGGAGCGCAGGTACGGGTCGTCGGGCGCCGCCCGGCGGGCGCGCGCGGCGAGCAGCGCGGCGACCGCGTCCCGGCTGTCGATCATCTCGGTGGGCAGGTCGTCGTTGGTCAGTCCGGTGTGCCGGCGCAGTTCCTCGGCGACCAGTTTGACCAGTTCGGTGTGGCCGACACGGTGCCAGGTGCCCGCCGCGCGCACCTCGGGCCCGGCGGGCCGCCGCTCGCCGCGTACCCGCAGCAGGCGGCCGGTGCCGGGCAGCCGGTACGTGCGCCGTTCCCCGTCCGCGCCGAGCGGCTCGGCCACCTCCCGCAGCAGACAGTTGAGCAGGGGCGCCGCCGCGTACGCGTCGGCGCGCTCCGCGACATCGTCGCCCGGGGGCATGAGGTCCGCGGCGTCGTCGCTGGGGGGCATGTGGTCCACGCGATCCATTCGTTCTTCGTCCGGGTCCGATCGCGATCAGTATGTCTGTCGTCCCTGGCAATCCTGCCCGCAATACTCCGTACCCGAGGAGCGCATAGTGCACCGTCCCCCCACCGCCGCCGCCGAGGTCGCCGAGGAGCTGGCCGCCGTCCGGCCCGATCTGGTGCCCCGGTACACGGCCGCGCTGCCGGGTGCGCGGGCGGCCGTGCTGACCCGTCTGTGGCGGGCGCTCGCCCATGAGCCGCTGCCCTGGATCACGCACCGGGCGGGCGGGGCACGGGAGCTCACCGTGCGGCTGTCCGACGGGCGCGGGCTGCGCGGCCCGCGCGCGGACCCGTACGCGACCGGCGCGTATGTCACCGCCGTCCACCTGGACGGTGTGGCGTACGACGATCCGGCCCGGCTGTTGACGGACCTGGCGGTGCCGCACGCCGCCGCGTTCGCCGCCGAGCTCGGGCACAGTGTGGCGTCGCTGGCGCTGTCGCGGGCCGGGCAGGACGCTTTCTCGCGGGAGTGGCCCGCCGAGGACTGGCAGTGGGAGCAGCGGGTGGTCGACGGGCACCCCTTCCACCCGGGCTGCCGTTCCCGGCCCGGTTTCTCGGTGGCCGAGCAGCTAGCCTACGGGCCGGAGCACCGGCCGGTGGTGGAGCTGGGTACGGTCCCGGTCCCGGCCGGGGAGTGCCTGGTGGCCGGCCGGTGGCCGGACGAACTGCGGGACGGGGAGCGGCTGCTGGTCCCGGTGCACCCCTGGCAGGCGGCGCATGTGCTGGAGCGCCCGTGCGAGGCCTGGTCGCGGGCCCACCCCCTGATGTCGCTGCGCACCCTGGCGCTGCCCGGCGGACCGCACGTCAAGACCGCGCTGAGCGCCCGGCTGACCTCCTCGGTGCGGGACATCTCGGTGTACTCGGTGGGTATGTCGGCGACGCTGTCGGCGTTCGCGCAGGACCTGGCGGCCCGCACGGACGGCCTGTTGCACGTCACCCGGACGCTGGGCGCGGTGGCGGCCGACAGCCCCGATCTCGCCGCCGTGTTGCGCGAGTCGCCGGGGGTGTACGCGGCGGCGGACGAGCGGGTCCTGCCGGTGGCCGCCCTCGCCACCACCGACCTGCCGCGCTCCCCGTCCTGGCTGGCCGGGTTCACCCGTCTCACGCTCACGGTGGGCCTGCGTCTGCTGGATCTCGGCGTGGCCCTGGAGGCGCACGGCCAGAACCTCCTCGTCGTGCTCTCCCCGTCCGGCACCCCCCGCCGCCTGGTCTACCGCGACCTCGCCGACATCCGCGTCAGCCCCGCCCGGCTGACCCGCCACGGCATCACACCCCCGGATGTGACCGGCCGTCTGGTCACCGACGACGTGACGACGCTGCGCCGCAAACTGTTCGGCTCGCTGGTGGCGGGCGCCCTGGCGGGGACGGCGGGTTCCGGCGCGGCGCTGGGGGCGGCCCTGGAGAGGGCCGTACGGGATGTGCCGTCCACCCCGGACCTGACGGCGCTGCGCGAAGCGCCGCTGCCCGTCAAGGCGTTGACGCTGATGCGGCTGTCGCCGCGGACGCCCGGCGACCAGTGGGCCGCCCTGCCGAACCCGCTCGTTTTGGAGCACGGCACCTGAGATCAATAGGATCCGCCGATGATCAGAAGACAACGGCTGGCAGCGGGGGTCTGGTCCCTGCTCGTCGCCCTGACGGCCGGCATAGCCTTCCCGGTCGCAGCGGTGGCCGACGAGACGGAGCAGGCCGCTCCCAAGGTGGAACTGGTGCTGGACGTCAGCGGTTCCATGCGCGCGCGGGACATCGACGGCGGGTCGCGGATGGCCGCGGCGAAGCAGGCGTTCAACGAGGTGCTCGACGCGACACCCGAGGAGGTCGAGCTCGGCATACGCACCCTGGGCGCCAACTACCGCGGCAACGACCGGAAGACGGGCTGCAAGGACACCGAGCAGCTCTACCCGGTCGGCCCGCTGGACCGTACCGAGGCGAAGACCGCGGTGGCCACGCTGGCGCCGACCGGCTGGACGCCGATCGGTCCCGCGCTGCTGAAGGCGGCCGACGACCTCGACGGCGGCGACGGCACCCGCCGGATCGTCCTGATCAGCGACGGCGAGGACACCTGCCAGCCGCTGGACCCGTGCGAGGTGGCCCGCGAGATCGCCGCCAAGGGCATCGGTCTGACCATCGACACCCTGGGCCTGGTCCCGGACGCCAAGACCCGCGACCAGCTCAGCTGCATCGCGGACGCCACCGGCGGGACCTACACCTCCGTGCGGCACAAGGAGGAACTCACCGACCGGGTAGGGCAGTTGGTGGACCGGGCGGCCGATCCGGTGGTGACGCCGGTGGCCACCGAGGGCGCGGGCGAGTGCGCGAAGGCGCCCGCGCTGAAGTCGGGGCTGTACACCGACCGTGAGGAGTTCGGGCAGCAGCGCTGGTACCGGGTGGACGTCAAGCCGGGCCAGGAGGTGCGGGCTTCGGTGAGCGTGGCGGCCGACCGGGCCGTGAACCCGGACTACGGGGTGCTGCTGCGGGCGGTGACGGTGCACGGCCGCGAGATCGTGCGCGGCGAGGCCACGGGCAACGGCCGCACCGACGTGGTCTCGACGGGCCTGCGCTACCCGAAGCCCGAGAGCGACGACGAGGACGCCCCCGCCGAGACCGTGTGCCTTCAGGTCACCAACTCCTTCTCGGCGGCCTCCGGCGTGAAGACCACGCCCGGCCTGCCGCTGGAGCTGACCGTGGACGTCGTGGACGGACCGGACAAGGCGAGCGACGTGGCCTCCTTCGGACTCGGCCGCGGCTGGTGGCTGCTCGGCGCGCTGGTGCTCGCCGGCTTCGTCGCCGGTCTGCTGTGGGGCTGGCTGTCGCGCTGGCGGTTCGCGGTCTGGAGGACGAACTGATGCGTATCACACGTGTGTTGAGCGCCGCGCTGCTGGCGCTCGGGGCGACGCTGGGCCTGGCCGCAGGCCAGGCCGCCGCCGACTCCTCACCCTCGGCCGGCCCCTCCGGTGACGGCAGGGCACCCACCGAGGCCGGTACGTCCTTCCGTACCGCGACCGAGATCGACCAGGGGCAGCGGGCCACCGCGAACGGCTCCGCGGGCGACTACCTGTACTGGTCGTTCCCGGCCGACTCCGGCCAGCGGCCCACCGTGAAGGCGACGGTGAAGCTGCCCGGCACGCACACCGCGCAGACCTGGCAGATCGACGTGTACGACGGGCTGCGGCGCCGCCAGGCGTGCCAGTACGGAGCCCAGACCCACACCGCCGCCCAGGGCGTCTCCTCCGTGGACCTGACCTGCGTCATGCGCACGGTCCGCGCCTGGTCGGAGCCGTGGGCCAACGACCCGCTGCCGGGCACGTACTACATCCGGCTGACCGTGCTCGATCTGCGCTCCTCGGACCTCGGCCAGCCCGTCGACGCCGAGGTCCGCGTCGACTCCAAGGACATCGGCGGCTCGGCCGCGGTGGACGGCTCGCTGGCCGAGCCGCTGGTCCCGGGGATCGCCGTCAAGTCCGGTTCGAACGAGGACGGTTCGGGGAAGTCGGCCGTGCTGTCCGCGATCGAGCCGGACGACGGCTGGTCCTCCGGCTGGTGGACCGACCGCTGGGTGTGGACCGCCGTGGGCGGTGTGCTGGCCGCGCTCGCCGGTATCGGCGGGTACGCGCTGACGCGCGGCTCGGGGCGGCCTCCACAGGTGCCACCGAACGCCTGATCCCTCAGGAAGGCCCGCCACCCGGCGGGCCTTCCGCCTTTTCACGCCTCCCGCAGCGCCTTGGCCACCGCGCCGTCCCCGGTCACCGCCACACGGCCGCCGCGCACCGCCTCCCGCAGCCCCAGCTCGCCGCGTGCGAGGGCCGTGCACGCCCCGGCGTCCATCACGAGCCGGGCGCCGGGCTCGTCCGGAGCCGGCCCGTCGCCGTAGACCGGCCCGTCCCCGGCACCGAGGTACAGATGGAACTCCCCCTCGTCGAGCCGGACTTCGACCAGTCCCGCCTCCCCTTCCAACGCCCGCGACAGCGGCAGCGCGAACCAGTGGGCGCGCACCGCGTCGGTGGGCCGCCGCTCCCCCAGCTCGGCCCGGCCCCACTCACCGAGCGCCTGCAGCACCGGCAGCAACTCTCGTCCCCGTCCGGTCAGTTCGTACACATAGGCGGCACCGGGCGGCGGCAGCCGGCGGCGGGTCGTCAGCCCGTCGCGTTCCATGTCCTTCAGCCGCGAGGCGAGTACGTCCGTGCTCACGCCGGGCAGGTCGGCGTGCAGGTCGGTGTAGCGGCGCGGGCCGGCGAGCAGCTCCCGGACGATCAGCAGGGTCCAGCGGTCGCCGACGAGGTCGAGGGCGCGGGCGGCGGAGCAGTACTGGTCGTAGCTTCGGCGAGGTGACATGGCACGCAGTCTAGACATGTCGTTGGACTTTCCAAGCTCTAACTTGGTAAAACCAAGCAACACACCGAACCGGAGGGGCGAGCGCGCATGGAGTTCCGGCAGTCGAACAAGCTCAGCGAGGTCTGCTACGAGATCCGCGGCCCGGTGATCGAGCACGCCAACGCGCTGGAGGAGGCGGGCCACAGCGTGCTCCGCCTGAACACCGGCAACCCCGCGCTGTTCGGTTTCGAGGCGCCGGAGGAGATCCTCCAGGACATGATCCGGATGCTCCCCCAGGCGCACGGCTACACGGACTCCCGCGGCGTGCTCTCCGCCCGCCGGGCGGTCGCCCAGCGCTATCAGACCCTGGGCCTGGAGGTCGACGTCGACGACGTGTTCCTCGGCAACGGGGTCTCCGAGCTGGTGTCGATGGCCGTACAGGCGCTGGTGGAGGACGGCGACGAGATCCTCATCCCCGCCCCGGACTTCCCCCTCTGGACGGCCGTGACGACCCTCGCGGGCGGCAAGGCGGTGCACTACCTCTGCGACGAACAGGCCGAGTGGTACCCGGACCTGGACGACATGGCGGCGAAGATCACCGACCGCACCAAGGCCGTCGTCATCATCAACCCGAACAACCCCACCGGCGCGGTCTACCCCAAGGAGATCATCGAGGGCATCCTCGACCTCGCCCGCCGCCACGGCCTGATGGTGTTCGCCGACGAGATCTACGACCAGATCCTGTACGACGGCGCCGTGCACCACTCCGCCGCCGCGCTCGCCCCCGACCTGGTCGTCCTCACCTTCTGCGGCCTGTCGAAGACCTACCGCGTGGCGGGTTTCCGCTCCGGCTGGCTGGTCGTCACCGGCCCGAAGCAGCACGCGAAGGACTACCTGGAGGGCCTGACCATGCTGGCCTCCATGCGGCTGTGCGCCAACGCGCCCGCGCAGTACGCCATCCAGGCCGCGCTCGGCGGACGCCAGTCCATCCGCGAACTGACCGTGCCGGGCGGGAGGTTGTACGAGCAGCGCAACGTGGCCTGGGAGAAGCTCAACGAGATCCCGGGCGTGTCCTGTGTGAAGCCCAAGGGCGCGCTCTACGCCTTCGCCCGCATCGACCCCAAGGTGCACCCCATCCACGACGACGAGAAGTTCGTCCTCGACCTCCTGCTCAGGGAGAAGATCCAGGTCGTCCAGGGCACCGGCTTCAACTGGCCGACACCCGACCACTTCCGCATCCTGACGCTGCCGTACGCGGAGGACCTGGAGGCGGCGATCGGGCGAATCGGGCGGTTCCTGAGCGGGTACCGGCAGTAGCGACCGCCTAGCCTGTGGTCCATGGGTGATCTCTTCCTCGTCCGGCACGGCGAGACCGAGTGGTCGCGCTCCGGGCGGCACACCGGCTGGACGGACGTGCCCCTCACCGAGCGCGGGCGGGAGGAGGCGCGGGGGCTGGAGCCGCTGATCCGGTCGCAGCGGATCGGGGCCGCGTTCGTCAGCCCCCTGCGGCGGGCCCGGGAGACCGCGCGGCTCATCGGGGCGGCGGACGCCCGCGTCGACGCCGGCCTGCGCGAATGGGACTACGGCGGGTACGAGGGCGTGACCACCGCGGAGATCCGGCGCACCCGGCCCGGCTGGTTCCTGTTCACCGACGGGGTCGCGCCGGGGCCGCCGGAGCATCCCGGGGAGACGGTCGAGCAGGTCGGCGAGCGCGCCGACCGCGTCCTGGCCGAGGTGGAGACCACCCTCGCCGATGCGGAGGGTGACGTCCTGCTGGTGGCGCACGGCCACTTCCTGCGCGTCCTGACCGCCCGCCGCCTCGGGCTGCCCCCGTCGCACGGCGCACTGTTCCAGCTGGCCACCGGGACCCTGTGCCGCCTGGGCACGGAGCACGGGCGACCGGTGATCGCGGGGTGGAACATCCGGCCGGGGTCGTAGAGGGAGTCCGCGGACGCCTCCGGCCGAGGCGGACGCGGCCGCGCCGCCGGCCACGCGGCCACATGGCCACACGGCGGACGGAGTGTGCGAGACACCTCCCGCCGAGACCGGCACCGACCCACCGGCCTCATCGCCCGCGCTCCTCGCCGAAACCGGTGGCGCCGTCCCCGGCAGCACGGCTGCCCGCCGGGCGGACTTGCGGTGGCCGGTGCCCCGTGCCGTCGCAGCCGTGCGGACCCGGCCCGCTGTCAGTGCCGGGTCGTACTCTTCGAACGGGCCGTCCGCCGGGCGGTCGCAGGGCATTGGCCGCCGGGGAGGAGCACGCCGTGAGTCGTCTGCCGACCGCCGCGCAGCGGCGTGTGATCGAGGGGGCCGACCCGGTCACCGGGCGGCTGAAGGGGACGCAGGCGCAGCTCGCGGCGTTGGTCGCGCGGGGGCTGGCCTTTCGGCATCCGCGCCCGCCGCACGATCACTTCCTCACCCCGGCGGGGCACCGCGTACGGGAGGCGGCCGGGGAGGCGATACCGGAGAGGGCCGCCGAGCCGGTGGCCGGGCCCGCGGCCGGTGGGGTCTTCGCGGCGCGCGTCGGCGGGGAGGAGGACGCCGCCGGGTCCGGGCCGGGCCGGGAGCGGGAGGTGCACAGCGCCTGGGAGGGCCTGCTGGAGCTGCGCCGGATGACCAACGCGGACGACGCCGTGGACCGGCCGTGCGGGTGGGAGCGCGCGCACCTGGTGCGGGCCGCCGCGCTGGCGCTGGAGGCGGCCGGGCACCGGCCGGCGGGCGAGGGCGGCGACGGCTACCGGGTGCGCGCGACCCCGCAGCCGGAGGCGGTCGCCGTGTACGCGCCGGACGGGGAGGCGCTGCGGGGCTGCGCGGCCACGCTGGAGCGGGCGGGCTGGCAGGCCGGCGAGTACACCGAGCCCCGGACGAGAGCGCGGTATCTGCTGGCATCGCCCCGGCGGGCGTGAGGGGCGTGCCAGGATCGGTGGGTCGGAAGATTCGAACGTGACAGGGGGAAGCAGTGGCAGAACCGTTTTCCGTCCGGGTGACCGTCCGCGGCTACGAGACCGACGTACAGGGGCATGTGAACCAGGCGGTGTACGTCAACTACGCGGAGCACGCCCGCTGGACGCTGCTGAAGGCGGCCGGGGTCGACCAGGCCGAGCTCGTGGGACGGGGCGTGGGCCCGGTGGCGCTGGAGACCACGATCCGCTACCGGCGTGAGCTGCTCGCCGGCGACGAGATCGACGTGACCTGCGAGTTCGAGTGGGGCGACGGCAAGACCTTCCGGATCCGGCAGGAGGTGCGCAAGGCCGACGGCACGGTGGCGGCCGAGGTCACGGCGGTGGGCGGAGTCCTGGACCTGAAGGAGCGCAAGCTGGTCGCGGATCCCCGGGAGGTCTTCAAGGAACTCGCCTCGGACCCGGGCCTGTTCGGGCTGTAGGGCGGGCAGCGGGCCGGGGCGGCGGGGGCCCGCCCCCCCCCCGCCGCCCCGGCTCACGCCCGCGGGAACGCCTCCCGGTGGTCCTCGGCCCACTGCCGGTAGGTCCGCGCGGGGCGCCCCAGCACCTCCTCCACGTCCTCGGTGACGACGGCGTTGCCGCCGTCCTGGATGAACCGGGCGGCGGCCACCAGGCTGTCCGCGTAGGCCTCCCCCAGACCGAAGGCGAGCAGCTGTTCGCGGCGCTGCTCCGGCGTCAGCTCGTGGATGTCCACGGGGTGGCCGAGGACCTCGCCGAGGATCGCGGCCTGTTCACCGGCGCTGAGCGTCTCGGGGCCGGTCAGGGTGTACGTGCGCCCCGAGTGACGCGGGTCGAGCAGCGCGGCCACCGCGATCTCGGCCACGTCCCGGGGGTCGACGACGCCCTGCTTGCCGTCGCTCATCACGTTGGGGGCGGAGGTGCCCTCCCGGACGGCCTCGGCCCAGGCCAGTGTGTTGGTGGCGAAGGAGGAGGGGCGCAGGACCGTCCACTCCAGGCCACTGGCCCGGACGGCCTCCTCGCCGGGCAGATGCCAGTTTCCGAATCCGTCCAGCCGGGGATCGCCGGTGCCGATCGCGGAGAGCTTCACGATCCGCCGTACGCCCGCCGCCCGCGCCGCCTCGACCAGGCCCAGGTCGTTCTCGGCGTCGTCCGGGCCGAACACGCCGACCAGGAAGGCGGCCCGCGCGCCCGCCATCGCCTCCGCCACCGAGGCACGGTCCTGGTGGTGGCCGCGCACGGCCTCCACGCCCGGGGGCACCTGGGCCCGCTCCGGGTCCCGGGTGAGGGCGCGCACCTTCTCGCCGCGCGCCGCGAGCTGTCGTACCACTTCACTGCCGATGGTGCCCGTGGCACCGGTCACGAGGATCATGTCCACCACGGTGCGCGGCGGACGGCCCGGAACTCTTGGAAATTCCGGCACGGTTGAGGGGCCCGGCCGGCCGTGCGGCGCGCTTACCGTGGAGGGGTGACGAACGCCGTGTCCCGAGAGGTCCTGCCCACGCCCGAGGTGCTGCGCCCGTGGGTCGCGGGCATCGGCTCCGTGTCGGTCGACACCGAGCGGACGGTGCCGTACATCCACCTCCCGGACGCCGCCACGAAGGTGGTCGTCCGGGTCGGGGCGAACGGCCGCCGCAGCACCCTGGTCATGGGCCCGCGCACCCGCGCCTCCTACCACCTGGGCAAGCGGTTCGTGTCCTGCGTCGAGATGCGGCTGACGCCGGGCACCGCGCGTCCCCTGCTCGGCGTCCCGGCCGTCGACCTGGTGGGCCGTGCGGTGCCGCTGGAGGAGCTGCCCGGCGCCGCCGCCCGCGGGCTGGCCCGTGAACTGCGGTGGCTGGAGCCCGACGAGGCGGTGGCCCATCTCGCCGAGGCGCTTCCCGAGCGGCTCGCCAGCGCCGCCGACCGGGCGCGTACCGAGCTGGTCCGCGCCGGGGTCGAAGCGCTGTCCTTGCGGACCGGCCGCGTGCCCGGCCAGGTGGGGCACGTGGCCCGGCAACTGGCCGTCAGCGAGCGGCAGTTGCGCAACCTGTTCGCCGAGGGGGTCGGCCTGTCCCCCAAGCACTACGCCCGTATCGACCGGGTGCGGACGGTCCTGAGCCGTGCCGGGAACGTCGCCTGGGCCGAACTCGCCGCCGTCACCGGCTACTACGACCAGGCCCATATGACGTCCGACTTCCGCACCCTGATGGGCGTCCCGCCCCGCTCCTACTTCACCGGCCGGCTGCCCGAGGCCACACCGTGCCGGATGCGGCAGCGTCCCTGAAGCCCCGCCTCAGGACGTGGCCGGGGCCTCCCGGGTCGGCACCGGTACCTGGTTGAAGCCGTAGTACAGGGCGATCAGACCGTGCGCGGCCAGGGTCAGCGGCGCCGAGACGAAGGCGAGGCCGACGGTCACCGGATAGGCCAGCGACCCCAGCGCGAACCGCACGCGGGTCGCCCTGGCCGCCGGGACGTCGACGCGGGTGTCGAAGAGGTGCCCGGTGCGGGTGAGGTGCCACCACAGGGCCTGGAAGGCGAGCGCCATCGCGACCATCACCAGGCTGTAGACGGCCGCCGCCACATGCGAGGCCTGCTCCTCGCGCAGGTACTCCGCGAGCATCGCCGTCGGCCAGGGCACCGCGGCCACCACCATCAGCACCAGCAGGTTCAGGAACATCATCGTGCGGTCCACCCGGGCCACGTAGCTGAACAGCTGGTGGTGGTTGATCCACATGATGCCGATGACCAGGAAGCTCACCACATAGGCCGCGTACGACGGCCACTGCGCGCCCAACGCGTGCCACAGTCCGCCGTGTTCACCGGCCTCGGGAACCTTGATCTCCAGGATGAGCAGCGTGATGGCGATGGCGAAGACACCGTCGCTGAAGGCCTCTACGCGGCCGGACTCGTTCATGGCGCACAGCGTGGCACCATCGCCCCGGAGCGCGCGCGTCCGCGCGCGCCCCGGGGAGGGCGTCAAGTGCTCAGGTCCGGGCGGCGATCCGCGCCAGGCGCCTGGCCTGCTCCCGCGTCGACCGGGCGATGGCGTCCTCGTCGGCGGTGAGCAGGCGCCCGTCCTCGACGATCTGACGGCCGTTCACGAACGACGCGGTGACCGGGGCCGCCGCGCCGAAGACCAGTGCGGTCACCGGGTCGGCGATGGAGGCGTGGGCGAGGGTGTCGAGCCTCCACAGCACCAGGTCGGCGAGCTTGCCCGGCTCCAGGGAACCGGTCTGTGCGGCCCGGCCCAGGACCTGGGCGCCGCCGTACGTCCCGAGGCGCAGCGCCTGACGGGCGTTCAGGGCCGCTTCCCGGTGGGCTCCGAGGCGGTTGATGAGGAGCGCGTTGCGCAGCTCGGTGTGGAGTTCGCCGGACTCGTTCGACGCCGTGCCGTCGACGCCCAGGCCGACCGGGACGCCCGCCGCCAGCATGTCGGGGACCCGGGCGATCCCGGCCGCGAGGCGGGCGTTGGACGAGGGGCAGTGGGCGACACCGGTCCTCGTCCGGGCGAAGGCGGCGATGTCGGAGTCGTTCATGTGGACGCAGTGCGCCATCCACACGTCCTCGCCGAGCCAGCCGGTGGCCTCGAAGTAGTCGGTCGGGCCCATGCCGAACAGCTCGTGGCAGAACTTCTCCTCCTCCACCGTCTCCGAGCCGTGGGTGTGCAGCCGCACGCCGAGGCGGCGGGCCAGCTCGGCGCCCTGCCTGAGCAGTTCGGTGGAGACGGAGAAGGGTGAGCAGGGGGCGACGGCGACCTGGGTCATCGCGTCGAAGGAGGCGTCGTGGTGCCGCTCGACGGTCTCCGCGGTGGCGGCGAGGGCGCCGTCGAGGGTCTCGACGGCGAAGTCCGGGGGCAGGCCGCCGTCCTTCTCGCCGCGGTCCATCGACCCCCGGGCGAGGGTGAAGCGGACGCCCATGTCACGGGCGGCGCGGATGATCGCGCCGGACAGGTCGCCGGAGCCCCGCGGGAAGACGTAGTGGTGGTCCATGGCGGTGGTGACGCCGCCGCGGGCCATCATCGCCAGCGAGCCCTGGGCCGCCGCGTGCACCATCGGCTCGTCGATGCGCGCCCACGTCGGGTAGAGCGCGACCAGCCAGTCGAACAGGTTGTGGTCCGTGGCCAGGCCCCGGGTGATCCACTGGTAGAAGTGGTGGTGGGTGTTGACCAGGCCGGGGGTGACCAGGTGCCCGGTGGCGTCGATGCGGCGTACGACGTCCTGGAGGCCCTCGGGAGCCTTTCCAGCGCCGACCGCCTCGATGCGGTTTCCGGCGATGACGACGTGCCCCGAGGCGTGCTCGGTGTCGTCGGCGTCCACGGTCGCGATCGAGCAGTTCTCGATGACGATGCGCTGTGCCATCGTTCGTCCTCTACTTTCCGGTTCCGTGTCCGCGTCAGAGGTTGGTGAGGTCCGCCGGGATCCTCGCCTCGCGGCCGTCCCTGAGGACGGTGGCCTCGATCAGGCCGTAGGGGCGGTCGGCGGCGAAGTACACGGCTGAGTCGGCGGTGTCGTTCGTCAGCCCGAAGGGCTCCAGGTCGACGAGGAAGTGGTGCTTGTTGGGGAGCGAGAGGCGGACCTCGTCGATCTCGCCGCGGTGGTCGATGACGCGGGCGCCCATCGCGTACAGCGTCTGCTGGAGCGAGAGCGAGTAGGTCTCGGCGAAGGCCTGCAGCAGTTGTGTCCTGACCTGCTCGTAGGAGTCGTTCCAGTCGGGCGTCTCCGTGTCGTCGGCGGACCAGTTGAACCGCCAGCGGCCGGAGACCTCGGTGGCCAGGATGCGGTCGTGGGCCTCCTTCAGCGTCGTGTACCTGTCCTTGGCGTAGCCCCAGAACTCGGAGTCGGTCGAGTTCATCACGACGAGGTCCTTCAGCCCGGAGACGACCTCCCAGGCCGAGCCGTCGTACGTGATCTGGGTCAGCCGGGTCTCCTGGCCCTTGCGGACGAAGGAGTGCGCGCCCTTCCCGGAGTGCTCGATCCGCTCCCAGGCGTACTCCTCGATGCGGACACGGGCCCGGTGGATGGGCTCCTGACTCGTGACGAAGTGGCGCGCGAGGTGGATGCCGAACTGCTCGGCCGACTCGATGCCGTGCTCCTTGGCGAACGCGTACACCGTGTTCTTGGTGGTGTCGGTCGGCAGGACGTTGGCGTTCGAGCCGGAGTAGTGGACCTCGTCCATGTCGCCGGAGAGCGACACGGACACGTTGAGGTCCTTGATGTGGTGGGTGGCGCCGTCCCGCGTGATCTTGACGACTCGGTTCTCGGCCTTGCCGTACTGGTTCTGTCCCAGGATGGGCATGTGTCTGCTAGCTCCCTCGGTAAACGGAGTAGCCGAACGGGTTGAGCAGCAGCGGTACGTGGTAGTGCTCCCCGGCCCGTACGGCGAAGGTGACGACCACCTCGGGGAAGAACACGGCACCGCTGTCCCGATTCGCGGGGGCGTCCTGCTGCGCATCGGCTTGCTTCTTCTCGAAGTACGCCTCGACGGCGAAGTCGAGCCGTACGTGGGTGGTCCCCTCCGGCGGCGCGGGCAGGTCCTTGCACCGCCCGTCCGCGTCGGTCGCCGAGCCGCCGAGCGCCTGCCACCGCCCCTCGCTCCCGCCGCGGGCGGACAGCCGGACGGCGACGCCCGCGGCGGGGCGGCCGGCGGAGGTGTCCAGGATGTGCGTGGACACGGAGGCGGTGGTGGCGGTGCTCATGGTCGGGCGTCCTGTTCGACGAGTCGGGCCAGCCGGATGCGGTTGATCCTGCCCAGTTCGGTGCGGACGATCTCCCGCTCCCGCTCCGGCGGGTTGCCGATCCGCTCCCTGGCCGCGTCCCGCATCTGCTCGCCGGTCCGGCCGGTGGCGCAGATGAGGAAGACATGGCCGAACCGCTCCTGGTAGGCCAGGTTCAGTTCGAGCATCTCCGCCTTGAGCTCCGCGGAGGCGCCGGCCATGCCGCTCTGCTCGCGGGCGGAGGACGGGTCGCCCGGCTTGGGGCGGCCGATCGGCGGATGCCCGGCCATCGCCTCCCGCAGGTCCTCGGTGGTCAACTCGGCCATGGCGGCGTCGCTGGCGGCGTAGAGGTCGTCGGCGGTGGCGTAGGGGCGGGCGGCGAGCAGCCGCCGCGCCCACGCCGTGGAGGCGCACGCCTCGTGGAGGGCGGCGAAGGCCGCGTGTTCCTCCAGGACGTTGAACCGGGCCAGGCCCGGGGGCGTGGAAGTCGAAGTCACGGGAGCCTCCGTGGCCGCGGACGGCCGTCGTGCTGAACGGGCTGGCTGCGGCTAGCTAACGCCCTCCGGGGACACGACGTCAACAGTTTGTTGAAAATTCCGGGTGACCAGGTGCCCGGGTGACCGGGTTCAGTCGCGGTTGAGGTAGTTGTAGACGGTGAAGCGGCTCACGCCGAGCGCGCTCGCCACGGTCTCCACACCGTGCCGGACGGAGAAGGCGCCGCGCGCCTCCAGGGTCCGTACGACCTCCTGCTTGGCCTTGCGGTCCAGCTCGGCCAGCGGCTTGCCCTTCTTGCGCTCCATGGCGGCCAGGATGTGGTCGAGGGAGTCGGCGAGCTGCGGCAGGCGTACGGCGACGGCCTCGACGCCCGCCCAGGCGAGCACCACATCGTCGGGGCCGGCCTCGTCCGGCGGCAGCATCTCCCCGCCGATGGCGTCGACCAGCGGTTTCACGGCCGCGATGAAGGGCTCCTCTCCGCTCACCTGCCGTCCTCCCCGATCACATTGACCTGGAGCGAGATCCGGGTGGCACCGGCCTGAAGGGTGCTGCGCAGTACCGCGTCCACGGCGGTGAGGACGGCGTCCGCGCTCCCCTCGGCCGTGTTGCCGAACGGGCCGACATCGACGGCGTCCAGCTCGGCCGCCTGGACGACCTCGCGCGCCACCAGGGCGTGCGCGGGCGCCTCGTCCAAGTCGAAGGGTTCGGTCGTGAACTCCACTCGCAAACGCATCGTACCCCCAGAACATGCCTCTGACCTGTGCTTTTACCCAGATCACCCACCGCGGGGGCACATCGGGGCACCACGGGGACGCATCGGTCGACCGCTTCGCAGCCGCGAGGCACCCCAGGCCAATCGGCTTCACCGGGACGGAGCCGCTTGGTCCGCCACGAGGCGACCCTAACCGACCGGGGCGCCCCCCGCCCTACACGTGGCCAAGCCGCTCGGGAAGCGGCCGCAGCTGCTCGACGCGCTGGAGGCCGTGCACGCGGCCGGCACCCCGCACCGCGACATCAAACCCGCCAACGTCCTGCTGCGCCGCGACGGCAACGCCGTCCTCACCGACTTCGGCATCGCGGCCCTGGACGACGGCGAGTGGCGTACGAGGAACCCCTTCTCCCCGAGCGGCTCGGCCCGCTGCGCCCGCTCGTCGAGGCGATGCTGCGCAAGTCCCCTGACGAACGCCCTTCGGCGGCCGGTGCGCGCTCCGCGCTGCTGCGCGTCGCGGCGGGGGAAGCGGACGCCGGGCCGTTGCCGCCGGCGACCGTACGCGTACTGCGCCCTTCGCCCACACTGGCCGACGCGCACACCGTGACCAGCGGCCATGAGCGGCTCGCCCCGGCCGGGGAGACCATCCCCACGCCGCCCCGCCCGGTGGGCCGCAAGCGGCTGTGGTGGGCCTTGGCGGGTACGGCGGTGCCGGCGGCCGGTGTCGCAGGCGGCCTGTTCCTCACCGGGGTGCTGCCGCTCGAGGAGGGTCCGAAGACGAAGACCGTCGGTCAGGTCGTCCAGTCGGCGATGGCTGGCAGCCGGAGGCTGACCTTCCGGGCCACCGGGAACGGCACCCTGCAGCTCGGCATGAACGACACCGCCGGGTTCTGCTGCGAGGACAACGGGGGCACGCTGACCGTGAAGGTGAGCGTCACCCACCAAGGGTGAGGGGGCCGGGCAGCCGCGCGGTTCACCGCCCTGTCCTCCCCTTGCGCAGGAACCGCCGCAGCCGTGCCAGCGGCCAGGTGTTGATCACGTCGTCCCCGGTGAGCCAGCCGCGCTGCGCGGTCCCCACGCCGTAGCGCAGGTTGGCCAGGTGGAGGACGGAGTGGGCGTCGCTGTCGACGGCGAACCGCACCCCGTACCGCCTGGCCCGCAGGATGTCCTCGTCACGCAGGTCCAGCCGGTCCGGGTGGGCGTTGATCTCCAGGGCGGTGCCGGTGCGGGCGCAGGCCGCGAAGACCGCGTCGAGGTCGGCGTCGATGCCCGGCCGCTTGCCGATGACCCGGGTGGTGGGGTGGCCGATGACGTTGACGTACGGGTTCTCGCAGGCCCGTACGAGACGGCGGGTCAGCGCGTCGCGCGGCTGGTTGAAGTGCGAGTGCACCGAGGCCACGCAGAGGTCGAAGCCGGCGAGGAACTCCGCGGGCCAGTCCACCTCGCCGTCGGGGCCGATGTTCAGCTCGGCGCCGTGCAGCAGCCGCAGCCCGCCGCGGCCGGCGCGGGTGGCGTACACGCCGTCGAGCTCGCGCACCCGCTCGCGCTGGGCCAGCATCCGCTCGTCGGTCATGCGCTGCATGGCCATGTCGGGCCCGTGGTCGGTGATCGCGTAGTAGGCGTAGCCCCGCCCGGCGGCGGCCTCGGCCATCTCCTCCAGCGGGGCGAGCCCGTCGGTGAGGTCGGTGTGGGTGTGCAGATCGCCCCGGATGTCCGCCTCGGTCACCAGGTCGGGCAGTTCGCCGCGCAGCCCCGCCTCGATCTCCCCGCGGTCCTCGCGCAGCGCGGGCGGGATCCAGGGCAGGCCGAGCCGGGCGTACACCTCGTCCTCCGTCTCGGAGACGATCTTCTCGCCGCTCTCGACGTCGAACAGCCCGTACTCGGAGAGCTTCAGCCCCTGGTGCACGGCCAGCTCCCGGGTGCGGATGTTGTGGGCCTTGGAGCCGGTGAAGTACTGCAGTGCCGCCCCCCAGGAGTCCGGCGGTACCACGCGCAGATCGACGGCCAGCCCCCGGGAGGTCCGCACGGACGTCTTCTTCTCGCCGTGCGCGATCACCTCCGTGACGTACGGCAGCTCGGTGAACGCCCGCATGAGCGGCGCCGGCTTCCGGGCCGCCGCGAGGACGTCGATGTCGCCGATCGTCTCGCGGACCCGGCGCAGCGACCCGGCGTAGGCGCACCGCAGGCAGCCCGGCACCCGGGACAGCGCGGCCACGATGTCGTCGGCGAGGTCCGTGGCGGCGTCGAGCTGGACCCGGTCCCCGGCGGACCGCAGGAGCTCGATGCCGTGGAGGATGTTCTCCTCGGTCCTCGGCCCGAAGCCCTTCAGGTCGCGCAGCCGCTCCCGGTGGATGGCGTCGGCCAGTTCGTCGACCGAGGAGACGCCCAGCTCCTCGTAGACCGTCAGGGCCTTCTTCGGGCCGAGCGTGGGGATGGCCGTCAGCCGGCGGACCCCGGCGGGGATCTTCGCCCGCAGCTCCTCGACGGCGGACACGCTGCCCGTGTCGAAGTATTCGAGGACCTTCCGGGCGATCGACTTCCCGACGTTCGGGATCTCCTGCAGGCCTTCGAGGTCGAGGGTGGAGACGTCGGCGTGGTGGCCGCCGATCGCGCGGGCGGCCTTCTCGTAGACGCGTGCCCTGAACGCGTCCCCTCCGGTGATCGAGATCAGGTCCGCGTACTCCCCGAGCAGCGCGGCGACCTCGTCGTTGGACCGAGCCACACCTTCAGGGTAGGCAGGCCGCGACGGACGCGCCGCCCTCCCGCGTAGAGCAGACGACAGCGGCCCACAGGGAGGGGAGCACGACGTGGCAGGCAACGGAGTCAGGGGTGCCAGGGGTACGGCGATCGCGGCGGCGGCGATGGCCGCGCTGACCGCGTCACAGGCGCCGGGGGCGGCCCCGGCACGGGCGGCCGTACCGGTGGAGCGGCCCGCCGGGCACGGGCCGAGCGTGTCGGGTGACACCCCGTACCGCACCGAGCTCCCGCCGCTGGCCCGGGCCCGGCAGGGGAAGAAGGCACCGGTGGGCGGGGGCGGCGCGGTGCCCGCCACCGTCTTCGCCGCCTACCGGCACGCCGAGGCGGAACTCGCGCGCACCGCGCCCGGCTGCCGGCTCGGGTGGCAGCTGCTGGCGGCGATCGGCCAGGTGGAGTCGGGGCAGGCGCGGGGCGGCCGGGTGACCGCGGACGGCACGACCGTGACACCGATCCTGGGTCCGCGGCTGGACGGCGGCGCCTTCGCGCTCGTCACGGACACGGACGGCGGCGCGTACGACGGGGACGCGGTGTACGACCGGGCGGTCGGCCCGATGCAGTTCATTCCGTCGACCTGGGACCGCTGGGGCGCGGACGGGAACGGCGACGGGCGGGCCGACCCGGGCAACGTGTTCGACGCGGCGCTGGCCGCCGGGCGCTATCTGTGCGCGGGCGGCCGGGACCTGTCCGAGCCCGCCGGGCTGGACCGGGCGATTCTCGGCTACAACCACTCGGTGGCGTATCTGCGCACGGTCCGGGCCTGGTACGCGTACTTCCTGGAAGGCCACCGGGTGGTCCCGGACGGCCCCGCCACCGCCTCGGTACGGCCCTCGGACCATCCCGCGCCCCCGCGGCCCGAGCCCGCGCCCGCGCCGAAACCGGCGGCGTCACCGCACCCGAGGGCCACCCCGGCCCCCGCGCCGTCCGCTGCCTCGCCGACCCCCTCCAACTCCCTTCCGGCGGACGGGAAAACGGCGAAACCCCAGGTCCCCGTACCCGACCCGTCCATCGGCCTGCCCACCGGCGACCTGCTGCCCAGCGGTGGTCCGCTGACCAGTAACAGCGGGGACTCGATGGCCGCCACCCCCTCCACAACCGTGGCTACCGGGGGGTAATGTCGCCACCCGCCGGACGGGACGACACCGGCGGGTGAGCGCGAAGGGGCCCTCATGGCGACGGACATGCCTGCGGAGACAGCAGCCGCCGACGACCGTTGGCAGCGCATGTGGAGCCACCGCGAGCAGTTGCTCAAGGTGGCCCGGCGCCGGTCCATGAGCCAGGAGGACGCCGAGGACGCGGTGCACGAGGCGATGCTGCGCGCGGCGGAGCGGCCCGACCTGGACGACGAGCGGCTCGCCGCCTGGCTGACCACGGTGACCATGCGGCTGTGCGTGGACCGCTACCGGCAGGTCAACCGCGAGGCGCGGGTCCGCACCAGCCCGACGCTGATGGCTCCCGGCCCGGTGCCGGTCGAGGAGGCCGTGTGCGACCGGGCCGAGGCCAGATGGCTGGCCGTGCGCAGCGGGGAGCTGCCCGCCCGCCAGGCGGAGGCGCTGCGGCTGAAGTCCGAGGACCTGGACGTGGGCCAGGTCGCCGTCCGGATGGGCCTGAGCTACCGGACCGTCGAGTCGCTGCTCGCCAGGGCCCGGCGGACGCTGCGCGCCTCGCTCGCCGGGACGCTCGGGTTCGCGCTGCTGCTGTTCGGGCGCGGGCGGCTGCGGGCCGGTGGCAAGGCGCAGGCGGTGGCGGCCGCGTCGGCGGCGGCGACCCTGGCGGTTGCGGGGTTGGTGCTGCCGTACGCCCTCGACGGGGGCCGGCCGGACCCGGCTCCCCGGCCCGCCGCGTCCCCCGTGTCCGGGCCCGCCGCCGGGACCGCGCGGCCCGAGGACGGCGGCCGCACACCCGTCCCGCCCGCCCGCGAGCTGTCGGCCGCCTCCCCCGCGGCACCGTCACCCGGCGGCCACGACCGGTCCCTGCTGCCCCTGTCGGTACCGCCCCTGCCGAAGGCCTCCCTGTCAGCGGTGCCGGCCGTCCCCGCGGTCCCGACCGTGTCGGCACTCCCGAGCCTCCCGGACCTCCCCGACACCCCGGACCTCCCCCACACACCGAACGCGCCCGCGGCCCCCACGACCCCGCCGCCCCTCCCGAAGCCCCCCACCACCCCCTCCGCCCCGGTCGCCCTGCCCACCCCGACCGCGCTGCCGTAGCACCACCCCGCAAAAAAATCCGCGTCCCCCGCGACGGACCCCCCGCCTCTCCCCGTAGAGCAGGTGTCGGAACTGCTCCACGGGCCGAGAGGTGGACCGGATGGGTGTGGAGATCTGTGTGGAAGGGCTGACCAAGTCCTTCGGTCACCAGGTCATCTGGGAGGACGTGTCGCTGACGCTGCCGGCCGGGGAGGTCTCGGTCATGCTCGGCCCGTCGGGCACGGGCAAGTCGGTCTTCCTGAAGACGCTCGTGGGGCTGCTGAAACCGGACCGCGGCTCGGTGAGGATCGCGGGACGTGACATCACCCGCCTCAGGGAGCACGAGCTGTACGAGGTGCGCAAGCTGTTCGGGGTGCTGTTCCAGGACGGCGCGCTGTTCGGCTCGATGAACCTGTACGACAACATCGCCTTCCCGCTGCGCGAGCACACCCGCAGATCCGAGAGCGAGATCCGGCGCATCGTGCTGGAGAAGATGGACATGGTCGGGCTGATCGGCTCGGAGGGGAAGCTGCCCGGCGAGATCTCCGGCGGGATGCGCAAGCGAGCCGGGCTCGCCCGGGCCCTCGTCCTCGACCCCGAGATCATCCTGTTCGACGAGCCCGACTCGGGCCTCGACCCCGTACGCGTCGCCTATCTCAACCAGCTCATCGTCGACCTCAACGCCCAGATCGACGCGACCTTCCTGATCGTCACGCACGACATCGCCTCGGCCCGCCAGGTCCCGGACAACATCGGGCTGCTGTTCAGGCGGGAGCTGGTCATGTTCGGGCCGCGCGAGCAGCTGCTGAGAAGCGAGGAGCCGGTCGTCCGGCAGTTCCTGAACGGCCGGATGCAGGGCCCGATCGGCATGGCGGAGGAGAAGGACGCCGCACAGGTCGAGCAGGAGCTCGCCGGACTCGTCGACGGGGCACCGGGTCCGGAACTGACCCCCCGCCTGCTGCCGGGGCCGGGCATCGCCCGCCCGCCGCGCTGGGAGGCGATCGCGCGACGCGAGGCCGAGTCGCGCCACAAGGCGGTGAGCGGCGCATGAGCCTGTCACCGACCGGAGCGCTCAGGCAGTCGGGGAACCTCTTCGCGATGGCCCTGGACGTCGTCCGGACCGTGCCCCGACGCCCCTTCCAGGCACGGGAGTTCATCCAGCAGGCCTGGTTCGTCGCGAGCGTCACCATCCTGCCCACGGCCCTGGTGTCCATCCCCTTCGGCGCGGTGATCGCGCTGCAGATCGGCAGCCTCACCCGGCAGCTCGGCGCCCAGTCCTTCTCCGGGGCCGCCTCCGTTCTCGCGGTACTGCGGGAGGCGTCACCGATCGTCACCGCACTGCTGATCGCGGGAGCGGGCGGCACGGCCATCTGCGCGGACCTCGGGGCGCGGAAGATCCGCGAGGAGATCGACGCGATGCGGGTGCTGGGCATCGACCCGATCCACCGGCTGGTCGTGCCGCGCGTGCTGGCGTCGATGGTGGTGGCGGTGCTGCTCAACGGCCTGGTGTCGGTGGTCGGTGTGGCGGGCGGCTACTTCTTCAACGTCGTGCTGCAGAACGGCACTCCGGGCGCCTATCTGGCCTCCTTCACCACGCTCGCCCAGCTCTCCGACCTGTGGGCGGCCGAGATCAAGGCGCTGGTGTTCGGGGCGATCGCGGCGATCGTCGCCTCGTACAAGGGACTTACCGCGCAGGGCGGGCCGAAGGGCGTCGGGGACGCCGTGAACCAGTCGGTGGTGATCACCTTCATGTTGCTGTTCGTGACGAACTTCGTGATGACCGCGGTGTACTTCCAGGTCGTCCCGCAGAGGGGCTGAGACATGGCGCTGTTCAAAGGCCTGGAGGAGCTGGGCGGCCAACTCTCCTTCTACGGGCGTTCCCTGGCGTGGACGGGCCGCTCCGTACGCCGCTACAAGAAGGAGATCCTGCGGCTGCTCGCCGAGGTGAGCTTCGGCCGCGGCGCCCTCGCCGTCGTGGGCGGCACGGTCGGTGTGATCGCCTTCCTGTCGTTCTTCACCGGCACGGAGGTGGGCCTGCAGGGGTACGCCGCGCTGAACCAGCTCGGCACCTCCAACTTCGTGGCGTTCCTGTCGGCGTACTTCAACACCCGGGAGATCGCCCCGCTGGTGGCCGGGCTCGCGCTGTCCGCGACGGTCGGCGCCGGGTTCACCGCCCAGCTCGGCGCGATGCGGATCAGCGAGGAGACCGACGCCCTGGAGGTGATGGGCGTGCCCTCGCTGCCGTTCCTGGTGACCACCCGCATGATCGCGGGTTTCGTCGCGGTGATCCCGCTGTACGTGATCGGGCTGCTGTCCTCCTACCTCGCCGCCCGCGCCATCACGACCGGCTACTACGGGCAGTCCGCGGGCACCTACGACCACTACTTCCAGCAGTACCTGCCGCCGGTCGACGTGCTGTGGTCCTTCGGGAAGGTGCTGGTCTTCGCCGTCCTGATCATCCTGGTGCACTGCTTCTACGGCTACTACGCGAGCGGCGGCCCGGCCGGCGTCGGCGTCGCGGTGGGCCGCGCCGTGCGGACCTCGATCGTGGCGATCAACGTCCTGGACTTCTTCCTGTCGCTGGCGATCTGGGGCGCCAGCACGACCGTGCGGATCGCGGGGTGAGCCGGGTGAGAGTGCTGAGACTGCGGCTGTACGGCGTGCTGTTCCTCGCCGTGCTCGCCCTGCTGCTGTCGCTGTCGGTCGCCGTGTACCGGCAGGTGTTCACCCCGGCGGTCCGGATCGAGCTGGAGGCCGGCAGCCTCGGCAACCAGCTCGACCCGCGGGCCGACGTCAAGCTGCGCGGGCTGCTCGTCGGCGAGGTGCGCGCGGTGCGCGCCGACGGGCGGAAGGCCACCCTCGACATCGCGCTCAAGCCCGAGTACGTCGCCGACATCCCCTCCGACGTACGGGCGCGGCTGCTGCCCAAGACGCTGTTCGGCGAGAAGTACGTCGACCTGGTCGCGCCCGAGCACTCCACTGCCCGGCCCATCCGCGCCGGCGACGTCATCACCCAGGACCGCACCCGCGTCGGCATCGAACTGCAGCAGCTGATGAACGACCTGCTGCCGCTGCTGCGGACCGTGCAGCCCGGCAAGCTCGACGCCACGCTCTCCGCCCTCGCCACCGCCCTCGAAGGACGCGGCGACCGGATCGGCGACAACCTCACCCGTGTGGAGGCCTATCTGCACCGCCTCAACCCCCATCTGCCCTCGCTCACCGAGGACTTCGCCCGGCTGGCCGACGTCGCCGAGGTCTACGGCGACGCGGCACCGGACCTGATGGGCATCCTGCGCAACACCGTCACCACCAGCCGCACCCTGGTCGAGGAGCGGGACCGCATCGCGTCCGCGCTCACCACGACGGCCGGCGTCGCCGGCACCGCGAACGGCTTCCTGGACGCGAACGGCGACCGGCTGATCACCCTCGGCCGGGTCTCCCGCCCCACCCTGGAGCTCTTCGCCCGCTACTCACCCGAGTACCCCTGCCTCCTCGCCGGCCTGGTCCACCAGGAACAGGCCTCCGAGCAGGCGTTCCGGGACGGCACGATGCACATCACGCTGGAAGTGGTGCGTCAGCGGGGGGCGTACACGCCCGGCGAGGAGCCGCGCTACGCGGACCGGTCGGGGCCGAACTGCCGCGACCTGCCGCATCCTTCCGTGCCCGCGCCCGGTGTGCACCTCGACGACGGTTCGAAGAAGCCGGGCTCGTCCGCTCCCCCCGGCGTCTCCGCCACCCGGGCCGAGCAGCGCGCCGTCGGCTCGCTCGTCTCACCCGTGCTGGGCGTGCCCGCCGACGAGGTGCCGCCGGTCGCGACACTGCTGTTCGGGCCGATGGCGCGCGGAACGGCGGTGAGCGTCGCATGAGCACCGCAGGAGCCCGGCAGACCGCCGCCCCACTGATCAAGTTCAGCCTCTTCGCCCTGGTGACGATCCTGGCGACGGCCCTGCTCGCCGCCACCATCGTCAACGTCTCCTTCACCCCCGAGCGCACGTACCGCGCCGTCTTCAGCGATGTCACCGGTCTGGAGAAGGGCGACGACATCCGGGTCGCCGGGGTGCGGGTCGGGGAGGTCGAGGGCATCCGGATCAAGGACCGGACGCTGGCGGAGATCACCTTCACCGTCGGCGCGGACCGGCCGCTGCTCACCGGCACGCACGCGGTCATCCGCTACCGCAACCTGGTCGGGCAGCGGTACGTGGCGCTGACCGAGGGCGCGGGCGACGGCACTCGGCTGAAGCCCGGCAGCACGATCCCGCTGTCGCGCACCCAGCCCGCGCTGGACCTGGGCGCCCTGCTGAACGGCTTCAAACCGCTGTTCGCCGCGCTCAGCCCCGGGGACGTCAACCAGCTCGCCACCGAGATCATCAAGACGCTGCAGGGCGAGGGCGGCACCGTGAACAGCCTGCTGGTGCACACGGCCTCGCTCACCACGACGCTGGCCGACCGCGACCAGCTGATCGGCTCGGTGATCGACAACCTCAACACCGTGCTGAAGACGCTGGACAAGCGCGGCACCCGCTTCTCCGCGCTGCTCAAGCAGCTGCGGCGGGTGATCTCCGGCCTGTCCGCCGACCGCAAGCCCATCGGGCGGTCGCTGGTCGGCATCGGCGACCTGACGGACGCCACCGCCGGGCTGCTGAAGGACGCCCGGCCGCCGCTGAAGGACGACATCGCCGGGCTTGCCGGTCTCACCGGAACGCTGAACGACAACGAGAAGACCGTGGAGGGCGTGCTGAAGCGGCTGCCGAACAAGCTCGACGCACTGACCGGGACCGCGTCCTACGGCTCGTGGTTCAACTTCTACCTCTGCGACTTCGACGGCCGGATCGTGCTGCCGAAGACGAAGCAGGTGCTCACCCCGGACCTGCACGTGGCGAGGGCGAGGTGCGGATCGTGACCCGTATGACCCGGGGCAACCGCCCAAAACCGCTGATCAGGGTGCGCGTCGACCCGCCGAGGCTGCCGAGGCCGCGGCTGCCTCGCCGGGCGGCGCCCCGCCCCCGGGGGCCACAGCCGCTGGTGAAGGTGCGCATCGATCCGCCCCGCATCAGGCTGCCGCGCGTGCGCCGCCCCCGCTCGATCCCGTTCCGCGACCGCAACCCCGTGGTGATCGGTGCCGTCGGACTCACCGTCCTGGCGCTGCTGACCGTGGCCGCGTTCAACGCCGACAGCCTGCCGTTCATCGGCGACGGCCGGACGTACAGCGCGGCGTTCTCGGAGGCGGGCGGTCTCAAGCCCGGTGACGAGGTGCGGATCGCCGGGGTGAAGGTCGGCAAGGTGGACGACGTCGACCTGGACGGCGACCACGTCAAGGTCACCTTCAAGGTCAAGGGCGATCCGCGGTTCGGCACCGAGACCGGCGCGTCGATCCGGATCAAGACGGTCCTCGGCGCGAAGTACCTCGCCCTGCACCCCGAGGGGCCGGGGCAGTTGCGGCCCGGCAGCGAGATCCCGCTGCGGCGGACGGTCGCGGCGTACGACGTCGTGCAGGCGTTCAGCGACCTGACCACCACCTCGGAGAAGGTCGACACCGGCCGCCTGGCGAAGGCCCTGGACACGATCTCCGCCACCTTCCAGGACTCGCCCGCCGACGTACGCGCGTCCATCAAGGGCCTGTCGAGGATCTCCCGGACGGTCGCCTCGCGCGACAAGGCCCTCGGTGAACTCCTCGACCACGCCCACGGCACCACGGGCGTCCTGGCCGCACGCTCCAAGGACTTCACCGCCCTGGTCGACGACGGCGACAAGCTGTTCCAGGAGATCGGCAAGCGCCGCAAGGCGATCCACAAACTGCTCAAGACCTCCGCCGCGCTCGGCATCGAGCTCTCCGGCCTGGTCGAGGACAACGACAAGGAGATCGGGCCGGCGCTCAAAGGCCTGAAACAGGTGGTGCAGATGCTCGAACGCAACCAGGCCGGCCTCGACCGGAGCGTCAAGCTGCTCGCGCCGTACGTGCGGGTCTTCACCAACGCCCTCGGCAACGGCCGCTGGTTCGACTCCTACGTCCAGAACCTGGTCGCCGCGCCCGTGGCCCCGCGGACGGGAGGCACGCGGTGAAGAGCCTGAAGAGACGCCTCGCCCTGCTCACCGCGCTCGCCCTCGTCGCCGCGCTCGCCCTCGCCCTGTGGCCGCGGCCCGAGAAGGTGCACGTCACCGCGTACTTCCCGCGCACCGTCGGCATCTACCCCGGCTCGGACGTCCGCGTCCTCGGCGTCCGGATCGGCGAGGTCCGAAAGATCACGCCCGAGGGTGAGCGGGTGCGGGTGGAGCTGGAGTACGACGAAGGGCGCAAGGTCCCCGCCGGCGCCAAGGCCGCGATCATCAACTCCTCGGTGGTCAGCGACCGTTACGTACAGCTGCTGCCGGTCTACCGGAAGGGCCCGGTCCTGGGGGACGGTGCCGTCATCCCCGAGTCGCGCACCGCCGTACCCGTCGAACTGGACCGGATCTTCGACAGCCTGCACACCACCGCCGAGGCACTCGGCCCCGACGGCGCCAACAAGGACGGCTCCCTGTCGCGGCTGCTCGGGGTGAGCGCGGACAACCTCGACGGACAGGGCGAGAACCTCCACCAGACGGTCCAGGACCTCTCGCAGGCGGTCACCACCCTGTCCGACGGCCGTACGGACCTGTTCGGCACGGTGCGCGACCTGCAAGTGTTCACGGCGGCGCTGGCCGCCGACGACAAGAGCGTGCGGTCCTTCAACACCAGCCTCGCCAAGGTCGCCCAGCAGCTCTCCGGTGAGCGGCGGGACCTCGCGGACGCGCTCACCAACCTGGGGACGGCGCTCGGCGACGTGTCCGCCTTCGTGAAGAAGAACAAGACGTCGCTGACCTCGAACGTGAAGGGCCTCAGCAAGGTGACCAAGGTGCTCGTCGCCCAACGGGCCGCCCTCGACGAGCTGCTGCGGGTCGCCCCCGCGGGCCTGTCGAACCTGAACAACGCCTACAACCCCTCCTCCGGCACCCTCGACACCCGCAACAACGCCCGGCAGGCCCAGGACCCGGCCTCGCTGCTGTGCTCCGTACTGAAGACGACCGGCGACGAGGGCGGCCGGAACCCCGACTGCGAGGAGCTGAGGAAACTCTTCGACTCCCTGCCGAAGGCGCCGCGGGGCACCGCGGTGACGGGCACGGCCGACCGGACGCTCGGCGGGATCCTGGGGGCGAGCGCATGAGCGTACGGCGCGGGGCCGGGGCGGTCGCCTGGGCGGCGGCCGGTGCGCTGCTGCTGTCCGGCTGTGAGTTCAACGGCTGGTACGACGTCCAGCTGCCCGGCGGCGCGGCCGCCGACGGCCACGCGTACCACGTCACCGTCGAGTTCCGCGACGTCCTGGACCTGGTGCCGCAGTCGGCTGTGAAGGTCGACGACGTCACCGTGGGCGCGGTCGAGAAGGTGCGGCTGGACGGCTGGCACGCGCGTGTACGGCTGCGGATCGCCGACTCGGTGAAGCTGCCCGCCAACGCGGTCGCGGAGCTGCGGCAGACCAGTCTGCTCGGCGAGAAGTACGTGGCGCTCGCCGCCCCGCCCGGCACGGCCCCCGTGGGCCGGCTCCGTGACGGCGACCGCATCCCGCTGTCCCGCAGCGGCCGCAACCCGGAGGTCGAAGAGGTGCTGTCCGCGCTGTCCGCCCTGCTCAACGGCGGTGGGGTGGCCCAGCTCAAGACGATCACCGTGGAGCTGAACAAGGCCCTGGACGGCCGGGAGAACCGGGTGAGGTCCCTGCTGAAGGAGCTGAACACGTTCATCGGCGGTCTGGACGACCAGCGGGGGGACATCGTCCGCGCGATCAAGGCCGTCGACCGGCTCGCGGGGCGCCTCGGAAAGGAGAAGAAGACCATCACCAAGGCCCTCGACACGATGCCGCCCGCGCTGAAGGTACTGGCCGGACAGCGGCGTGATCTGACGAAGATGCTCACCGCCCTGTCGAAGCTCGGCAAGACGGGCACCAAGGTGGTCACCGCCTCCCACGACGACACGGTCGCGAACCTGGAAAAGCTCCGGCCGATCCTGCGCCAGCTCGACAAGGCGGGCAGCGACCTGCCCAACTCCCTGGAACTGCTCACCACTTACCCCTTCCCGCGCAACGCCGTGGACGCCGTCAAGGGCGACTACGTCAACCTCCGCATCACCGCGGACCTCGACCTGGCCGACCTCTACGGGAACGTGGCGGACGACGGCTCCGGGAAGGGCGAGGGCGGTTCCCACAAGCCCGCCACCCCCGGCGTGCCGGAGCTCCCGGACCTGCCGAGCGCCCCGGCGCCGACCGCGCTGCCGAGCGCACCGGGCCTGCCGTCCTCGCCCTCCGTGCCGCCGGTGCCCTCGGCGTCCCCGGGCGGCGGCGGCCCGTTGTGCCCGCCGGTGTGCACCAGCGCCTACACCACCGGCGCTGGGGCGCCCGAGGGGATCGACCTGGCGCTCGCCGAGCTGATGCTGAAGGGGGTCCAGCCGTGATCACCCGTACGGTCAAGGCCCAGTTGCTCGCCTTCGCCGCCCTCACCGCCGTCGGGGTGTCGTACGTCGGCGCCGAGTACACCGGCCTGGTGGACGACGTCCTGAACCGCGGCTACACGGTGCGGGCCGACTTCGCCGACTCCGGCGGCATCTTCTCCGGCGCCGAGGTCACCTACCGCGGGGTGCCCGTGGGCCGGGTCGGCGCGCTGCGGCTGACCGGCGCCGGCGGCGTCTCGGTCGCCCTCGACATCGAGGACGGGGCGCCGCGCATCCCGGCGGACACCCTCGCCGTGGTGGCGGACCGGTCGGCGGTGGGCGAGCAGTACGTGGACCTGCAGCCGCGGACGTCCAGGGGCCCGTACCTCCTCGACGGCAGCACCATCCCGCGCGGCAGCACCCGGGTGCCGCTGCCCACCACGGACCTGGTGCTCAGCCTGGACCGGCTGGTGAACTCGGTCGGCAAGGACGATCTGCGGGTCACCGTCGACGAACTGGGCAAGGCGTTCTCCGGGACCGGGCCGGACCTGAGCCGGCTGGTCGACTCGGGCAACGCGCTGGTCGAGTCGGCGTCCGAGTCGCTGCCGGAGACGATCTCGCTGATCGAGGATTCCCGGAAGGTCCTCAAGACGCAGGCCGACCAGGGCTCGTCCATCAAGTCCTTCGCGCACGATCTGGCGGCGCTCACCGCGCAGTTGAAGTCGAGCGACGGGGACCTGCGCAAGCTGATCGGGAACGCCACGCCGGCCGCGCAGCAGGTCGACTCGCTGCTGAGGTCCACCGGGCCGCGGCTGTCGGTCCTGCTGGCCAACCTGATCAGCGGCGGCCAGGTCACCCTCGCTCACCTGCCCGGCGTGGAGCAGGCCCTCGTCACCTTCCCGGCGCTGGTCTCGGGCAGCTACACGGTCGTCCCGGGCGACGGCACCACCCACTTCGGGCTGGTGGTGAACGCCGACGACCCGCCGCCGTGCACCCAGGGGTACGGCACCGCGTGGCGGGACCCCGCCGACACGAGCAGGCGCGAGGCGAACACCGACGCGCACTGCACCGCCCCGCGTGGCGGCGAGACGTCGGTGCGGGGCGCGCAGAACGCCCCCGGCGCGGCTGCCGCGCCGGGCGGCGCGAACCGGACGGCGTACATCACGCCGTACGACCCGGAGACCGGCACCGCGACCGGCCCGGACGGAAGGCCCGTCGAGATCGGCTCGACGGGCGGCCAGCAGACGGTGTTCGGAAAGGAGTCGTGGCAATGGCTGCTCGTCGGACCCATGGCGTGAGCAGGGCCCTGTCGGTGGGGCTGGTCGTGGCGACCGCGCTGACCACCGCACTGACGATCTGGCTGACCCTCCGCCTCTACGACCGGCACGAGACGGAGCAGCGGCGGCAGGACATCCTGGCCGCCGCCCGCCAGTCGGCGCTGAACTTCACCTCGCTCGACTACCGGCACTACGACCGGGACAGCGCGAACGTGCTGCGGGGCGCCACCGGTGACTTCAAGAAGCAGTTCACCGCGCAGACGGCACAGCTGACCAGGCTCGTCGCCGAGAACAAGTCCGTTTCCGAGGGCCAGGTCCTCGACGCCGGCATCGTCCGGTCGGACGCCCGCTCGGCCCGCGTCCTGGTGGTCGCCGACAGCAAGGTGACCAACACCGCCGTGCCCAAGGGGCAGGCCCGCACCTACCGGCTGCAGCTCGACCTGGTCCACCGGGGCGGGCGCTGGCTGACCTCCGACGTCGAGTTCGTGGGCTGACCCGCACCGGCCGTCAGCCACCACCAGTGAGGAGTACGACCATGGCGAACACGACCTCCCGGGGGCGCACCGCCGGCTCGCCCGCCCGCCGGACGATGACCGCGGCGGCCCGCGCGGCGGCCAAGCGTGCCGGGCGGACGGAGCGGACGGAGCGCCCGGCACGGTCCGTGGAACCGTCCCCCGCCGAGGCGCCGCTCTCCGGGCGCACCGTGACGATCGAACCCCCGGACGGCTGGGACGACCCGCCGGAGCCGTCACCGAAGCCCCTGGCGCAGGACCCGGAGTCCCTGGCGGAGCCGGAGGGAAGCGCGCCCCCGCCACGGCCCGTCCGGCGGCTGCTCACCGTCGTACTCGGTGTCCTCCTCGTGGCGGGTCTGGTCGCGGTCGCGGTGCTCGGATGGCAGTACCGGCAGGGACGGCGGGCGGAGGGCGCGCGGGCGGAGGCCCTCACGGCCGCGCGGAAGGCGGCGCCGGTCGTGCTGTCGTACGACTACCGGCATCTGGACCAGGACTTCGCACGGGCCCGTGACCGGCTGACCGGGCACTTCCGTGACGAGTACCGGAAGACCACGGCACGGGTGGTCGGGCCGACGGCCAGGAAGTACCACGCGGTGGTGAAGGCGACGGTCGCCGAACCCGCGAGCGGCGGCGTCCCCGCGGCCTCCGTCGTGTCGGCCTCACCGGACCGGGCCGTGGTCCTGCTCTTCGTCAACCAGCTCACCGACAGCACCCAGGTCTCGGGCTCCCGGCTGGATCTGAACCGGGTGCGGATGACGATGACCCGCACGTCGGGCGGCTGGAAGGTGAGCGCCGTCGACGCGCTGTGACCCCCGGTCCGACCGCGCACCGATTATCGGGTTGTACGTGAGGGCTTGGCGCGTGTTGACTCCGGTCCGCGAACGGAGATCACAAGGCGTAGGAGGGGCTGGCCCGCATGGTGCTCGGAGACCTGGTGAAGTTGCGGCCGATGGAGCCGTCGGACGCGGAGGCCCTGTGGCGCTGGAACCACGATCCCGAGGTGATGCGCTGGATGAGCGACGGCTACCCCTCCTCGCTGGCCCAGGTCAAAAAGCGGATGGAGGAACGGCCGCGCAACGCGTACGGCGATGTGCTGTTCGGGGTCGAGGTGCTCGGTGACGCGCGGCTGATCGGCCTGGTGCGGCTGCGCGACGCCGAACCGGAGACGGGGTGCGCCGAACTCGACATCTACGTCGGTGAGAAGGACTACTGGGGTCGCGGCTACGCCACGGACGCGATGCGGACGATCTGCCGCTACGGCTTCGCCAAGATGCGCCTGCACAAGATCACCCTGACCGTCGTCACCGAGAACCACGCGGCCCACCACATCTACCAGAAGGTCGGCTTCGTCGACGAGGGCAGACTGCGCCAGGTCTTCCGGCGCGACGGCCAGTGGTACGACATGTACACGATGGGCCTGCTGGAGGGCGAACTCCGTTAGGTGTGGCACCGCGCGCTCCCGGCGTGCGGATCGGGGCCGCCCGCAGCAGGCTGAAGGCATGACACATCCACCGACGGGCCATCCGCACATCGTGGTGCACTCCCCGGCCCTGGACGGCTCCCGGCGGGTCACCGAGGGGGACGTGACCCTGGGGATCGCCTCCCATCTGGACGACGTGGTCGAGATCCTGCGGCTGGCCGACCTGGACCGGATCGAGGTCGAGGAGACCGACCTCATCGAGTGGCAGGGCGGCGGTCCGGACGACTGGCCGGGGCTGTCGGCGCACGACATGTAGCGGCGCCGCGTACGCCGGCGGCCGTACGCGGCCTACGCAACCCTCAAATGAACCTCTGAACACGGCCGGGAAGGCTTCGACCGCCCCGGCCGCCGGGTACATCACGGGCACGCGGGTCCTGCCGGCACGGGGGCGGCGGGCCCCGCGCGGGGGTGCCTCATGGACCGTACGACCTCGATTCCGCGGGATCCTTGCGCGATCGCCCTGCTGCGGGGCGGGGACCGCGCCGCCGTGACCGTCGCGGTGCTCGGACTGCACTTGCGCGGCGTGGTCGACGCCGGCCGGCCGGGAACCCTGCGCAGGACCGGGACGGGGAACGCCGTGCCCTTGCGCCATCCCCTGGAGAAGGCGGTACGCACCGGCCTCTACCGGCCCGCCGCACCGCGGGAGTTGCCCACCCGGGCGGTGGTGCGGCGGGCGCTCGCCAGGATGCGGGCCGAACTGGCGGCGGCCGGGCTGCTGCGTTCGCTGCCGCCGGGCCGCACCCGTGCCGCCCGCGCCCACCTGGCGGCGCTGCGCGAGCGCCATCCGCTCCTTGACGGCCCCGGCGGCCCCGACGGCCTGCCGGAGGACGAGGTGCTGATCGCCGTCGCGCTGTACGGCGAGCGGGCGCTGAGCGCTCTGCTGCCACGGTTCGCCCGCGAGGCCGGGCTCACCGGCCGCGGCGCGCTCGCGGACGAGGGCCTCTTCCCGTTCGGCCGGGGCAGCGGCGTCCGCGGCATCGTCGGCGACGAGGGACTGACCGGCGAGGGCGTGGGCGACACTCACGACGCGGGCGGGTACGGACACGGTCACGGACACGGGTCCCACTTCGGGTGCGGCTCAGGGGGCGGCGGCCTCGACTGACCGGAGCGGCGGAACCCGGTCGTCAAGACAGGGCAAGTGACGGACAAGCGGGGGCCCTCTGGAGGACGATGGGGCCATGTCCGAGAGCGTGCCGGTGCGCTGCCCGGCCTGTCGGCGCGAGCACGTCTACACGGCTCCGTCGTACCCGTGCGCCTGCGGCGCCCCGGTCAGCCCGCCGCTGGACCGGCGGGCCGCGCCCACGGCCGTGGTGCACCGGGCCTGGGACGAGGACTGGGTCACCGTGTGCTGCGCATCCTGTGGCCGCCGCGACCAGTGGCCGCAGCCGGAACTGGGCTGCCCGTGCGGGACCGTGCTGCGGCTGACGGTGTCCGGGGCACCGACGGCGGCGGCCCGCCCCCGTCCCGCCCCGCGTCCCGCGCGCCGTCCGCCCTTCCAGCCGGTGACCATCCGCACCGCGCGCGACGCGGTCACCGCCACGGCGCTCTATCTGCGCTGGCTCGGCTACCGGGAGATCCGCCGCGCCGACCAGCGGCCCCCGACGGGCGTCGGCCTCGCCGCCCGCGGACTCCTCGCCCATGTCGCCCCGACCGTGCGCCCGGCCTCGCTGCGGGACGTGGAGTGCCTGTGGCTGACAGCCATGACGGAGTCCGCGGAGTGCGTCTACTTCTCCCTCGCCGGGTACGCCGACGACGCCCGCGCCCGCGCCGACGGCCTCGGCATCCCCCTGTTCGTGCTGGACCTGACGGGCACCCCGCAGCCGGTGAACGCCCGCGCCGACGACCTGGACGCCACCGGCGCCTGAGCGCCCCTACCGCGCGAACCTCTCCCGCAGTTCCACCTTGCGGACCTTTCCGGACACCGTCATCGGGAAACCGTCGACGACCTCCACCCGGCTGGGCACCTTGTAGTGGGCGAGCCGCCCCGCGCAGAACGCCCGCACGTCCTCCAGCGTGGGCGGGGCGGCCGGGTCGCGCGGCACGACGCAGGCCAGGACCTCCTCGCCGTACGTCTCGTGCCGCACCCCGACGACCTGGACGTCCCGGATCCCGGGGTGGGCGTACAGGAACTCCTCGATCTCGCGCGGGTAGACGTTCTCGCCGCCCCGGATGATCATGTCCTTGATGCGGCCGACGATCTCGACGTACCCGTCCTCGCGCATCACCGCCAGGTCCCCGGTGTGCATCCAGCGGCCCGCGTCGATCGCCTCGGCGGTCTTCTCCGGCTCGTTCCAGTAGCCGAGCATCACGCTGTAGCCGCGGGTGCACAACTCCCCCGCCGTACCGCGCGGTCGGGTCACTCCGCTCACCGGGTCGACGATCTTCACCTCCAGGTGCGGCAGCACCCGGCCGACCGTGCCCGTGCGGTGTTCCAGGTCGTCGTCGATCCGCGTCTGCAGCGACACCGGTGAGGTCTCGGTCATGCCGTAGCAGATGGAGACCTCCTCCATGTGCATCTCGGCGACCACCCGCTTCATCACCTCCACCGGGCAGGGCGAGCCCGCCATGATGCCGGTGCGCAGGCTCGCGAGGTCGTAGGCGGCGAAGTCGGGGAGGTTCAGCTCGGCGATGAACATGGTGGGCACGCCGTACAGCGAGGTGCACCGCTCCCGCTGGACCGCCTCCAGCGTGGCCCTGGGGTCGAAGGACGGCGCCGGGATCACGATGCAGGCGCCGTGCGAGGTGGCCGCCAGATTCGCCATCACCATGCCGAAGCAGTGGTAGAACGGCACCGGGACGCAGATCCGGTCCCGCTCGCCGTAGGCGATCGACTCCCCCACGAAGTAACCGTTGTTGAGGATGTTGTGGTGGGAGAGGGTGGCCCCCTTGGGGAAGCCCGTCGTCCCCGACGTGTACTGGATGTTGATCGGGTCGTCGCACGACAACTCACCCGCCCGCGCCCGCAGTTCCGCACGGTGCTCCGGCGTCCCGCGGGCGATCAGCGCGTCCCAGCCCGGGTCGCCGATGTACACGGTCTCCCGCAACCGCGGGCACCGGCCCCGTACTTCCTCGACCATCGCCCGGTAGTCGCTCGTCTTGTGGCGCAGCGAGGCGAACAGCAGCGAGATCCCGGCCTGGTTCAGTACGTACTCCACCTCGTGGGTGCGGTAGGCGGGGTTGATGTTCACCATGACCGCGCCGACGCGGGCGGTGGCGTACTGGACGAGCACCCACTCGGCGCAGTTGACCGCCCAGATGCCCACCCGGTCGCCCTTGGCCACCCCGCTCGCCAGCAGCGCCTGTGCCAACCGGTCGACGTCGGCGGCGAATTCGGCGTACGTCCAGCGCCGCCCGGACGGGACGTCCACCAGCGCCTCGCGGTCCGGCCAGGCGGCGACGGTCCGGTCCAGGTTGGCCCCGATGGTGTCGCCGAGCAGCGCGGTCCGGCCGGTTCCGTGCGTGTACGACAGCTCGCTCACCGGAAATCCTCCTCGCGGTACTCCTGGTCCGAGCCCGCGGCCGTGGCCTCGCGCAGCTCGATCCGGCGGATCTTGCCGGAGACGGTCTTGGGCAGCTCGCCGAACTCCAGCCGGCGGATGCGCTTGTAGGGGGCGAGGGTCTCGCGGGAGTGCTCGAAGAGCACCTTGGCGGTGTCCGGCCCGGGCTGCCAGCCCTCGGAGAGCACCACGTACGCCTTGGGCACGGCCAGCCGCAGCTCGTCGGGCGCGGGCACCACGGCCGCCTCGGCCACCGCCTCGTGCTCCAGCAGGGCGCTCTCCAGCTCGAACGGGGAGATCTTGTAGTCGGACGCCTTGAAGACGTCGTCGCTGCGCCCGATGTACGTCAGGTATCCCTCCTCGTCCCTCGACGCTACGTCGCCCGTCCGGTAGTAGCCGCCCGCCATCGCCTCCGCCGTACGGTCCGCGTCGCCGTGGTACCCGGCCATCAGGCCGACCGGCCGCGCGGACAGGTCGAGCGCGATCTCGCCCTCGGCCGCGCCGGGGGCGCCGGAGACCGGGTCGAGCAGTTCGACGCGGTAGCCGGGACTGGGCCGGCCCATGGAGCCGGTCTTGAGGGGCTGGCCGGGGCTGTTGGAGACCTGCACGGCGGTCTCGGTCTGCCCGAAGCCGTCCCGGACGGTGACGCCCCACGCGCGCCGCACCTGCTCGATGACCTCGGGGTTCAGCGGCTCACCGGCGGCGACGACCTCGCGGGGCGGGGTGGCGAGCTGGGTCAGGTCGGCCTGGATGAGCATCCGCCACACGGTCGGCGGGGCGCAGAAGGTGCTCACCCGGGCCCGGTCCATCTCGGCCATCAGTCGGGCCGGGTCGAACCGCGTGTAGTTGTGGATGAAGACGGTCGCCTCCGCGTTCCACGGGGCGAACAGGTTGGACCAGGCGTGCTTGGCCCAGCCGGGCGAGGAGATGTTCAGGTGCACGTCACCGGGCTTGAGGCCGATCCAGTACATGGTGGCCAGGTGCCCGATGGGGTACGAGGTGTGGGTCTGCTCGACCAGTTTGGGGCGGGCGGTGGTGCCCGAGGTGAAGTAGAGCATCAGCGGGTCGTCGGCGAGGGTGGGGCCGTCCGGGAGGAACTCGGCGGGGGCGGCGTACGCGTCCTCGTACGGCTCCCAGCCCTCCTCGGGCAGACCGCCGACGGCGATCCGCGTGTAGGCGCCGGGCACACCGGCGAACTTGGCGGTGTCCTCGGCGCGCGCGATCACATGCTTCACCCGGCCCCGCTCGACGCGGTCGCACAGGTCGACCGGGCCGAGCAGCGGGGTGGCCGGGATGACGACGGCCCGCAGCTTCATCGCGGCCAGCGCCGTCTCCCACAGCTCGGCCTGGTTGCCGAGCATCACCAGGATCCGGTCCTCGGCCTCGACGCCGCGCGCCCGCAGCCGGTTCGCCACCTGGTTCGAGCGCGCGGCCAGTTCCGCGAAGGACAGCCGGGTCTCGGTGCCGTCCTCCTCGACGAGGTGCAGGGCGGTGCGGTCGTTGCCGTCCGCGATGACGTCGAACCAGTCCAGCGCCCAGTTGAAGTGCTCGGGCCGGGGCCAGGCGAAACCCTCGTAGGCCGTGGCGTAGTCCTCGCGGTGCTCCAGCAGGAAGTCCCGCGCCCCGCGGAAGAGCTCCGTCGCCGTCGCCGTCGTCATCTGTCCTCCTCTTTACTCGGGTCGTTCGCCTCCGGGGCGCTCCAGCCGGTGTCGAGGCCGCGACCGTGCTCAGCCCTTCGGGCCTCCGCGCGCTCGCACCCTCGACACCGGCGCGCCCCTGTGGCTCACTCCCTATTGCCGGACCATTGCCGGGCGGCTCTCTGGCATCGTGTAATCCGTGATGCAGGTCTCACTACCCCCGAACGGGGGTGTGGGCAGCCCTGAGGTCGTGACGAAGGGGCGAACAGGTGACAGCAGACCCCGCCGAGGCGGTGGAGATACGCAGTGCGCTGGCCCGGCTGCGGCGCGCGACCGGGCTCCCGGTCGCCTTCGGCGGCCTGGTCGAGTCCGGCCGGACGCGGATGCGGATCAGCGAACTGAGCGGCACGGCGACCGTCGCCCTGCGCTCGCTCGCGGTGACCTCCGGCCACGGGCTCGGCGGCAAGGCGGTGGCACTGGCCCGGCCGTGCGCGGTGACGGACTACTCCGTCTCCCGGCAGATCAGCCACGAGTACGACCTCCCGGTGGCCGCGGAGGGCCTGCGCTCGGTGCTGGCCGTGCCGGTGGTGGTGCGGCGCCGGGTGCGGGGCGTGCTGTACGGCGCCCTGCGCACGGCCCAGCCGCTGGGCGACCGCACGCTGGGCGCGGCGGTGGCGGCGGCGCGGGACGTGGAGCAGGCGCTGGTCGTACGGGACGAGGCGCGGGGGCTGCTGGCGGCGGCCCGGCCGGAGCCCGCCCCCCGCGCGGACGCCGGCCCGGCCCGGGAGCAGGTGCGCGAGGCCCACGCCGCGCTGCGGGCCCTCGCCCCGCGGATCGGCGACCCGGACCTGCGGGCCGAGCTGCTGACCGCCTGCGCCCTGCTGACCTCCCCGGATCCGGCGACCGGCCCGAGCCTGACCCCCCGCGAACTGGACGTCCTGGCCTGCGTGGCGGGCGGCGCGACCAACGCGACGGCGGCGCGGCGCCTCGGTCTGCGCCCGGAGACCGTCAAGGGCTACCTCCGCTCGGCCATGCGCAGACTGGGCGCCCACACACGCGGGGAAGCGGTGTCCGCGGCCCGGCGCGCGGGCCTGCTGCCGTAGCCGCCGCACACCCCGTTCCATTCATGCGCCCGCGCTTTGAATTTCCTTATGCTCAGCCCCTGTTATTTCCCTCACCACGGCTTCCGTCCGAATTTCGGGGTACGTTGCCTAGAATTTGGCCCGGACACGACACACGAGGGGAGCGGTGACCGTGCGACGGGACTTCCAGGAGCCTGCGAGATGCCGCCCCGACCTGGTCATCGGCCGGGAGGAGCTGTTCACGGCCGCCCACGAGCAGCTCACCCGAGGCGGCAGCGTCCTGCTCCACGGCCCCGCCGGAATAGGGAAATCGACCGTCCTGCGGGCATTGGCCGCGGAATACGCCGGTGCCGCCCACACCGTGTTGCGCTGCTCCGCCACCGAGTCCGAATCCCACCTCCCCTTCCTCGCGCTCGCCGACCTCCTCGGCCTGGTCCTCGACCGGGTCTCCGCCCGGCTCCCCTCCGCCCAGCGCACCGCCCTGGAGTCCGCGCTCACCGGCCGCGGCGAGTCCACCCTCCAGCGCGACGGGCTCGCCCTGCGGCTGGCCGTGCTGTCCGCGCTGCGCGCGCTGGCCGCCGAGGGCACCGTCCTCGTCGTCGCCGACGACCTGCAGTGGCTGGACCCGGCCAGCGCCGAACTCCTCGGCTTCGCCGCCCGCCGGCTGGGCGACACCCCGGTCCAACTGCTGTGCGCGGTACGCACGGAGGGGCAGGAGTACGACCGCCATCTACGCGCGTCCCCGCCCGACACCCTCGCCGTCCGGCTCGGCCCGCTGACCCGCGCCCAGGTCTCCGCCCTGCTCGACCACCGCGGCCACACCGGCCTGCCCCGCTCCACGGTCCGCGAGATCCACCGCACCAGCGGCGGCAACCCGCTCTTCGCCCTGGAGCTCGGCCGCGCCCTCGCCGAGAGCCCCACCCCGCCCCGGCCGGGCGAACCGCTGCCGGTGCCCACCTCGCTGCGCGCCCTGGTGCTCAGCCGCCTGGACATGCTGTCGGTTCAGGCCCGCCGCACGCTGCTGGTGGCGAGCGCGGGGGCGCGTCCCACGCCCGCCCTGCTGCATGCGGCCGGCCGGGAGAACGCCGAGGCCGAGTGCGCCCAGGCCGCCGAACTCGGGCTGCTGGCCACCGACCCGGAGGGACCCGCCGTACGGTTCGCGCACCCGCTGATCTCGGCCGCCCTGTACGCCGAAGCCCCGGCCCACGAACGGCGGGCCGCGCACGCCGCGCTGTCCACCGCCGCCTCCGATCCGATCGAGCGGGCCCGCCACCTCGCCCTGGCCACCACCGGCACCGACCCGGAGGCCGCCGCCCGGCTCGCCGAGGCCGCGGCGCTGGCCCGGGACCGGGGAGCGCCGTCCGTCGCCGCGCAGCTCGGACTGCTCGCCGCCCGGCACACCCCGGCCGGCGGGGTGCCCGGCCCGGACGACCGCCGGTTGCAGGCCGCCGAGGACGCGATCACCGCCGGGGAGGTCGACCTCGCCCGGGACATCGCCCGCGAGGTGCTGACCCGGGCGGCCGTGCCGGCGGACCGGGTACGGGCCTGGATCATCGTGATCGACACGGCTGGCCACACCATGACCGAGGTCGACGCCGTCTTCCCGCAGGCCCTCGCCGACGCCGGCGACGACCCCCGGCTGCTCGCCCTGGTCCACTACCAGATGGCCTGGCGGGCACTGATCGTGGAGGGCGACTTCACCGAGGCCCGCGAGGCCGCCGCGCACTCGGCGCGGCTGGCCGAACGCGGCGGCGACCGGCGCACCGAGCTGCTGGCGCTGGCCTTCCAGGCCCAGCTCGAAACGCTGATGGGCCATCCGTCGGCCCCGCTGACCATCAAGCGCGCGATGAAGGAGCCCCAGGACCCGAGGGTGGCGTGCCATCACAACGGCGCGGGCAGCGCCCGGTTCCGCTGGCTGGTCATGGGCGACCAGCTGGCCGAGGCGCGGGCGACCGTCACCGCGCTGCTGCGCGAGGTGCGGCGGCGCGGCTCGGTGGAGAGCGAGGTGCACTTCCTGCGCGGGCTCGCCGAGACCGAACTGCGCGCCGGGCACTGCGGCCGCGCGCTGGAGCTGGCCCGCGAGAGCCTCGCCCTGGCCCGGGACTCCGGGATCGGCGAGACCGCCTCCGCCATGCTCACCTCCCTCGCGGAGGCCTCCGGCGGCGATGTGGACCGGGCGCTCGCGCTGGCCCGGGAGGCGGTGGAGCACGCCGAGCGGGACGGCGACCAGATGTATCTCTCCCGGGCCCTGGGCGCCCTGGGATACGCCCAGTTGGTGGCCGGGGACCCGGCCGGCGCGGTCCGTTCGCTGCGCCGGGTGCGGGAGCTGGAGGAGGGCCTGGGCATCACCGACCCGGCACGCGGGCGCTGGCACGGCGACCTCGCCGAGGCCCTCGTGCGGATCGGCGCGCCGGACGAGGCGCAGGACGTCATCGACGTGACCCGGAAGCACGCGCTGCGGCTCGGCCGGGAGAGCGTGCTCGCCGTCCTGGACCGCGCCGAGGCCCTGGTCCGCGCCGCCCACGGCCAACTCGACGCCGCCCTGACCCAGTTGACGTCGGCCCAGGACCGGCTGGCCAAGCTCGGCCACGGCCTGGAGGAGGCCCGCGCCGCCTTCGCGCTGGCCCAGTTGCGCACCGCGGGACGGCCGGGGCCCACGGCGTACGACGAGCCCGCCCGGCTCTTCCGCCGCTGCCGGGCGCTGCCGTGGCTGCGTCAGGTGGACGCGGCCACCGCCGCGCCGGAGCCCGATCCGGAGCCGGTGGTGGCCGCGCCCGCGGCCCTCGACGCCCTGGAGGGCCTGGCCTCGATGGAGCGTCAGGTCGCCGCGCTGGTCATGGAGGGCGCCACCAACCGGGAGATCGCCGCACGTCTGTTCATCAGTGTCAAGACGGTGGAGGCGACCCTCACCCGGGTCTACCGCAAGCTGGGGATACGGTCGCGGGTGGACATAGTCCGTTTGGCGGCGGGCCGCCGCGCGAAGTGACAACCCGGCCGGTTTACTGAGCCGGACCGAGGGTTTTCCCTGCCCCACTCCGCTAGGGGGTTCCCTCATTGGGAGGAGGGTGTTCCGGGTCATAGCTTGAACTCGTGCCGCTCGCCCGGGCATATGGGGGTCGGTCCCGCGACCCCCATGCTTCACCCCCACACCCGCGCGTCCCCCCACCGGCAACCCCACTGAGGAGACTCATGTTCGGGCTCAACCGCGCCAGAAAGACCGCCGCCGTCATCACGGCGGCCGCTGCCGCCGCCGCGACCGCGCTGCTCACCGCTCCGGCCGCCGTAGCCGCTCCCCAGCCCATCGTCGGCGGCACGACGACCACGACGACCGCGTACCCGTTCGTCATGCAGATCACGGACGCCTCCGGCAACCAGTTCTGCGGCGGCACCCTGGTGGCGGCGAAGAAGGTCGTGACCGCCGCGCACTGTATGGCCGGCGAGACCACCAGCAGCGTCCGTGTCGTCGGTGGCAGGACGTACCTGAACGGCACCAACGGCACGGTCAGCAAGGTCAGCAAGATCTGGGTCAACCCGGACTACACGGACGCCACCAACGGCGACGACGTGGCCGTACTCACCCTGTCGACGTCGATGTCGTACACCCCGGCGTCGTACGTCTCCTCCTCCCAGACCAGCGTGTACGCGGCCGGCACCACCGCCCGCATCCTCGGCTGGGGCACCACCTCGGAGAACGGCAGCTCCTCCAACCAGCTGCGGACCGCGACCGTCCCGATCGTGTCCGACACCAGCTGCAAGAGCTCCTACGGTTCGGACTTCGTCCAGACCGACATGGTTTGCGCCGGATACACCTCCGGCGGCGTAGACACCTGCCAGGGCGACAGCGGCGGTCCCCTGCTCATCGGGGGCGTCCTGGCAGGGATCACTTCCTGGGGCGAGGGGTGCGCGGAGGCCGGTTACCCGGGTGTGTACACCCGGCTGACCACCTTCTCGAACCTGGTGACCGCACAGGTCAACTCGTAACCCGGTAAGCCTCCCGAGACCCCTCGGGTAGATGCCAGGGTGGCGTTGCGGGCCTCCACGAGCGGCCCGCAACGCCACCCTTTCCATGTTCTGCATGTTCCGCATGCCCCCGGGGCCGACGGCCTCATGACCGTACGACGGTGCCGAACCGGATGTCGTACGACGTCCCGGCGTGCATCGTCTCGAGCATCCGCCGTCCCTCCGCCTCCACTTCCTCCCGCTGAGTCCCGGTCAGCCGGCCGAAGGGCTCGACGACCAGCGCCTCACCCTCCCGCTTCCACACCCCCGCCAGGAAGCCGTCGACGAGGAGGGTGCGGTGGGCCTGGTTGCCCCGCCAGCCGCGGCCCCGGTACTCGGGGGGTACGACGCGGGTGCGGTCGGCGTGCGAGAGGAGCAGGTTGTCGAACTCGGGCAGGAAGCGGGGCGGGGCCGGGGTGTCCGGGTCGGGGCGGGGCGCGTCGGGGAGGTCGAAGAGTTCGACGCCGTTGCCGTCCCGGAAGGTGACGAGCCGTGGGCTCAGGCGTTCGAAGGCCGCCCGCAGCCTCGTCAGGCCCGCCCAGGTCTGCATGTCCCGCACGGATGCCGGGCCGAAGGCGGCGAGGTAACGCAGTACGACGGCGTCCGGCGTCGGCGCGGGTTCGGCCGGGCGGCCGAGCCAGTGCTCGGCGGTGGTCAGGGCGACCTGGCCGCTGCGGCCCCACAGCCCGCGCGGGGTGACCTGGACGAGCGGCAGCCTGCACCGGGCGGCGAGGGCCAGCGCCCGCGGGTCGGCCTGCGGCCACCGGGCGGACAGGGCCTGACGCAGCTGCGTCATCGTGCGCGGCTCCGCCTCCACCAGCTCGCGGGCGAGCGCGGCCAGCCGGTCCAGGTCGACGCCGGTGAGCCCGTCGCGGAAAGCGTTCAGCTCGCGGTCCCGGGCGGGCTGGACCAGCGGGCGCAGCGTGAGGCAGTCCTCCGCCGTGTGCGTGTGGATGGTCGAGCGCATGGTCACGATCCGGACGGCCGCGCGGTCGGCCATGAGACGCGAGAGATCCTCCGGGACGAACCGGTCCAGCCGGGCGGCGAGCGCGTAGTACGGCGGTTTGACGTTCTGCGCCTGCAGCCCGAGAAGATGCTCGACGGCGGCCCCGGCCGACAGCGCCGACCGGCGCAGCAGCAGTTGCCGGTCGAGGGTGGCCCGGCCCAGGGCGCGAGGGCAGAGCACGGGGGCACTCGTCGTCGTGAGGGCGCTGCGCTTCGTCATGACCGCACGCTAACGCCCGTTGCGGACACGTTCGGTCCGCGACTCTCACGGGGACGAACTACTCTGCCTGGAGGCGGGTTTCGAGCGGAACGAGGGGGTCAAGAAGATCTCGACGCGGAACAACGGCTTTGGGGGGAACCGATGTCGGCTGGGAACGGCTCCGGACTGGACGACGGCCGGATCAAGCATCTGGAGCTGATCCAGATGGTGGTGGCCCGGATGGGCAACAACTCGTTTCTGATAAAGGGCTGGTCGCTGACGGTCACCGGCGCGCTGCTGGCGTTCGCCGTCGGCAACGGCACGCGGTCCGTCGCGCTGGTGGGCCTGGTGCCCATCGTGGCCTTCTGGCTGCTCGACGGCTACTTCCTCTACCAGGAGAGGCTGTTCCGCCGCCTGTACGACCGGGTGCGCCGGCCGGAGGCGACCGTCGAGCCCTTCGCCATGAACGTGGCAGCGGATCGGGAGCGGGCGGGTGCGCTGAAGGCGGCGGCGTCCCCCACCATCGCCTGCTTCTACGGGGGCCTCACCCTCGCCCAGATGTTCGCTCTGCTGTTCGTGGTGTGAGCGCGTCACGCAGCCGTCGCGCCGAGTCGTCGAGCACGGCCGGGTCCTCCTCGCCGTCCACGGGCCACAGATGGGGCATCCGGTCGCCGTCGAAGCGCGGCACCACGTGGACGTGCAGATGGGGCACCGTCTGCGTGGCCACGGCGCCGGACGACTGGATGACGTTCAGCCCGCCGGGGCGGTGGACGGCCCGCACCGCGTGCGCCGCCCGGAGCACCGCCGCCCCCACCGCCGCCGCCGTCTCCCGGTCGAGGTCCCAGATGTCCCTGACATGGCGCCGGGGCACCACGAGGACATGCCCGGGGTGGACCGGCCTGAGCGGCAGGAAGGTCAGGGTGTCGGCGGTACCGGCGACCGTCCGGGCCGGTTCGGCGCCGGCGGCGATCCGGCAGAAGGCGCAGTCGGGCACGGGGGGCTGCTGTGTCATGGCTCGACGATAGGCCGGGGGACCGGCCCGGCCGTCAGCGGGCGCCCGCGCCCGCGTCGGGGAACGCCAGCGGCAGATCCATCACCCGGTCCCGGTCGAGGTGGGGCAGGCTTCGCGGCGAACCGGCTGTGGAACCGTCACCAGCGCCCGCCCGTGCCGGACGCGCACGGAACCGGGGCCGGCCACGAGCCCGTCGACGGTCTCCCCTCAGTCCGAGTCTCGGTCGCAGACCGATGACAGCCAGGTCAGATTGCCGTCGTCCCTGAGCGCGTCCAGGTTCTCCAGCAGGGACTGCAGCCGGTCCGGCTGGGCGAGGAAGTCGATGGTGGCCTGGGTGAAGGCGTCGCGTACCGAGGGGGGCATGGCGTCGGAGGCGTCGAAGCAGTGCACGGCCTGCCCGTCGAGCAGTGTGGTGGCGAGCTCCTGGGCCTGCGGGCCCTGGTAGTCGTCCGCCTTCACACCGGTGTTGACGGAGAAGCCGGCCTCCTCCTTGCTCCACTTCCGCTGCGCCTCGGCGGAGGCCAGGTAGCGGATCAGCTTCTTGGCCTGCGGGGTGGCGTGCAGCAGGGCGACCAGGTCGCCGGAGACCTCCCAGGTGCCGGAGCCGGCCTCGCCGCCGAGCAGCGGAGCGGACGCCTGGTAGCGGGCGTCCGCCTCCTTCCAGGCCTGCTTGCTGCTGACGAAGGAGCCCTGGTGTTCCAGGCTGCACTGCCGCGGCTTCTCGGCGACCAGCGCGGACGCGTCCTGGTAGTGGGTGGTCAGGGCGCGGCGGACGAGGTCCGGGTCGCCGGCGTCGACCATGCGCTTCCAGGCCGTCCAGGCGTCCTGCACGGAGGGGGAGGTCCAGGCGAGGTCGCCACGGGCCCAGTCCTGGTAGGCCTTCCAGCCGGACCGCTGCAGGAGAAGGTCCTCGATCCAGTCGGTGCCGGGCCAGCCGCTGGTCGCGCCGGCGCCCATCCCCAGGCACCACTCGCGCGGCCGTTTGGCGGCGGCGGCGCGCTGCCGCTCGGTCATCCCGTCGGGGTACCAGACGATGCTCTTGATGTCGGCCTTCAGCGGGAACCAGTAGCCGCCGCCGGTGAACGCGGTGGGCCAGGACGTGCTGAAGGCGCCCTTCGGGATCAGCCGGTCGACGCGCTGCAGCTTGTGCCGTCCGACGTAGGAGGCGAGTTCGCCGGGGCCGGTGAGCACCACCACGTCGGGCGGGGTGCCCGCCTCGACGTCGGCGCTGAGCACCTGGCTCTCCGCGGAGCTGCCCTGGTAGTCGACGTGGATGTGTTCGTCCTTCTCGAAGGGGGCGAGCACGGTCTCCTTGAACCGCTCGGCCTCGCCGCCCGTCCAGTTGGCCAGCAGATGGACGGTCGGCTCCCGGCCGAAGTGGCGTACGCCCACGATCACGGCCGTCGCCAGCAGGGCCAGGCTGCTCGCCACGGCGATGACGGTGCGGACGGCCCGGCGGGACGGCCGGTGCCGGCGGGCGGGTACGGCCGCCGCGCTCCCGTTGTCGGGGGCGCTCACCGGGGTGTGAACCGGTAGTCGTCGATGTGTCGTCGCAGGCCCGCGTCGGCCAGTGCCATGAGCACGACCCCTCCGATCAGGATCCACACCGCCGCCGCCGCGCGGAAGCCGGTGTTCGCCAGGTGGGCGGCGACCTGACGGCCCGCCTCGGGAATGTCGGGCGGCGTCCCGTCGAGCCGGTCGCGCGCCTGTGCCATGCCGTGGTGCGTCCACAGGGTGAACAGCGCCACGGTGACGCATCCGGCCGCCAGCAGGGCCCCGGCGGCCAGCAGGGGCCGGCTGTATTTACGCCGGAACCGCCGGCGCAGGAAGAGCTGTGTCTCCAGCAGGGCCGCGGCCAGGGCGAGCGCCAGCAGCAGGGCCACGCTCCAGCCCAGCCACAGCGTCGGGCCGAAGGCGGTCTGGCTCCTGACCATGCCCTGGTGCTGTTCCTGCAGTTCCTTCAGCCTCGGCATGATCCCCGCGTCCGGGTCGTCCAGGATGCTGGTGGCGTAGAGGCGGTAGGCCTCGCTGAGTTCGGGGAAGTCCTGCTCGCGCAGTCCCTTCTGGACCATGCCGGTGTACACGGTGATCAGTCCGGCCACCGTCTGCAGGGCCTGGCGGCCCGACGCGCCGCCCACGTCGTCGGCGGCGGTCACGGCGAGGCTCTGCGCGGCGACCGAGATCTGCGTCTGGAACTCGCTGGTGGAAGGCGTGGCCGAGGTCGCCTCCGCCTCCGCCGTCTCCAGCGCGTGCTGCGCGGTGTCGATGGCGAGGACGGCCGGCGCGCTGGAGGTGCGCAGCGGGTCCGCGTCCCCGTGCACCCCCTCGTAGGAGAGGAAGAGGGCGAGGGTGAGTGCGGCGCTGAGGCCGAGCAGCAGTCGGCGGCGCAGGGTCAGCTCGCGGGCGGTGGTGCTGCCGGCGCTGCCGTCCCACCGGCCGGTGAGCCGGTCGAGGAGGCGGGACAGCAGGGCCGGTGCGGGGTGTCCGACGGTGTCGCGGGGCCGGGTCACCGCGCTCATGCCGACTCCTCCAGCGGTCTTCCGCAGTCGCCGCCGCAGTAGCGGGAGCCGGCCGGGCCGAGCCACTGGCAGTGCGGGCACTGGACCAGTTCGCCGCCGCCACCGCCCGGTCCCGGGTCGCCGGATGCCGCGGGGGCCCGCTCGGGGGCGGCGGGCGGCTGGGGGGTGGTCAGGGCGCTGGAGAGGATCAGGTGCTGCCAGTCGACGTCCTTGAGGCCGTCGCGGACGTGGACCTGGTGCGGGGGTGTGGCGTCCCGGTCGGTGACGCGCAGCAGGTCCTGCCGCAGCCGGGCGTCGCCGAGCCGGTCCGCGAGCGACAGGGCACGGGCGAGTTCGGTGCCGGCCTGCGCCCGGCCGTCCGCGCCGCGCAGCCAGGCCCGGTAGGCCTCCGCGACGGCCTCGTAGGAGCGCTGGTACATCTGGTGGCGCTCCACGGCGGGGTGCTGCCGGGAGACGTCGTCGGGGTCGTCGGTCCAGTGGACCAGGATCGGTTGCGGGTCGGGCAGCCGTACGGGGTGGCCGGTGTCGGGTACGAGCAGTTCCACGGCGGCCAGTTGGAGGTCCTCGCCGTATTCCCGGCCGGACGGGTCGGCGGTGAGGACGACCTGGTAGTGCCGGACCTCGTCGGCCCAGCCCCGGGTGACGTACTCGGTGCCGCGCGCGCCCGGTTCGGCGGTGGTGGCGAGGAGTTCCTGTTCGCTCGGCACGACCTGTTTTACCTGCCGGATCACGGTGCCCTGGGTGGGGAGGAGCCGGATGCGCACCTCGGGGAGCGCGGTGCCGAGCAGTCCGCTCATCAACTCCTCGTACGCGGCGCGCAGTGCGGACTCGTCGCGGACCGCGTCCGCGCGTCCGTGCAGCCGTCGGGCGATGCTCAGCAGGACCTCGGCGTCCCAGCCGTCGCCGATGCCCCAGGCGTCGCAGATGAACTTTCCCTCGCAGGCGTCGAGGGCGTTCTCCAGCCGCGTGGCGGCCCGTTCGTCGTGCTCGTTGCGTCCGTCGGTGAGCAGCAGGACGTGCCGGATGGGCGCGTCCTGCCCGTCGAGGAGCCGCCGGGCGTGGTTGAGCCAGTTCCCGATGGCCGTACCGCCGTCCGCGTCCAGCATCCGTACCGCGAACTCGGCGGCGTCCCGCTCCTGCGGGTCGGCGACGGCCATCACCTCGCTGCCGGGGCCGGGGTGGACCACGGTCGCGTCGAAGCGTCCGGACAGCACGGCGAACGCGGTGCCGTCGGGGAGCATCCGGAGGGCGGCGGCGGTGGCGTCCTTGGCGGCGTGCAGTTTGGTCTCGGGGTGGAGCATCGACTTGGAGGTGTCGATGATCAGCACTTCGGCGAGCCCCGCGCCGGCGCCGCGCCGCCGTCCCGGCGGGGGGCGGTCGCCGGTGTTCCTGACCCCGACCTCGAGGATGGCGTGCATCTCCGCCCGCCGCGGCGGGCCGCCGGACGCCGGCTCGGCGGACAGGTACTTGTTCTGGCCCACTTTCAGTGTGACCTCGATGGCCCCGGCCTCGCTCATCGCGTCAGCTCCCCCTTGGCGCCTGTTCATCCACGTTCTCTCAGAACTTGGTCATCGGACGGACGGTGTTGGCCAGGTCCAGCAGCCGGCCGTGTTCGTCGGCGGTGCGCCCCTGTCCGGCCAGTTGCCGCAGCGACTGCTCGAGGAGTTCCCGGAGCGCCTCCTCGGTGCCGGACCCCAGCAGCGTGCCGCCCGGGAACTCCGGTCCCCAGCCCTGCGCCGGCCAGCAGCCGAGGACGTTCTCCCGTATCTCCGCGACCAGCCGGGCCCGGGACGCGCCGTCGCTCTCGCCGCCGTCCAGCCGGAGCAGGGGCAGCCGCCGGACGGCGTCCGTGAGGTCGGCCACGGACGGCGGCCGGCCGCACAGGGTGCCGGTGCGGACGCGTACGGCGGCGATCCGGGCCGCGTCGTAGTGCCGGGAGGTGGAGGGGACGTCGTCGAGGACCAGTACGGCCTTGTCGCGCCGGCCGGAGGCCAGGTGGCCGCGGGCGAGTCCGAAGGCGGCGGGGGCGTGGGCGAAGTCCCGTTTCCACACGGCTTCGTAGAACTTCATCGCCCGGTCGGTCTGGGCCTGCCGGCGCGGTTCCTCGCCCTGGGCCGCCCGGGCCTCGGCGTGTCGCTCCGCGCAGTAGCCGAGGGCCAGCTTGGGGACGTACTCGCCGGGCAGCGCCCGGAACACCGCGTCGAAGCAGTCGCCGGCGCGGCGCACGTCCGCCGTGCTCAGGTGCAGGACGCCGCGGTGCCAGGCGATGCGCCAGTCGTAGGGGGCGTCCGCCTGCCCGAGTTGGGTCTCGGCCTCGGCGAGCCACTTCTCGGCCTGGTCCTGCCGTCCGCCGCGGAGGTAGGCGCGGCACAGCCACAGCGCGGTCTCGGCGGTGCCCAGCCGGGACTCGCGGCGGTACTGCGCGGCGACCCGGTCCGGCGCCTCCGGCGGGAACGTGTCCAGCAGCAGGGCGGCGCCGTCCTCGGGGTCGGGGACGGGCTGCGGCAGGGCGCCGGCCACCTCGGCGGCGGGCGGCGCGGCGAAGGACAGCTCGCGCGGGGTGCCGTCGGGGCGGTCCGTCCAGTGGCCGAGCGAGGGGATCGCGCCGAGGCCCGCGTCGAGCGCTGCGTCGGTGGGCGAGAACCGGGTGGAGCTCTCGGGCAGCTGTTCGCCGAAGTTCAGCGAGCGGAACTCCCGTAGTGCCTCCCACAGTTGGCGGGACATCTCGGCCGCCGAGCGGAACCGGGCCCGGGGCTCGCGATGGGTGGCCCGCTCGGTGATCAGCCGGAAGGTGTCGGGGGCGAGCCCGGGGGCGGGTTCGGCGGTCCGGGCCAGCGCCCGCAGGGTCATGCCGACCGTGTAGAGGTCGCTGTCGACGTGCCAGCCGCGCTGCCCGACCTCCGTCTGGGGCGGGGCGTAGGTGGCCGTGTACACGTAGGCCGAGTCGCGGTCGCCGATGGCGCGGACCGCGCCGAGGTCGATGACCTTGACGTCCCGCCCGAAGTGGATGACGTTGGCGGGCTTCATGTCGCAGTAAAGCAGCCCCCGTTCGTGCATGTACTGCAGGGCGCCGAGGATCTTGCACCCGTAGGTCAGGACGTGGTCGAGGCGGGGGCGGCCCTGGAAGAGGTGGGTGACGTCCTCGGCGTCGAAGAGCCGTTGCAGGGAGCGGCCGCCGATGTAGTCCATGACCAGGTACCCGGTGGGCGACCGGCCGGGGGCCTGGTGTTCGGCGTAGGTGATGATGCGGACGATGTCGGGGTGGTGCAGCTCGGTGAGCGAGCGCTGTTCCTCGACGGCGTTGCGGCGGGCGAGGGCGTCGTGGACGTTGATCAGCCCCTTGAGGACCACGCGGTGGCCCTGTGCGCGGGTGTCCTCGGCGAGGTAGACCCAGCCGAGGCCGCCGTGGGCGAGGCAGCCGAGGATGCGGTAGTGGTCGGCGACCACGTCGTCCCGGCGCAGTTCGGGCAGGAAGGAGTAGGCGGTGCCGCAGCGCGGGCAGCGGCCGGTGGCCCGGGGCTGCTGGCCGCCGTAGCCGACGCCGATCACCATGTCGCAGCCGCCCGCGCCGCAGCGGCGGCCTCCGGTGGGCGGTCGGGGGTCCTCGACGAGGTCGTCGGTGTCCGGGACCGGGACCTCGGGCAGGACGACCAGTCCGTGCTGGTCGAGGCCCCCGACACCGGGCACCGCGAGCACGGCGGGCGGTTCGGCACCGCGTTCCGCCTCGGCGCTCGGAGGGTCCTTGACGGGGGGCCGGGGCGTGGGCTCCTCCCTCCAGGTAGCGGCGCGGTGGCCGCAGGTGTCGCAGTATCCGGTGGCCAGGACATGCCCCGCACAGCCGGGCCGGTCACACGGCGCCATCACGCCCCCTCCCCAGACGAACCTCCGAAGCCACGACGCCCGCCACGGCCCCCCGGACTCCCCCGGCCACACGCCACCATCACGCCCCCTCCCCGGGTGAGCGGCGGAATCCGCGGCGCCTGCCGCGGCCGCCTGGGCTCCCCGGGGCCCCGTCGCCGGGGTCACCGTCGGCGGCCGGGCCGTGGGCGGTGTCGCAGTCGCCCGGATCGTCCCCGGCGGGGGACGGAGGTGCGCCGGCCGGGCCGGTCTCGCCGCCACCGGAGTCCGGGCCGTCCTCGTCGTCCGCGGGACCTTCGCGCTCGCCCGGTGGGTCCGAGACGAACGCGACGAACTCATTGACGGCCTCCCGGGCCTTCTGGAGGTCGCAGGGCCGCTGGCGAAGGAGGCGGGCGGCGATCTCGTAGAGCCGGTGCGCCTTCAGGTCATGGTCGCGGTCCCGCGGGCCGGACCGCTGCAGCCACAGGGACCGGACGCCGAGGAGCAGGCCGAGCAGTCCGTCGCGGTCCCTGATGCGCTCGTCGAGGTGGTCGGCCGACTGCCGCAGGCGCTGTTCGCGCCGCTCGGCCGCCGCTTCGTAGACGAACAGGTCGCCGGCGGGCCGCGGTCCGGGGGCCGGGCGGGCGGCCACCTGTTCGAGCAGGACGACGGTGCGCCGGTAGCCGTCCTCGGCCCGGGCGATCAGCTTCTCGGTGCCGGGGTCCGGGGCGGGCAGCACCTCGGCGAGGCGCTGGTGGAGGCCGGGGCCGAGCCGGTCGACGATCCGTTTGAGGTCCGACCGCAGCCGGCTCCAGCGGGCCCGCGACGGTTCCCGTACCAGGGTTTCCTCGGCCTGTTCCGCGAGTCCCCCGGGGCTGCGGAACACCAGCAGCAGGCGCGCCTGCTGCTGGGCGAGCAGGTCGAGCAGGCCGAGCAGCCGGACGGGTTCGGCCGCCTCGTCGACGCCCACCAGGACGGCGGTGAGCGGCGTGCGCAGTTCGGCGATCCGCTCCGGCAGGCCGCCCAGGGGGTCCCTCGGGACGCCGAGCCGGTCGGCGATCCGCTCCGTGACCTGGGCGACCGTCATGCCCTTGACGACCAGGGCGAGGTCGTGGCTGCCGGCCGGGGGGACGGTGTCGGGCGGGTCGCCGGAGAACCGGCTGGTGTTGTCCCGGGTGCGCAGTTCGCGGTCGGCCAGCGTGACGGCCCGGCCCAGTGTCCAGGCCCGTCGGCCGCGGGCCGGGACCACGGTGACCAGCACCGGCCAGCCCTCGCCGCGAAACCAGCCCGCCAGTTCGGTGGCGAACTCCACGTCGAGTTCGCCGGGGGCCTGCCTCGGGCGGAGCTTGGGGTCGACGGCGGACTGGCCGTCCGTCCAGGCGGCGACCTGCGGAAGGTGGCGCAGGATGGTCTCGGCGGGGCTCATGTACGTGAAGAGGGAGGCGTGCCCCTCGTCGACGCTGAGCACGATGCCGATGAGCCGGCCGGTGGCGAGGTCGACGACGCCTGCGCCGCTGAATCCGGGGCTGGCCAGTTCTCCCGGGGTGTCGGGGCGCAGTTGGACCTGGCTGTCCCGGCCCCGGCCGCCGACCACGGCGGCGCCGTGCCACCGGCCGGCGTCGTCGCCCACCGGAAAGCCGTACATCCGCACCCCCTGCCGGGAGGTGGCGAGGCGGAACAGCCGGGTGGCGTCCTTGGCGGGTCTGGGTTCGGCGAGGCGCAGCAGGGCGAGGTCTCCGGCGCTGTCGCCGAAGGCGTCCACCTCCTGCGGGATCCACTCCGGTTCGCCGACGGTGGCGGCCACGGACGGGACGGTGCCGGTGGCCGCCCCGACGAAGTGGACGACGTAGGGCCGGCCCGGTTCGACGACATGGGCACAGGTGAGCACCCAGTCGGGGCTCAGCAGCACCCCGGCACCGACGACGTGCCCCTCCGCGTCATGGATGCGGGCGATCCAGTGTGGTGTGCGTAAGTCGAATTCGACGGCTCGCTCCCCCGTGCCTGCCATGTCTTGCGACATTACTCGCGATGACTCTCCGGGACCACTGGTGCGCGCAGAGTCTTGACGGGTCGGTGTGATGGCGGTCGGCAGGGCGCGCGTGTGCGCGCCGCGCGCGGTCAGTGCTGCGCGTGCAGCGCGTCGAGCACGTCCGCGTCGGTCATCTGCTCGAAGTCCTCGTACCACTGGCCGACGGCGGTGAAGAAGGCCGGCCGGTGCACGCAGACCACGTCGTCGGCCTCGTCGCGCATCCGGTCGAGCGAGTCGGGGGCGCCGACGGGTACGGCCAGCACGAGGCGGGCGGGCGACCGGCGCCGGACGTGGCGCAGCGCGGCGCGGGCGGTGGAGCCGGTGGCCAGTCCGTCGTCCACGACGATCACGGTGCGTCCCGCGAGGTCGGGCGGCGGGCGGCCCTGCCGGTAGCGGCGTTCGCGGCGGTGCAGTTCGGCGCGTTCGCGCTCCACCACCTGGGCGAGCGTCTGTTCGCTCAGGCCCAGCCGGTGCACGGTCGCCTGGTCGAGGAGCGGCGGATCGTCCCCGGCGATCGCGCCGACGCCGAACTCCTCGTGGAAGGGGGCGCCGATCTTGCGTACGACGAGCACGTCGAGGGGGGCGTCCAGTGCCCGCGCGACCTCCTCGGCCACCGCGACGCCGCCGCGGGGCAGGGCCAGGACGACGGGGTCGGGCAGGGTGCCCTGCTCCTGCATGGTGCGCAGCCGCGCGGCCAGTTCCCGGCCGGCCTGCGCGCGGTCCCGGAAGCGCATGGGTCTTCCTCTCCGGCGGGGCTCGGTTCTCTCCCTCCATGGTGGCCGCAGTCGCCCGGAATCACGGTATTCGAACACGTGATCTATACACTGCGTGTATAGTCCGCGCATGCCTCTTTCGACCGAGAAGATGAGAAGACGCGCGTCCCGGTTCCGCGTCACCGCGACGTTTATGGCCGCCGCCTGTCTGGCCCTGACCGGCTGCGCGGACGTCGACACCACCGCCCCGGCCGCCGCCCGCGCCCAGGCCGCGGCGGGTGCCCCGGCCCGGTTCGGGACCGTCGACTGCCGTCAGGCCAAGTGCATCGCGCTCACCTTCGACGCCGGGCCCAGCGAGAACTCCGCCCGGCTGCTCGACATCCTCGAGGAGAAGAAGGTCCCGGCGACCTTCTTCCTGCTCGGCAAGCGGCACATCGAGAAGTACCCGGAGCTGGTGAAGCGGATGGCGGCCGAGGGCCACGAGGTCGCCAGCCACACCTGGGACCACAAGATCCTGACCCGGATATCGGACGGGCAGATACGCGAGGAACTGGAGCGGCCGAACAAGGCGATAGAGCGCCTGACCGGGCACCGGCCCACGCTGATGCGCCCGCCGCAGGGCCGGACCGACGCGACCGTGCACCGGATCAGCCGCGAGCTGGGGCTCGCCGAGGTGCTGTGGAGCGTGACCGCGAAGGACTACACGACCACCGACTCCGCGCTGATCACCAAGCGCGTCCTCGCGCAGGCGTCCCGGGACGGGATCATCCTGCTGCACGACATCTACCGGGGGACCGTTCCGGCCGTGCCCGGGATCATCGACGCGCTGAAGGAGCGCGGGTACGTGTTCGTGACCGTGCCGCAGCTCCTCGCCCCCGGGAAGGCCGAGCCCGGAGAGGTCTACCGGCCGTAGCCCCACCGGGGTTCGGGCATTGCGCCGTCCGCGTGAACCGGCGGCCCGTCTCCCGCGCACCCGGCCCGCTTCCCTACGATCGTCGCGTGGTCACCTTCCTCCTCCAGCGCACGGCACCGCTCCCCATCGACGAGGCGTGGCGCCGGCTCACGGAGTGGTCCCGGCACGCCGACACCGTCCCGCTGACCCGGGTCAGCGTGGTCACGGACCCGCCGACCCATCAGGGCACGCTCGTCGTGGCCCGTTCGGGGATCGGCCCCCTCGCCTTCGACGACCCCATGGAGGTCACGGTCTGGCGCCCGCCCCAGGACGGCGAACCCGGCCTGTGCCGCCTGGTCAAGCGGGGCCGGGTGGTCCGCGGCTGGGCCGAACTGGAGGTACACCCGGGCCCCGGCGGCCGTACCCGGGTGCTGTGGCGGGAGGAGTTGGGGGTGCGGTGGCTGCCCGCCGCCTTCGACCGGCCTCTGGCCGCCGCCGCCCGCACGGTGTTCGGACGGGCCGTCAACGGGTTGCTGCGCACGCCGTGACGGCCGGGACGGCACCACCCGCGACCGTCGAACGGCGGCCCCGCGACGACCACTTCATCGTCGGCCGCCGTCAGGCCACCGACCCGATCCGCCCCGTCGGCGCCGGTGCCGTGTCATGGTGGATCGGAGTGTGCGCGCCGGTCAGAGGGACCCCGCTGCCGCCGCGGCGGTGGGCGACGATCTCCGCGGCGATGGACAGGGCGGTCTCCTCGGGCGTGCGGGCGCCGAGGTCGAGGCCGATGGGCGAGCGCAGGCGGGCCAGTTCCAGCTCGGTGACACCGACTTCGCGCAGGCGCTCGTTGCGGTCCAGGTGGGTCCGGCGGGAGCCCATCGCGCCGACGTAGGCGACCGGCAGGCGCAGCGCCAGCTTCAGCAGGGGTACGTCGAACTTGGCGTCGTGGGTCAGCACGCACAGGACCGTACGGGCGTCCACGGACGTCCGCTCCAGGTACCGGTGGGGCCAGTCGACGACGATCTCGTCGGCGTCGGGGAAGCGGTCCGGCGTCGCGAAGACCGGCCGCGCGTCGCACACCGTCACGTGGAAATTCAGGAACTTGCCGACGCGGACCAGCGCCGAGGCGAAGTCGATCGCGCCGAAGACGATCATCCGGGGCGGCGGGACCGAGGACTCGATCAGCACCGTCAGCGGCGCCCCGCAGCGGGAGCCCTGTTCACCGGTCTCCAGGGTGCCGGTGCGGCCCGCGTCCAGGAAGGCCGCGGTCTCGCCCGCCACCGTGCGGTCCAGCTCCGGGTGTGCGCCGAAGCCGCCCTCGTACGAGCCGTCCGCACGCACCAGCAGCGCCCGGCCCGGCAGTCCGGCCGGGCCGGAGACGATCCGCGCGAGTGCCGCCGCCTCCCCGCGCGCGGCGGCGGCCAGCGCGGCGGCCACCGGCGGGGCGGGGTCGGCGGCCCGGACCGGGGTGACCAGGATGTCGATGACGCCGCCGCAGGTCAGCCCGACGGCGAAGGCGTCGTCGTCGCTGTACCCGAAGCGCTCCAGGACGGTTTCGCCGTCCCGGAGCGCCTGTTGGCACAGGTCGTAGACGGCGCCCTCCACACACCCGCCGGAGACCGAGCCGATCGCCGTGCCGTCGGCGTCCACCGCGAGGGCCGCGCCGGGCCGGCGCGGGGCGCTGCCGCCGACGGCCACCACGGTGGCGACGGCGAAGTCACGGCCCTGCCCGAGCCACCGGTTCAGCTCCTCGGCGATGTCCAGCATCTGTCGCTCTCCTCGGCGGCGGTGGTGTAGAGGGTGTCCGGGATCGGCGGGCGCATGCCCGGCGGGCTCGCCCCCCGGAGGGTCACATGCCGGTCAGGTGCTCCGGACGTACCGGTGTGCGGTCGAGTTCGAGCCCGGTCGCGTCGCGGATGGCCGCCAGGACCGCCGGGGTCGACGACAGCGTGGGCGCCTCGCCGACGCCGCGCAGCCCGTACGGGGCGTGGTCGTCGGCGAGTTCGAGGACGTCGACCGGGATGGTCGGGGTGTCGAGGATGGTGGGGATCAGGTAGTCCGTGAAGGAGGGGTTGCGCACCTTCGCCGTGCTGGGGTCGACGATGATCTCCTCCATCACCGCGATGCCCAGGCCCTGGGTGGTGCCGCCCTGGATCTGGCCGAGGACCGACAGCGGGTTGAGCGCCTTGCCGACGTCCTGGGCGCAGGCCAGCTCGACCACCTTGACCAGGCCGAGCTCGGTGTCGACCTCGACGACGGCGCGGTGCGCGGCGAAGGAGTACTGGACGTGCCCGTTGCCCTGGCCGGTGCGGAGGTCGAAGGGCTCGGTCGGCCGGTGCCGCCACTCCTCCTCGACCTCCACGGCCTGGTCGCCGAGGACGTCCACCAGGTCGGCGAGGACCTCGCCGGCGTCGGTGACGACCTTGCCGCCCTCCAGGAGCAGTTCGGCGGTGGCCCAGGCGGGGTGGTAGGAGCCGAACGCGCGGCGCCCGAGCTCCAGCACCTTCTCACGGACCTTCTCGCAGGCGTTCTTCACGGCGCCGCCGGTGACGTACGTCTGCCGGGAGGCCGAGGTGGAACCGGCGCTGCCCACCCGCGTGTCGGCCGGCTGGATGGTCACCTGGGCGACGCCCAGCTCGGTGCGGGCGATCTGCGCGTGGACGGTGACACCGCCCTGGCCGACCTCCGCCATGGCCGTGTGCACGGTGGCGACGGGCTCGCCGCCCACGACCTCCATGCGCACCCTGGCGGTGGAGTAGTCGTCGAAGCCCTCGGAGAAGCCGACGTTCTTGATGCCGACCGCGTAGCCGACGCCGCGTACGACGCCTTCGCCGTGCGTGGTGTTGGACAGGCCGCCGGGCAGCTGCCGTACGTCCGCGCCCTCGCTGCTCTCCCACTGGCGCTCCGGCGGCATGGGCATCGCCTTGACGCGGCGCAGGAGTTCGGCGACGGGGGCGGGTGAGTCGACCGGCTGGCCGGTCGGCATGATCGTGCCCTGCTCCATGGCGTTCAGCTGCCGGAACTCCACCGGGTCCAGGCCGAGCCGTTTCGCCACCTTGTCCATCTGCGCCTCGTAGGCGAAGCACGCCTGGACCGCGCCGAAGCCGCGCATGGCGCCGCAGGGCGGGTTGTTGGTGTAGAGGGCGATGGCCTCGATCTCGACGTCGTCGACCTGGTACGGGCCGATGCCGAGGGAGGAGGCGTTGCCGACGACGGCCGGGGAGGCGGAGGCGTACGCCCCGCCGTCCAGGACGATCCGGCACTTGACGTGGGTGAGCTTGCCGTCCTTGGTGGCGCCGTGCTCGTAGTACAGGCGGGCCGGATGGCGGTGGACGTGCCCGAAGAAGGACTCGAACCGGTTGTAGACGATCTTCACCGGCTTGCCGGTGCGCAGCGCCAGCAGGCAGGCGTGGATCTGCATCGACAGGTCCTCGCGACCGCCGAACGCGCCGCCCACGCCGGACAGCGTCATGCGTACCTTCTCCTCGGGCAGGCCGAGGACGGGTGCGATCTGGCGCAGGTCGGAGTGGAGCCACTGGGTGGCGATGTACAGGTGGACGCCGCCGTCCTCCTCGGGCACGGCGAGCCCGGACTCGGGGCCGAGGAAGGCCTGGTCCTGCATACCGAAGTAGTACTCGCCCTTGACGATCACGTCGGCCCGCTCCGCGGCCTTCGCCGCGTCGCCGCGGACGATCGGCTGGCGGTGGAGGATGTTCGGGTGCGGGACGTGGCCGATGTGGTGGTCGGTGCGGCCTTCGTGGACGAGGATCGCGTCCGGGGCGGTCGCGGAGGCCTCGTCGGTGATCACCGGCAGCTCGCGGTAGTCCACCTTGATCTTGGCGGCGGCGCGGCGGGCGGTCTCGGGGTGGTCGGCGGCGACGATGGCGACCGGCTCACCGTGGTGGCGGACCTTGCCGTGGGCGAGGACGGGGGTGTCCTGGACCTCCAGGCCGTAGTTCCGCACGTCGGTCGGCAGGTCGTCGTACGTCATGACGGCGTAGACGCCCGGCGTGGCGAGGGCCTCGCCGGTGTCGATGGAGACGATCTCCGCGTGGGCGACCGTGGAGCGCAGGATCTGGCCCCAGAGCATGTCCTCGTGCCACATGTCGGACGAGTACGCGAACTCGCCGGTGACCTTGAGGGTGCCGTCCGGGCGGAGCGTGGACTCGCCGATGCCGCCCTTGGTCCGCGTACCCTGCGTGATCTTGGTGGGAGCGCCGTTGGGCATGCTCAGACCCCCTCGGACCGGCGGGCGGCCGCGAGGCGCACCGCGTCCATGATCTTCTCGTAGCCGGTGCAGCGGCACAGGTTCCCCGACAGGGCCTCGCGGATGTCCGCGTCGGAGGGGTTCGGGTTGCGTTCGAGCATCTCGTCGGCGGCGACCAGCAGACCCGGGGTGCAGAAGCCGCACTGGACGGCGCCCGCGTCGATGAACGCCTGCTGGACGGGGGCGAGTCCGGCGTCCTCGCCGGTGCCGGTGCCGCCCGTGCCGCGGGATCGCTGCCGGGCGTACTCCGCCAGGCCCTCGACCGTGACGACCTCGCGGCCCTCGACCTGGCCGGCGGCGACCAGGCAGGAACACACCGGCACGCCGTCCAGGCGCACGGTGCACGAACCGCACTCGCCCTGCTCGCAGGCGTTCTTCGAACCGGGCAGGCCGAGGCGCTCGCGCAGCACGTACAGCAGGGACTCGCCCTCCCACACGTCGTCGGCTTCCTGCGGGCGTCCGTTGACGGTGAAGTTGACGCGCATTACGCGGCGCCTCCCTTCCTGAAGGCGGTGCGGCCGGCGCCGCGGTAGGACTCCCAGGTCCAGGTCAGCGTGCGGCGGGCCATGACGCCGACCGCGTGGCGGCGGTAGCTCGCGGTGCCCCGGACGTCGTCGATCGGGTTGCAGGCGCCGGAGCACAGGTCCGCGAATTGTTTGGCGACCGACGGGGTGATGATCTTTCCGTTGTCCCAGAAGCCGCCCTCCTCGAGCGCCGCGTTCAGGAACTCCTCGGCGGCCTTCGCCCGGACGGGGGTGGGCGCCGCCGAGCCGATGCCGGTGCGGACGCTGCGGGTCTCGGGGTGCAGGGCGAGGCCGAAGGCGCACACGGCGATGACCATGGCGTTGCGCGTGCCGACCTTCGAGAACTGCTGCGGGCCGTCGGCCTTCTTGATGTGCACGGCCCTGATGAGCTCGTCGGCGGCGAGCGCGTTGCGCTTCACACCGGTGTAGAACGCGTCGATCGGGATCCGGCGGGAGCCGCGCACCGACTCGGCCTCCACCTCGGCGCCCGCCGCGAGCAGCGCGGGGTGGGCGTCCCCGGCCGGGGAGGCGGTGCCGAGGTTGCCGCCGACGCCGCCGCGGTTGCGGATCTGCGGGGAGGCGACCGTGTGCGAGGCGAGGGCCAGGCCCGGCAGCTCGGCGCGGAGGTTCTCCATGATCCGCGTGTACGGCACGGAGGCGCCCAGCCGCACGCTGTCCCCGCCGGTCTCCCATTCGTGGAGCTCGCCGATGCGGCCCAGGTCGAGGAGGTACTCGGGCCGCCGGTGGTCGAAGTTGATCTCGACCATCACATCGGTGCCGCCCGCGATCGGCACAGCGGTGGGGTGCTCGGCCTTCGCGGCGAGCGCCTCCTCCCAGCTGGCGGGGCGAAGGAAGTCCATGACCGGCTCTCTTCTCGTATCGGGGGTCGTACGGATCGAGCCAATCCGGTGCGGCGGGCCCGGCTCGTTCATGTGCTGTTCTACGCCAAGTGGACTCAGTACACCGCTCGGTGCTCCGGTGCGGTCAGTCACCGAAACCATGAAGGAGTTGGCTGGCCAGAGCCTCCATCTTGTAGATTCGTATGAACGGAGGCCCTCAGTAACCTCTTCGTTTCGCCGTGGAAACAGGGGTACCGGCCCGAAAGGCCTCGGACGCGGCCGGCCCGGCCCCACCGGCGGGCCTCACCCAAGATCCATCGTAGTTTTCTAGACACAGGAACGGCGGCGAAGAGATGCGGCTGCGCGCACTGCTGGACACCGATGCGCTGGGCCTCAGGCTGCTCGGCGGCGAGGACGAGCTGGACCGTACCGTCCGCGGCGTCATGACCACCGACCTGCGGGACCCCAGCCGCTACCTCTCCGGCGGTGAGCTGGTGCTGACCGGCCTGGCCTGGCGCCGGGACACCGCGGACTCCGAGCCGTTCGTACGGATCCTGGTGCAGGCCGGGGTCGCCGCGCTCGCCGCCGGTGAGGCCGAGCTCGGGGACATCCCGGAGGACCTGGTCGTGGCCTGCGCGCGGCACCGGCTGCCGCTGTTCGCGGTGCACGAGTCGGTGGCGTTCGCGACGATCACCGAGCATGTCGTGCGGCAGGTCTCCGGCGAGCGCGCGGGCGACCTCGCGGCCGTGGTGGACCGGCACCGCCGGATGATGACCTCGGGCCCGGCGGGCGGCGGCCCGGACGTCGTCCTGGACCTGCTCGGCTCGGACCTGGACCTGCGCGCCTGGGTGCTGTCACCGGCCGGGCGCCTCATCGCGGGCCCCAAGGGCGCGGGCCCGGCGCTGCCGGCCGAGGTGTGCGCCGGGCTCGCCTCCGAACACCTGGCCGCCGGGCGCACCGGACGCCGGGGGCCGCACCGGCTGACGCTCGGCCAGACGGTGTACTCCCTCTTCCCGATCCGCAGCAGCGGGCGGTCCCCGCAGGCCGCCCGGGACGTGCGCGAGACGGTGCTGTCGGACTGGCTGCTGGCCGTGGAGGCCGACGCCGGGGACTGGCCCGCGGAGCGGCTGGACCTGCTGCAGGGCGTCACCCAGCTGATCGCGGTCGAGCGGGACCGGCGGGACGCGGCGCGCACGGTCCGGCGGCGGCTCGCCCAGGAGGTCCTGGAGCTGGTGCAGACGGGCGCGGCGCCCGCCGAGATCGCCGCCCGGCTGCGGGTCGCGGCGCCGGTGCTGCTGCCCGGCCTCGGCGCGGCCCCGCACTGGCAGGTGGTCGTCGCGCGCGTCGAGTGGGAGGGCGGGGAGATCGAGGGCGGGCCGGTGGCCCAGGCGCTGCTGGAGGAGATCCTGGTGGACCCCCGGGCGACCGGCCCCGAGCCCTCCGACCGGATCGCCGTCGCGCACACCGGCGACGAGGCGGTCGCCCTGGTCCCCCTCCCGGCCGTCTCCACCGAGCACGACGGCTCGGAGGCGGGAATCCTCGCCGACGCCCTCCTGGAGTCCGTACGGGAGCCGCTGTCGGCCGGGCTCGACGACGACGGGCGGCTCACGCTCGGCGTCAGCGCGGCCGTCCACTCCGCGGAGGGGCTGCGCGGGGCGCTGGAGGAGGCGCGGCACGCGCGGCGGGTCGCGGCTGCGCGGCCGGGCCCGGTGTGCGCGGCCGGGCACCAGGAGCTGGCCTCGCACGTCCTGCTGCTGCCGTTCGTCCCGGACGACGTCCGCCGGGCCTTCACCGCGCGCCTGCTGGACCCGCTGCGCGACTACGACCGCCGGCACCGGGCCGAGCTGATCCCGACGCTGGAGGCCTTCCTGGACTGCGACGGTTCCTGGACGCGCTGCGCCACCCGGCTGCACCTGCACGTCAACACGCTGCGCTACCGGGTCGGCCGGATCGAGCAGTTGACGGGGCGTGATCTGTCCCGGCTGGAGGACAAGCTCGACTTCTTCCTGGCGCTGCGCATGAGCTGAACGAGCGTGATCACGGGGGCGGTCACGGGCGGGGTTCGCCCCGCCACTTTGTGAAAACTTTCACCCAGCCCCTTGGCCCGGCCCTCCGATTGGTGCTGGAATGCGGCCACCACTCATAGCTCGATGGCGCGCTCGGGGAGGGCAACGTGGCGTACTCCGCCATGTATGGGAACGGAACGACCGCCGCTGACGATCCCCTCCAGACCGCGGTATGGCGGTTGCGCTCGCGGGCCTGCTGGGCCGACGCGGCGGCCCTGCTCCGGCCGGACACCGCGACGGCCGCGCTGCAACGGGCCGGGCTGCTGGTCGAGCGGTGCCTGTACACCGAGCGGGGCTGGGCGGAGGCCGAGGACGCGCTGCGCACCGCCGAGGCGCTGGCGCAGGACGACGAGGAACGGGGGGCGGCGGCCTGCGAGCGCGGGCAACTCGCCTACGCGGCCACGCTGCACGGGGTGCGCGACCGGGCCGACGAGGCGCGGGCCGCGCTGGGCCGGGCCGCCGCGCTGATCCCGCCCAACGCTCCGGGCCGGGTCCTGCTGGACTTCCGGCGCGGGCTGCTCGCCGAGAACCTGTCCCGCTCCCCCCAGGCGGCCCGCGCCGCCTACCGTCGGGCCCACGCCGGCGCCGCCGCGCACTCCGACCCGCTGCTGCTCTCCTTCACCTGGCGGCATCTGGCCGGACTCGCCCTGCGGGAGGGCGAGTTGGCCGAGGCACGACACGGTTTCACCGAGTCCCTCCGCATCCGCGAGGAGCTGGGCTACCTGGTCGGCACGGCCCCCGCCCTGGCCTCCCTCGCCGACACCGAGACCGAGCCGGAGGCATCCCGCCTACGAGAGGAGGCCCGCCGCCTGTTCCGCCTCCTCGGCGGCGTCCCCACCTGGCTGGCCCACCAACTGGCTCCACCGGCTCCGGGGGCGGCTAC